>NZ_CAFK01000242.1 GCF_000239815.1 Bradyrhizobium sp. STM 3843 | reverse complement strand
TCAGGTTCACCGTCAGCGTCACCACGTTGCCGGCGCCAAGGTCGCCACTGCCCGACGTGATCCCGGTCCCGGAGGTCGCAACCGACGACACCGTCGGCGCAGTGCCATCGATCTGCAGCGTCCCTGATGGGTTGGTGACCGCCCCCGTCAGCACGGCGCTGTTGCCCGCACCATCCTTGACCGTTGCGCCATTGAGGTTGACCGCCGTCACCGTCAGGTCGGAGGTGTTCTGGCCCGCGGCAACCGTGTAGCTGAAGGTCAGCGCATTGGTACCGGAGCCGCCGGTATAGGTCGCCGTGCCACCGTCATTGAGCGTCAGGGTCGGCGTGCCGCCGGCCACCGTCACGACCTCGCTCAGGTTCACCGTCAGCGTCACCACGCTGCCGACGCCGAGGTCGCCGCTGCCCGAGGTGATCCCGGTCCCGGAGGCTGCAACCGACGACACCGTTGGCGCAGTGCCGTCAATCTGCAGCGTCCCCGACGGATTGGTGACCGCCCCGGTCAGGACGGCGCTGTTGCCCGCGCCATCCTTGACCGTCGCCCCATTGAGGTTGACGGCCGTCACCGTCAGGTCGGAGGTGTTCTGGCCCGCGGCAACCGTGTAGCTGAAGGTCAGCGCGCCGGTGCCGGAGCCGCCGGTATAGGTCGCCGTGCCGCCGTCATTGAGCGTCAAGGTCGGCGTGCCGCCGGCCACCGTCACCGCCTCGCTCAGATTCACCGTCAGCGTCACCACCTTGCCGACGCCAAGGTCGCCACTGCCCGACGTGATCCCGGTCCCGGAGGCTGCCACCGACGACACCGTCGGCGCCGTCGTGTCGATCTGCAGCGTCCCGGACGGATTGGTGACCGCCCCGGACAGAGCGGCGCTGTTGCCGGCGCCGTCCGTGACCGTCGCACCATTGAGGTTGAGCGCCGTCACCGTCAGGTCGGAGGTGTTCTGGCCAGCACCCACTGTATAACTGAACGTCAGGGCATTGGTACCGGAGCCGCCGGTGTACGTCGCCGTGCCGCCGTCATTGAGCGTCAGCGTCAGCGTGCCGCCGGCTACCGTCACCGCCTCGCTCAGATTCACCGTCAGCGTCACCACGCTGCCGGCGCCAAGGTCGCCACTGCCTGCAGTGATTCCTGTGCCGGACGCCGCCACCGACGATNCTGTCGGGCCGTCGTATCGATCTGAGCGTCCCCGACGGGTTGGTGACCGCGCCAGCAACATTAGCCGAGTTGCCCGAGCTGTCCTTGACGGTAGAGCCATTGAGATTGAACGCCGTCACCGTCAGGTCTGAGGTGTTCTGACCCGCGGCAACCGTGTAGCTGAAGGTCAGCGCACCGGTACCGGAGCCGCCGGTGTAGGTCGCCGTGCCACCGTCATTGAGCGTCAAGGTCGGCGTGCCGCCGGCTACCGTCACTGCGCCGCTCAGGTTCACCGTCAGCGTCACCGCGTTGCCGGCACCGAGGTCGCCGCTGCCGGACGTGATCCCGGTCCCGGAGGCCGCAACCGACGACACCGTCGGCCCGTTGCTCGCGGAGTTCGCTGTCAATACAGCGTAACCGGAGCCTGCGAAACCTATGTAGACCTCCCCGAAAACATTGGGGTCGCCGGCAATTGTCTTGATCGTGTCCAGGCTGGAATTCGGATAGGTTCCGATCTGGGTCCACGACTGCGCGTTGTCGATAGACTGCCAGATGCCATAAACATTATTGACGTACCCTACGATGTAAATCGCGGGATACCCGCCGGCCGTTGCGGCAGCACCAAACCCAAAGCAGTTGACTTCAAGCACATTCGGAACGGCGGTCCACGTAGCCCCGCCGTCTGTCGAGCGCATGAAGGGTTCATTTGTGTCGGGGCCGGCGGCGCCACCCGAATTGCCTTGCCAGCCTCCCGTAAAGAAGAGGTTGCCTGCCTCTCCCGGCACGGACATCAGCTCGTTGTTGTACCAGCTGAACGGCGTGATGTAGCCATTGAACTGGCTGCCAAATCCATCATTGCCATTGTAAACAAGCGTCCACGTGGCACCACCATTCGTGGATTTGTAGACACCATTGCCGGGATAGTAGAGATAAAACGTGTTCGACAGCACCCGATCTGCGACGATCGAGCGTTCATCGAGGTAAGATGGACCTTCGAAACCGCTCCAATCTGTCACGCCCGGCAAATTCACAGGGTGCCAAGTTGCCCCACCGTCCAGCGTATAATAGGGCTGAACGCCATTTCCGGGTGCGATGATGACGTTCTGCGGCGAACTCGCAGCAATCGTGCCGCCGTTCGCCTGCCCGGGAAACGAGGGCTCGCTCGCGAAGTTACTCCAGGTCTGACCTCCGTCAGTGGAGTAGACTCCCACCCCATTTGAGATGAGGCCGACCACGAAGTTTGGAGCAGACGACGCATAATCTACCGACCAACCCGCGTCGATATTGACGCTGTTGACCGGGCCATATGTCGATGGGTAGGCGTTGAGGTCGCTGATATAGAAGAATGGACGGTCCCAAGACGCAAGGATTGGCTTACCGCCAGGAGGAACAATGATCTCGTTGGCAACTAGCTGCTCAATACCGGCACTCTGGTCGTTCCAAACGACAGGAGTATAAGCTCCCAGGCTCGACGGGAGAGTCGCGGTCCAGAAACCCGTACCGGCCGATGCGATCAGTTGGCCAGGTACCAGCGGATTGAATGCCAAGCCTCCAATATCAAGAAAAGATCCCCAGGCAGCCGAGTTAGCGGCCGCAAGCCAGGGAATATCGCTCGAGCTGACTTGGTTACTTGCCCAATCAAGGCCGCTCCAGGTTGCACCCCCATCGTAGCTTACGCTGATCGGTCCACCCGGCCCCTGAACGACGATTTGATTAGGGTTGGCTGGGTTGACGGCAACAGCTTGGATTGGCTGGCCCGCCATCCCGACATCAGGCTCTGACCAATGGCCATTGGCGTAGACCCAAAGATTGGTACCGTCCACCGCGTAGTAGACGCCCGTTGAAGAAACGGCGGCGTTCGTAACGGTGGTCGGACCGCCAGTCAGGAGCGTCCACGACACACCGCCATTGCTGCTCATATAAACGCCGTTGCCATTACTCTCGGCAAAGATCGTCTGAGTTACGCCGTTAACGACGCCGCCAAGGGCAGGATCGAACAAAATTCCCGAAAACCCAGTTGGAACACCGCTGCTATCCGCCTCTGTCGTGGCCGGCAGCTGGCTCAGTTGTTGCCAGGTGCTACCTCCATCCTTTGTAACCCAGAGACCGTTCGATGGTGTACCGACGTAAACAATGTTGGGATTGTTTGGATCGATCGCCATCTTCTGCCCGTACTGCGCAGAATTGGCGTTGGGATATGCGTTGACCTGAGCGAACGATGTCTGCGTCCAGGTTGTGCCCCGGTTCGTGCTCTTAAACACGTAACCGTCGTACAGCATGTAAAGAATTTGAGTATTGCTATCGGCGATCTGAATTTCGTAGACGCCTTGGCCTGTCGCCTGCGTATTTTGGGTTGAAGCGACGAATGCAGCAGGCATGCTGCTTGCGGTGACCAGCTGTACCCATTGCGAGCCGTTCCACAGATAGGCACCGTAAGAGTCGGTACGCCCCACCATGGTCCCGTCTGACGCGATATCGAAATTCCGAATGAATCCGCCCGCGCCGACTTTGAGCGTTTGCCAAGTCCCAGAGGCGACCGGGTCAACGACCACGGTGCCGCCCGAGCCGTCGCTCGAGAGCGTCCACGTTGAGGACAGATAGTCGCCTTCCAGCGTGATCTTAGCGGTATTCGTTCCGTCGGTAACGGTCAGCGTGCCGCCAGAGTGGTCGCCGAGGAAGGTTGCCTGCGTATTGGTTCCGAAATTAATGTCGACCAGATCCAGCGCATCGAGGCCAGATAAACCGGTGATTTCACCTGTGTAGGTGATCGAGTGATCGATCTTCAGCGTTCCGGTCGTTCCGCTGAACGTTACGGCTTGCGAATCGCCGCCCGGAATTTCAACTGTCGCCCCCTCGGCGACAACAACCGCAGGCTCGGTTATGGCCGTACCCGATGTCGCGACAAACATCTCGGATTGAGGCAGGCCGGGGTCCGACTTCGAAGCGGAAGAGACCTGGACCGTGTCGCGAATTATGGGCCCGCCAGCCTGCGCACCGACACCGTCGTTGTGGTGGACAGCGTTGTGCAAAACGGTACCCGTGAGCACACCGTCAACGAATTGATCTACGTCGAATGTCAGAGAATCGGTACCGCCTGGATCAATATTGGAGGTGTCTCGACCAGCCTTACGCTGGGAAAACCCACGATCATTATTTTTCAGCACAATGACCTCACCGATCGCTGTTTACCGGCTGTCAGTTCAAATCCTCGCAGACGGCAGCGGAGGGTAGGGACACGACCTAAAAAAGAGGTTCCAAATGCTCGGAAAAATTGATCCTTAGTTGCCCCAGGATTAATAGTTGATGGCCGACAGTCGTCAGCCGTTACACCCCCAGCAATTTGAATAGCGCATACAGCCATCAGATCCCCGTCGACGGGTTTTCCAAACGAACATTGCACGGAACCGCAGCAAGATAAGCGACTCTCGCTTCGGCAAGCCGCGAAGCGCGCTTCAAAACGCGGATTTTTCGCCTTTTCCCCAAAATCCCGACCAGAGTCGGACCTAAATTTAACTCACGAGAGCGTTATAACGTCTCGCGTCCCCAAGCGCGAGCATAGTTAATTTCGGGGTGAGGCTTTTTCTTGACAGCCGGACACCCCGTGGACGAATCGCGACAACCGCCTGTTTAATAAATACTATTTCTGACCACCCAAGATTGCGACGCCTCAGTCCCGCGACGTTTTTGGCATTTCTTTGCCCAAAGCGCCCGTGTGACACCGGGCTCGATGTCGACAGGAATACCGACGGAATTGGCCCGGCTGCCCGAAATTTTTCAAAATTGGGATGCGTGGGAGCCCAAAGTGCCCCCTTTTGAGTGATCTTTGGCCACGGCGGCCCTGGACCGGTCTCGACTTTGCTTCGACGCGAGCCCGGATGCCGCCCGCGCCGGTCTCAGCCGACACCGCAACCATACCGATCAGGCCAGAGCAGGCTTGGAGGCCGCGACTTCCGCCTGGCGAGCGTCCAAGCAGCATAGCCGAAAGCGTCCTGCCCCCCCTTTCGCCCGCGGTCAGCTGCCCCTTGCGGGACTTCCTTCACTCCAGGCCCCAACCGAATCGACGTCGTTAACGACGCACACAAGCAGGCCAACGCGGGACGCGACCCGCCGCGGACCACCCCCCATCGACCGGATGCGCGATCGCCGCCAAGCCTGCCGGTGATTTAGGGGCAGAAAAACGGCAACGCCGACCAATGCGGCGAGCCACCCGGCCACCCCGCGAGGTACCATACGGAAGGTAATCAAATGATGGTCCCGCCTTTACCAAACCATTCGTCCTTTGGTTGATTCTGCATTATCAATATGGCAACGCTATTTTCTCTCATTTGGCGCTAAGGCATATCCTTGTGGCTACGAATTATCGGGCAGATATCGATGGATTGCGGGCGATTGCCGTTGTTCCCGTTGTGCTTTTTCACGCAGGAATGCCCATCCTGACCGGCGGCTTCGTCGGCGTCGATATTTTCTTCGTTATCTCAGGTTATTTAATTACGTCTATTATTCTTCCCGATATCGACGCCAAACGCTTTTCAATCACCGCATTTTACGAGCGCAGGGTTCGACGCATTTTCCCGGCTCTGGCCGTGGTCCTTTTTTTCTGCGCGGTGGCCGGCTTCGTTCTCCTGACCCCGTCAGACTACAAGGCGCTCGGCGAAAGCATCCTTGCGACCACGCTGTTCGTTTCCAACATTTTTTTCTGGCGACAGACCGATTACTTTGCTGCTCCCGCCAGCGAGAGCCCGCTGCTGCATACCTGGTCGCTCTCGATCGAGGAGCAATTCTACGTCTTCTATCCCTGGCTCTTGATCCTGGTCTCGCGGCGACCGCGAGCCCGCATTCTAGCCTTGTCAATCATTTGCCTTGTCTCGTTCGGCGTCGGCGCCGTCCTCGTGTACTACAAGCCTAGCGCCACTTTCTATTTGGGGCCGACTAGAGCCTGGGAATTAGCGCTTGGAGGCATGATCGCGCTCGCTTGCAACTCCGGCTACCGCCTTACCAAGCTCAATGACTACGCCGCGTGGCTCGGAGTAGCCTTAATTGCGGTCCCGATGATCGCTTACTCCGCTTCCACGAGATTTCCAGGAATAGCGGCTCTTCCACCGGCCTTGGGCGCGGCTCTCATCATTTGGAGCGGTCATTCCAAGCAGGGCATCGTTCACAACTTGCTGAGCCGCGCAGCGTTCACAGCGATCGGCAAAGCGTCTTACTCGCTGTACCTATGGCACTTTCCGCTAATTGCATTCACCAGCTATGTCGACCTGTTTGGTCTGTCGTGGACGACCAAGGTGGGCCTCTGTCTAGGCTCGCTCGTCATTTCTTTTCTGTCGCTCAGATATGTCGAACGCCCCTTCAGACTGCCGTCCAAGGTCGCCGGTCTTCGCCGTCCGGCGCCCGTCGCGCTTGCCGGCATGGTTATGGCGTGCGTTGCAGGATTGCTGATTGCAGTGGGCAGCGGCTTCCCATCACGCCTCGATGCGACATCGGCAGCGTACCTCGACACGGAAACCGACAAAAATCGGCACCATATGGAATGCATGAGCTTGGAGAACCGGATCGTGAGTCCGTCGCAAGCCTGCAAGTTGGGAGCGACGCGAGAGCCCGCGCATGTGCTCGTGTGGGGCGACTCCCATGCCATTGTGACAGGCAGCGCAATTGCGGAAGCGGCCCAGCGAAACAACGCCAGCGTGCTTCTTGTCGCCTCGGTGGATTGCCCGATTGGAATTGGCTTCGGCATCGATCCCCGCCTCGGCAGCGACCTGGCAGCAAATCCCGGATATCAACACTGCCAAGCCTATAATGAGGAGATGCTTCGCTTCGTCGAGGCAAGCAGCGACATCAGCACCGTTGTATTATCGTCCCGATGGACGAACTGGAAGGTTGGCGAGCTAGGCTCGGCGTCGGAGAAGCCGGTCGACATCCGGCTAAGGGACGCGAACGGAACCGCGGAAACGCCCGAGGCTAACAAGCGAATCTTCGTCCGAGGGTTCGAGACACTTCTCAAGGCACTAACCGCTGCTCAGAAGACGGTCTGGATCGTTGGTCCTATACCAGAACCACCGTTTCGCATTCCGAAAGCGCTCTTCATTGAGCATGTCGGGTTCGATCGGACCGAACTTGATGTTCGACTGCTCGACTTCGAAAACAGGAACAAGTTCATATTTTCAGTACTTGCGGAAGCGAAGCAGCGGTTTCCGGTGCACGTGATCTGGCCGCACCTCGCTCTTTGCGACGACACAAAATGCCCGGTGTCCTCCGACGGAAAGCCAATATTCTTTGACGACAATCACATGTCGTTGGTTGGGGCACACCAAACGTCTTTCTTGTATGATAGAATATTCGCGATGAAGTAGGCTCGGTTTGACTTACCGCCTCCGGTACTGCTCTGACAGCGGTGATCTTTCCCGGCCGGACGAGACCAAGTCGATAGCGATCAGGCAACCGGAAGAGATTCCTCGATGAAAAAAGAGGTCATCGCAATCCAATATCTGCGAGGGATCGCCGCTATGATGGTCGTTGTCCATCACATGCTAAGCCCGACGACGCGGATCGACTATCTCAGCAACTCGAACCTGGGTCCGTTTGGCGTAAAGCTGTTCTTCGTGATCAGTGGTTTTATCATGTGGTACACTACGGCGAACTCGAATATTTCTCCTGTGGCTTTCTGGCGTCGCCGCATCGCACGTATCGTACCGTTGTACTGGATCTTCCTCGCGATCCTCATCGGGGCCGCATTGCGGTTTCCCAACCTCTTCCACACCACGGTGATCACACCCGAGAATGCGACGAAGTCGTTCCTGTTCATCCCACACTTTCACGTGGTCCAAACGGGTCTGATCGCGCCTATTCTCATTCCTGGCTGGTCGCTCAACTATGAGATGTTCTTTTACTTTGTGTTTGGATTTCTCCTGCTAGTCGGATCGCGCACCGTTCGCATCACGGTTCTCGGACTAGGCTTTCTAGCACTCGTGCTGCTGGGCTTCGCAGTGCAGCCAGCCGATGCGGTGCTCTCCACTTACACGAACCCGGACCTGTTGAAATTCCTGTACGGCGCAAGTCTTGCCATTCTTTATCAGGCTGGAGCGCTAAGATCTCCGGTATTGGGAGTCGCCTTGCTGGCGACGGGGGTCCTGAGTTTCCTCCTGGTGCCGGCTTCCAGCGAACTCGCCAGGATCAATGATCTTCTGGGTATCTCTGCAACGACAATAGTGGCCGGAGCGCTCGCCTTGGAAGATACCGTTCGGCGGGCGCCGAGCCTGATACTTCGCACGATTGGAGACGCCTCGTATTCGATTTATCTGAGTCATTTGTTCATTTTGAGAGTGACAGAGCTGCTTGGAGAGCACCTATCGCTCTTTGGATCGGGCCGGTTGTGGGACGCCATCTACCTTGCCGGCACACTCACCTCCGCCGTCGTTGGAGGGATTTGCATCCACTATCTGCTGGAACGACCGCTGGCATCTCTAGGCACGGGCCGACGACGCATTCTTCTCAACGAGCCAGCCTGAAGGCCGATGGTCACTCATCGACGCGTTTCGGGTCGACGAAAGGGCAGTTGCTGATGCTCACTGAACGTCGCTTTTTGATGCTCGCTGCAGCGATCGGCGGCCCGATTCTGTCGTCATGTGCATCGTCCGCGCCGCAGCAGTCGCGCGGACAATGGTCAAGCCTGCCGCTCGGTGCCGGCGGCTTCATCACGGGACGCAGCATTTCCAACGATGGCAAGAACCTGGTGTGCCGCGCAGACACTTACGGCTGCTATACTTGGAACAATGATACGTCCAAATGGGAGCAACTCAGGACCTCAACGCGAATGCCGTCGGCTGATGTCGCACCGGCCAACGGCCTGTCGGAGGCCGGGGGTTACGAAATCCAAGTTGCGCCCTCGGATTCAAACCGCATTTACATGGCGTCGGACGAAGGTTTGGTTAAAATCCGCTCGGTACCGGGGCACGCCGGACACGTATTTGCATGCAGCGGTCCGCTCAATCCAGCCAATCAGCCCTACGCCGTCTTCATGCGCTCGACAGATGGTTGCGCCAATTTTATCCCTATTGCGAACGTACAGTGCGTACATGCCTTCGGCTTCGGAAAAGCCGCCCCAGGAAGTGACCATCCAGCTGTATACATAGCAGGCCTGTACGAGAAGAGGTGGGGCGTCTATCGCTCGACCGACCACCTCGCTGCATGGAACGCCAATACGATCGAATGGCTCCAGATCGGTGATTACCCACTCGGCAACTATGATATGATCACCACTGTTGAGGGCGACGCGAATGAGTTCGGAACAGTGTATGTCGGGTTCAGCGGAAGCGGCGGGGCATATTTCAGCCTTGCAGCTTGATCCGCCCTTTTCGCTGGACCGTCGCAAGTCGCTGCGGCGTTCATCCGCATTTGCGGCTCCTTGGACCATTCGGTGTAGCGGCGTGAAAGGCGACGCCGCGCCAGTTTTTCAACCCGTGCCGGCCGACAGGATTATTCTCGGCCCCGATGTGAGGGCGTGATCGATGAAGTGGATCGGTCTGGCCATTCTCTTGGCAGCAATAGCGCCGCTCGCGAATTGGCTGCGCCAGAATCCGGAGAAATCTCCTGTTTTCTGGAGCGTTCTTGGATTCCTGCCCTTCGCACTGAGCTTTCTCCATCTCAATATGGCTTTCATTTCGTGGCTCAGTTGGCCAGGCCATGTGAAGGGAGCCGAGTTTTCTGTTGTGGACGCGCTTGCCATAGCGCTCTACCTGAGTACGCCCAGAAGTGGGCACCCCTTTCCGTTCCGCCTCGCCTTTGGTTTTTACATTCTTGTCACCGTGCTTTCATGCGTCTCATCCGCCGAGCCCACCGCCGCGCTCTTCTATTCTTGGCAACTATGCCGGATATTTTTTGTATGCGTCGTGGTCGCCGAGGGCTGTGCTGACCAACGTGTGCCCATTGCTATCCTGAAGGGCATGGCTGCAGGCCTGATCTTTGAGGCGATTATTGCGACGTGGCAGCGGCTGGCGCTGGGTATAGTGCAAGCGCCGGGCACCATGTACCAGCAAAACCTGCTCGGCATGATCGTCCACTTCGTGGATATTCCGGTCTTTGCGCTGCTGCTCTCCGGACCATTGAGCCGTCTGTTAACAGGTGCCGTACCAGCCGGCCTGGCTCTCAGCGTACTAACCGGATCCCGGGCAACGCTTGCGCTTTCTCTGGTCGGCTATGCACTTACGTTCCTTCTGTCCAGTCTGCGTGGCTGGACGCCGCGGAAGCGCAAGTTTCTCTTCAGTGGGCTGGCCGCCCTCATCGTGATTGTCCCAGTCGCCCTGCTTTCCTTGGACAAGCGGTTTGAAAATCAGGCCGAGTCGATCGCAATTGATTATGACGAACGCGCCGCTTTCGAAAAGTCCGCACAACTGATGCTATCGGACAATCCTCTGGGTCAGGGAGCCAATCATTACGTGATCGCTGCCAACCTGGGTGGTTATAACCAGCGCGCGGGAGTGGCCTGGTCAACAACGAGCGAAGGGGCTCATGTCCATAATGTCTATTTTCTCGTCGCCGCGGAGACCGGATATGCGGGGCTGATTGCATTCCTGATACTACTGCTACGTCCTTTTCTCGTAGCCATGCTATGCGGTTCAGCTCATCCCGGCGATCGACGCGGTGACCTGCTGATCGGCCTCGGGGTCGCACTGTTAACTATATACGTTCACAATTTCTTCGAATGGATCTTCGTGCTCGAAGAGACCCAGTATATGTTCGCGATAGATGTTGGCTTAATAGCCGGGCTCGCAACGGAACTCGGTTACTGGTCCCGATCAGCGTCGACGATCCATTATCTTTCGGAAGGGTCTCGTGGGTCGGATCGGACCGAACCAACGCGCAGTCTCTATGATAACCAACTCGTCAATGAGCCCTGACGGCCCTCATCCGTATTTTCACGCTTTAACTAGGAGATAGATAATGCCGCGCCTCTACGACAGCCGCAAACGTGTTCTCGTCACGGGAGGGGCCGGTTTCCTGGGATCCCATCTGATCGACCGCCTCCTGGAGCAGGGGCATGATGTTCTATGTGTAGATAACTTGTTCACCGGCACCAAGCGCAACCTGGAGCATCACCACGGCAACCCACGCTTCGAATTTCTGCGTCATGACGTGACCTTCCCGCTCTATGTCGAAGTCGACGAGATCTACAATCTGGCGTGCCCAGCTTCGCCGATCCACTACCAGCACGATCCGGTGCAAACGACCAAGACATCGGTGCACGGCGCCATCAATATGCTCGGTCTTGCAAAGCGGCTTGGATGCCGCATTCTGCAGGCTTCCACGAGCGAAGTTTACGGTGATCCCTCAATCCATCCACAGCAGGAATCCTACTGGGGGAATGTCAACCCTATTGGTCCTCGATCCTGCTATGACGAGGGCAAGCGTTGCGCCGAGACATTGTTCTTCGACTACCATCGGCAACACGGACTTGAGATCAAGGTCGCGCGAATCTTCAATACCTATGGTCCACGCATGCATCCGGCCGATGGCCGAGTCGTGTCCAACTTCATCATCCAGGCACTCAAGGGTGAGGGCATTACGCTATATGGCGATGGTAGCCAGACCCGATCGTTCTGTTACGTGGATGATTTGATCGGAGGCCTTATCAGCCTGATGGAAAGCCCCGACGGTTTCACCGGCCCGGTCAATCTCGGTAATCCGACGGAATTCACGATGAAGGAATTGGCCCAACTGATCATCGCAGAAACGTCGTCTTCATCGCCCCTCGTTAACCGACCGCTGCCGCAGGACGACCCAAAGCAACGAAAGCCCGACATTACGCTGGCTCAGAAGCAACTAGGCTGGAATCCAAAGATTCCGCTGGAGGAGGGTCTCAAGCCGACCACAGCCTACTTCAGAACCAATTTATCCGCGTGATTGCGTTGGACCGGCGCATTCACCGACAATAACGGACGCAACGACGCTCAGCATCTTGTGAAGCTCGAATGAGACTCTTCTTGGCATGCGTCGTTGTGCTCTTTCTGTATGAGACAGTGGGAGTGATCTTCTTCGGCTTACCTAGCCTGCATGGCCTGGCCGGGAAATAGCCGCCGAGAACTGGCCAGTTCGGCGCAAAGGTCCCGCTGTCGCCTAGACCCAAGGACAGCTTCGCCATGAGCAAGCCTTGAACTCACGAATGACCATCTCAACGCGCACTCTCTTCAGTGGAACCGTCTGGACGATCGGCATCTATGGCCTGAGCACAGGGCTGCGAACAGCAACCAACATCGTCCTCGCTCGGCTGCTCGCGCCTGACATTTTCGGGACTATGCTGATTGTCTATACATTCAGAATGGGCATCGAACTGATCTCCGATGTCGGCATCAACCAGAATATCGTCTACAACGAACACGCAGATGAATCGGAATTCTACAATACTGCATGGAGCTTACAGCTACTGCGCAGTATCGCTCTCTGGTTCGTGTTCATAGCGGCTGCATTACCGATCGCCCGGTTCTATCAGATTCCGGTTCTCGCCGTCATCATACCGATAACTTCATTTAGTCTTGTCCTTTCCGGACTGAGTTCCCTGAGCAAATTCCTGCTGCAGAAGCGCATGCAGGTGGTCCGACTGAATGTATATGAATTGATTCTGGGGTTCATCGGTTCTGCGGCGATACTGCTCTTCGCCTATCTTACCCCGACGATATGGGCGATGGTTTACGGGACTATATTCAGTTCCGTGGTCTCGTTGATCGGCAGCTATCTGCTACTTCCGGAGATCAGACATCGGTTCTACATCTCCAAGAGATACTCCAAGGAAATCCTCAGCTTTGGAAAATGGATCTTCGTATCTTCGATCGTCTTTTTTCTCTCGATGTATGTCGACCGACTGTATCTCGGAAAAGTCATTCCGTTGGAGCTACTTGGAATCTACGGAATCGCACGGTCAATCTCCGATCTGTCCGGCAATCTCACCATGCGGCTCGGAAACATCGTTCTATTCCCGTTCGTTGCGTCCCACGCTCAGACGGCCCGGTCCAAGCTCTACGGGGAGCTCGCTCCGCTTCGGGCGAAGTTCCTCCTTGTGGCGGCGCTTGGGTTTGCGCTGTTCGTTGCCTCAGCCGATTTTGCCATCCGTCTTCTTTACGATCAACGCTACCAGTCCGCCACCTGGATACTGCCGCTGCTCGTTCTGGGATCATGGTTTTCGATCCTCGCCTATGTGAACGAAGCGATCGTTCTCGGTCTGGGCAAACCGTCTTACGGAGCGGCCTCCAACGGCACAAAACTCGCGATCCTCGTTATCAGCCTTCCTCTTATGGTAGGATATTTCGGCGTTCTTGGAGGAGTGCTAGCGATAAGCCTGTCTGATCTCGCCAGGTACGTTCCAATCCTGATTGGCCAGCGACGAGAGCGATTTTCATTCGGCATGCAGGACCTGCTATTCACGATCCTCGTATTCGCCACCACCGCGCTTCTGGAATATTTACGCTGGATGTCCGGATTTGGGACGTCGTTCGATACCCTGCCGATCGACTGGAGCCATTTGACATTTTTGAAATAGCTGATGTGCCGCAGGCCGACGGTTACGCCATCACACGATTCCGCAGGTTGCGGCATCTTGTTATTGGCTGTCAGCCTGGTGACAAGTAACTGTTACTACGCGCCAAGCAATACTTCGGGGGTCAGGACGCTTGAAGGGCCAAGGAGGATACAGAGTATCGGTGCGGTCATGTGGGGACAGTGCGCCTCACGTTGAGACGGCTGCACGGCGCAGCCGGGCGAGTCGAGCAAGCCAGCTAGAGCAAACATCCGCATACATTCTGGACCCGTGCATCTCGGCAGCTCGGGTCACGCAAACAGCAAGATAGGATAAACCTCTTGTCCCGCGATCCACAGAATTCCTTCGCTATTGTTACGCCGACGTACCTCCCGGACCTCGAGCGCTGCGAACTTCTGGTCGAGTCACTCGACAGGACTTCGCCGGACGTGCACCACTATCTCATCGTCGACCGGCGTGACTATGCCGCGTTCAAGCATCTGTCGGGACCGAGACGACGCATCATAGAGTCGGAGGCACTGTTGGGCCGATGGATCTGGAGGATGCCCGGCCGCAAGGGCTACTGGCTGAGCCTCAAGGCACCACCGGTGCGGGGTTGGATCATCCAACAGATTCTCAAGATTGCATCGATCGAAGCGGTGCCCGAAGAGACACTTGTGTTTTGCGATTCGGACACAGCGTTCTTCCGACACTTCGGCTATCAGGATCTTCTCGTCGATGGAAAGGTTGGTCTGCTCGACGTGGGCATGCCTGGAAGACCCGAGTGGACTGCAACGGCGCGTCGCCTGTTCGGGCTCAACGAGAATCAGGGTATCGGCTCACAAAACCATGTCGGCAACATGATCTGCTGGAATCGAAACACCGTCAGGGCAATGCAGCAGAGGATCGAAGCCCACACCGGCATCAGCTGGAAGGTGGCCATCGCTCGGACACTGCAGTTCTCCGAATACATGCTTTATGGGATTTTTGTGAAGGAAGTCTTGGGATATTCAGCAGTCAACCATGCGCCGTCGTCGGTGCCGCTGGTCAAAGCCTCCTGGGGCATGGATCTGCGGAGCGAGTCAGCTTTGGCGGCGTTTTTCTCTGATTTCGATCCGAGTACGGTTGCTGTGATGATCCATTCCAAGGATGGCGTCGATCCAGCACTCTATCGCAAACATCTCGAGCGCTACTGGACTCTCGCACGAGACTAGTTGCCGATTGCGCAGCGAAACCAACTCGTCCCGGTAACATCCATTCTGTCCGAGCAGCTACAGGGACCTGTTCCCAGCGCGAATGCGCCGTTCCGCGGCGTTGCTACCGGGCGGCTTCGAGAATGACCCTTTCGAGCTCTTTGGCGAGCCTATCGTCGACTTCGTCCGTGAAATGGCTGTCCGGCAGATAGCCGCGCGGATCGTCCGGAGAAGCGACGGTGTGCGAACTCACATAGGGAATATTATCTTCTTTGAGAACCGGCTCGAGCGCCCGGTACAGATTGTCGGAATACCCGAAATTGTTGACGACGAAGACGACCGGAATGATACCGTCCCGGCGCGCCTCTTTCGCGAAGTCGCGGATGATAGCTCGCGCTACCTGGATCTGCTCACTCTCGGCTCGGAAACCTGACCCATCGAGAATACCTTTGCGGATGGCCCTCATATAACGCTGCGCGTAGGCACGACGAATCAGACGGAACAGAGACGAATGATCGAACATGTTCGCGCGCATGATGAAGGAATTGTACATCGTGTCATGCTGGGCAAATTCGCTGCGAACCTTGGACCATTCTGCCGGATCATTGAATGCGGCCACGTATCCTTCGAACGATGTGAACGGCGGATGCACGACCTCCAACTGGCCATTCCTGACGTAGAACCGATCCATCGTATAGGGCATCGGAAGATCGAACGACCATGTTGCGGCGGATAGCGTCGTGATCATCGGAAGCGAGTACGACATGATCGCGAGAACGACTGCACGGCTCTTGCCGCCGCCACGGTCGCGAAGAAATGCTCCGTATGACCAATTGGTCGGAGCTCCCGGTGCGCCAACGATCCGCGGCGTCAGACGCAACGACGTCCGTTCTAGAGCATGCCCCAGCCGCACGGCATGCGACATGCCATAGATTGTCACGATCGAGTTCGATGATTTCTCCGGAAATTCCGTGATCTCAAGCGTATCGTACCACCCTGGCAACGTAATCGGAGCGGTCTGCGATCTGTCCGGCCGCGTCATGCGGGCAAGCTGCCCTTCCGTCGAACGCCCATATTCGAAGTACAGCCGCAGCTGGGAGGGATTGGTGACCTTAGGGTCGCTTGGGTAGGCCAGCACGACATTGATAGCGATGTCTATGAGGACAAGGCCGATCACGATCCAGACGGCAGTATGGGCTGCCGCTCCGACCGCTCTGAACTTTGCCTTCTCAGAACTGGAAATAGATAAATTGAGCTGGTTCATTGCTCATGCCCATAAGGGTGATGGCGATCATCGCGGCAATCAGGAAGCCTCGGATCGGCACTGGAAACCGCTGATAAAAGCAAGGATCTGCCTTCCAGTACTGCACGATTTCCATCGCGAGCAGAAGGGCCATACCGAACAATGCAGACAGCCGCGGCGCTCGACCTCCGTAATCCAGATCCCCGAAGTCGGATATCAGCAACGACGTGAAGTTGACTATCTGTGCAAAGGAATGCGCTCGGAATAGCAGCCATCCATAACAGACGACGATCAGAAAGCCTGCGCTCGCCAGCAGGCGGCGAACGATGTGTCCCGCGGAGAGCCCTAGCTCACTCCCGACCACAGGCGCGGGCTTTCCTCGATATTCGCTCCATATCCGATAAACGCAAAGAGCTGCGCCCTGATAAAATCCCCACAGGACGAAATTCCACGACGCGCCATGCCATAAGCCGCCCAGCATCATCGTGATCATCAGGTTGCGGCAAATAAAGGCGAGACCGCCCTGGTTTCCACCGAGCGGAACGTAGAGATAGTCGCGTAACCAGGTCGATAGGCTGATGTGCCAGCGGCGCCAAAAGTCCTGCGGATTTGTCGCGAAATAGGGCTGGTTGAAATTGACGATCATGTTGATGCCCAACATCTTCGAGATGCCGCGCGCGATATCGGTGTAGCCCGAGAAGTCGCAATAGATCTGGACGGCAAACAAGGCGCTTGCCGCGACGACATCGATCCACGTGACCCTCCCGCTGCTGCCGAAGATGTGGTCGACCACCGGAGACACACCATCTGCAATGGCAACTTTCTTGAAGAAGCCCAGGACGATGAGATAGAGCCCTCGGGAGGTCTGCTCGATGGTGAGGGTCCGCGGCCGGGCAAGCTGCGGGATGATATGCCTACCACGTTCGATCGGGCCCGCCTGGAGTTGCGGAAAGTAGGCAACGAAAAGCGCGAAGTCGGAGAAGCGATCCGTCGGCTTGAACTGGCGTCTATAGATATCGATCGTATAGCTCAGAGACTGGAACGTGTAGAACGAGATGCCGACCGGCAACACTATGTTGAGATGAAGCGGACTGCTCTCGATTCCGACCCCAGCCAATGCAGCTGACAGGCTATCGACGAAAAAGTTGAAATACTTGAAGACAGCCAGAAGCCCCAATTGAGTAATAAGACTGACAAGAAGACACCTGAAGCGTCTGCGCCCTTCATCCTTCATCCGGCTTAAGGTCGAGAACACGGCAGAGATCAACACCACGAAAGCGACGCTTCCCGCGAGTGACAATGCGAGCATGCGGATGTTCAAAAGCCTGCCAAGATCCGGATAGCCGGATCCAAGTGCGGGAAGGCCGGTCCAATCAAGACCGAGAAAGATGACCGCCGAGAGGACGAAGAACGCTGCCGGCATCAACCACTGCCGAAGCTGCAGCCGTCCGTTCTCGATCATCAATCCAACCCAGAAATCGATCGTCGTCGAGAGGGCAACCAGAAAAAGAAAACGAGCGTCCCACCATCCGTAGAAAATGTAGCTCACGACGAGGAGCATGTAGTTCTGCAGGCGGAAGGACAGCCCCAGATACAGACAGTAGACGAGGAGAAAGAATACGACGAATTCCGGCGAGTTAAAAAGCATTCGCTACCCGATCCAAAAAACCGAGATCTGCACAGTCTTGTAAGCCGACGTTGTGCTCACATCCGTTCTCCTTACCGGCAGAATCATAATAGAGCTCCTGCCAGACTTTCGACGACCGGAGACTACTAAGTCTTATATTCGATTAGCTGCGCGGCCTGTCCCCGGAGCAAGCGCCAGTAGAAACGGACGATTCCGCGGGTCTGGGCGAACTTGCCTGCGACCATGAGGAATGCATAGCCCCATCTGCTCGGCTGAGCCGTTTTGCGGCGGAGCGCGATCAGACACATCTGTAGCGGATAGATCAGGATTGCACAGAGAACGATCGGATGAACAAGGCTTCCGAGCAGAATCAATAGCGGCAAGACGGTGCTCCAGAACAGCGCGCTCGGCACCGATCGAGCCCATATGCGAAACGGCGAACGCCGGTGCAAGCGCGAGACTTCCGCGAACCCATAGCCGCTCCTAACGGAGCGGAGCCACCATTGTCCGAACCTCGTCATGGCCGCATCATGCAGCGTCATCTCAGCGTCGATCCGCCAGATCTTCCATCCGCGCTCGCGCAGCCGAATACAAAGTTCCGGCTCCTCTCCGGCCATAACACCCGGATGGAAACCACCTGCCTCTTCAAATGCCTTCACGCGGATGAGAGAGTCTCCACCGCAAGCGCCTATCTCGCCGATCGGCGTGTCCCACTCGAGGTCGCACAACCTGTTGTAGAACGAAACCTCGGGATGCCGCTCCCGGCGACGGCCACAGACGATCGCGACATCCTCGCGCGCTCGGATGGTGTCAACCGCGCTCTCCATCCAACCGGGCATAAGAAGGCAGTCACCATCGACGAACTGGACGAAGCGAAGTTGGGGGAGCAGGAACTTAAGCTCGGCGAACCCTTCATTGCGGGCCCGCGCCGCCGTAAATGGGCGCTTGCGATCGAGTTCTACGACTATGGCGCCAAGCTGCTTCGCGGCGACGACGCTTTGATCCGTTGATCCAGAATCGACGTAGACGATATGGTCGGCAGCCGCTTTGACCGACTCGAGGCAGTCGACCAGCCGCTGGCCCTCATTGCGGCCAATCACCACTACACCGACATCATCAAATTTCATAAGTCATACAGAATTCTTGAACAGGCGGTCAGCTATCCTCCTGCTCGATAGCACGGACGAAGCTCCGGACAAAACCCTCGCCGACCAAATTAACACGCTAGCGACCAACCCAGTCCAGGCAACCATACGAAATAAGGTTACTCGACAGTACGAGCTTGGGGACTCTTAATCAGACACAATTAAGGATATACCCTATTGCAAAGCGGACGGCTTGTCCGAATATTGAAGAAGCCGATTTTTCATCCGATCTTGCGAGCCTCCACGACAACGTTAAAAACCATTTCCTGCGCGACCCGGGATCGGCTCGGCCTTGCATTTTCGATGATCGAGATAAATCAGGCCCGCGCCGCCCAGGAGTTGAGGCACGTGCATCCAAATCGACCGAAACAGCCGACCCACTACTATTATGCCATCGACGTCCTTCGTTTTCTGGCTGCGCTTTCCGTCGTTGGCTTTCACTACGCATACGTCAATCAGGTGGCCGATTTCCAACTGGTATGGCCCTTGACATGGTTCGGCTGGGTCGGGGTCGAGATCTTTTTCGTCATTTCCGGCTTCGTGATCGCCAATTCGGCCAACGGCTCGAGCCCGCTCCAATTCCTTAAGGGCCGTGCACTGCGATTGCTCCCGGCGCCGTGGCTGTGCGCGACCATCACGTTTGCTCTTCTGGCCCCGAACGCAGAGATCCTTCCATATCTCAGGTCCCTGGTCCTGCTGCCGAAAGGCCCCTGGATCTCCCCGGTATATTGGACCCTTGCCGTCGAGATCGTGTTCTATGCGGTGATCTTCATCGTGTTATTCATCAACCGATTTCAATACATCAATCGGCTGGCACTTCTGCTCACGATGGGGAGCGGAATGTACATGGTCGCGGCAGGGTTCCAGGACTGGTACATCAGCGACCATATGAACGTGCTGCTCTTACGGCACGGCTGCTTCTTCGCCACCGGCATTTGGCTGTGGCTATCGACCACGCGGCAATTATCGACCTGGGAGTATCTGACTGCCCTGATCGCAATTGCAGCGTGCATCACCGAGATCTGCCTTCGGGGAGCGGAATTCCTGCCCCGAGAGATGCTGACCTACCACTCCATAGCAGCGCCCGTGGCGACCTGGTTGGCCGCCGTCCTTTGTATTGCAATCACCGGGCATGCGCACCTTTCAATCCCGCCGCGCATGGCGACGGTGGTCCGCCATCTCGGTCTCATCACCTACCCGCTGTACTTGGTTCACGACGAGATCGGACGTCGGGCAATCCGAGCGCTGACGATGATAGGGATCGACAAGTGGCTATCCCTTGCCCTTGCACTGCTTATGGTTATCGTGCTCAGTTGGCTGGTTAGTGCCTACTGGGAACCCGCTGTTAGAAGGGCCTTCAATAGCGCTTCAGAACGGCTGATGACTCGCCGCGCAGCTCCTGCCCCTTAACGCTTTTGTGTCACTTCATGATAAATATTAGCGTATTTGACATTCACTTTTCGATTTTGATCGAAAAACCTATGACATTCCTCCGGTGGCAGCCTACGGATAATCTACAGCGGGATAATATTGATCCGGCTGAGAGAAAACTCATCTAGCACAGAGAAGGTACGACGGAGGCATAGTGCCGCGCTGTCATCACAGGCGCTGATCGGGTTCGAGAACGACGTTTCAATGATCAAACCTCAACATTCGCGTCCATGAAAATCCTATTCGCTTTGCCAGGCCTGCACCGCTACGACCGCGGGGCCGAAATAGCATTCATTTCCGTTGCATCGGAGCTGGCGAAGGGCGGCGACACCGTCACGCTAATCGGCTCTGGACAGGAAAAAGCCGACGTCCAGTATCGTTTTCTGCGCGCGGCGAGCGCGTCGCGCAAGAAGCTTGAGCGACTTCCAAAGATGCCCATGCTGAGAAACGAGTTTGCTTATGAGGAGTTGAGCTTTGTGCCTGCCTTGCTGGCCGCCTACCGGCCGGCCGACTATGACGTGACGGTTACCTGCAGCTACCCTTTCACCAACTGGGCCTTGCGACGCCCCGTCTGGTCGGGTTCCCGCCCGCCCCACGTATTCGTAACGCAGAACGGGGACTGGCCGGCCTACTCCAACGACGCTGAATTCCGGTTCTTTGGATGCGAAGGCCTCATTTGCACCAATCCCGATTTCTACGATCGGAACAAGGATCGCTGGCGATGTCGAGTGATCCCAAACGGTGTTGACTGCAGTCGTTTCATGCCGGGGCCTGCTCAACGTGAGCAGTTTGGGCTGCCCGCCAATCGACCGATCATCCTGATGGTCAGTGCCTTGAGCCCTTCCAAGCGCGTCGAGGTCGGCATCGATGCGGTCAGCCGCATCCCGAATGCTCACCTGGTCGTGGCAGGCGACGGTCCCCTCAGACAGGCTGTTGACGAGCTCGCTGCCCGCCAATTGCCCGGGCGCTTTACACGCCTGACCCTCACTCCGCAGCAGATGCCGGCGCTTTACCGAGCAGCCAATGTCTTCCTACACCTTTCAATGGATGAGTCTTTTGGAAACGTGTTCGTGGAAGCCTTGGCCTGCGGGCTGCCGGTCGTTGGGCATGATTCTCCGCGGTCGCGGTGGATCGTTGGCGATCGGGAGTACCTAGTCGACACGAATGATCCGGCCAATATCACCCGCAACCTTGAGCTTGCGCTCGCCGCTCCTCCGGTTGAACAACAGGCCCGCGTTGAGCGAGCTACACGATTTTCATGGGCTGCGATAGGCAGGCAGTATCGGGACTTTCTGGCTGAAATTGTTGAGCGGTCGCGATCGTCATCGAACTCCGGCGTCAACTGAGTGAAGGAAATCGTTCATGGCGACCCTTTTCTGGTTTGACATCTACCAGCCAAAAAACTGGTTGAAACGTCATTTGCGGCCGTCCTGGAAAGCGCTCCAACGATGGCGCCGTCAGATCAAGCTGTTGCGATCTCGAATGCTGGCGAAAATCCTGCCCTCGGCCGCTATCGACAACGATAGTTTGTATCCGCCATCCTCGGTCTGTGAGGCGACGCCGGATTGGGTCTCGAGATCGGGCCGCGCATTGGGAGCCAAAATCAGTCAGGTAGACCCCGCCTGCACGGTGCCGATGCCTCTGCCGATGACTGTGCACCGTCAGATGCGTCGCCAATTCCTGATGGATCAATCTTACGACTATCCCGAGACCTTCGTCGCGTCAGTGCCGAGAGGACGAGCGACTAACCGTGGTCTCATCATCACGCCCGACGGCCAGTTTCTGAAAGACGTCTCGACCTATTTTCACGATCCGAAATTAACGACGGAGGCAGCGCTCAATTCGGATTGGGACCTCGAACCGTTGGCAGAGATTGACGCTAGCGTAGCCGTGCTGGCGACGGACGGCGCCAGTCTCTATTACCACTGGCTGTTTCAGCTACTACCGCGCTATGAACTGATGAGGCTAGCTGGAATCGATCTGAGCAGGGTCGATTATTTCTTAGTCAACAGCCAACGTGCCCGCTTTCAGCGTGAGACCTTGGCTACGCTCGGGATCGAACCATCTAGAATCATCGACGGAGATAAGACGCGCTATCTGCGCGCGCGTGAGTTGATTGTTCCATCTGTCCCATTAGGTGGCGGCTGTTTCAGGCCATGGATGGTCGACTTTCTCCGACGCAACTTTCTGCTGCAGGATTGGCGCAACATGCCGTCGCCCGGGCGTCGACTCTACATCAGCCGGGGCCTTGCCGGCTATCGTCGTGTCCTGAATGAAGACATCGTGATTGAGATGCTGAAAAAGCGCGGATTCGAGGTCGCTGCCATGGAAACGATGTCGGTGCCGGAACAGGCGGCTGTAATGGCGTCCTGCGAGGTGGTCATTGGTCCACATGGCGGAGGGATGAGCAACGTCATCTTCTGCTCGCCCGGAACGAAGATCATCGAAATCTATTCGCCCGAACTGGTTGCGACGTATTTTTGGAAACTCAGCAACCAGTTGGGCTTACAGTATTACTACATGCTGGGCAAGGGACATCCCACGACCCTGGGCACGGATTATCCTCAATCATGGGATGCGAGCGCCGATATCGAAGTTGATCTCGAGATCCTTGAACAGACTTTGACGCTGGCCGGAATTTGACCGATGTCCAGCCCGCAGGCATCGATCAACGGAAAGTCATACAGCAGCAGCAGACGAATGACGCAGGATCCCGATTTCGCAGCCGACCTGTCGCGTTACCCGCCCCGCCCCTTCCTGCGGGAGCAGTCGATCTGGGCGATCTGGGTCTACCGGCTCGGTCGACGTATCCTGCTGCGAAAGGACGGCCTGGCACGAAGCCTCCTCTTGAAAGTGTACTGGCTGCTTTTTCGGCTGGTGGAAACGATGACCGGCATCAGCTTGCCGGTCGAGGCGCGAATTGGTCCGGGCCTGCGGATCTATCACTTCGGGAATATCTTTATTCATTCTCAAGCCGTCATCGGTCGCAATTGCACCCTTCGCCAAGGCGTCACGATCGGCAACCGAGTCGAGGGCGGTCCAACACCGGTGATCGAAGACGATGTCGACTTCGGGGCCTACGCTCAGGCGCTCGGCGGCATCAGGATCGCCTCCGGCGCCAAGATCGGCGCAATGAGCGTCGTACTGCGCGACGTGCCGGCCGGAGCGACCGCCGTGGGAATACCAGCGCGGGTAATAAGGTAGATTTCAATGGCAGAGCTGCGATACAAGGCCAGACCGGCTGGCGGCACGGAGCTCCGAGCGAAGACCGCGCGGGACGTGATCACCGATGCGGCGGCAACGGGCGACGATCGTCCTCGGGCAAGAGCAGGCCAAATGCGGCTCGGATTTCTGACTGGCCAGTATCCGCGAGCAACCGACACGTTTATCCAACGGGAGGTCGCGATGTTGCGCTCTCTCGGATATCACGTGCAGACGTTCTCGATCCGAAAGCCGCCAGCGACCGAGAACGTCAGCGCCGAGGTCGAAGCCATCAGAAGGTCGACGATCTATCTTCTTCCGCCGGCGAGCCTGCTTCGAGCCCACCTGACGCAGCTGTTTTCTTCGCCCAAGCGTTACCTATCGGCGCTCCGGCTTGCCATCAGGACCTGCCCACCCGGCTTTCGCGCGCTGTTGCGGCAAGCCGCCTATTTTGCCGAAGCGGCGATGCTGGCGCGGCTGATGCGAAAGCACTCGCTTTCTCATCTCCATAACCACTTCTCCGATTCAAGTTGCTCGGTCGCGGCAATCGCCGCGGAGCTCGGAGGTTTCACATTCAGCTTTACAATGCATGGGCCCTCCGAATTCCTCGAGCCCAGGCTCTGGTGGATTGACGAGAAAGTCAGACGCGCGCTGTTCGTGAACTGCATCAGCCATTTTTGTCGCAGTCAGGCCATGTTGTTTTCGCCGGTCGACTGTTGGGACAAATTGATGATCGTCCATTGCGGCGTTGAGCCCGATCTGTTCGAGTTGCGTCAACACACCGGGCGAGGCAAAAAGTTGCTGTTCGTCGGACGCCTCGCCGCCGCAAAAGGCTTACCTGTCCTGCTCGATGCATTAGCGAAGCTTGACGACGTAACATTGGAGATCGCCGGCGACGGCCCCGACCGGCTCATGCTCATCGAGCAGGCGCGCCGGCTCGGCGTCTCGGCGCGCGTTCATTTTCTCGGCTATCAATCACAGGCGCAGGTCCGGGACCTCCTCAAGCAAGCCGACATTTTCGTGCTCACAAGCTTCGCCGAGGGCGTCCCTGTGGTGCTGATGGAGGCGATGGCGGCGGGCGTTCCCGTCATCGCGACACGAATTGCGGGAATTCCAGAACTTGTAGAGGACGGCGAGAGCGGCCTGCTCATCTCGCCGGGAGATGCAAACGCGACCGCTGCCGCCATTCGCCAACTGGTCGAGGATCCGAGCTTGCGGACCCGGCTCGCAGCCGCGGGACGCAGGAAAGTCGAACAGGAATTCGATATCAGCGCGGAAGCGAGGCGATTCGCCGCAATACTTGCCCGCGCTCTCGCAACTGCTGCTCGCTGATTGAGCTTGGATGTTCGCCGGATCAGGTCACTTGATGTTTGTAGGACGCGGCCAGGCACTCATCGAAGCTAAAGCGGGGTCTCCAACCCAATTTCGTCCGGATCTTCGAATTGCTGAAACGGAGTGGCTTGAACTGAGACTCGAAGCGGCGCGGCGTCAGCAGGGACGGAAGCTTTCCCTTCTCACCAAATAGTTTTCTGCTGGTAAAGGCGGCCAGCTGGGCCAAGCCAAGTCCAACATGATACGGCAATGGGACAAGCAATCCCGGTTGCCGCGTCCGCCGTGCATACTCTCTGACATACTGCCAGACTCGGACATCATCGCTGTCGACGATATTGAACGTTTGCCCCGATGCGGTCGGGCTTTCGAGAGCTGAGACCAGACAATCGGCGCAATTCGTCACGTGGCTCAGCGGCAATCGGGTGAACGGGCCGAACATCAGATACAGCCGCCCGAACTTGCGCCCCATAGCGGCGATTTCCTCATGACCATCGCCCCAAATGAAACCGGGCCTTGCAATCGTGATGTCCCAGGAATTCCTCTGAGCAAAGCGTTCCACGATCCGTTCCTGCCAGATCTTCGCGATCGTGTACCCGCCCATAGTGTAGGGAGCGCACTCGATCGGCGTCTCCTCATCCATGCAGGATTTTGCCCTTGACCAATCATACACGACGAGGCTGCTCACATGGACCAGTCGCTTGACGGTCGACTTCGCCATGGCCTCCAGGAAGCGCTCCGTCGCGACAACGGTCGAGGCAAATTGCGCGTCTTCATTGCCGGTTACGGCGGCTGCAAGATGAATCACTGCATCTACGCCGTCGAATGCCGGCGCGAGATCTTTATGAACGCGCAGATCGGCGCGAAACACTTCGACCTGCTCGGGCCAGTCAGGAGCCCGAGCGGCCGGCCGCACCATCGCGCGGACCTGATGCCCGCGCTCGACCAGAGAGTTCACCACCGACTGGCCCAGAAAACCACCTGCTCCGGATACAAGTACTTTCATGGCTTCGCCGTAGCTGAGAGTTGATCGGCAAGCTGCGCGATTTCATCGAGCTCTTGCAACGATATGGGCTGGGGCTGCTTCAATTCGATCGACCGATATGTAGCGGCCAGCATGTCCTTCATCCCGTCATAGCTGCTTTGCCCGGCCAGCTTCCGGACAAAGCCCCCGATACTGCCGGTCAGCACCTGGCGGGCTTCCGCAATCCCGTCCACGACTGTCATCAGCGCCGGCTCACCCTTGCGCAAGCGCTTGCTTACGACCTTGGGCGGCTCGTAAAGATTTGCTTCGACCCGCATCCGAGTGCCGATCACTCGGATAAGGAATCCGTCCGGCTGGGCATTGCCGCTGAAGCTGACAAAGGCCGTCGTGCGCTCACCTTTGATCAGGCCGCGGAATTCATCGGCCGGCAATGGCGTGCACTTCGTATGTTTCGTCCAGACCGCATTCACAGCCAGCGCCTTGCCGGTGAACATGTAGGCCAAATAAGCGATGTGCGGCAAAAAATCGCCGATCACGCCGCCCGGCAGCGTCATGCCGAAGTGCGGGGCGTTCATGTCCGTGTAGGCGCTATTCGGTCCAGTGATGTTGAGAGACAGGCAGATCTGAACGTCAAGGACGTCTCCCAATTCACCCGTTTCGATCAGCTGAAGAATGCGCCGGACCGACGAATGGAAACGGTTCTGCTGATTTTCCATCAGCATAGTACCCTTGGCGATCGCCTTATCTTTGAGCAGACAAAAATCGGCGTACTGCACCGTCATGGGTTTTTCACAGAAGACGTTCAGCCCCCGCTCCAAACAATCCATGGCGATGGGAAGATGCGACGCCGGCGGCGTGGTGATATGGACGAGGTCCGGCTTCAGTTCATCCAGAAGATCGCGATGGTTCGTATAGAATTTGGGCACCTGAAAACGTTCGGCCATCGCCTCGGCTCGGGCGGACGAGATGTCGCAGACGCCGGACACTTCAACGTTGTCAAGTTCCGCTAAAGCGGTCAGATGTTCGCGCGCAATGGCGCCGCACCCGATCAACACGCCCGAAAGCTTTTTCATTTCATAACCTGTCAGCAATCAGCAGTGGCGAGTCCGGCGCTAGCATTAATATCAACTTTAGCTCTACCATTAATACCGAGATGTTGCAGATTATTGCAAAGCTTCCAATTGGCGCATTGCATTTACCACGGTATCTTGCGCTTGTGTCTAGCAACACTTGAGCTTTTCGGATACGCTCTAGCCGGAATGGGTGGTCTTGGCGAGCCCTTCAAAGTTGCCGGAAAAGTTAACATGATTAAATGGTGAAAACGGAGCGGTGTGGCTGAACATACCGCGCTCTTTTTAAGTATGGGGAACGTTGGTCTCCAGGTCCATCTTACGCGTGCCGTTCCCAGCTCGCGGCTATTTAGGGGCGAATTCGCTGGGGATCGACGTGCTGCCTGCAAGAATTCCGACACCGCGCCATGAGCAGTTCTGATAATGGGAACGCCTGCTCAGTTCGCGAGTTTGGCCCGCGGGAACAGAGGAATATAGGGGAATGACGGCTTTCGTCTCCTTGTTGTCGATAGCTGTTGCGGTTCTCCTCGCGCCCTTGGTGGCTGTGTTCGCCGCTGAGATCATTGCAGCGGTAATACTTTCTCGACGCAAGCATCCCGTCCCCGCCGCACCGAGCGGCATCCAGCGTCCCCCGCTCGCCGTCCTCATACCGGCTCACAACGAGAGCTCCGGGATCCGTCCGACAATCGCCGATATTCGCGCCCAGCTCCTCCCACACGACAGACTGCTGGTCGTGGCCGATAATTGCTCGGACGATACCGCGGCGATGGCGCGTGATGCAGGTGCTGAGGTCATCGAGCGGACCGACCTCGTACGGCGGGGAAAGGGCTACGCGCTCGACTGGGGCGTACGTCACCTTGGTTCGCGGCCTCCAGCGGTTGTCATCATTGTTGATGCCGATTGTCGCGTCTCCGAGGGCGCAATCGAGGCTCTCGCAAGTGCCTGCGGAAGCAGCAACCGACCGGTCCAGGCGCTTTACCTGATGAGCGCCCCCGTCAACTCCTCGATCAACCATCAGGTCGCGGAATTCTCCTGGCGGGTCAAGAACTGGCTGCGCCCGCTCGGGTTGTTCGTTCTGGACCTGCCCTGCCAGCTGATGGGAAGCGGCATGGCATTCCCCTGGGAGGTCATACGGACAGCAGAGCTTGCAAGTGGGCAGATCGTGGAGGATTTGACCCTCGGTTTGGACCTGACTTTAGCTGGGCATCCTCCGCTGTTCTGCCCGACAGCCCGCATTGGAAGTACATTCCCGACGTCTGCAAAGGGCGCGCAGTCTCAGCGCAGGCGCTGGGAGCATGGCCATCTCGACACGATCATGAGAGCGGCTCCCAAGCTTCTTGCGCGCGCCTGTGTCAAGCGAGACCTCGACCTTATGGCCGTCGCGCTCGACCTGTCCGTCCCGCCTGTGTCTCTGCTCGGGATGCTGGTCCTCGCAGCTTTCGGCCTTTCGCTCCTGGCGTCGCTCATCGGTGGCTCTTCGATTGGTCTTTGGGTGAGCGCCGGAAATCTGCTGGTGTTTGTCTCCGCCATCGGCATCGCCTGGCTCAAATGCGGCATGGATCTTGTTCCCCCTGCCTCGCTGCTGTTGATTCCATTCTATGTCGCTCGAAAATTGAAGCTTTACGCCCAATTCGCTTTTGGTCAGGTGGATTCGCAGTGGACAAGAACTGATCGGGCGAAGGATGGATTGAAGATCGACGAGAAGCAGAGCGTGAAGGGCCCGATGTCCTGACACGTCAGGCTGCTGGTACTGCTGGATCGACTTTCTTGACCCTTAGAAGCGGTGACGCGCCCTCGATGTCCGCCGGCGAAGTTGCTCTCTGAAGCCCGAGACTGTGGTCGAAGAACGCAACCAGATTGCTGCGGATGACCCGAAGGATCTGAACAGGGTCGACGCTGCCGCGGCGCAAGGGCGAATAAAGCTTCATGTCCGAGAAATGCATGTGCTCGGCGCCGGGGATTGTCATCCAGTAGCCGCCCCGCCGTTCCAGCAGTTGCTTCATGGCCGCAAATTGCTCCAGCGAAAACGCGATCTCTCGACGCTTGGCCGGTGGGAAGCGGCTCAAGTCAGCCTCAGCCACAAAGGGCTCCTCGTCGTACATACCTTCGAACATGAACAGAAACGGGGTGAACCTTTGCCGTTCCGCCGTCGTCCGTCCAATCATCCCCGCAAGATCGGCCCCCGCCTTGACGCGCTCGTCCAATGAGCAGACTTCGGCTGCGGCGCCTCCGCCCAAAGAAAAGCCGAATACCGCGATCCGATCCAGATCGAGACGGCCGGCCAACAATTGTTGCGGATCGTCGCGGTTCAAATCTTCCAGACTATCCAAGACGAAGCGCGCATCAGCTGCTCTGATATCGATCTGCTCGTTTGCCGTCTTCACGAACTCCGCAAGAGCCGCTTCGGACGAGTAGTCTTCATCGCCTTTGAATTTACGGCACGCCACCGTGCCATCCGGAAAGGCAACGCGGCTGGAACTGTAGGGATGGTCGATCCCCACGACGATGTAGCCATGGCTGGCGAGCTCCTCGACCAAGACGGTACATTCGGTCCGGATTCCCGCCCACGAAGGCAAGAAGAGGATGACCGGAAAGCGCGGCGGTAGCGGCGGCAATTCGGCATCCAACATCGCATGCGTGTTCACGTGCGAAAAATGCGCGCTTCGCCAGGTCGTGATGGCGCGCTCCCGGTAAGGCGCATAGCGCCCACGACGGGATGGATTCGCGGGGTACCAGATCTGAATCATGAGCTCACGGCAACCGGCTCGATCCGAATATGGGTCGCTTCTGCTCACATGGATCAGGTGCCGAACGTGAGTGCCGATCCTGTACGCGCCGGTTGGCTTCGGCAGCCTGAAGATCGGCATGGCAAGACACAGCAAGCCGGCCATGAGGGCGAGGTAGGCAGTCGCGTAGGCCAGCCCGGATACGTGGACACTTTCAATATGCGCAACGCATCTCAAGCCGGCCGCGGTCACGAAGCCGAGTGCTGCAACATAGGCCGGAGCCATCTGGTAGCGCGCCCCCTCCAGATGGAGATGCGCCGCCAGCAACAACGCAACCAAAACGGCCAGAGGGAGCAAGGCATGGCAGGCACCGAATGAGGGGACAAGCATGACAGAGGCGCCCAGCAGCAAGGCCAGCACCAATGTCGATTCCAGCGCTCTCATCGGACCGTCGTCACGCTCCCGCTGCAGCGGCAACTATTCCTGGCGCTCGGGCGCGCTCGCCAAATAAGGAGATAGTTGCTCGATCAATCGAGTAACTTGTGGCTGTCGCATGATCGAGAGATGGTTGCCCGGAACCTGATGCACGACGATGCCCCCGGCGGCGATGTTCGACCATCCGAGCGTCAGGTCATCTCCATATTCGGCGGTTCGCCCTTCCGCGCGGAACAGCAACAGGCGACCGGGATAAGATCTCGGTACATATTTCCGGCCTATCGCCGAGAACAAGACCAGGTTGCTTCGCAGCAAGCGAGGGACAGGCACCCCGAGTGAACGACAAACGTCCTGGCCGACCTTCCAGAGCAGCGCATCCAACCGACTGGTAACAAAGAGGCGCGCATCCGCCCAGAGTTCGTCGAACCGACCATGAATGAGATTGCGCCCATACTTCCTGAGCCGATCGTTCAGATATTTGCGTCGAAATTTCGCGAGCTGCTCCGCCGGCAGATTCCGATAGTGAGCCCAATTGCCTGTATCGAAAAGTGCGATCAGCGCGACCGCCTCGCCCATTTCGACGAATTTCGTTGCGATCTCAAAAGCCACGAGCCCACCAAACGAAAGGCCGCATATCTGGTAAGGTCCGTTCGGTTGGACGGCTTGAATTTCTCGCACATACTGGCTTGCAAGGTCTTCCACACTGTCGGGGCAAGACTCTTTTGCGTCTGACGCTCGCAACCCATAAACCGGGACGTCCCCCGGCAACGCCGCGATCAGATCCCGATAATCCAGCAGATGGCCACCACCGCCATGGATGCAGAACAGGGGAAGACGATGGCCGGTTTCGCGGATTGCGACAATGTGCGGACGGTCGGTTTGCAGGGCCTCGCGGAGCTTCCGCGCCAGTTGCCCGGCAGTCGGCGCGACCATCAGAAGCGACAGATCGATAGTGATCCCAAAACTTGCCTGCACCTTCGTAACCAGTTCGGCGGCCAGCAACGAGTGCCCGCCGAGCTCAAAAAAGTTGTCATTCATCCCGATGACGGGCACCTTGAGGATGGCCTTCCAGATCTCGGCAAGCTTGATCTCGTCCTCGGTACTTGGCGCGACGAAGACGCGTGCGGCACTTTCCTCGGCCGGCTGTGTCGACTCGCGAGCCCGCTTCGGAACGGTCGGGGCCGGGAGCTCCGTAATTCTGTGACGTCGGTTTGACACCACAGTCCGCAGCAGCATCTGGTAATAGTCCAGGATAAGCCGGATCGAGCCCGCGTCGAACAGGTCGGCATTGTACTCGCAGTTCACCCGCAGCTCGTCCTGGCGCTCAATAAGCGCGAGCTGAAGCTCGAATGGAGTCCCAACGCTGAATGTCGGCATCGGGGACACGGTCAGTCCGGGCACCTGATGCGGCTGCAGGAATGCGACCTGATAGAGGAAGTAAAACTGGAAGAAGACCGTCCGACCATCGATCGAGCGGATGCGCAACTGCTTAAGGAGCGCCTCGAACGGCAGATCGGCGTGATCCAGCGCATCGAGGTACACCTGGCTCACATGCGCGATAGCTTCCTCGATCGTTGGATTGCTACCCAGATCGATCCGGAAGGGAATTGGTCCGGCAAACGGACCGATCAAAGGCTCCGTCTCCGGGCTCCGGTTCGCCACCGGCGATCCGATCACCATCTCCGGCTGTTCCGAGTACCGCGACAGGAGGATCGCAAAGCAGGCCAAGGACAGCGCAAACATCGTCACGCCTTCGGCCTTCGCGACGCGCTTCAGGTCCTGGATGAGCTCGGCCGGCAAAGACAGCGACTCGATGCCGCCCTTCGCGGTCATCCGCGCAGCCGGCGGCCGATCCGTCGGGAAATCGACAACGTCCAGCGGATCTTTGAGCCGCGTCAGCCAATGGTCGAGATGAGCGCCTGCTTCCGGCGACTTGAGCCAGTCCTGCTGCCAGCTTGCAAAGTCAGCATATTGGATCGACAGAGGCGCAAGCTGCACGGGCCTGTTGCCAGTGAGCGCCTCGTAGCTTGCCCACAGCTCGTCCTGGATGACCCGCTGCGACCATCCGTCAACGATGATATGATGCGTCGTGATGAGCAGGACCGCCTCGGCGGTACCCAGCACGAACAGGCAGGCGCGGAAGAGCGGCCCCCGCTCGAGGTCGAACGGTTGCCGCGCCTCTTCCTGCAAAAGCTCCTGAAGCCTGGACTCGCGCTCCGCGTCCGCGATTTGGGTCAGATCCGCGACAGAAAGCGCAAACGCCTGCCGCGCCGAAATTACCTGAACGAGCTCGCCCTCGAATTCGGCGAAGGTCGTCCGCAAAATCTCGTGGCGGTCGACGAGATGCTGAAAGCTCGCCTGGAGTACATTGGTCGACACAGAACCCGTCAGGCGCACCGTGGCGCGCATGTGGAACTTTGCCGAATTCGGATCGAGCCGCGCGAGCAGCCAAAACCGCTCCTGCGCAACGCTCGCCGGCATCGTGCAAAACTCTTCGGCGGCGTGGTTCGACGGCATCGGCTCTTGCGTCTCCGACACAGGGCCACCCTGCGCCGCCCGCGGTCCCGACACGACGAATTCCGAGGCGCGACGCTCCGGTCCGGAGCTGATCTGTTCGAGCAGGCCGCAGAAATCGTCCAAGAGCTCCTGTGCAAATTCCCGGCTGTAGTAGTGCTTGTTGAAGTCGATCGACAATCGCCAACCGCTCTCGCGCTCCACCATGAAGAAGTTGAGCCGGTAGAGTGCCCCCTGCGAGATCGACGGTATCGGCGTGACCTGAATTTTCGTGGGCTCAATGACGGAATTCGAGCTCCCACCATAGGCTCGGTAGCAATTGAAATTGACGACAAAGAACGGTTCGGGATCAATATCCCCATCCGCGGCCCGAGCCTTGATCACGTCCTCGAACGGCACGTCCTGATTGGCGAAGATCTCAAGCATGGCGTCCCGCACGCGGTCCGCCAGGTCAATGAAGCGGGGGTCACCGGCCACATCGGTTCTGATGACGACGTGGTTGATGAAGAGGCCGACCAACGCTTCAAGTTCGGTGCGGTTGCGGCCTGCGAGCTCCGACCCGACCGCAATATCGTCACGTCCGGTATAGCGCTTGAGCAGAACACAGAGCGCGGACAGGACGGTGACGAACATGGTCCCGCCGCGACGGTTGCTCTGTTGGTTCAGCGTGTCGGTCAGTTCACGTCGGAGTTCGCGGGAAACGATATCACTGTCGCGGCCAGCTTTGACCGGCGGCTCGCGATCACCTGCGACTTCGAGCCGTCGATAGTTCTTGAGTGAGGACTTCCAATAGGCAAGCTGCGCCTCCCGCTCGGCATCTTCCGCGCGCTCGCGTTGCCATATGACGTAATCGGGATATTGGACAACGAGCTCCGGCAGTGGCGACGCCTGCCCTTCGCTGAATGCCCGGTACAGTTGCCGCAGCTCGTCCATCATCACGCGGATGGACCAGCCATCTGCGACCAAGAGGTGCGCGGTAAGCAACAGCAGATGATGCTGTTCTTCAACACGGATAACCGTAACCCGCAGAAGAGGTCCGGCCTCGATCTCGAATCCGCGCGTTGCCTCAGTCCTGCAGAGATCATCCACCTGTTGGTCGCGGTCTTCAAGCGACCGCAGATCGTGGAATTTGAGATCGATCTTTGCCGACGGTGCGATGAGCTGAACGGGATCAACGCCTATGACCGTGAAACTTGCGCGCAGAATTTCGTGCCGCGCCACGATTTCATTGAAGGCGCGCTCGACGAGCGAAATGTCCAGGGGTCCCTTCAGACTCCACCGAAAGGCCACGTTGTAGGCGGAGTCGCCGGGATTGTCGCGATCAGCACGCCAGACGCGCTCCTGCGCCGCAGACAGCGGAAACACCAGGCTAACTTGGCTGTTAGCCGGTTCCAGACATTCGCCGATGTCTGCGTTCAATTGTGGGAGCTTGATGATTGTGGCCATCTGCTGACTTGCCGGACAGGCTGGGGCGCTAGTCGGTACTGTTGTCGCGGCACCGGCTTAATCGCCCGATCTGAAGTGGTCGTCTGATCCTGCGTTCCCTTGGAAAGTTCGTCGAAGATTGCGGCAATCGTCCTGAATTTGAGGATCTGGCGCGGCGTCACCTGGATGCCCGCCTTATTGGCGCGTGCCGTGATCTGAAACACGTGCAGCGAATCCGCCCCGAGCTCGAACAAATTGTCGTTGATGCCGACGCGCGGCAGCCGGAGCACCTCGGCCCAGATCGCCGCCAGCTTCTCCTCGTCGGCGTTGCGCGGCACGGCATAGGCCATGCTTTCCTGCTGCTTGGTCCAGCTCGGTGCCGGAAGCGCATTGCGATCAATCTTGCCATTTGGCGTCAAAGGCATCGCATCGAGGCTGACATAGGCCGCTGGAGCCATATAAGCCGGTAGCTTCTTGACAATGAACTCGCGCAGCTCGGCTGCCCCCGGAGCAACGCCGTTTTTCGGAATGACATATCCGATCAGACGCTTTTCTCCAGCGACGTCCTCACGCAAGGAGACAACCCCCTGAGCGATGCCGGGGTGGGTTTCCAGGATGCTCTCGATCTCTCCGAGTTCGATTCGGAAGCCACGCAGCTTGATCTGGTTGTCCAGCCGACCGAGGAATTCGAGCGTTCCGTCACGCCGTCGCCGAACCAGATCGCCGGTCTTGTACAGGCGCGTACCCGGTTCGGACCTGAACGGATGGGCGACGAACCGCTCCGAGGTCAATTCCGGCCGGTTGTGATAGCCGCGCGCCAAGCCCGCGCCACCGATGTACAGCTCTCCGGCCACGCCGACTGGCGCCAGTTGGAGATCGTGGTCGAGGACCAGGAACTCAGTATTGGCGATCGGATAGCCGACGGGGACCGGCCCTTCGCCGGCGGCAACCTGTAGAACTGCCGACCAGATCGTGGTCTCGGTCGGCCCGTACATATTCCAGACCGACGCAGCACGCTTCACCAGCTCATTTGCCAGCTCGCGTGGGAAAGCTTCGCCGCCGCAGAGGACCTTGAGAGCCGGTTCTCCAGTCCAGCCTGCGTCGAGCAGTTGCTGCCACGTGACAGGCGTGGCCTGCACAACAGTCGCGTTCACCTCCTTCAAATACTCCAGGAGGCGCACCGAGTATTGCGCCGTGTCGCGGCTCACGATGGCAAGCCTGGCGCCGACGGTCAGCGGCAGGAAGAGCTCAAGCCCCGAAATGTCGAACGATAGCGTCGTGACCGCCGCCAGAACGTCCGAACTGTTCAGGCCGGGCTGCACCTGCATGGCCTGCAACAGGTTGGCCACCGCGCGATGTGGGACCTCGACTCCCTTGGGCTTGCCGGTCGAACCTGACGTGTAGATGACATAGGCAAGATCCGCAGGACCAGCACCTCCATCCAACCGCGCTGAGCTCTCGCGTGCGATGACCGGCCATTCGGTGTCGATCTGGACCACCTTCGCATCGCCGAACGACCATTGCTTGGTCAATTCTGCCTGGGTCACCACCACCTGGGCGCCGGCATCCTCGAGCACAAACCGGACGCGCTCGGGCGGAAATGTCGGATCGATCGGGACATAGGCCCCGCCCGCCTTCATAATTCCGAGCAGCGAGACCAGCATATCGAGGCCCCGCTCGATGAACAGGCCGACCAGAACGCCGGGTTTGACGCCGAGCTTGCGCAGATGCTGGGCCAGCTGGTTGGCGCGGCCGTCGAGTTCGGCATAGGTCAGCCGCTCCGGCCCGAACATGACCGCAATCGCGTCCGCACTCCGTCCAACCTGGGCTTCGATGAGCCCATGAACCGTGGACTGGTTGGGCCGGTTCGTGAACGTATCGTTCCAGCGGGCCAATCCGTCCAACTCGGCTGCCGACAGGAGCGGAAGCTTCGAGACGGGTGCATGGACCTGTGCGGCCATTCCCTCGAGCAAGATCTTGTAGTGCTCGAGCCAACGCCCGATCGTGTCCTCATCGAACAGGCCGGTGTTGTAGTCGCAGTCGAGCGTCAACCCGTCACTTGCTTCCATGATGTTCAGGAAGATGTCGAAATTGACGAAGCTCTTCGGATTCGGATCGACCTCCGCATCGACGCCGTCGAAACCGAGCTTGCCGCCGATCCGCTCCAGGTTGAACTGGACCTCGGTGAGCGGCAGGCGACTCGGATCGCGCTGCAACGCCAGTTTCCGCACCAGGCGGCCGTAGGTGTAGTTCTGGTGCTCGTAACCGGCGAGCACGGTCTGCTTCATCTGCGCCAGGAACTCGGCTGCCGTCGGATTGCCCGTCAAGCGGCCCCGCAGAGGAATGAAGTTCACGCAGTGACCGACCAAGGTGACGTTGTCCAGCAGGGACTGGCCCGCCGTTGGCACCCCGACGACGATGTCGTCCTGACCGCTGAGGCGGCCAAGCAGGATCTCGAACCCGGCCAGCAGGGTCACGAACAACGTGCATTTCTGGCTGGCACCGAACTTCTTGATCCGATTGTAGGCATCGGCCTCGATGCGGGTCCGGAACGTCGCGCCCTTGAACTCCTTGATCGCGGGCCGTGGCCGGTCAAGCGGCAGGTTCAGCGGCGCAGGCACCTCGCGGAATTGCTCCAACCAATAGGACTCGACCTTGCGCCCTTCGGCACTGTCGACGAACTCCGCTTGAGATTTTGCATAATCTGCAAATGGCATGCTGGCCGGTGGATTCCAGGACAGGCCCTGCTTCGTTGCGTTGTAAGCCTGCGATAGCTCGTCAACGAGGACGTTGGTCGACCAGCCGTCACAGACGATATGATGCGCAGTGAAGATCAGGATCTGATGGTCCGCTGCCAGCGTCACCAGCCGGGCGCGAACCAGCGGTCCTGCGCTGAGGTTGAACGGCGTTTGCGCATCCGTCGCGATGATCTGATGGAGCTGGCTCTCCTGTTCCTGGGGCGCCAGGGATCTCAGATCGATGGTCGGGACCTCGAGGGTCAGCCGGGCGGCAAAGCTTTGCCGGTCGCCCTCTCCACCGAACGTGGAGCGAAGCGCCTGGTGCCGCGCGACGACGAGATCCAGCGCACGCCGAAGTGCGGTAACGTCCAGGTTTCCACGCAGATGAAGCGAGACCGACTCGTTGTAGCTGCATGATGCATCGGAACTGAGCTGGTCCGACAACCACACTTCCAGCTGAGATTCGGTCAAGGGAGCTTCAGCTGCTTCCGGTCGATCCAGTTGCGCGGCCACGGCCGCCGGGGCGAGCGCCGGCGCCTCGACCACATCGCCCAGGAATCCGGCCTGGCGCATCTCGATCGCGCTCTCCCGGAACGCGGTCACGATGGCCTCGAGATCCGCATCGCTATGAGCGGTCGTCAGGAAGCACGGAAAGCCCTCGCGAATGTGGATACCTTTGTCCCGCATGTAGAAGTAGAATAGGTTGGCCAGCGGCTCCGAGGCCGGGAAGCCGAGGTAGAAGAAGCTGCCGAAGGTCTCGACCTGCGTCGGGAGACCGTGTTCCCGGACCACCTCGTTGAGCTTCTGGACCAGTTCGGAGGTGCGCTGATTGAGCCGCTCCTGCAGGGCGGGCCCCTGCTCGCTGAAGTGCCTGAGCACGGCGCGCATCGCCGCAAGCGCAAGCGGATGGCGAACGAAGGTTCCGGCGAAGAACGTCACGCCGACCTGAGGATAGGAATCATCCCCGAATTGCCACATGCCGCCGTCCAGGGCATCCATGAACCGGCTCTTGCCGGCGAGAACGCCAACGGGCATGCCCCCGGCAACCACCTTGCCGTAGGTTGCGAGATCGGCGCGAATGCCAAACTTCGCCTGGCAGCCGCCTTGATGGACGCGGAATCCGGTGACGACCTCGTCGAAGATCAGCGCCGCGCCGCAGTCTTCCGTGATCTTGCGAAGCTGCTTGAGGAAGTCGACCGGCTGCAGCGAGGGATGCCGGCTCTGCACCGGCTCGACCAGCACTGCAGCGATGTCGGCGGCGTTGCGCCGGATCCAATCCAGCGATTGTTCCGCGCCGTAGTCCAGCACGACCATGTTGGAGACGCTCTGGCGCGGAATGCCGGGCGCGATCGGCACCGACTGCGGCTCGCCAGCCTTGTTCATGAAGCCCTTCACCAGGACCTCGTCGAACATGCCGTGGTAGTCGCCGGAGAATGTGACGATCTTGTTCTTGCCGGTCACGGTCCGCGACACGCGCAATGCGGCGAGCACAGCCTCTGAACCGGTGTTGCAGAACGCCATTCGCTCATTGCCGGTCATCTCGCAGAACAGCTGCGCGACCTCACCGGCAAGCGGCGTCTGCGGTCCCGTCTCGAAGCCGTTGCGTAACTGGGCCTCGATCGCCTTCTCGACGAAATCCGGGCGGTGGCCGAGCATGATCGGGCCAAAGCCATTGACGAGGTCGATATAGGCGTTGCCGTCGATGTCCCAGATCCGCGACCCTTGCGAACGATCGGTCACGATCGAATAAACCATCTCCTTCCACTGGGGACGGAATCCGGACACGACGCGCGGGTCAGCCAAGGCCTGACGATGCTGCTGCGTGAACGCCTTCGATTTGGCCGTTCGTCGCGTGACGCGATCGATCAGGATATTGAGCTGCTTTTGCTGCGCCGGCGTCAGGTCCTGGGATGCGGTTGTTTGCGGCGGCTTGTACGGACCAAATGCCTTCTGTGGCGCAGCAGGCGCCGCCGCAGGTGCGGAGGTCACAGCTTCGGCAGCGGCCCGCAGTTCGACTGTCGCGTTGCTGGCCGGGATTGTCGCGGGAGCAGCGGCCGTCGGTCCGCGCGTCGCATTCAGCGCGTCGAGCTGCTTTGAGAACAGCTGGTTCATGGCCTGCAGCTGCTCGCGCATAAGGCGTTCCATCGCGCCTTCCGAGACGGAGCCGGCCGACACGAGCGCAGCCTGCACGGCCGGCTCGCTGGCTGCGGTTGCCGTGACAACCACGACCGGGGCTACCGCTTGCAGCTCAGACCTGGATTCGACGCGCTCAGCATACGCGTCGGCGGGAAGCTGGCTTTCGAGATGATCCACCAGGGCGTTCAGGCTCGACACGTCATTCAGGAGCTGGCGGAACGTGATCTTGACGGCGAACTTCTCCTGCAGTGCCTGGGCCACCTGCGTGAGGAACAGGGAATCGAACCCCAGCTCGAGGAAGGTGGTCGCCGGATCGGCGGCCGCGAGATCAACGCCCGACAAGCCTTCAAACATCTCCACCAGGGCGGCCTGGATTCGATCGCGACGCTTGGCCGACGTCGCGGGTGCGACCGCGGAGCTAACACTGGACATTACATTCACGGCATCGCTTCCCTGAAGGACTTGCGGCTTGGCTTCGCTGCTGAGAGAGGTCACTGGCGCCTCCGTCGACCCCGGCACGGACTGATCGAAAGCGGCTTGGGCATTCTGCAACCAGTAGCGCTTGCGCTCGAAAGGATAGGTCGGCAGCGACATCCGATGGCGGCGCTCGCCGGCATGGAATGCCGTCCAGTCGGGCTTTTCGCCGGCCACCCACAGCTTCCCCATGGCCGACAAGAGCGCTTCGTAATCACCTTCGCCGGAAAAGCCGTCAGACAAGGATGGCGCGATGACCGAATTGGCCGCTGGCTGACCGTGCTGTCGAGCCAGCGTCGTCAGAACATTGCCCGGACCGACTTCGAGCAGAATTGCGTCCGGTCGGTTGCGAAGCTCCTGGATTGCCGCCGAGAACTGCACCGGCTCGCGGGCATGTCGCGCCCAGTAAACCGGGTCGGTCGCTTCCCGATCCGTGACCCAGGTCCCCGTCACTCCGGACACATAGGGAATCTGGGGCGGGTTGAGCCGGATACCCGACAGGGCATTCGCCAGCGGATCGATCAAGGGATCCATCATGGCGGAATGGAAGGCGTGAGAAGTCACCAGCCGCCGGCAGGCCACCCCCGCCTCGTTCAGTTCGCGCTCGAACTGTGCAAGCGGATCCAGCGGTCCTGCAACGACGCACAGGCTCGGTGAATTGACCGCGGCCAGCGACAGCGGCGCGCCGAGTCGCTGGCGCAATTCGGCCTCCGGCAGCCGCACCGAAAGCATGCCGCCGGGCGCGACACCCTGCATCAGGCGGCCGCGCAGGGCCACAAAGCCAAGCGCGTCCTCGAGCGAGATCACGCCGGCAATGCAGGCGGCGGCGAACTCGCCGATGCTGTGGCCGGTCATGGCCTTGGGCCGAATGCCCCAGCTGAACCAGAGTTGCGCCAGTGAATATTCGATCGTGAAGATCGCGGGCTGAGCGATGATCGTGTCAGTGACCGCGCGCCTGGCCTCGTCGCTGGCACCGGCGTCGGGATAAAGCACGGTTCGCAGATCCGCACCGAGATGAGGACGGAGGATCTCTGCACAGCGGTCGACCGTCTCACGAAAGACCGGTTCGAGATCATAGATCTCGCGCGCCATGTTGGGGTGTTGCGAGCCCTGCCCCGGAAAGAGGAAGCAGACGTCGGAGACCTCGCGAGACCGCGAAGGGGCAGGAACGCGTGCCCGCTCCGACAACGAGCGGACCGCCTCTGCGACGTCGCCAGCGACGACAGCCCGGCGGTAGCCGAACTCACGCCTCCCGGTCTGAAGCGTCCAGGCGACGTCGGCGAGATTGCTGCCCGGATGGGCTTCCAGATGCGCCCGAAGACGATCGCCCGCGGCATCCAGTGCCGTCTGGGAACGGGCGGACAGAACAAGCAGCTGTTTGGTTCGCCGCGACGCGGAGGATTGCTGCTCGGGAGCCTGTTCCAACACGACGTGGGCGTTGGTCCCGCCGACCCCGAACGCGCTGACCCCGGCACGCCGCGGCGCATCTCCTGCATCCCATTCGGTCCGCTCGGCCACCACCCGAAATGGACTGCCCTTGAAATCGAATTTGGGATTCGGGTTCTTGAAATGCAGCGTTGGCGGAAACACACCGTGCCGCACGACATGCGCAGCATTGATCAATCCGGTGACGCCGGCAGCGATGTCCAGGTGCCCGACATTGGTCTTGGCCGTCCCGATCGTGCAAAATTGCGTCCGGTCAGTCCGCGCACGAAAGGCCTGGGTAAGACCGGCGAGCTCGATCGGATCGCCCAGCGGCGTCCCCGTTCCATGGGCCTCGATATAGCCGATTGTCGCTGGATCGATATCCGCAGCCTGATGAGCCATGGCGATGACATTCGCCTGCCCCTCGACGCTCGGGGCCGTATAGCCGACCTTGCTCGAGCCGTCATTGTTGACTGCATAGCCGCGAATGACGGCGTAGATCTGGTCGCCATCCTGCAGTGCGTCCTCGAGCCGCTTCAGGACGACGACGCCAACGCCACTGCCGAACACAGTTCCCTGCGCGTCGGCGTCGAATGCCCGGCAGTGGCCGTCTCGCGAGACCATGCCGCCATCTTGGTAAACCGAACCGCGCTTCTGGGGGAGCGTGATCGAGGTACCGCCGGCCAGCGCCATATCGCTCTGGTAGGTCAACAGCGATTGACAAGCCTGCGTGATGGCAACCAGCGAGGTCGAACATGCGGACAGCATGGTCACGCTCGGCCCGCGCAGATTGAACTTGTACGAGACTCGCGTCGCCAGGAAATCGGGGCTGTTCCCCATCATCTCCACGTAGTTGGAGACCTGGTAGCCGGCCGCGAATTTCTCGATAAAGCCGGGTTCGGTACAGAGCCGCGTCAGGAAGTAGGACGACATGCTCGTGCCAGCATAGACCCCGATCAGCCCCGGATAGGTCTGAGGCACGCAGCCGGCGTCTTCGAGAGCTTGCCAGCAGCATTCGAGAAACAAACGCTGCTGCGGATCCATCAGCTCGGCCTCGCGAGGATAAATCCCGAAGAATTCGGCGTCGAACAGATCGACGTCTTCAAGGATCGATCGCGCCTTCACGTAGCGCGGATCATTCCCGACCGCCTGCTTGTTGGTAATCTCGAGCTCATCGACACGAAACTGAGAGATCGCCTCGATGCCATCGAGCTGATTGCGCCAAAACTCGGCAACGCTTTGCGCCCCGGGAAAACGCCCGGCCATGCCGACAATGGCAATGCCTCCCTCTTCCAGCCCGGCATTCTCGTTCAAGACATTCCCCTTAAACGACGCGCCTGCTGTTTCGCGAAGGCAGCCCGCTGCTTCATTGCCCTCTGCTCAACCGCTTGCGCTGATGATGGCGTGTTTCTCAACTCCAACCGCCGCGCCAGCGAACGAATGGTTGGAAATTCAAACAGGTCCGTTATGGGTACCTCGGCCTGCAGCAGTGCCTGCAACCGGGTCTGCACGCCAGCCAGGAGAAGCGAATCCCCGCCGAGATCGAAGAAATTGTCGTCGAAACCAACTTGAGTCTTTTCAAGCACCTGACGCCAGATGACCGCAAGCTCGGCTTCCAGCTGCGTCCCCGGCTCGACCTGCCTGGGCAACGTCGGCAGGGCCGGCGCCGGCAATGCCGCTCGATCGATTTTTCCGTTGATCGTCAATGGAAACGCGTCGACCCGCACGAATGTATGCGGAACCATGTGCTCTGGCAGCTTGGCTACAAGATGGTCGCGTAGTTCGCCTGCACTCGCCGAGCCCAAATAATAGCCGACAAGCTTGGGCTCTCCTGGCCCATCCTTGCGCGCGAGCACAACGGCTTGTTGGACGCCCTGACAATCCGCGAGAGCTGCCTCGATCTCTCCGAGCTCGATCCGAAACCCGCGGATCTTGACCTGCATGTCGCCTCGGCCGAGATACTCAACATCACCATTGGCGAGCCGACGCGCGAGGTCTCCAGATCTGTACAGCCGAGCGTTGACCTGATCCGAGAACGGATCGGTCACAAACCGCTCTGCGGTGAGCTCCGGCCGATTCAGATAACCTTTGCTGACGCCTGCGCCGCCGACATAGATCTCGCCGACGTCACCGTCAGGAACGGGCCGCAGGTCCGAACCCAGCAAATGGAGCTGCAGGTCCGGAATTGGCGTTCCGATCAGGCTGCGTGTTTCGCCGGCCGCATCTGAAGCCGTTACCAGTCGATATGTGACATGAACGGTCGTTTCGGTGATGCCGTACATGTTGATGAGCTGCGGGACGCGATCACCGTGACGGTGGAACCACGGCCGCAGGCTGGCGAAATTGAGGGCCTCTCCGCCGAAAATGACATAGCGGAGCTTCAGCTGTTCGACGAAGCCGGATTCTTCGACCTGGATGAGCTGATAAAATGCGGCCGGAGTCTGGTTCAGTACGGTGACCTGCTCTTTGGCCATCAGGGCATAGAAATCCCTCGGCGACCGTGCGACCCAATAGGGAACGCAGATCAGTTTTCCGCCGGTCAGGAGACAGCCCCAGATCTCCCAGACGGAAAAATCAAAAGCGGAGGAATGAAACAGAGTCCAGACGTCGTCGGTATTGAAGTCGAACCAGCACGACGTCGACGTCAACAGACGATTGACGTTGTGATGCGTGACCATGACGCCTTTCGGCGTGCCGGTAGATCCCGATGTGTAGATGACGTAGGCGACACCCTCAGCGCTGGCTGTCTGCTGTAGGCGCATTCCATCTTCATCTGCCGCGGCGCTCAGATCACGATCCAGGCAAACGACCGGCTTCCCGTTCAACGGAAGCTTTGCGACCAGGGAGGGCTGCGTCAGAACGAGCGCAGGACCCGCATCCTCGAGCGTCATCCGGATCCGTTCGGCGGGATAGGCGGGATCAATTGGAACGTAGCCTGCGCCGGCCTTCACGACGGCCAGCATCGCGACGATCATCTCAATCGAGCGCTCAAAGCACAGCGCCACCAGGCGACTGCCGCTCAGGTCGCAGGTCTTCCGAATCCGTCTCGCGAGCTGGTTCGCATATCGATCCAGCTCGCCGTAGGTCACCTTGTCTTCGTTGATCTGGACAGCGGTCCTGTTCGGCGCCCGGTCGACCTGACGCTCAAACAGCCGACCGATCGTGTCCAGTGGCAAAATCTCCCCTGTGACCGCATATTGTTTCGCGACTACCGAGCCTAACTCAGCTGGCGCCATTTTTTTACGCCTCATCAAATCGAGCCGCACGAGTAAGCCGAACCGTCCGGCTTCCCGCACGGTATCCAGCTCCCCCCGAACATCTACGACTACCCAACACTCAAAAAGGAAACGCTCCTAATCGTTTCCAATTATATCAAAACCCTCTCGCCGTCAGCCTCCTTGATTTTCCGCAAATACTCAAACGGAGATGCTGGTTAACCTGCAATGAGGCGCACGGGCATCCTGGAGCATCACCTCGGCCTCAAGGTTTTGTCTTGCGGGATCGGCCCGAGTTCAATGTCACCGAGCCCATCTTCGGCTTATTCAAATCCTTTATTTTACATTGGTTTACACCACTCCCGGTCAGGAGCGGTCCTGGGCCGCCCATGAGGGTCTTGGATCTATTTTGATGGCGGACTTTGCTGCGGTGCTACAAATCGATCAAATTGCGATATTCAGGGAGAGCGTATGCGATCCTTGTTTCGACAAACCGACGATTTTCCAAGATCAATATCAACGAAGTCATGAAGTTCAATGACATCATCCGATCGAAGGCGACGTGGCGGCGGCTGGCCATCGCTTCCATAGCCATCCTGCTGGTCGAGGGCGCCTCGGCGGCGATTTGCCTGTACGTTGACCGGATAGGCGTTGGCCGGCCCCTTTGGGATCCGGATCTTCAGGAAGCCGGCCGCAATTGGGACGACCAGGGGACGATCATCGACCCCGAGATTGGCGGATATCGCGCGTCCGGCGCCAAGGAAAATCGGGAATTCCCGTCAGGCTTGCGCTCCTGTGGCGCTGCGTTTGGCGACTCCTTTGTTGGGGGTGCGGAAACACCTGATGACAAGGGATGGGTGGAGCAGCTCTCGCATCTCCTCGGGTGCCGTATCGATAACTATGCCGTCGGCAACTACGGGACGGATCAAGCCTACCTGCGTTTTCTGCGGATCGATGACAGGTCGCCAATTGCGCTGCTCGGTATCAATCCCAACAACATCGAGGACAATATCGGGCAGTACGACGCGTTTCTCGGGGCGCCCCTTGTTCCAACGGCCGTGAAAGGGCGGTTCTTGCTCGATCCGCCCGGACACCTCCGATGGGTCCCCCAGCCAGCTCTTGATCGCGACGGCTTTCTTCGCCTGAACCGCGCTCCAGCGGCGATGCTCCCAAACTCCTACTTCCTTCCCGACACCCGCGATGGACCGGTGACGCCGAGCTTTCCATACACCGTGACGCTGGTTCGGGTCTTGATGAAGCCACGCCTCGTGGCCACCCTTGCCCAGTACGCCCCGTGGGGGCCGCTCTACGACGTCCGACATCCGTCAGGCGCGCTGCAACTCATGACGGCAATCTGCCAATCCTTCGCCGAAGTCGCCAAGTCGCGAGGCCAGCGCCCCCTCATCGTCTTCTTGCCCGGCACGGCAAGCTTCCGGGAAAAGGCATTCCATGGCGAGTTTGAATACGCGCCGCTTGCCGACAGGTTGCGCGCCGCCGGGATCGAAACCCTCGACTTAGGCCCGCCCCTCACTGACGAACTGAGTGGCCAGTCGCCTTGCGTCCTCTTCACCCATCAACGCCATGGGCTTTCCTGGCTTGCGCCGCTCCTCCCCTGCGGCGGGCACTATAGCGTCATGGCCAATACTTTGATTGCCAAGGAGGTCGCGGCCGAGCTGCAGAGACGGAAGTTCCCGGCCCCTACTCCGAGCCAAAACCCTGCCAAATCAAATTAACCGTAAAAAATATCGTTAATTGCCGGCCGGAACTCTACGTCGGCAGATCGAAGCCTTGCCGCTCCGATCGAGGGCCGGCACTCGGCTAAGTTACGCCAGAATCGTACAAATCCGGCAGGACCCCGATTTTCTCCCGAAAGCAAATGAGTCTGCGCAAGGCTCGCGCCGCGGTTCATTCCACAAAAAGCGCTTTTTCGGCGGATTATCATAATGCAAAAAAGAAGCGGAAATATCGAGCGCAAGGGTTTAATCTGTTTTTGACTTTAAAGCGGGTTCAGGACGGCCATTTTCATGAGTTATAACGAAACTGCTTCCGTCGCTGCAGCGAGACGCAGCTTCAAGTCAGACAGTCCGCTGGCTATGTCGGTCAGCTCCATTGCGCCGTCGAATCTTCCGCGGCAAGTCTACTGCATTCTCGGCCTGCCGATTGATGCCATTGAGTTACCGGATCTCGTCCGCCTTATTGATGCAGCGGCGGCAAATCGATCGAGATTGCTCGTCTCCACCCCAAATCTGAACTTCCTTACCTCCAGCCTCTCAGACACCGAGTTCAGGGAGTCAGTGCTGGACAGCGATGCCTGCCCGCCGGATGGGAAACCAATTATCTGGATCGCTCGTCTGCTCGGGCTGCCCATCCGCAAGAGAGCGGCAGGGGCCGATCTGCTCGATGCGCTGAGCCTCCGTAAGCAGACCGAGCGCCGGCTGACGGCTTTCCTGTTCGGAGGCGCTCCGGGGATCGCGGCGACGGCCGCGTGCCGCCTCAACGACCGGCATGGCGATCTCCTGTGCGTCGGTACGCTGGATCCTGGCTTTTGTGACCTCGCCGAGATGAGCACGGATGACGTCATCGCTTCCGTGAACGAGAGTGACGCCGACTTCCTGATCGTCTCCCTCGGTGCCAAGAAGGGGCAACTCTGGCTGCAGCGAAACCATGACCGGCTCACGATCCCGGTACGCTCACACCTGGGGGCGGCAATCAATTTTCAGGCCGGGACCGTGAAACGTGCGCCGACGATATTTCGGGAACTAGGCTTTGAATGGCTTTGGCGGATCAAGGAAGAGCGCGTCCTTTGGCGGCGGTATCGTGACGACGGCCTTGTTTTTGCCCGCCTGCTGGTCACTCGGGTACTGCCATTGCTAGTCATTACACAATTGCAGCGCATAAGGCCTGCCGCCGAAGGCCAGCTGCAAGTCACGCGTACCTCGAATGATGGAGCTGTCACGCTCCGTCTCGATGGCAGCGCCACAGAGCGCAACGTATCGACCATCATGCCGCTCCTTAACGAAGCGATCTCGACGAGCAAGGACGTTATTATCAATCTGGGCGGCGTTCGCTATATCGACATGCGCTTCTTCGGTCTCTTGTTGATGTTGCGCAAAGAGCTTAAGCTTCGTGGCTGTCAGCTCTCGTTCGATCAAGTACCAGGCAGAATTAAGCGGCTGTTCCGATTGAACGAAGTCGGCTTCCTGCTCACTAATGAGCTAGAGGGCTTCGCCGCGTCTGCACCGATGCAAGCAGCCGGCAGCCGGGCTGTTTGATCTGCTTCAGAAAAGGTAAAACCGAATAGACCACCAGGGGCGTTAAGACCATGTTAGACAGACCTCTTTCTGAGACGACCAGGGATACGCAAGGCACGTGGATCGCCGTCGACAAGGAAGCCGCCCGCGCAAAGTTCGATCGCGAAAGTTTCGAAGTCTCCCATCGGCTTTCGGCGCATCCGCTCCTGAAACTGCCGAAGCTCCTGGAGCTGGCCGAACGCACGATAAAGTCTCGTCCCGACGATCTTTATTACGATATGGGCAAGGTTCGAACCGGACAGCGCTGGGACGAGATCCCAAAGGCGAAGTTCTCGGCGATCCAAGCCCTTGAGCAACTGGAGAGCTCGGACGCTTGGTTTATCTTCCGACACGCCCAGCGCGACCCGGAATACAAGGCTCTTTTTGAGGACGGCCTTCGAGAGATCAAAGCCATCGCCGGTGAGGACGTCGAATCCAAGATCCGCCAAGAGGACATCATCATTTTCGTGACGTCGCCGCGGCGGGTCACGCCATACCACATCGACCGGGAATGCAACTTCCTGCTCCAGATTGCCGGGACCAAGACGATCCACATTTTCGATCGAGACGATAAGGACGTCCTTCCTGAGGAGGAGGTTGAGCGGTTCTGGGCTGTCGACAACAACGCTCCGGTCTTCAGGCAAAACTATCAGGACAGAGCCAAGTCCTATCGCCTGGCACCGGGAAACGGAGTCCACATACCCGTCAATTTTCCGCATTGGATCCAGAACGACGACAACATCTCGGTGTCGCTCAGCGTGAACTTTCAGTTCTTGGACTCGATGCGAGCGAACGTCTACCGGTCCAATTACTTCCTGCGGCGCCTCGGCGTGACGCCATCGGCTCCTGGTGCGCACAAGATGCGAGATGCCGCCAAGTCGTTTGCCATGACCTGCGCATTGGCTGCCCGGCGCGTTGTTCGTGGCCACCATCGCGGAGACCGGATTTGGAATTGATATCGGGTGACTGACACTGGCCGGAGCGCCAAATCCCGCGATTGTTCGGCGAACGCCAAATATGCCACGCAAATGACAGAGCGCCCGTAAAGTCGGGCACTCTCGAGAGTCCGCAAGCAGACCAGACCTTTCAAGATGCAGTCGTCTTCAAACGCCCATTCCCGTGCGGCAGTCACACCAGGCTTCTCAAGCCCGGAGCCGCACGACATTCCTTTCACCGACGTGATACGTGCGACCGGGACGCGCCCTGCCCTTTTCGGCGTATTTCCGGCTCCCCCCGGAGGCCGCGAATTCGTCGATATGCTGCCTCTAGATCAGCCGGTCTACGACCTGTATTTCTCGAAGCTGAGCAGTGATGCCAGCTTTCCAACGACCGAGCAGCTGGCGATCGACTTTCTGCGCGATATCCGCAAGATCCAGGCTCACGGCCCCTATCAGATTCTGGGTTACTCCAATGCGGGCTTGCTGGCGTATGAAGTTGCGAGATTGTTGACGGAGCAGGGCGAAGAGGTCACCCTGCTTGCGCTGATCGATACCTGGCACCCGGAATTCGTTCGCAATCTGCCAAAGCCGCAGCTGATCAAGTATCGCGGGATGCGCTATCTCGACCGCCTCAAAAAATACGCCCGGTTTCTCCGCAGTGGCCGGGTCGACGATCTGCTCGGTGGCCTGCAGGAATTCTTGGGCAAGCGTGTCAAGGGGCTGGTATGGCGCCTCAATGGCCTGCTCTTCCGGCGAGCCAATCAGCCGGCGCCCGCGAGCATGAAGAACATCGAAGTCAATTCCGTGTTGAGCGGATTCTCTCCCCGGCCCTACGCTAAGCGCTTTCTGCTAATTCGCCCGGATGATCCGGTCGACAAGAAGCTGAAGGACAAGACTGTCGGCTGGCACGTATGCGCTACGGCCGGAGTCGAGGTGCAGTTCTTGCAGGCGGAGCATGGCCAGATGATGAATCGGCCGCAGGTTCGTGTAGTCATGGATGAGATTATCCCGCGCCTTGCGGGATCCCCCGGCTCGTGAACGAACCCAGCGAAGCGACGGCTCGAAATCGCCCTCGGAGATCCGGCTGCGCCGAGGTGATGTCGGCCGGTATGCGCGGGCTTTCAGGCCTTGCGAAAGAAGAGCCCGGAGTAGGTTTTGGCTGACATATCCGGATAGCAAGGGATCATCACTGAACGTTCCCGGATATCCCAGCTGTCGACGAGCACATAGCCCAACTGCTCCATTCCCTTGATCAGGCCAGCCCGATTGTGGAGCATGCACGCGAGCCGATAGCTCCCGCCATCCTGGATGGTCGCAAGGGATGGAACGTCGACCAGCGGAGCCCGATTGACGATGACATATCGCGGTTTCACGGCCAGAGGCGCAAGAATATCAGCAAGCGGCTGCTGAAAATAATGCAGCGAGCCAGAACTGATGAAGACATCATATCCATCCGCATCCATCAGCTGATCAGTGAAATGCAGGCGCTCTTCCTGGATGGATCTCGCCAGCTCTGCGCCGATCTTGTTCGTCTCGGGCAGATCGAACACGGTCCAGCGTAGGTCTGATGGAAAATGCAGCTGTTTCGAATAGCAGTAGAAGAGGTTTCCTACGCTGCCGCCGAGGTCAAACACGCGATGCACCTCGGAGGCCACTCTCTCCAGGTGAAACAGCGCGGCATAGTCTCCAGGACGAGGCTTCTCGGCCTCCGGAATCTTGACTGAAAGATAAGAGGAGTTGTGATGTCCACCGCCCTCATATCCGGCGATGGCGGCAGTTGCGTCCTGTAATGTGAGAAACGGCCGGTTATAGCCGACGAGCGCATTGATGATATCTCTGACCAGCGGGAGCTTCCGCACGGCCCGGACAGCGGCAAACCCAGCCGGAACGCCGCAGACGCCGCGCAAAATGCGCGAACAATACTGAATCTGAATAAGGCGAAAACGTCTCAACAGCGGATCCACTCGACTCTCGATTTACCGGTACGGACTCAGGAAATTCACTCGACTATTCGCGTCGCCTCGCCTGCAGCGTGGTACGTAGAATATCCACGTTCCCCCACTCGAACAAGTTGCAGCGTCAACCCACGGCATCTTTGCGAACGCCTCGTCGGTCACGACCCTACGCTCCCCTCGCTAATCAACGCGATGCCCGGCTCGCCACTCCTCAGTTGCGGCGATGAACGCCTCGTGCAAGGCACCAACGTTTTCGGGATCAAACAAGTTGTGATGGTGTCCGGGTATCTCCAAGATCCTGATATTCGGACAGCGCAGCCGCCATGCGGCGTCGTCGCCTTGGGCAAGCGCGGTCCTCAGCAGGACGGCCGGGACCTCGAGCGGGACCGGCGTCCGGTCGAGATCCGCAAGCCATGGCGCCGTCGTACGAACGAGCATTCGCATGCTCAACTCCCCCTCGACGACGGGATCAGAGGTCAGAACTGACGGCAACCATCTTGCCGAAGCGAGGGCACGAAGAAATAACGGCAAACGATCGCCGACGAGTCTGATCCAGGCGCGCCAAAACTTCGAGCGCAGAAAATCGGCGAATTCGCCAAAGCGCCGCTTACGCAGGAGCTCAAACCCCTGCTCGAGGGCACGCTTCTTCCACTGAGCCGACGGCGCGATCGAAACAAACATGAACGAGTCGATGGCGCAAAATCCTGCGATCTCGCGCCCCCTGGCCCGCAGGTGAAGTCCAATTCCGTAGGCGAAATGCCCGCCAATCGACAGGCCTACCATCCGAATAGGTCCTTGCGGCACCTTGGCCAATATCTGTTCGGCGAGTTCTTTGATAAGCGTATCGGCAGACAATTGATTAACGACGTAGTGCCGCCAATCCGGATAGCGGATGACTTCAATCCGCGTATTGTCGTCAGCACCATCCCGAAACACATTCAAGTCCGGAGCACCGCCGCCCGCACCCGACAGAAAGATGATTGGAGACGATGAGGCTGTCATGCTCATGAACAATCGGCGGATTCGAACCGTCCCGCAAATACCGGCGCACATTACGGTCCGGCAACCCGAGGGGCGGGCATCCCAGTTATACGAGAGCCGCCGATCTGCAAATAGCAGAGAATTATCCCTCTCCTTATTATACTTAAATCCAGATTTTCCGTTGTATAATGGTCAAGCGCCTGACCGCTCGTGGCAGGAGAGGGCTCGGCGCGGCAGCCGGAGCCCGAGCGACACGTTATATCGCGTCGTCTGCCGTAATGGTTGCCGCGATTGACCGAAGCATGGACAGATCGGAGCATGGGCAGGTGAGCAGGCAGCGGCTGTCCCTAACCTCCGGCATCAGAACCATCACCGCGGCGTATGGGCCCTGAGATGAAATTCAACCACCTCGACGCCGAGTTGCAGGCCAAGGATCGCTGGGCATCCCGACGTCAGCGCCTTGTCGAGTTCCTGCGTGAGCATGGCCTCAGCGGGCTGCTCGCAAAGATGCGCGAGGTCGGACTGCGGGGAACGATCGCATTCATCGTTCGCCAGGGACGCTATCAGATCTGCTCGTTGCTCGGCAAACGATGGGATCGCAAATACGGCGTTGATACTTCGGGCCAGATCGACCTGGACAACGTGGATGTTATTGGGCCGAACAAGGCAAGCGGCTACGCGTCTGTATCGACGTCGCCGAGGGCCTTTGCATATCTCTCGCAGTTCTTTCCCGCAAACTGGAAGGATTTTACGTTCGTCGATATCGGCTGCGGCAAAGGGCGCGTCGTCATGCTCGCCGCTCAATTCGGATTCGACAGAGTTCAGGGCATCGAGTTCGCGCCGTTGCTTTGCCGTGTGGCGGACCAAAACCTCGTCCGATTTTCTGGCCGCAGGCCCGCCGAATGGGCCATCATCAATGTCGACGCAACCACGGTGGATCTGCCATCGGGCAATCCCCTGCTCATTTACTGCTTCAACCCGTTCACCGTCGACATATGGGAGCGGTTTATTCCCGCGCTTGTCAGGGCCAATGAATTGAACCGGAGGCCGATGCGCCTGGTCATCTCGGGAAGCCTGCCGGAGACAATTCGTGCGGCCGCGGCCGTGATCCTAAGATCCCAGCGTTTTTGCGAGCGCGCGCACGGCGTAACGCCGTTCTTCATGGATGCTTACGCACCTTACACTTACTGGATATTCGATTCGATCGAAGCGACGGCCGCCGAAATCAAGCCATAGCCTTGCGGCGTGACGCGAGCTGCGCCGAGACAGCCTGCGATGCATATTCACATCCCGCCACGAAACGAAAGAGCGGCCCAAAGCTCATCGCGGACGCCGGACCGATCACATGGAGCCCGGGCATCGAGGTCTCAAACCTCGCGTTCACTCTCGGCGCACGCCCAAGACGCTGGATCGACTTGCGCAGATCCGGATCGAGGAAGGAAAGCCGCTCGACATCGATATCATAGCCGGTACCCGCAATGACGTGATCGACGGTCATCTCGCGGACGCTCTGGTCTCCAGCATTGTCGATGTGGAGACGAAGGACGACACGGCCATTTGTCTCGCGAGCCCCTTCGACCGTGGTCCCCACGTGAACCGGAAGCCGGTTCTCGATCCGGTCCCGGAGCCACCAGGCTCCCCCGGGGGTCAAATAGTTCTTGAATATCCGCGCTCGCGCCGCGTCTGGAAGGTGATACATGGCGCCCGGAAAATGCGCGAGCGTCCACGCAACAGGACCGCTTCCGAGAGCTGATATCGGTGACCGCAAGCGCCGCCACAGGCTGCGCTTCTGTGCGACCCGGCTCATCCAGTCCACCGATTGCTCGCGTACGAGAAGAGATGGTTGAGCGCCCGCTTCCAACAGCAGAGCCGCGGCTTCCAGCGCTGACTGTCCTGCACCGATGACCGCGACCTCTCGTCCCTTAAACGACGTGAAGCTGCTGATCTCGGATGTATGAGCCGCAAGGCCCGGCGCCAGGGACGTGAGCGCGACCGGAACATGGGCAAAGCCGTTCAAGCCGATAGCGACCACGACGTGCTCGGCCCTCAACTCTGTGCCGTCGGCAAGCCTCAGCTTGTAACAATGCGGCGCCCCGCTCACCTGCGCAACGTCCACGGGCTCGACCCAGGGCACATTGGCCTGCTGAAACCACTGCCCATAACCGACGAAATCGCCGATCGAACATGGCTCGAACGTTTCGAGTCCGCGTGGTCCGCTGTAGTCGGCAAACGTGAAGCCGGAACGCGGCGTCGAAATATTGGTGCCGAAACAGTATGTCCGCAAGAAGCGATCGCCGCCGGCGGCCGCGACGTTGGACCAGAATTGCATCGGACGGCCGAAGATCCGATGCTCTATCTTGAGGGCTGCGAGATGTGCCGCAAGCGACAGGCCGTAAGGTCCCGCTCCAATGATTGCCACCGGTATCACGCTCACGTCCGCCTCTTCATCAAATTCGGATCAGCGATCGAAGAAACTCGCGGCGTGTTGCGCAGGAAGCGCGGAAGAGCTTTGAGTCCCAAGTATATTTCGTCCAGCGCATGAAGGATGGCTGGAACGGGATCGCTTGCGTCTTCAGCGAAATCGACCCCGTTGAACTCGTTCTCTTTCAGCCACGCACGCCACTTGCCGAGATCGTCGTGCGATATTCGGCCGCTGAATCGCTGTGCAAGCAGAATTGCGCGCAGCGTAAACCGATCGAAAAAGACGATCTTCTCATTGTCTTCGACTTGCGCCCTCGCAATTCGCTCTCGGAGCAAAGCGCGATTGTCCGTCGCATCAAGATAGGCGAACAGCGGCGTGTTCATGCCCCGCCTGATATCCATCCCTAACTGATTGAATAGCCGCGGATTGAAATCGATCGCGTACCAATTGCCTTCCGAGCGAATGAACTCGACCTCAAATATTCCAAAATAGCCCAGCCGCCTGCAAAGCGCATGGACAGCCTCCGTCAACGCACGGTCCTGCGGAAGCGCTTCAAAACATACGCCAACACCGACCGGCTGCGACCGCTGGAATACCTTGCGCGTCGTACGCGCAACAAAGAACTCCCCGGTTCGATCTAGGAACCCGCTGATGGATAGAACGCCCTCCGCGCCGACCGGAAGGAATTTTTGCAGGATCGGCCAATGGCTGGAGGGGAGCGGCGCCTCGGATCCGGACAATCCCTCGCGCGCGATAATGAGCTTGTATTCGCTGATGAGCTCCTGCGCGGTGCGAACCACCGCACCTTTGTCATTTCTTAAGCGACGAACATGCGTGCGCGGCTTGATCAGAATCGGATAGTCGAGCGCGGGCGCCAAACGCGCAACGTCGTTCAGATCCGCCGGATACCAGGTTGGCGGAACGTTGAGCCCGGCGCCATGGGCCGCGTCCGCAAACAGCCTCTTGTCGAGCGCGCGATTCAAAATCTCGGCGGAGACCGAATACATCCGGAAGTGCCGACCCAGCTCATCCGCATGCGTGCCGTATAGCCAAGCGGTTTCGTCCGACGTCGGCAGCAGCACCTGGCCAGGTGCCTCGGAACCAATAGCAACCAAACGTTGCAGAAACTTCTCTGTACTCTTTTCGGACGGCGCTGCGTAGGCGCGAGCCGCGTATCGGGACCACGCCGCAGGCGCGAAGCGTCCGCTGGAGACGACCCGAACCTCCACGCCTTCGCGAGCGAGACCACGCACCGCTGCGATGGTTCCGCCCATGGCCGCCGAGGCCAACAGCACCGATGGTACTTTTCTACTCAACTTATCTTGCCTGCCCCCAAGGCTTACAAGTGAGTTCCCTCAGATCGTTATTCGTTCAACGGTAGCGAAGGCCCCTTATGAAGGCCCTTTATTTCATAATGACGCGTCGGCGTGCCCCATTCCAAACGGCAGCACCCCGAATTCGGCCTTGTTCTGGATCACCGCCTTGACCGTAGCCTCGTCAATTGACGAAAGTCCTGCAGCAAATCCATAGACCAGCGCCGTGTCGCAAATGATGTTCACGGTGCGCGGAATTCCGTGACTGGTTTCGCCGATGATCTTGCACGCACCCTTTGAGAACAGATTGTGCTCTGCCCCGACCGCTTTCAACCGGAAATCGATGTACTCGGTGACCTCGTCCGGATTTAGGGGCCGCAGGTGAAAGTCCGACGAAATGCGCTGAGCAAATTGGAGCAGCTGCGGCGCCGCGAGCAGCTCCTTCAATTGCGGCTGGCCGACGAGGATGATCTGAAGGAACTGCTGCTTGTCGGTGTTGATATTCGACAGCATCCGAAGCTCCTCGAGCGCCTCGGAGCCCAAATTCTGCGCCTCGTCGATGATGAGGATCGTTCGTTGATCTTTGGCGGCTTGATCATGCAGAAAGCGCTGCAGGTGCTTGAAAAGCGCCGGGTGAGTGCCTTCGAAGGGCAGATTCAGGGACATGAGGATCCACGGAAGCAGACCATCATGGGCGCGCGGAGTATTCGAGATCAGGCATGCCGTGACGTGCTGATCCAGTTTACTCAGCAGATATCGCACTAAAGTTGTTTTGCCGCAGCCTATTTCGCCAGTAATGACGGTAAATCCGGCGCTATTCATGACGCCGAATTCAAGCATTGCAAATGCAAACCTGTGATTCTCGCACCAGTAGATCAGATCCGGATCTGGCAAGATCGAGAAGGGCTTCTCGCGTAGCCCATAAAATGCCTCATACATTGGAAGGCCTTACTAGCATGCTCTATGCTCAAGGCATCAATAGACGATGGCCGGCAGGAAGGGAAATTCTTCCGATGATTAATATTAAGCCAGACCAAGATTGCACCGATTTCGACGCCCCAATTTCGAATAGATAAGGTCGCCAATCTATTGTCGCGACGCAATGTCGCGCTAATATTCTGCTACCTGCGAAATTAATCATCAATTGAATTTTTCTTGCAACGTGGACTAGATATTGTACAGTTCCAATGACTTAATGGGCTTCACAGCGGCCCTCTTCGATCCCGCGAAACGCCGGGGGCCGGACAGACCTTATCGAGGTGACGGCAGTGCTGCAAACGCTAGGCCCAGATCATAATTATCGACCGAGCGAGATTTCAGGCGCCGGTCCGTCACAACAATTAGAATTAAGTTATTATCTAGATATTTTCAAAAGACGCTTTTTTTATTTTCTCATACCGTTTGGCCTGGTCTCGGTGCTGGGCTTGATTGCGATTACGTTTGTGCGCCCGAACTATTTGTCTGAGGGCAAAATCCTCGTCGAATCGTCCGGGATTGCTGCAGACTTCGTCAAACCCGTCATCTCCGGAAACGGAAACGAGCGGGTTCAGCTCATCCAGCAGCGGGTAATCACCAGAGACAACCTCCTTCTGGTTGCCAAGAAATATGGCTTGTTCCAGGACCAGTCCGGCATTGCCGATCTGATGCGGCAGCACCTCATCATCAAGCCGGCGGACATTGAAGGTCAGGCGCGGCAGAACACACCCATTACGGCTTTTACAGTCGCTTTCGAGTACGACGATCCAGAAATCGCAATGAAAGTGGCAAACGAATTTGTCACCCTGATCATCAGCGAAGACGAACGGTCGCGGACCAGCCGGGCAACGGAGATGGTCAAGCTTCTGACCGAGGAAACCAAGGACATCCAGGACAAGCTGTCGTCGACGCAAGCGCAAATCGTTGAGGCCTCACGGCGGCCGCGAGAAGCCGTTCCTGAAATTTCGGAGCAACAAAAAACACAGGCCGCCGCTCTGTCAGCCTTGAAGCTGGAGCTGGCCCAAAAAGTGTCTATTTACTCCGATGCTCATCCGGCCGTTGTTTCGCTGAAAAAGCGTATCGCCGCGATGGAGAAGGTCGCCAGTCAGCCGCTCCCCGCATCTGCGGTCGAGACTCAAGCAGCAGACGACGACATCGAAGGCCTTAAACGCCAGCGCGATACGCTTGAGAAACGCCTCGCCGAAGCCAATGGCAAGTTGTCGAATGCCCGCCTCAGCGAAAAACTTGATCAACAGGAGCACTCCGAACGCCTGCAGTTGATCGAAGCACCGTCGCTACCGCAAAAGCCGGTCAAGTCGAACCGGTTGAAACTGGTGGGTCTTGCGTTTGCGGCTGCGGCAGCGCTCGGGGTTGGTTTCGCGATCGGTACCGAATTACTAAGCGGAACGATCCGTACTCGCGGCCAGCTGTCCGCGGTCATTTCAGGCCCCCTCATCGTATGCATCCCGTATCTCAGAACGCCCTGGGACGTGTTCCGATCACGGCTGCGCTTTGCCGTCGGCTTGCTGAGCATCCTCGTTCTTCTCACCGCCTGGGCCGGCTTGGTCGCTGCGATCGCGTTCAACATGCCGATCGACATCTCTTGGCTAGAGAAGGCCCGAAGCGCACTCTTTTTGTTGTCCGCAACCGGTCAGGGTTGAAGCAGGCGGGAGAATCGACATGGAAAGCATTCGACAGGCCGTCGAGCGGGCCAAATTGAGCGCAGAAAGTCATGGCGTCGGTGCGTCTGACGTCTATCGACGGCATCCTTTGACCGACATTTCTCCGTTTCGCTCGGCAAGCCTGAGCAGCGTCGAGTTGAACGCAGCCCATCTGCAGAAGCATCGCATCCTCGCGCACGACGGAAAGGATGTCGCCGCCCGCCCGTTTGACCTCTTGCGCGCCGAGGTCTTGCGATCAATGGACCTGAAAGGCTGGCGGATTCTCGCGGTGACCTCGCCTACGCCGAGCTGTGGCAAGACCTTTACCGCCCTCAATCTCGCCATGAGCATCGCGCGCCAGGCGGATCGCGAGGTCTGCCTGGTTGACCTGGATTTCCGCAGGCCGCAGATCGCAACAAGTCTTGGCTTGAAGTCCGGTCACGGCGTCACCAGCGTCCTGGAAGGTCGTTCGGAGCTTCACAATGCGATGGTTCAGGTCCGGATTGGCAGCACTCGGCTCGAGGTCATGCCGACGACGACGAGCGTCAATTCCTCGGATTTGAGCAGTTCGCTCGCTCTGAAGAAGCTGCTGCAGGACGTGGCGGGCTACGAGCGATCTCGCATCACCATCGTCGACCTCCCGCCAATGCTGGCCGGACATGACGTGATCTCGATCCTGCCTCAGATCGACTGCGTCTTGCTGGTCGCTGCAGTAGGCACCACGAAGACTTCGGAGATTGAAGACTGCAAGAAGTATCTGGAGAACTCGGACATCGTGCGGGTCGTTCTCAACAAGGTCCCACAGTCCAACAACACGTTCGCCTATTATTGATTGCGCGCGGGGCCGCTCAACAGAGCCTTCAGAATCGGTAGGTGGCCCCGACCGTAGCCGTGTTGCTTGTGGTGCTCACGGCCGGGAAAGTCGAGTCCACGCTCCGATAGCGATATTCCCACGTGATCGACATGTCTCGCCAAATGTCATAACGAAGCTGCGCATCAAAGATGAGGGACCGATCTCGTCTGGTACTTCCGACGTAATCAATCCAGGTTTGTCCAACTTGCCAGATCGTGAACCAGGTTTGAGAGATTTCATAGCTCGCCTGCAGCGTCGCTGATGAAATCCGCGTTGACGCGCTCAACGGAACCTGAACGGCCGTCAGGCCAGGAAGTGCAAGAGCAAGGTTTGAAGCCGCGCCAGTGCCGGCGATGTTGATCGTCCGGTCGAACGCGCCCGTCAGTGTGAGCTTTTGGCTCGGGTAGTAGGCGATCGTTCCCCCATACACATCACCGCTCGCCGAGGACCCACCACCTTCAGATCCCTGGTGGCCGAAATAGATCGAGCCGCGAAATAGACTGATCTGGTCTGTGCCAAACCCGCCGATGGCCCTGTACGAGGTCGTCGATACCGAGGTGGCATCGGTCGTCACAGTTCCGAACGAGCCGTTCGAATAGGCAAACACTGCCGGCCCGAGCCAGAAAGCAGCGTTCTCGGTGTAGGTCTGGCTGCGGGTACTGAGTGCAGTCTGGACTTCGTAGTCGGTCCGATTGGACGATCCGCTGAGCGAGAGAATGCCGCGGTTGAATATTTTATCCACCGACAGCGTGGTTGTGTACTGGTTGTAGGGATTGACGTTGAGTGGAACGTTGCTGCCGCCCGCTGTCGTTGCCTGCCCTGTCACCTGTCCGGTGATCGGCGAAATGGTCGTATTGTTCGGAAGCCGTATGTCACCGTTCGGAAGAACCGTGCTCACAGGAGCTGCGCTTGGTGTCTGAATCGAGCTTTGCAAGCTCGTCGCCCAGGTCTGATGAGCAAAATTTCCATTGAAGGTGAAGATCAGGTCTCGCAGCGCTTCATAGCGCTGAGTGAAGCCGGCACGTCCATCCAACGTGTCGATCTGGTTGTTCGTGGGATAGGTTTGCCGATCAAGATTTCCATAAAGGGTCGTCGTGTGAATCCCGTTGGTCCACTCCGCAACGATCCCAGGCGTGACGCCGAAACCGCCGACCGAGGTTCGGGGGCTGGTGCCGAAAAACAGGTTGTCTGAATAGAGCGAATACACCCGCAACGTGGGATACAGCCGCCAGCCCTCAATCGAGATGGCGTTGGGGTCCTTCGCGGGCAGTCGGCTGGCCGCGACGTCAAGTGGAGGGGGCGCGGGACCTTCCGACGCCGGAGAAACCAGCGCCGAAGATGGTGTTTGCGCGAACGAGAACTGCGTAGAGACCAAGAGGACGATCGCGCTTGCCAGCACGCGGATGCGGCTTCCCGCCTGATTGAATCCGCCTAGGCGCATCGTTCATCGGACCTTATCGCCACGCCTCTACACTGGGGGAAGACTAGGCCCATACTGCTTAAAAATATCGTTCGGGAATCCGAATGAGATCTCCCGGCACGATCGGCACAGGCTCGCTGAGAGGATACTCCTTCCAGATCTCCTCGCCGGTGTGCCGGATCAGAACGACAGAGCGGCTCGCCCTGTAAGTAAATCCACCAGCCATTGCGACCGCCGAGTGAACGGTGAGCCCACTCCTGAACGGGTATTCTCCAGGATTTGTGGCCTCGCCCAGGATGTAAAACGGCTTGAATTGAGTTATCGCGACGGTGACATGCGGGTCCTGGAGGAATCCGCCACCCCGGTAACGGCCGACGATGTCCCGCTCAAGTTCGCCTTGGCTCCGACCCGCGGCTCTAATCTGGCCGATGAGCGGCATGGAGATAGAGCCGGCGGGATTGACCTCGTATTCCCCCGTGAGGCCTTCCTCGCCGTAAACCGTGACCCTGACCTTGTCGCCCGGATGCAACCGGGTCGGCGCCGCCGAATTAGCCAAGGAAACGGGCCTGGTTTCGAGCTCGACCGGCCCATAATCTGTATAGCAGCCCGCGAGTCCCAGTGCGGCCGCCAAGAATACTAGGCTTCTGATCGATCTCGCAATCATCGAGCAACTCAGCTTTCTGAAATCGTTAGGAATTTTGGAAGTGGTACTTCGCCGCGATACAGCCGTAGTCTAAAACGGCGCCTCGTCCAAAGCTGTATCAATTCAGCAACAATTCCAAATGGAAATCGGATTCCCGCGCCGCGGCATCGATATCCGGGAAAATACGGAGCTTTCCGGAATTCCTCGTACAGGATATCGCCGATCCGAGAACGCCTCCTTAACGCCATCGGCGGATCGGATCAGGGCCGGCTCCTGTAGGCCCGCCGCGCCTCCGTTGTGCAACGTAGCATTCACCGCACAGCCGGTGGCAAAGGACTGCCGCGTACCTGGCCGACCAGCTTGCAGCAGCAGCCCCGCTTCCCAGATCGAACGCCAAGAAAAAACTCGCTCTAACCTACGCTAGCTGTTTGCCCGGCCGTTCCGACCGGAACGGCTCATCGCGTCAAATTAAATGTACTTGCGTAGAAATCTGCGGTTTAATTTCATCAATTCTCATGTGGAGACCGTACAGTATCGGCTGGAGTTCAGGTGTTTCGTACCAATCTGCCAGAAACAACAATGTTAACGAGCTGGATTGAGCCTTCCGAGCGGGCCTGGGTACGAACGCGACTGCTGGCCCTTGCCACATTGATCTTAGCTTTGTTTGCCTTTCGAGATGCGCTTCTTGAGCTGGTGCGGAGGTGGACCACCCAGGAAGAATATGGCCATGGGTTCTTGATTCCACTGATTACGGCCTGGCTGCTTTGGTCGCGTCGCGAGGCACTCCATCGATGCATTGGGCGCCCATCCTGGGCCGGCGTCGCCCTGGTCGCTTTCGCGCTAGCGATGCATTTTATTGGCCAGCTCAGCGCGATTTTTCTTTTTTCTCAGCTCGCATTTATTGTCACCCTGTTCGGAATAACGCTCGCGTTCGGCGGCTTCAGTCTGTTTCGGGCTGCGTTCTGGCCAATCGCCTTCCTGGTGTTCGCTATTCCTCTTCCGTATTTCATAGACGCCGCATTATCGCTTCAGCTGCAGCTCATCTCGTCGCGCCTCGGCGTGTTCCTGATACGCCTGTTGGATATTCCCGTGCTCCTCGACGGGAACATCGTCGACCTCGGCGTCTATAAGCTTCAAGTTGTCGATGCCTGCAGCGGCCTCCGCTACCTGTTCCCTCTGCTGAGCCTCAGTTTTTTGGCAGCCTACATCTTTCGTGCGCCGCTTTGGCAGCGGGTCGTCGTACTTCTGTCCTGCGCTCCGATCACGGTGATCATGAACGGGTTTCGCATCGCATTAATCGGCGTAACGGTCGATCGCTGGGGTGCGCAGATGGCCGAAGGCGCGCTGCACTTCTTTGAAGGCTGGGTCATCTTTGTGGCTTGCGCAACTCTATTGGCGGCTGAGATGTACGTCTTGTCTCGGCTCTCCGGTCACGCTTTTTCCCTTTCGCTTCCAGAGAACTCCGGCATCAACGAATCTTCGGTGCATCGGCCGGCCCTGCAGCTTCGATCACGACCTCTCGCCGCTTGCTTGTCTTTGGTCTTCCTGCTTCTCCTGGCGAGCCCGCTGGTGGCGCATCGGCCCGAGAATATTCCCGCGCGCGGCCGCTTCTTGACGTTTCCAGGCGCGCTTGAAGGTTGGCAGGGCCGCCCCTCGGTCCTCGAGCCTGAGGTCGAGCAGACCCTCGCACTCGACGACTATATCCTCTCCGACTACGCCGCTCCTGGCGGAGAACCCGTCAATCTTTATGTTGCCTACTATGCATCGCAACGCATGGGCGAGTCCCCGCACTCGCCTCTCGTTTGCATCCCCGGCAGCGGTTGGCTGATAACTCACTTCCAACGCACTCGTCTCGACGCGGACCATCCCTTCAACCGCGCGATCGTCGAACGGAACGGGCAGCGCCAACTGGTATACTACTGGTACGACGAGCGCGGCAGGCAGATCGCCAACGAATATATCTCAAAAGCCTATCTGCTCTATGATGCGCTGACACTCAATCGATCGGACGGCGCGCTGGTCCGCCTGACCACCATTATTCGCCCGAGCGAATTCGAGAGCGACGCCGATGCCAGACTGCGGCTGTTTATCAATGCACTCATGCCGCAGCTGAAACAATATCTGGCAACCTCCAAATCTTCCCAGAACTCGTAAGGGCTCCGGAACATCGAGATGTCCTCCATTTTCCGATCTCATAGAGTGCTAGCTGCCAACTTGCTTGTGGTCGCTTCTCTTCAGGTCGCCGGCTGCAGTTCCCTCGAAACACGCGCGCAGCAGCACTTCGAACGCGCCCAAAAATTGCTGGCCGACCATGAAACGGCCAAGGCCGTCATTGAGCTCAAAAATGCAATTCGGCTGAAGAAGGACCTTATGGGCGCTTGGCGGACTCTCGCCGAGCTCGACGAGAAGGCGGGAGATTGGCCGCACGTCGCGGCCGATCTGCGCGCCATTGTCGACCTTGCGACGGACGACGTCGGAACGCGCGTCAAACTGGGCAAGATCCTGCTGATGGCTGGCTCGACCGGCGAAGCGTTGAAGTTGGCCGAAGCCGGCCTGCAACGCAACAATAGCGCGGACTTGCACGCGCTGAAGGCTGCGATCGCGATCAGGCTCGGCGACAGCGATCAAGCCGGCCAAGAGGCGCAGACGGCGCTTGCCGCTGATCCGAATAATGTCGATGCGACGATCGTTCTTGCAATCCAGCGGATGAGCAAAGGCGATTCCGAGGGCGCATTGTCTCTCTTGGACCGAGATGACAGTGCGGACTTCAAAGGCTCGAAACTCGGACTGCAGCTTCTGAAGATCAACCTTTTGGAACGAACGGGCGACCTTGAAGCACTGGAGAGAACTCTCAGAGAGCTCACCGAATCTGCGCCAAATGAGCTGACCTATCGTTCCCTGCTGTCGAGTTTCTATGTCGGGCGAGGCCACCCTGACACTGCGGAGCAGGTCTTGCGGGACTACGCGGACCAGCATCCCTCCGACATCACGGGCAGTTTGACCTTGGCGCGCTTCCTGCTCAAGACAAGGAATTCGCCGGCGCAGGCGCGAGAGGCGCTGGAGGCCGGTATCCGCGCAAACGGAAACCTGTTCCCGCTCGAAATGGGCATGGTCGACGTCGATGTCGCCGACGGGAGGCTGGACGACTGCCGGCGGCGCCTCGAAGCGCTCCTCGAGAAGGACGCCAACGCAAAGCAAGCTCGGCAGGTGCGCCTTGCGCTAGCTCAGCTGGCCTTGAAACAGAAGGATTTCGACGGCGCCGAGGCTCGGCTCGCCGAGCTGCTGCGGGACGCTCGGGATGCCTCAGCGCTCAAATTGCGCGCCTCGCTGCGCATTCAACGGCGCCAGTACGAGGGCGCAATTACCGATCTGGTCGAGGCGATCAACCTGGAGCCGCGTTCGACCGAGCTCATGCTGCTGTTGGCAACCGCATACGAACGCAGCGGTCTGATCGAACTCGCTGACAAGCAGTTCGCGGACGCGAGCCGGGCGTCAAATTTCGATCAGCCCATTGGCCAACAATATGTCGCCTTCCTCCAGCGGCGCGGGTTGAGCGCACGCGCCGAGGACGTGATCCAGCAGCTCATGGCGCGACGACCGAATGATGTTCAGCTATCGCTGATGCTGGCGCAGATCAAAATGGCCCGTCAGAATTGGGACGGCGTGCAGGAGATCGCGGCCTCCATAAAGAACAGCGGGAACAGCAGCCTGGCCGATCAGCTCGTCGGCATGATGCTGCTGCAGCGAAACAGGCTCGACGATGCGACCGCGGCGCTTCGGCGAGCGCACGAAGCGGCACCCAAAGCGCTCGATCCGCTGAAATTGCTTGTCGCCGCGCTGATTAAGGCTCACCGCACGGACGAAGCTGAAGCCGTCATCAACCCCGCAGTTGCGAAGAATCCGCAGGATGCCAATTTGCTGGTGCTGCGGGCGTCGGTGGGCATCGCGCGGGGCGATCCTACGCGTGTCCTGTCAGACTTGCGTGCCGCGGTCAGCCTGGAACCGAAGAATCCGGCCGGTTATCAGGCGCTCGCGGAGTTCTTCCTGAGCCGCAAAGAGTATGACGAGGCGATCCGGATCTTGCGGACAGAAATTGGCGAACTTCCCGACGCCCCCAACCAGCACCTTCTGCTCGCGCGAGCCTTGGAGCAAAAAGGTGACTTCGAAAGCGCGATGTCTGAGTACGAGAAGCTCCTTGACCGGGAACCGGGTAACCTGATCGCAATCAATAACCTTGCCGCTCTGATTTTTGAACGACGGACCGATCAAGCGAGCCTCAAGAAGGCCGAATCCATCGCGGCCGCGCTGCGGAAATCGCCGGTACCGGAGTTCAAGGACACCCTGTGCTGGGCCAACTACCTCCAGGGCGACTATCGCAAGGCCCTTTCACAGTGCGAGGAAGCCGCGGCTGCCCTTCCCGATCAGGCTTCGGTACAATACCATTACGCAATGGCTCTAATCGCGGTCGGACAATCATCGAAAGCCTCCACACATCTTAAACGCGCCCTCGACCTTGCGCCGGACGACAAGTTGTCAGCGGAAATACGCGCTGCTATTGAGAAGACCGCATCGTAAGCACGGGCTCGAGAAATCAGTGGGCGCATGTCTTGTTGCGGCTCGACGCTGGCCGGACAGATTGGTGTTGCTATTTCCCAGCCTGGAAGCGACCCTTTGAAACTGAGTTACGGATCAAATCGCCGCCATAAGCGCAAGGTCCGGCTTTCCGATCGTGAGCCAGCATTGTGGGGAGACTGCAAATGACTGTTGAAGTTCGGGCGAGCGGAATCGCCGGTTCACTTTTCGCGATCCGCTTTCTTGGATCCGCGATTGGGCCGCGGCGTTCGTATACCGCTGGATTGCCGGTTTCCGTCGCAGCTGCGTCTGTGCTGCTGGCTTTGTCCGGCCACGCGTTCGCGCAGACCACCCGGACCACGGCGGCGTCCGCGGCGACGACAGCGACCATACAGTCCACTTCGTCGACCAGCGCCAATGCTCCCTGCAACGCCTCGAATCCGACCAGTTCCTGCTACTCCGCGAGGGCGCCGCGGCTGCCTTGCTATTCCGCAACGGGACCGGACGAGCGCTGCGCAAACGTGACCACCCCCTCTGAGCCGGCCCAAAACTCCAGACAGGCAGCCGGTGCCGCCCGCACCAGTGACCGCGCGTTCACGGAGGATCAAGCGGTGGCGAAACTGCAGGCACGCGGATTTTCGAACGTATCGCAGCTCAAGAAGGATTATCAGGGCAGGTGGCGCGGCAAGGCGGATAAGGATGGCGCGACGCTATCCGTGACGCTGGCGCCCAACGGCGACATAACCACGGACTGACGCTTGATTGACCCTCGACGCCAGGCCCTGCAGCGGCCCAGGTCGCTGGAAGGTCTCCGCCGGCGCGATCTCGAAGGCCGCGGCGGGAGGCGAGCTCAGCGCGGTTGATCCAGGGTATCGCGCCATCACCATCACGACATTGACCCGCCTCGTCGGACCGGCGGCGGCAGGTCTGGCAATCCCTCCTCGCACCGCCTAGATCATGCGCCATGGTCGAACACCGCGCGCTCCAGGATTTTATCGGTCGGCACCGCACTCTGTTCGTGCTGACCGGGGCCGGGTGCAGCACCAATTCCGGCATTCCAGACTATCGCGACCGACACGGCAATTGGAAGCGGACCCAGCCGGTGACCTTCCAGGCCTTCATGGGCGAGGAACGCACGCGCCAACGCTATTGGGCGCGGAGCCTGATCGGCTGGCAGCGCTTCGGCCGCGCACAGCCGAACCTGACCCATCACGCGCTGGCGCGGCTCGAGGCACAGGGCCGCAGCAAGCTGCTGGTGACCCAGAATGTCGACCGGCTGCACCAGGCCGCCGGCCACCGCCAGGTGATCGACCTGCACGGCCGTCTCGATCGCGTCAGATGCATGGGCTGCGGCGCGCTGAGCTCGCGCCAGGCGTTCCAGGAGCAGCTGTCGCACGCCAATCCGGGCTGGCTGACGCTCGACGCCGCTGATGCGCCGGACGGCGATGCCGATCTCGACGGCATGGACTTCTGCCGTTTCCAGGTGCCGGCCTGCCTTGCCTGCGGCGGCGTGCTCAAGCCCGACGTCGTGTTCTTCGGCGAGAATGTCCCGCGCGATGTCGTTGCCGACGCGCGCGCGCAGCTTGAGCAGGCCGACGCCATGCTGATCGTCGGCTCCTCGCTGATGGTCTATTCCGGCTTCCGCTTCGCGCAGGCCGCCGCGCAACGCGGCATCCCGATCGCGGCGATCAATCTCGGCCGCACCCGCGCCGACGAACTGCTGACGCTGAAGGTCGAGGCGCCCTGCGAGAGCGCGCTCGCCTTCCTGCTCGAGGGCGAGCATGCCTGCTGAGCAGGTTCGATCGGGCCTAGCGGCTGTGCGGCTCGTCGCGGTTCTCGATCCGGTCGCGATTGTTGTCGCGCTCGGACTCCGGCTTGACGATGTCGGCCACCTTGCCCGACTGGTTACCCGGATTGTAGTGATATTGCCCGGCTTCCTTCTCGCCCGGCTGCTTCTGCTTTGGATCCCTGTTGTCGGCCATCGCTGCGCTCCTTTGTCGTTTGACAACGGCGTCGCGCAGGCCGGGTTCCGGCTGGCAGCGCCCGTGGGGCAGAGGCGCGATTCGAGCAGAAAGGCGATGAGATGAGCGGCGCGACGGTCGAGTTCACGGTTCACCAGGGATCGGACGCTGCGCGGCAGCGGCTCCATATCGGCCGGCTGGTGATCGCGGGCTGGACCGGGCGTGATCCGGTGGCGCGCGACAAGCACATCGCCGAGCTCGAAGCGCTTGGTATCGCGCGGCCGGCATCGACACCGATCTACTACGAGGTTGCGGCACGCCGGCTGACGACGGCCGATGCGATCGAGGTGAGCGGCGGGGACTCGAGCGGGGAAGTTGAGTTCGTCCTGCTTCACGCCAACGGCCAGCTTTACGTCGGCGTCGGCTCTGACCATACCGATCGCAAGGTCGAGACCTACAACATCACCGTCTCCAAGCAGATGTGCGACAAGCCGATCGCGCCGGAGCTGTGGCTTTACTCGGAGGTGGCGGCGCATTGGGACCGCATCGTGCTGCGCTCCTATGCAACCATCAACGGCGAGCGGAAGCTCTACCAAGAAGGCACGCTCGACGGCATGCTGGCCGCGGACGACCTGATTGCGCGACGCTATGGCGACGCTGGCATACCTGAGGGCACCGCAATGTTCGGCGGCACATTTGCCGCGAAAGGCGGGATTCGTCCGGCGGAGAGGTTCGAGTTTGAGATGTTCGACCCCGTGCTCCGGCGTACCGTGCGGCATGGTTACTCCGTGGAGCCGCTTGCGATCGTCGGCTGATTCGCAAGTCAGGTCAGACCGAGGAATCGACGTCTTCGCGTCCAACAGCTGCTTTATATGCACGCTTGGTTGTATTCGGCGCACCGAATTTACGGCTTTGCACAATCGACAATTGCATCGCCCTTGTAGTCCTACGGATACTACCAAACGTTCTTAATTCTATTTCTATCTATTAATATTGCTGCGACATCACAGCTTCCGTCAGAAACGATTTTGCGGTTGAAAGTTACCGCTGAAATCCTTAGCTGAATTGCTTATCGGCGAATCTCGGGTTATCTGAATCGAGATGAAGAGCTACAACCTAAAATCGATGTCCGTGGATCAGCTCTGGGATCTCCATGAGCGGTTGGTTGCGGAGCTGGGCCGCAAGATTGCGGCGGAGAAGGCGATGCTGGAGGAACGTCTCAGCCAGCTCGGCTCCGTCAAGCGCCATACGGCCGCATCCAACCAGATCGGCGCCGTGAGCCGCCATATGCCCGCCAGGGACACGAAGCGGCCGTATCCGAAGGTCCTTCCCAAATATCGCAATCCAAAAAACCCGGACGAGACCTGGGCAGGCAGAGGGAAGCAGCCTCGTTGGCTGGTTGCGCAGCTTCGATCTGGCCGGAAGCTGGAAGAGTTCCGCATCAAGGGCCCATGATATCGGCTTGTGGAACTTCGCGCACTTTCGCGCGGAGCGTGTATTGGTGGCGTGGCACTCGCGGTTCCAGTATCTTCCAATAAATGATCAGTCCTCATCGCGGCATGCAAAGTCCTTGCATGCATTTTAAGCGTAAGCGTGAGTTCCCGCGGCGAACTTAACATGTGCAGCTTTCTGTTTTGCACTTGCGTTGATAAAGAATAATCCGCAACATTCGTTCTATCATTTAAATGGTTCCAGCGTGTCGACCACCCTTCCTAACGTCGAAATCATTGGCGGCGCGCGTCAGAGAGCTGGCCTTTTCATCAAGGCCCTGCTTTTTTTCCTGATTGTGTTCGTCGTCCCTGTTGTCTTGCGGGTGGCGATCTTCCTGGGCGAGGCGCCGGTTGCGAACCTCACCGGATCGGCAGACATGGCGAGCACGGGATATCTGCCAAGCGCCGATCGCGATCCGGCACCGCGGGTCGTCGTCATGTCGGCGCCCCTCTCCGGCGAACGGGGAAAATTCTTCACGCATACCTGGATCGTGCTGAAGGCTGAGAATGCACCGTCGTGGGAGCGCTACGAAGTTCTTGGATATGCAAGCCGCGACTTCAACGGCGAATTGAATGGCGTGTGGCTCGGCAGCACCCCGTCGCTCAATCGCTACGCGCCTGACGGGCGCTGGTACGGGCGAACGCCGATCATCCTTGCTGACGTCCGAGGACCTGCTGCAGCCGCGATGGTCCCCAAGCTGAAGCACGCGATCGATACTTATGAAGCGACGCTTGGACACTACAGATTCTGGCCGGGCCCCAACAGCAACACCTTTGTGGCGGCGGTGCTCCGTTCGGTGCCGGAACTGGGCGTGACCTTGCCGCCGACAGCGGTGGGACGGGATTTCAAGCCCGGCATCTATATCGGATTGACGGACAGCCGGACCGGAATCGAAGCAAGTGCATGGGGCGTTCTCGGCCTGAAGATGGGCTGGGTCGAAGGGGTCGAGATGAATCTCTTCACCTTCGTGGCTGGACTGGACCTCCGAGCGCCAGCCCTGAAGGTGCCGGGCTTCGGGAGCGTTCGCCTCGGAGTGCCTGCGCAGGCCGTGGCCAGCGATCGTCCGTTGAACGGGTCCTCGGATCGTCCTTTGGCTGCGGCGAATTGAAGCCTCTCCGGCGGCGGCTCTGACGGTTGCAGCATCAGCTGACTTCATCCGTGTCGCGTCCCTGTTGGGATAGGATGGCAGTGTGGTGAAAAAGGATGGCGACACCGCCGGACAAAGGCCGGCTTGATGGACGCGGGCCGTCCCCCGCCAAAGACACGAGGATCCCGGACAGGCTTCAGCGACTTGACCCGTCATGTTGCTCCGGAGACCTCGGCATGAACAAGAAACCCGCAGCTCAGCACGGCGACCGGCTGCCCGCCGACCGCCCGCCGCGCGACGTGAACGAGGATCGCAGCGACGAGCGCGATCTCGCCACCGGCGAAGGCGGCACGATCGAGATTCCGGAAAAGCCCGCTGATATCGCGAAGGACGATTAGGACTGCTTGCATGTGAGGCGGAAAGTCCCGCAGCGGCGCGCGTGCGGCGGCGTCTGTTGCGGGGTGTTGTACTTGGCTGTTGATGTCGGCGCATGATCTGAGGTCAAACAGCGGATAGCCTCTCGCGTTCTCGCGGGCCGCATGGCACCCGAGGCTTGAGCTTTGGTTGGCCCCGGTAAACGCGAGGGCGCAGGGAAGGCCGGGTGAAGACCTCACCCATGGCCCGCCTGCAGAAAAAAGCAGGCGGCAGTCACCACAGGTTTGGCCGATCATCCGGCCTTCCCTGCGCGATGGATTTACGGTTGCTCCGCGCTCTCCTCAGGGACCGGCTGTCTTGCCCCTGTCACCCGTGCAACGCGCCAGCGTTGTCACGAACTTAGCGCCAGCACCGGGGCGCCAGGACCACACGGCTTGGCCGTCCGCAAAGGCGCCTCGCCAAGGCCCGAAAACGACGGGCTTGCTACCTGCCCGCCGAAGCCTCGACGCTGCGCCGATCGATGCTGCTCGTCGGGCAACACCGTCGCGGCCACCGCTCCCCGCCCCACGTTCGTGACGACCGCGATACGCCCCTCGCATCGAGACGGGATGGATGAGAGATACCATGATTTCTGAAAATAAGAAATAGAAATTTTGGATCGATACTGGGCGGCCGCGTAACGGACGCGCGCTATCATCTGGCGCGCTGACGATGCTGAACAGCCTGGATCAATGGACTCGCCGCGGGGTCGCTTGGGTCAGCAATTCATCCGTGGGCAATATCTTGATGGCTCACTTTGCCGGTCGGCCGGGCGCGGGTGTGGTGGGCGCAAAGGAGGCCAGCCGCGCGGAGTTTCGATTACATTGGAGGTAATTGAGACAAAGCCGTCGATAGGCGACACGTCGGTGCATAGCCGACCTGGTTGCGAGGTTGGCTTCGGTTCCCCAACCATTGAGGCCAAAATGTCCTTGTATCCCGTTCACACTGTCGACAACGCGCCTGAAGCCTCGCGCTTTTCCCTTAAGGCGCTTCAGTCCGCCTTCGGCTTCGTCCCCAACATCGCCGGTGCAATGGCGACGTCCCCGATCCTGATCGATAGCCTCGTGGGGCTGTTCGGCCAGGTGCACGGCGGCAGCTTCACCGAACCGCAGATCCAGGTGCTGCTGCTGACGAATGCCGTGACGAACGGCGCCGAATGGGCTGTCGCGTTCCACAGCGCCCTCGCTCGCGGACAGGGCATAGCGGAAGCTGACGTCGACGCGATCCGAGCGCGCCGCCCACCCGCCGATCCCAAGCTCGCCGCGCTTTCTCTGCTGGCAAGGACCTTGATCGAAACCCGGGGCAAGCTCGACCAATACGGTATCGATGCCTTTCTAGCGGCAGGCTTCACGCCCGCACATCTGCTGGAAGTGATCGCGGTCAGCGCGGCCTCGACGATCACGAACTACACCTCCAACGTGACAAGGCCGCCGCTCGAGGCGAGATTCGGTGATCACATGTGGCACGCGACCTGATGCGTGAAGCCTGGACCGCCGATCGCAGCAAGAGGACGACAATGACGGCTTCAGCAACTACGAGACAATTCGAATCGGGTTCGGCTGGCGCGCTGCTGCGACACTGGCGTGATCTCCGCGGCAAGTCGCAACTCGATCTGGCACTGGACGCGGGGGTATCCCAGAAGCACATCAGCTTCGTGGAGAGCGGCCGGAGCCAGCCCAGCCGACAGATGGTGGTTGACCTCGCGGAGGCGCTCGAGGTGCCGCTGCGTGAACGGAATGCAATCCTGCTGGCGGCGGGCTACGCGCCGCACTATTCCGATGCGGCCTTGGATGCCCCATCGCTGTCGCGTATCAGCAAGGCGCTGCAGCGCATGTTGAAGCAGAACGAGCCGTTCCCGGCGGTGGTGATGGACCGTTACTGGAACGTCATGCTGGCCAATGACGCGGCCCCACGCTTCTTCAGCTGTTTCATCGACTTGGCGGCGCGGCCCGCCCCGCGCAACCTTCTGCATCTCACCTTTGATCCCTTGGGTCTGCGTCCCTTCGTGGTCGACTGGCCCGCAACGTCACGCATGCTTCTGGCGCGCGTGTATCGCGAGGCGCTGGGCCATGTCATCGATCCCGGAACCCATCAACTCCTGGAGGAACTCGGGCAATATCCCGACGTGGATATACGGCGGCGCGCGCTGGACACCGACGTCTCCTCCCCGATGATCCCGCTGACCTTCGCGAAGGACGGCGTGTCCTTGAGCTACTTTTCCTTGATTACGACCGTCGGCACGCCTCTGACGATCACGGCGCAGGAGCTTCGTCTGGAATGCATGATCCCCGCCGACGACGAAACCGAGCGGGTTCATACCGCGTTCGTCTCGCGTCACGCACGCGAGACGCGTTCCGGCACATAGGGGCGCTCGCGCGCCGGGCTCTAACGGCCGCATAAACTTCCCGGCGCTCGCCTACGAACGTCGGGGGCGAATGGCATCAGCAACTGATGAGTGCGTTTCGAACCACCTGCTGGGGCGCATCTCGGCAGGAATGTCAGACCCCTGGATGGGTCGCTTCGACTAACGACTTTGGAGCAACAATGATGACAGCGCGAACGATCCGGACGGAAGGCGCCGAACTCATCGTGGATGACACCGGCCGGGACGATCCGGCACTTGTTTTCCTGCACTATTGGGGCGGATCGGCGCGCACGTGGAAGCCGGTTCTGGCACTTCTGCCCGAGCGTATCCGTAAGGTGGCTATCAATCAGCGCGGTTGGGGCGGCTCGCGTGCGATCGACGGACACTATGACCTTGATGCGCTCGCTTCTGACGTTGCCGCTGTCGTCGCGTGCCTTGGCATCAAGAGATACGTGGTGGTCGGCCACTCGATGGGCGGCAAGGTGGCCCAAGTCCTAGCAGGCCGCGGCCACTCCGGTCTGTCCGGGCTCGTTCTGGTCGCGCCGGCGCCTCCAACCGCCATGGACGTTCCGCTCGAGGTCCGAGCCGGCATGCTCGCATCCTATCAATCGCGGGAAGGCGTAGCGCAGGCCCTGACGGTGTTGGCTGGACCGACGTTCGATACCGTGCACCGCGAGCAGGTGATCGAAGATACGCTGCGCGGCGAGCCGGAGGCGAAGCGCTATTGGCCACAACAGGGTATGATCGCCGATGTCAGCGCAGCGCTGAGAAGTCTGGCCTTGCCGGTCGACATTCTGCTTGGTGAGCACGATCAGGTGGAGCGCGAGTCGGTCCTGCGGCCATTGTTCTCCAGTCTCTTGCCACATGCGACCTTCACAATCGTGCCCGATGCCGGCCATCTCATTCCAATCGAAATGCCGCAGGTCATCGCTTCCCGATGTGAGCGCATGATCTCTGTTGTGAGTTAGGCAGCTCAACCGCCGTGCTCGACCCGTGCGGTGTACCTTGACGCTTCGAATCTGTGCGACTGATCGCCTACGAGGTTCGCCAAGCAGAATGATAGCCTGCTGCCCTCCGTCAGGGACGACCTCTCGCGGACAGCAATCGCGGGATCTGATGGACAACGTTGTGGCTAAGCGGAGTCCATCAGCCCGCCCCTCTTCAAACTCTCCTCCACAAACTCCGCGAACGCCCTTGCCTTCGCGCTCGCAAGCCGCCCCGTCGGAAACACCGCCCAGAGGTCGAGCGGCGGCAGCGACCAATCCGCGAGCACGCGGCGGACCGCGCCGCTCGCGAGCTCCGGGCCGAACATCCAGTCCGAGGCTACCGCAAGCCCCATGTCGGCGAGAACGGCGGCGCGGATGCCTTCAGCCGCGCTGACGCTGAGACGGCCGCGCACGACGACGGAAGCCTCGGTGCCGTCGCGCCGGAACGTCCAGGCATTTCCGAGCTGGCTGTACATCACGGCCTCATGCGCAGCGAGATCGGCCGGCACCGTCGGCGTGCCTGCACGGGCGAGATAGGCCGGCGTGGCGACCACCGAGCGGCCGCTGGTAGCGATGCGGCGCGCGACGGCGCCGGTGTCGCTCAGCTCGCCCATGCGCAAGCCCACGTCGATGCCCTCCGAAACGAAGTCGATCACGCGGTCGTCCAGGACCACGTCGATCTCCAGCTCCGGATGGCGCGCCAGAAAGTCCGGCAGATGCGGCACGATCATCAGCCGGGCAAAAGTGGTCGCGGCCGAAACGCGCAACCGCCCGGAGAGGCCGCGGCCGGCGCCACGCGCCTGCAGCTCCGCCTCATCGGCCTCCTGGATCGCAAGCCGCGCCCGCTCATAGAAACGCAAGCCGGCCTCGGTCGGCGTCAGCCGATGGGTCGAGCGCAACAGCAGCCGCACCTGCAGCCGCGCCTCCAGCTGCGCGATGGTCTTGCTCACCGCCGGTTGGCCGACGCCGAGCTGCTTCGCCGCGCCCGAGAACGAGCCGGTCTCCACCACGCGCACGAACGCCGCCATCGCCTGCAGCCGGTCCATCACCATTCCCATAGGGAATAAACACTATCGCCCGGCCCTGTCTGCCATAAGCTGAGCGGAATGGCCATAACGTGGGCGCTGGTTCACCCAGCATCCCCCCGCAACCCGAACACCAGGGATGACGGCCATGGCCCACCTCACCACCTATCGCGACCGCTTCACCAATGCGCGTCTGACCCGCTCGCCGAGCGGCGTGCTGCAGGTCACCCTGCACAGCGACGGCGGCAAGCTGGTCTTCGACGGCCACACCCACGCGCAGTTCGTCGATCTGTTCCACGAGATCGGCGCTGATACCGATAACCGCGTCGTCATCCTGACCGGCGCGGGCGACGCCTTTATGGATGCGATCAGCCCGGAGGGCTTCGATTTCTTCAGCCCGCGCGGCTACGACAAGATCTTCCGCGAGGGCCGCAAGGTGCTGATGAACATCCTCGACATCGAGGTGCCCATGATCGCCGCGCTCAACGGGCCGGTGCTGTTGCATTCGGAATATGCGCTGCTCGCCGACATCGTGCTGGCGACGCCGGAAACGGTGTTCCAGGACAAGCCGCATTTCGATTTCGGCATCGTCCCGGGCGACGGCGTCAACCTGCTGTGGCCCGAAGTGATCGGCAGCGTGCGTGGCCGCTATTTTCTTCTGACGCGCCAGGTGCTGGATGCAGAGACCGCGAAGGATTGGGGCGCCGTCAATGAGATCGTGCCGGCCGACCGGCTGCTCGTCCGCGCCCATGAGATTGCCGAAACCCTCGCGGCGCTGCCGCCGCTCACCAGCCGCTACACGCGAATCGCACTGACGCAGAAGCTGCGGCGGATCATCGACGAAGGCACCGGCTACGGCCTCGCGCTCGAAGGCATCAGCGCCGCCGACGTCGCCCGTTCCATGGCCGCAAACGCCTGAGGCTTGCGTGCCGCCGCGGCCGCTTCGCCGCACTGAATTCTCAAACTTCAAGGAGACCTTCCATGACGCTTCAAGCCCAACTCGACGCCTTCAAGGCCGAGTTCGAAGCCGGCAAGCCGCCCTACAACGCCCCCCGCGCCGTCATCGAGACGATGCATCGCGCCACCGCTGAACTGATCACCTCCGGCGCCGCCGGCCTTGCCCTGAAAGCGGGGGACCAGGCGCCGTCGTTCGCGCTCAAAGACCCGGACGGCGATGTGGTCTCTTCGACAGAGCTTCTGACCAAAGGACCATTGGTGCTCAGCTTCTATCGCGGAGTCTGGTGCCCCTATTGCAACATGGAGCTGCAAGCGCTGCAGGCGGCGCTGCCGGAGTTCGCGGCGCTCGGCGCGAGCCTGGTGGCGATCTCGCCGCAGAGCGCGGCCAACAGCCGCAAGTCGCTGCGCCAGAATGCACTGAGCTTTCCGATCCTCTCCGATCCCGGCAATGAGGTCGCCGCTTCTTTCGGCCTACGCTTCACGCTGCCCGATTATCTGATCGACCTCTATAAGCAGTTCAGGAACGACCTGCCGGCATTCAACGGCGACGCGAGCTGGACGCTGCCGATGCCGGCGCGTTTCGTCATTGCGCAGGACCGGGCGATTCTCTACGCCGAGGTCAACCCGGACTACACGCGCCGGCCTGAGCCAGAGGACATGCTGCCGGCATTGCGGCGCGCTGGCGGCGTCGGCGCCTGATCGAGGCGCGCGGCAGCCCGGCCTGTGACCGCAAAGCCGCACTGCCCGCGTTGCCTGTATGAGTTCCCCACACAACCGCGCGTCACGGTTTCGCCGGGCGCGAATCCGTGTTAACCATCGGTTAAGAAAAGTGGGTGTTGGGCGTTTTGGCTGAAAGCCCGGCCCCGCGCGATTAGTACCTTTTTCGGACGTCGGCCTCATTACGTCGCGTTCGCATCCCGCGAGCCCGCCCGCATCATCGGCGGAGATGGCGCGCGACCGCTCTGCCAATTCTTCGCGCGAAGCCGGCCAAGCCGCAATCGATGAAGAGGCCCGCCCTGGACGGGCCCGCTGCCTGATTCCCGGTCCAATATCACCCGACGTCGGCGCAACAGCGTGCTCATGTGCACGCCGCGCATCGCATCGTCACGACCGAATGGAGCGGCTCCGATGGCCGATGAGTCTGTTGCGTCTATCATTCCCTGGCATCAACCCAAGCCGCCAGGCAAGACACCTGCGGCCAAGGCGAAACGTTCGCCGGCCGCAAAACCGCGCAAGCGGACCAAGACCCAAGCCAACAAGGCCAAAGCCAGCGCCGCCGCGCCCGACGACGACGATCTCTACGCGCCGGATTCGCTGATCGCCCCTGACTTCCTGGAGCTGGTCGAGGCGGAGGCGAAGCGCCCGTCGGCAGCGGCTGCTGCCGCGAAGATCGAAGAAACAGCCAACACATGGGCAGCGGCGGGGCTGCCCGCCGCGCCGGCGGCGAGAGCCGCGCCGCAAGCCGTCGCGCATGATTTGCAGAGCGTGCGGCACAATTTGTCGCCTTATCTGCTGCAGGGCGCCGCGCTGGCGCTGGCGCTCGTCGGCATCGCCATGAACGGCTGGTTCGCCCAGTCGCTCGGCTCAAGCCATATCGCGGGCTGGATGTTCCTGGCCATCGGCGTCGCCTCTGACCTGGTCGCGCTCGTCATGCCGACCTGTGCCGCCCGGCTCTGGCACGACCGCCACCGCGCCACTGCGCTGGCGGGATGGACGGTGTGGGCGATGACCTTCGTCTTCGCGGTCACCGCAGGAATCGGCTTCGCCTCCACCAATATCAGCGAGGTCGCGCTGGCGCGCTCCTCGCGCGTGACGCCAGCAATTCAAGCGGCGCAGACACAGCTCGCTGATGCCACCGCAGCGCGCGACCGCGAATGCAAGAGCGGCGTCGGCAAGTTCTGCCGGGAGCGCGAAGCGGAGGTGGCCGACCGCCGCCGCTCACTGGACGCGGCGATGGCCTCGGTGACGCAGACCGCTGATCCGCAGACCGAGGCCGCAATTAAGCTCGTCGCCTGGGTCACCCACGGCCTGTTCAAGCCGGCGGCCGACGACTTCGCCATGCTCCGCCTGGTGTTGCTGGCGCTGCTGCCGCAGTTCGGCGGCATCCTGCTGATGGTCGGGCGGCGCCGCTGAGCTCGCCGCGCCCGGCATCGGCCAGGCATCAGCATCTCCTTAAGCGACGACAAACACCCCGGCTCGATGCGAGCCGGGGTGTTGTCGTATCGGTCGTATCGTGGGAGGCTGGCGCAAATCCCGTACGAACAAGTCCTTTGGAGTTGGAGGCGGAAAAAAATCAGACGGCGTCCGATGCACCGCCTTTGCTGACCGCACCGGGCCGCGTTAAATGCTGCCGTCAAGTGGCGTCCCGCCTTTCAGCATCACGCTCGCCCGAATCATTTCTCTCATGCCAAGCACGTTCCAGCTGCGGTTCGCCGGTGCACAGCGCATATCCAGATCCCTCCTGATCCTCGACCGACCGCCACGATGACAACGCATCGCGGCCGGAGGGAGCAGGAGAGCGCGATGACGACGCCCGACCAGGCGGCGGACGGATACCGGCTTTTTCCCGTAAACATCCTGCGCGAAGGCAGCGGTTTCGCGGTGGCTTTCAAGTCGATTCCGCCTGAAGCGTTCACCGATCCGTTCGTCGCCGAGACGACCGCGCGCTTCACCGAGCCACCGATCGAACGTCGGCTGGAGACGATCGGCGACGCCCGCGGCCTCGAGACGATCGCACCGCGCGGCATCATCTATCACGTCTCGAAATGCGGCTCGACGCTGGTCAGCCAATTGTTGAAGCGGCTCGACGATATCATCGTCTATTCCCAGCCCGACGCGCTCAACGATCTCCTGATGCCGCCGCATGCCTCCAGCGCCGAGCAGCTGATCCAGGCGCTGCGCGCGCTCGGCGCGCTGTTCGCAGACCACGCGCGCCGCCCCTATGTACTCAAGCTGGAAAGCTGGAACGTTCTATATTGCCGTCTGCTGCAGCAGGCCTTCCCGGCAACGCCCTCGGTGTTCTGCATTCGCGATCCCATCGACGTCGCGGTCTCGGTGATGGAGGATCCAGATCCCGGGGTCTGGTACCGCCATCTTAAGAGCGGCAACAATCCGTTCTTCGCGCAGTTCGGCTTGGACGCCGCCGCGCGGCTTGCGCCGGGCGACTACATCGCTCTGTTCTACACCCGGTTCTGCGCGGCGATCCGACAGCTCGAGCCGCAGAGCAGCCGGATCATCCGATATGACGGCATGCCGGAAAGCATCTGGCGCACGGTTGCGCCGGCGTTCAATCTGCCGGTGCCGGCGGCGGCGCTGGCCAGGATGCAGCAAGCGGCGGAGTTCTATTCCAAGGACCCGTTGGGAACGCAGCGCACCTTCGTCGCCGACAGCACCGGGAAACGGCAACGCGTTGCTGCCGACGTCAGCGCCGCGATCGATGCCGTGGCACGACCGGCTTATGAGCAGATGCTGCTGATGGCATCAGGCACCGCGGACTGACCGGCAGCCGCCAAGCCGGCGCTTCGGCCCTAATGGAGCCCGGCCTTGCGAAGGCCTTTGAGCATTTCCGTCGACGCCGTCTGCAGTGTCGGATTCTTATACTGCTCTTCCTGATAGTACTGCGTGACCCGATCGAGATTGAACTGAGCACCGAAACGGGTGCTGAAGACCCCGAGCGCCTCGCTCGCCTTGGCGTCCTGATCGGTCAGCGCGTACGCCGAAGCCAGCCACGCCTGGACGTACCAGAGGTTCGGTCGCACGCGCGCCGATTCGCTCAGCGCCTCGATCGCCTTCGGATAGTCGCCCAGCGCGAAATAAGCGCGTCCCTTGACCCAGTAGAACACGCCAACCGCGGGGTCGTTGGGGCTCAGCTCGAGCGCGGTCTCGACCATCGGCAGCGCGTCAGCGGGCTTGCCGAGGAAGACCAGTGCGTTGGCCGCCTGAGCATACCCCCTGGCGAAATTGGGATCGATCCTGATCGCTTCCTGGAAGGACGCCAGCGCCGCCGCGTGGTCGCCGTGCAGCCTGAGGACGTAGCCGAGCGCAAAATGCGCGAGCGGAACGCCTGGGTCGAGGCTGATGGCTTTTCGTGCCGCCGCTTCGGCCCGCTCCACCTCCGCACTGCCGGCGCCATTCCAGCCGTTGAGCACATCGCCCATCAGCGTGTGGGCCGTGAGGGCCAAGAGGCGCGCATTGTCGGGATCGGCTTTCAGGCCCGCCTCGGCATTCCGACGAGTCTCCAAAAACTTCTCCGGGGTAGCATATCCGGTGCTTGCAGCCATTGCTCTCATTCTCGCATCGAGGGGATTGTGATCGGCGGCCAGCGTGCCGACCTCGTGACGGACGCCGAGGCGTTTCACGTCATCGTTCAGCGACGTCGCGACCCGGCCGAGCAACCTGTCTTCGAGGTCGAGCAGGCTGCTGGTTTCATAGGCGAAGGAATTGTCCCAGACGTTGGCGCCACTTGCCGTGTCGATCAGCCTGGCATTGACCCGCACGATCGCGCCGGTCCGCCTGACGTTGCCCGCCAGCGCATAGCGGACCTTGAGTACGCGGCCGATCTCACGCGGCTCGTTCGCGCTGTTCTTGTAGGTGAAGGCGGTGGCCGAGGCGATCACCCAGGCGCGCCTCAGCCTGGACAACTCGCTGGTCACATCATCGGTGATCGCATCGGCCAGATAATCATCGGCAGGATTGCCATCGGCCGTCGTGAACGGCAGCACCACGATCCGGTTGGTCCGGGCCAGCGCCGGAGTCTCGCGAAGCAGCAGCACAGCGCTGATCGCCATCGTCGCAACGACCGCCGTCATCCCTGCGGCGGCGAGCCCCACCCAATGCGCACCAAGCCCGGCGAGCAGCGACCTGCGTATGGGCTGGTCCGCAACCTCGTAAACACTGATTCGGTACGGGATGTTCTTGACCCGGTGCCGGCCACGCGAGGCAAAGAAGAACTCGGGTTGGGCGCGGGTCTGGTCGTAGATGCTCTGGCTGACGCAAATCGTACCTGGCGCCGCCACGGCTTCGATCCGCGCGGCGATGTTGACGCTGTTTCCATAGATGTCGCGGTGCCCGACGAGAACATCGCCGGTATTGATGCCGATGCGCAGCCTGATCGGATCCGTCTCATTGCCCTGGCGCCGGGCCAGCCCGCGCTGGATCTCGAGCGCGCAACGCACCGCCTCGGTCGCGCTCACGAACTCGGCGAGCAAACCGTCGCCCATGCTGCGCACGAGCCGCCCGCCAAATTCGGCGATGGTCGGATCAATCACATCCCGTGTAATCGCCGTCAGCCGCGTGTGGGTCTCGTCCTCGCTCCGGCTCATCATGCGGCTGTAGCCGACGACATCGGCCAGCATCACCGCCATCAGCCGTCGCTGTGCAGCGACCGGCTTGGCCGTAGCCGGGACAGTCTCATTTGATCTCGCTACGACCCGCAAAGCCATAGGGCTGCCAATACAACTCTGGAGTGTCGGTGAGAATGCCGTCGCTCGGCGATTAAATCCGCATCGTGGAACTGCGTCAATGCCGGAACGGGCCGCCTGAAGTCGTCGAAGCAAGATCAAAGCCAGCGCAGACCGGCAACACTCGCGGAACATTTCAGGCGCAGGCACGAAGCCGCCCATGGAACAGGCTCGGCACGCGGTTGCGTCACGGCTTCAGGTCTCGCCGCGGCGTTCCTGCCGATGATGTCGTGGGTCTGGGCTCAAGCACCCGCTGGCGGAGAGGGAGGGATTCGAACCCCCGATAGGCTTGCACCTATGCCGCATTTCGAGTGCGGTGCATTCAACCACTCTGCCACCTCTCCGGGCGCAAATCAGGGCACTGCCCTGTGGTCGCGGCGTGTTCTAGGGCACGATGACGGGGGTGACAAGGCTGGCCTGACGATATTTCCGGCCCGAAGTGGGGCAACGCGGACCAGTTCGGTCATGGAAATGAACCGCAGCCGTCATCACCAAACCCAAGACGACGTCCAACAAGGCCAAGAGGTGGGACCGCCATACGCTGACACACAATGGCGGTCCCGTGTCGCTGCATCTTGGGGAAACCAACCGAAAGAGACGGGGGTCAATCCGGCCGGCCTGAGCGACGTAGAACCCTTGCGGCATCAGCGGTTCCGCCGCAATGCAAACCGTTTCTTAACCTAACCGGTCAAGGTTACCGCGTTCCAATCGCGACCACGCCCTATCGCATTGATTGCAGACGCTTTCCGGCACGCGCCTGCGACGGACGCCACCCTCCAAATTACGCCGTCGCGACGAGTAACTATTACAAAACACAACCTTAAAATGAGAAAGATGATCACGCGCGGCAGCTCGGTTCTTGCCCGGCTGACGGCTAATCCTTGCTCTTCTTCTTGGCCGCCTTCCTGTCCTCGGATTTGTCATCGGCCTTGTCCTTCTTGCCGTTCTCCTTGTGGCGGTTGGTGAAGCGGGCATTGCCGAGCCCGGTGCCAATGGTGAGCACGCCCCAGCGCTCCACACCCTGCATGAACGGCACCTCCGACAGCCCCTGTACCACCCCGTCATTGTGCATCAGTACCGCGGTATCGTGATCGCCAATGGTCGGGATCGCCTCGATCAGGCTGGTCGGCAGGTTGAACTTGCTGCTCTCCCAATTGCCCGGCAGGTTCTGCGCGCCCTTCTCGATCGACCCGTCAGCATCGATCACGCCGGGACAGGCGATGCCGATGAAGGGCGCGAGCTTGAGGCCCTCGGCCTGGGCCTTCTCGATCAGACCCTTCAGCATCTTGACCAGCCGCTTCACCGCGCCTTCGCGCGTCGGCTCGTCATCGGCATGGCGCCACAAATCGGACTTCCAGACCGCGGCCTTCGACAGGTCCGGCGCCTTCTTGGCGCCGGTTTCGACCACCCCACAGCGGATATTGGTGCCGCCGATATCCACGGCCAGAATGCTGTCATGGGCCTCGAAGATCCAGGACGGCGCCAGATGCAGCGCGCCGATCAGCCCGGCATCGTCAGGATGGTAGCGGATCGGCTCCAGATCGACCTCGAACCCTTCATCCTTGAGGATGATCTCGCAGCGTGCGATCGCGAGCTCGCCGAGGCGGGAGGCGCGAAAGCCGCCGCCGACCACGATGCATTCGGTCTTGGCCCAGGCTTTGGTCTTCAGGAAACGCCGGGTCACGTAAGCGAGCTCCTGGGCGAACTCCTCGATCGCCGAATGCACGACGGCCGAGGCCTCGGTGTCGTCGCCGACCAGGATCTCGTCGAGCGCCTTCTTGCTGATCTCCTCGGATGCCTTGTCGCCGAACGGGTCCTCGCCGGAGCGGCGCAACGGCTTGCGCCAGCGCTCGAAGATCCGGCGAAAGGCGCCCTTGGAGGCGCGATCGCCGATGAAGCCCTCCTCGTCCTTCAGCTCGATATTGAAACTGTCGACATCGACCGAGGGCAGCCGGGTGGCGCCGTGCTGGGCGATGCCCGTGGTGGTAATGACGTCCTCGGACATTGGTCCCTGCCCTTTGAGGTTAGCGTGTTGGCTGGACACAACGGCCGAGGGAACCGTTGGTTTCGTTGGGGCGAATTGCGAAGGCGGCGAATAGCGAATAGGGAGAAGGCGGCCGCCGTCGCTACTCCCTACTCGCCAATCGCTATTCGACCTGCGCCATTTCGCCTTGACTCACCGTAAGTTGCGGCTATAAGTGCCGCTTCATCCGGCGCGGGCCCTCTCGCGCCGCTTGTTTTTGTGCGGACTTGGCGGGCGTTCTGCCCCGGAGACCGCACAGGATCGTACCGGTCGAGGTACGACCAAACCGAACCATAACGACTGAACAAGAAGCCGACCCGAGGTTCACACCTCGAGGCCGGGATCGAACACGAAGGATTAGAACGATGTTCGCAGTCATCAAGACCGGCGGCCGGCAGTTCCGCGTCGCTCCGGATGATGTGCTCGAGATTGGCAAGATCGAAGGCGAAGTCGGCACGATCGTGCAGCTTCCCGAAGTGCTGGTGGTCGGCGGTGACACGCCGGTCCTGGGCGTCCCCACGGTGGCCGGCGCCTCCGTCGCGGCCGAGGTGCTGCAGCACAAGCGCGGCCCCAAGGTGATCGCGTTCAAGAAGCGCCGCCGCAAGAATTCGCGCCGCAAGCGCGGCTACCGCGACGAGCTGACGGTGGTGCGCGTGACCGAGATCTTGACCGACAACGCCAAGCCGACGATCGGCCCGCGGCCGAAGAAGGTCAAAGCGGAAGCGCCTGCGGCCGACGCGGCCGAGTAGTCGCAAGCAGCGTTGCTGCGACGGCGAACAACTTCGCGGGCTTCACGTCCGCGCATCGTAAATGTGAATGATTCTCGAGCTAAATTGAGCTAGAGAGAAGCGAGATCGGAGACGAGCCATGGCTCACAAAAAAGCAGGCGGTTCATCGCGCAACGGCCGCGATTCCAAGGGCAAACGCCTCGGCATCAAGGCGTTCGGCGGCGAGCACGTGATTCCCGGTAACATCATTGCGCGTCAGCGCGGCACGACCTGGCACCCCGGCCTTAATGTTGGCATGGGCACCGACCATACGCTGTTCGCGAAGATCGAAGGCGTCGTGGAGTTTCATGACCGGGCCAACCGCACCTTTATCTCGGTGCGTCCGGTGGCTGCAGAGGCGGCCGAATAACGGTGGATCAAAATACGTCCGCCGGGTCCTGATGAACCGGCGGAGCGCAATGGGCTCCAGGGGAGGCGGGACACCGGCCTCCCCTTTTCGTTGCGCGCGTTTTTGTTGTCATTGCCGTGTTGATGGAGCCCCGACATGCTGCAGGAGATTCCGATATCGACCTTTCGCGAGGCGAGACCTTGCGTCCTCGAGACCGAGCGGCTGACCTTGCGTCGGCCGACGCTCGCGGACGTAAAAGCCATTACCCGCCTTGCGGATGACCGCCGCATCGCCGAGAACACCCGCCGGCTGCCGCATCCCTATTCGTCCGACGACGCGGTGCAGTTCGTGCGCGCGCTGGCCGACGACAGCCAGGAAACCGCCTTCCTGATCGAGACCAATCAGGAGCCGATCGGCATCGTCGGCATCAATTGGCGCGCACCTGACGTGCCCGCGCTCGGCTATTGGCTCGGCGTCGCACATTGGGGCCGCGGCTACGGCACCGAAGCCGCGCGCGCCGCGATCGATTACTTCTTCGAGGAGTCCGAACAGGATTTGCTGCTCGCCTATGCGCGCGTCTCCAATCCGGCCTCGCGCAACATCCTGGAGAAGTGCGGCTTCCAGTGGACCGGCGTCGAGCTGCACCGCTTCGAGGTGCTGGGCTCGTCGGCGCCGGTGGATGCCTTCCGCCTCAGCCGCAATGTCTGGGCCTCGCTGAAGACCTGGGCCAGTGCCGCCCGGCGCACAGGCTAGGCGCATGTCTTATCCTCCCCTCCGGGGGAGGATACCCGCTCAGGCCGGCGGATTGACCGCGCTTTCGTCCCTGCCGAGGCTGCGCTCGCGCAGATAGATGTAGAGGCCGGCCCCGATGATGATCGCAGCGCCGACAAGCGTGGCCGGATGCGGCACGTCGCCGAACACGACGAAGCCGAAGATCACGGCCCACACGATCATCGAATATTGGTACGGTACGACAACGGATGCGGGTGCGAGCTTCAGCGAACGATTGACGCAGAACAGTGCCGTCACCGAGATGAGACCGGCGGCCGCGAACAGCACCAGGCTGCTGGGCGTCGGCGTCACCCAACCGAATGGCGCCATCGCGGTCCCGAGCAGGAAGGTGCCGACGAATTGCGAGGACGCCATCACGATATCGGGCGTCGCACGCAATGAACGCGTGATCAGCATCAGCACCGCGAAGGAGAGGCTGCCGCCCAGCGCGATCAACGCCGGCAGGCTGAAGGTCTGCGCCGAGGGGCGCAGCGCGATCAACACACCGCAGAAGCCGATCAGGATCGCGCACCAGCGCCGCCAGCCGACATGCTCGCGCAACACCAGCGCCGACAACGCGGTGACGAAGATCGGGCCTGCGAGATAGTAGGTGATGACATCAGCGAGCGGCAGATAGACGGTGGCGAGGAAGAACGCCGCGACTTCGAGCGTCGAGAGCATCACGCGAACGAGCTGCAGCCATGGCCGCTCGAGGTTGAGGAATTGCGACCGCTGCCGCCAGATCATCGGCGACAGCAGCAGCAATGCGGCGCAGGCGCGCAGGCACAACAGCTGGCCGACCGAATAGGTCTGAACCAGAAACTTGCCGGTGGCATCGCCGAACGAGAACATGAAGATCGACAGCAGCATCAGGCCGATGCCGGCGAGCCGCGCCGAGCGTGAATCGTTATGAACGGAGATCCGGGAGAGGAAGGTCATTGCCGCGGCTAGATGGTTTCTCTGCGTCGTGGCCGGGCTCAAGCGCGAAGCGCATCTCGACGCGAATCCCGGCCATCCGCGTCAAGGATGCCGCGCTGTTTTATAGACGTGGATGGCCGGGACAAGCCCATGCGCATAACGATGTGGTGCGCTCTGCGTCTCACGATCTTTCGTTCTCGCCGGGATGATTGCGATGCGCGAGTTCGCCCTCGCCCAGCACCGGACACCGGATCGTGAGCGCATGGCGCCGGCCAGCGTGAGCAGGCCTGTGATCCGAGGTTTCGCCATCAGATAGCAAGCCCGCAACTTTCTCTCGCAAGTTCGGGCCAGTTGCGACATAGTTGCCCCCACGGCAGGTCAGCCAAGGGGAATATCCACCCATGGACCGAAGCCCCGTGCTGATCGATCTGGCCCTCCAGGGCGGAGGTTCGCACGGTGCGTTCACCTGGGGCGTTGTCGATCGGCTGCTCGAAGAGCCGTGGCTTCAGATCGCGGGCATTTCCGGAACCTCAGCCGGCGCGATGAACGCGGCTGTGCTGGCGCATGGCTGGATCGAGGGGCAGGCCTGCGGCGCCCGCGAGGCTCTGGACAAATACTGGCGGACCGTTTCACGTGCCGCGGCCTTCAGCCCGCTGCAGCGCTCGCCTGTCGATCGCATGCTCGGACGATGGTCGATCGACACCTCTCCCGCCTATATCTTCACCGATCTGATGTCGCGGGTGCTGTCGCCCTACGATCTCAATCCGTTCGGCTTCAATCCGCTACGCAAGATCCTGGTCGACAGCATCGACTTTGCACGTCTGGCCGAGGCTCCGATCAAGCTGTTCGTCACGGCCACCCGGGTACGAACCGGCCGTGGACGGATTTTTCGTAACGGCGAGATCACGGCCGAAGTCCTGCTCGCGTCCGCTTGCCTGCCAACGATGTTTCGCGCGATCGAGATCGAGGGCGAGCCTTATTGGGACGGTGGCTACGCCGGCAATCCCACCATCACCCCGCTGGTTCGCGAGACGGACGCACGGGACACGATCCTCGTGCAGATCAATCCGGTCGAACGCGCCGAGGAGCCGCGCAGCGCCGCTGATATCCTCAACCGCCTCAACGAGATCTCCTTCAATTCACCACTCGCCAAGGAGCTGCGGATGATCGCCCTGCTGCGTCAGGTCGTCGACCCCGGGACAGGAGAGGGCGCGCGCTGGGCACAAATGAAGGCCCACCGGATCAAGAGCGATATGCTGGCGGCGTTCGGCGCTTCGTCGAAGCTCAATGCCGAATGGGAGTTCGTCTCCATGCTGCGCGATGAAGGGCGGCGCGCCGCGAGCGACTTCCTCGACACGCATGGCGCCGATCTCGGCGTGCGCTCGACGGCCGATCTCGACCTGCTGCTGTCGGAGTGCTGAGCAGTGGGCCTCCTCGGCATACTTGTCGGGCTGGGGCTGCTGATCTGGCTGGCGTTCCGCGGCTGGAGCGTGCTGTTGCTGGCACCGCTCTGCGCGCTGGTTGCCGCCGCCTTTGACGGCCAGCCCCTGCTCGCGAACTGGACGCAGATCTTCATGGGGAGTGCGGCCGGCTTTCTCGCCCAGTTCTTCCCGATCTTTCTGCTCGGCGCCGTGTTCGGAAAGCTGATGGATGACAGCGGCTCCGTGACCGCGGTCGCAGGCTTCATCACGCGCAAGCTGGGCGAACGCCGGACCATCCTCGGCGTCGTGCTCGCAGGAGCCCTGGTCACCTATGGCGGCGTCAGCCTGTTTGTCGCGTTCTTCGTGATCGTGCCGATGGCGCAATCGCTGTTTCGTGCCGCAGCGATTCCACAGCGTCTGATTCCGGCAGCCGTCATCCTGGGCACATCCAGCTTCACGATGTCGGCGTTGCCTGGCACGCCCTCGATTCAAAACGCGATCCCCATGCCATTCTTCGGCACGACGCCGTTCGCTGCTCCAGGGCTTGGCATCATCGCAGGCGTCATCATGCTCGCGGTCGGGCTGTGGTGGCTGCACCGCGCCGAGCAGGCCGCGCGGCGCGCGAACGAAGGCTATGGCGACGCGCAAGCGGCGCCGCCCCACGCGGCGTTCGATGATGAGTTCCTACGCGAGCGGGCCAGCACTGCGCGGGAGTTCGATCCGGCGGAGCTTCGCCACGGTCATCGCAGCGAAGCAAGCGTTCCGGCCTTCAACGCGTTTCTGCCGCTGATCGTCGTGGTCGCGGTCAATCTGCTGATGTCGCTGGTCATCCTGCCGCGCATTGACGTCTCATTCCTGGCCGAGCCGCGCTGGGGCGGCACGTCATTGGCGGCAGTTGCCGGCGTCTGGTCGGTGTCATCAGCACTGGCGGCCGCGATCGTCACCGTCATTTTCTGCAACTGGTCGCGGCTGCCGGAGCTGCGGCAAACCCTCGATGCGGGCGCCAACGCATCCGTGCTGCCGGCGCTGAGTGTCGCGAGCCTGGTCGGGTTCGGCGCGGTCATCGCCGCGCTGCCGGCCTTCGGCCTGGTGCGGGACTGGGTGCTGGGAATCGAGGGAGGTCCGCTGGTATCGCTGGCCGTCGCCACCAATCTGCTGGCAGCGCTGACCGGATCGGCCTCGGGCGGCCTGACGATTGCCCTGGACGCGCTGGGTGCAACCTACATGGATATCGCCGCGCAACGGGGCATCCATCCGGATCTCCTGCACCGGGTCGCCGTGATCGGCTCGGGGACCCTCGATATCCTGCCCCATAACGGAGCCGTCGTGAGCCTGCTCGCGATCTGCGGCCTGACCCATCGCCAGAGCTATTTCGACATCGTGATGGTGGGCATCGTCACTTCCATCATCGCCCTGATCGCCGTGATCGCGATCGGCAGCGCTTTCGGATCGTTCTGACGCCGGTCGCATCGCCAAAGCAGCTGCCGACAGCCCAAATCGCAGGCGAGCCTGAAACAAAGGCATCATCAGGCTTAAGATCAGGTTTGACGATCCCCGATTAAGCTTTTCGGCCGAAATCAAGGGAATCCGCGGTTGCCGCGACGGCCTGTCTCGCCTACCTAAAGCCCCATGAAATTCCTCGATGAAGCCAAGGTCTATGTGCGCTCCGGCGACGGCGGCAACGGTTGCGTTGCGTTCCGGCGGGAGAAGTTCATCGAGTTCGGCGGCCCCTCCGGCGGCAATGGCGGCCGTGGCGGCGATGTCATCATCGAGGCGGTCGACGGCCTGAACACGTTGATCGACTATCGCTATCAGCAGCATTTCAAGGCCCAGAAGGGCGAAAACGGCATGGGCAAGGACCGGCACGGCGCCGGCGGCAAGCCCGTGACCTTGAAGGTCCCCGTCGGCACCCAGATCTTCGATGAGGACAAGGAAACCCTGATCCACGATTTTACCGCCCGCGGCGAGACCTTCGTGCTCGCGCATGGCGGCAATGGCGGCTTCGGCAATGCCCATTTCAAGTCGCCGACCAATCGCGCGCCACGCCACGCCAACCCCGGCCAGCCCGGTGAGGAGCGCTGGATCTGGCTGCGGCTGAAGCTGATTGCGGATGCCGGCCTGGTCGGCCTGCCCAATGCCGGCAAGTCGACCTTCCTGTCCAAGGTCAGCGCCGCCAAGCCCAAGATCGCCGATTATCCCTTCACCACGCTGCATCCGCAGCTCGGGGTCGTGAATGCCGACGGCCGCGAATTCGTGCTGGCTGACATTCCCGGGCTGATCGAAGGCGCCCATGAGGGTGCCGGCCTCGGCGACCGCTTCTTAGGCCATGTCGAGCGCTGCCGTGTGCTTTTGCATCTGGTCGACGCCACCTGCGAGCATGCGGGCAAGGCCTACAAGACCGTGCGGCACGAGCTTGAGGCCTATGGCGGCGAGCTCGCCGAGAAGATCGAGATCGTCGCACTGAACAAGATCGATGCGGTCGACGCCGACGAGCTGAAGAAGCAGCGCGACCGCCTGAAGCGCGCCGCCAAGAAGACGCCGCTCCTGCTGTCGGGCGCGACCGGTGAGGGCGTCAAGGAGGCATTGCGCACGCTCGCCGAGGTGATCGGCGAGCAGCCGGTGTCCAACAAGGCCAAGAGCGCGGTCGAGAACGCCGCGACGGACGAGCCGTGGGCGGCACCACCGCCGCCGCCGCAAGGCTGAGCGCCCCGCGCGGCTTGCCTCGGACGCGGCGGCTTGCGACAATCCGCCACGTCCCACTCATCCGAACCAAGCATGCCCTCCGATGGACCCTTGCCTCCGTTGAGGCGAGGCATCCGAACCGATCCCGCAGCTGACCAATGGCCCAGCCCCAACTCGAAAATTTCCGCCGCATCGTGGTGAAGGTCGGATCGTCGCTGCTGGTCGATTCCGAGGCCGGCGAGGTCCGGTCCTCCTGGCTGGCAGCGCTCGCCGCCGATATCGCCAAGCTCCACAGCGATGGTCGCGAGGTGCTGGTGGTGTCCTCGGGCTCGATCGCGCTCGGCCGCAGCCGCTTGAGGCTGCCGCGCGGCGCCCTGAAGCTCGAAGAGAGCCAGGCGGCCGCCGCGGTCGGCCAGATCGCGCTGGCGCGGATCTGGTCGGAGGTGTTGGGCGCGCACGGCATCGATGCCGGGCAGATCCTGGTGACGCTGCAGGACACCGAGGAACGGCGCCGCTATCTCAACGCACGCTCGACCATTGCCAAGCTCCTGGATTGGCGCGCGGTGCCTGTGATCAACGAGAACGACACGGTCGCCACGGCCGAGATCCGCTATGGCGACAACGATCGGCTCGCCGCGCGCGTCGCCACCATGGCCAGCGCCGACCTCCTGATCCTGCTCTCCGATATCGACGGGCTCTACACGGCGCCACCTGCGCAGAACCCGGATGCACAGCTCATTCCCGTGGTCGAAAGCATCACCGCGGAGATCGAGGCGATGGCGGGCAGCGCCGCGTCCGAACTGTCCCGCGGCGGCATGCGCACCAAGATCGAGGCGGGGAAGATCGCGACCACCGGCGGTACGCACATGCTGATCGCCTCGGGCAAGATCGAGCATCCGCTGGCCGCGATCGCCGGCGGTGGCCGCTGCACCTGGTTCTTGACCCCCGCCAACCCCGTCACCGCGCGCAAGCGCTGGATTGCGGGCTCGCTGGAGCCGAGGGGCACGCTGACGATCGATGCGGGGGCGGTTGCCGCGCTCCGCGCCGGCAAGAGCCTGCTGCCGGCCGGCGTGATCCGGGTGGACGGCCAGTTTGCCCGCGGCGATGCCGTGGTGGTGCGGGGCCCCGACATGCATGAGATCGGCCGCGGCCTCGTCGCCTATGATGCCGACGACGCGGACCGGATCAAGGGCCGCTCCTCGCCCGACGTCGCCGCGATCCTCGGCGTCTCCGGCCGTGCCGAAATGATCCACCGCGACGACCTCGTGATCGGGCCGGCCGGGGTTGGACCGATGGCGTAGCCGGCCAAATTCGCGCCGGCGCCACTTTCGTGCTAGGAAATCGACCGGAATCCAAGGTTGGAACGCCATGACTGCTTCCCTCAAAGCCATCGACGGCAACGCCGATCTGCCCGTGCTGATGAACGAGCTTGCCGCACAGGCCCGCCACGCCGCGCGCGTGCTGTCGCTGGCCCCGGCTGAGCAGAAGAACCGCGCGCTGGAGGCGATGGAGCGCCTGATCCGCGCCGGCGCCGATGCCATCCTGGCGGCCAATGCCGAGGACGTCGCCGAGGCCAAGGCCGCTGGTACGACCAGCGCCTTCATTGACCGCCTGACGCTGACGCCGGCGCGCATCGCCGCCATGGCCGACGGGATCGCCGCCGTGCGCGCGATTTCCGATCCGGTCGGCGTCGTCACCGAAAGCTGGCAGCGCCCGAACGGGATGACCATCGAGCGCGTGCGGGTGCCGCTCGGCGTCATCGCCGTGATCTTCGAAAGCCGCCCGAATGTCGCGGCCGATGCCGGCGCGCTGTGCCTGAAATCCGGCAATGCGGTGATCCTGCGCGGCGGCTCCGATTCCTTCCGCTCCTGCCGCGCGATCCACGACTGCCTCGCGCAAGGTTTGCGCGAGGCCGGCCTGCCTGAAGCGGCCATCACCCTGGTGCCGACGCGTGACCGTGCCGCGGTGGGCCTGCTGCTGAGCGGCTTGAACGGCGGCGTCGACGTGATCGTGCCGCGCGGCGGCAAGAGCCTGGTGGCGCGGGTCGAGGCCGAAGCGCGCGTGCCCGTGTTCGCGCATCTCGAAGGCGTCAATCACGTCTATGTCGACGGTGCGGCCGACCTCGAGATGGCCAAATCGATCGTGCTGAACGCGAAGATGCGTCGCACCGGCGTCTGCGGCGCCGCCGAGACGTTGCTGGTCGATCGCGCCGCAGCCGGCACGCTGCTCAAGCCGCTGGTCGACACGCTGATCGGCGCCGGCTGCGAGGTGCGCGGCGACGGCACGGTGCAAGCGGCCGATGCACGCGTGCAGCCGGCGCGTGAAGAGGACTGGGACACGGAATATCTCGACGCCATCATCGCCGCCAAGATCGTCGACGGCGTCGATGGCGCCATCGCCCATATCCACGAACACGGTTCGCATCACACCGATGCGATCGTCACCGGAGATACCAAGTCGGCGGACAAGTTCCTCAACGAGGTGGACTCCGCAATCGTGCTGCACAACGCCTCGACGCAGTTCGCCGACGGTGGCGAGTTCGGCTTCGGCGCCGAGATCGGCATTGCCACCGGCAAGTTCCATGCGCGCGGCCCGGTCGGCGTGGAACAGCTGACGAGCTTCAAATATCGCATCCATGGCACCGGGCAGACCCGCCCGTGACGTCGATGCGCTTGCAGGTCAACCGAGCGTGAGCCAACAGCCGAGCTGCCGCAGCCCGCAGCGGAGACGTCATTGAGCGACATCTCCGCCGCCGCGCCCGCGTTTCCTCATGGTCTGCCGCCTTACAGCGATGGCATGCGCATCGGCCTGCTCGGCGGCTCCTTCAATCCGCCGCATCAGGCGCATCGCGCGATCAGCCTGTTCGCGCTGAAGCGATTGCAACTCGATCGCGTCTGGTGGCTGGTCACACCGGGCAACCCGCTCAAGGACAATGGCGGGCTGCATGGGCTGGCCGAGCGCGCCGCGGCCGCACAGAAAATGGCCGCCGACCCCCGGATCGAAATCAGCTGTCTCGAATCCGTCATCGGTACCCGCTACACTGCCGACACGATCAACTACTTGCGCAAGCGTGCGTCGCGCCTGCGCTTTGTCTGGATCATGGGCGCTGACAATCTCGCGCAGTTCCATCGTTGGCAGAACTGGCAGCGCATCGCTGCCCAAGTGCCGATTGCGGTGATCGATCGGCCGCCACAGAGCTTCCGCGCCTTGACCGCGCCTGCGGCCCGCGCCCTCGCCCGCTACCGCATCCCAGAGACCCAGGCGGCCCGGCTTGCGGATCGCCGCGCGCCGGCCTGGGTATTCCTGAGCGGATTGAAACTGAACCTGTCGTCGACCGGCCTCAGGAACCCGGACGGCAGCTGGAAGTCGGCATAGATGCAGGTCCGCAGCGAAACGCGCGTGCGGTACCAAACATGCATGGGCACTAAACGTGCATAGCGTTGATCGGCCCCCTTGCTCCGGGGTTTTGAGGGCCGATTCTGTTACCTAACCTCGGAAAAGTGCCTGGAAAAGTGGGGTACTGGATTATTGAACTCGTTAACCCCACATGCGTAGTATAGTCGGCAGGCGAAGACAGATTCGGCCTGCGATACAGTGAAAGGAATGGTCCCTGACCACATCTGTATTGTCCCAGTCGGTTTTACCCAAGACGGTAAAGTCTGCGCGTAAAACTGCGACCTCGAAAGCGGCCTTGCAGGCGCAACCCGACGCCGACAAGACCTTGAGCACCATCCTCTCCCGCCTCGACGATATGAAGGCGGAAGAAACGGTCACCATCGACCTCCGCGGCAAATCGGCTTATTCCGACTACATGGTCGTCACCTCGGGCCGGTCCAACCGGCACGTGGGCTCGATCGCGGAAAACGTCGCCAAAGGCCTGAAGGAAGCCGGTGCCAAGCCGCCCCATATCGAAGGCTTGCCCAATTGCGATTGGGTGCTGATCGATTCCGGCGACGTGATCGTACACGTGTTCAGGCCCGAGGTCCGCGAGTTCTACAATCTCGAACGGTTGTGGACGCAGGGGCCGAAGCCGGCGAAGACGCTCTGACGCGACGACGGTGTCACGCGGCGCGAGCGCATGCTAACGCTGTCGCATGCGCAGCGTGGTGATTGCCGTTGGCCGGCTCAAGCAGGGCCCTGAACGCGAGCTCGCCGAGCGCTACCGCGAACGCTTCGACGATCTTGGCCGCAAGCTCGGCTTCCGCGGCCTCGATATTATTGAAATCGGCGAAAGCCGCGCCCGCGATGCGGCGACGCGCATGGCCGAGGAGGCGGCGGCGATCACCGCCCACATCCCGGATAAATCCGTGCTTGTCACGCTCGACGAACACGGCCAGAACATCGACAGTGCGAGCTTTGCCGCTCAGCTCGGTCGTTGGCGGGACGCGGCCGCCCCCGCGGCCGCCTTCGTGATCGGCGGGGCGGACGGACTTTCGCCCGAATTGCAGCGCAGAGCGAAACTGAGGATTGCCTTCGGGACCGCAACCTGGCCGCATCAGATTGTCCGCGTTTTGCTTCTGGAGCAGCTTTACCGGGCCGCGACGATCCTGGCCGGCCACCCCTATCACCGCGCTTGAACGGGCGCCGAGACGAGCACATTACCATCCGATGTCCGCTGCGCGGCCCCTTCGATCCCCCCTCCCCACCGGCCGTCCCGGCCGGGCTTGCGCCGCGCCGCTGTTCGCCCTGGTTGTGTCCGCGACCCTCTCGGCCGGCCTTGCGCCGGCATCCAGCCAGACCGCATTGCGGCCCTCGATCGGCACGCCAACGGCTGAGGCGTCCGCCGACGCGCTGAAGCAGCGCGTGCAGGAGCTGGAAGCAGCCCGCACCGCGCAAAAAAACGCGGCCGAGGCGCAGGAGCGGCTGAAGGCCGACATTGCCTCGATCGGGCAGGATCGCAGCAAGCTCAATCAGCAACTGGTCGATGTCGCCGCGCAGGTGCGCGGCGTCGAAGCCCGCATCGGCGAGGCTGAGACCCGGTTGCGCGGCCTGGATGCCCGTGAGCAGGAGTTGCGCGACTCGCTGGAATCGCGCCGGTCCGAAATCATCGAGGTGCTGGCGGCGCTGCAGCGCGCCGGTCGTCGCACCCCGCCGGCACTCCTGGTGCGCCCCGAGGATGCGCTGCAATCGCTGCGGACCGCGATGCTGTTGGGCTCGGTCGTGCCGGAGATGCGCAGCCGCGCCGAAAAGCTATCCGCCGATTTGGGCGAGCTGCTCGGCGTGCGCAAGACCATCGGCACTGAACGTGACAAGCTCGCGCTCGACCGCGACAAGCTGCGGGCCGATCAGACGCGGCTCGCCGCTCTGGTCGACGAGCGGCAGCGCCAGCAGTCGACCGCCGAAAAGGACATGCAGGCCGAAGGCGTTCGCGCGGTCGCGCTGGCCCAGCAGGTCGACAGTCTGCAGGGCCTGATCTCGACCATGGAGCAGGACGTCAAGAGCGCCGCCAAGGCCGCGGTGACGGCGAGCCTGCAGGGCGTCCCGGTCAACAACAAGCCCGACGTCAACGCGCTGCGCAATCCGAACCGCAAGAGCCCGGCCATCGCCTTCGCCTCAAGCAAAGGGATGCTCGCTTTTCCGGTGAACGGCATCAAGATTCGCGGTTTCGGCGGTTCCGACGGCGCCAGCAGCGTTGATAAAGGCATTTCTTTGGCGACGCGGCCGGGCGCCCAGGTCACAACGCCGTGTGATGGCTGGGTTGTGTATGCCGGCCCCTTCCGCAGCTACGGACAACTCTTGATCCTCAACGCCGGGGGCGGGTATCATGTCCTGATCGCCGGGATGGAGCGCATTTCCGTCACTATCGGACAGTTTGTTCAGGCGGGAGAGCCGGTTGCGACCATGGGGGCGACCTCACAGGTGGCCTCCATTCTCGCCACCAATGCGAGCCAACCAGTGCTCTATGTCGAATTTCGTAAAGACGGCACTCCAATCGATCCAGGCCCATGGTGGGCCACAAATGAAGGCGAAAAGGTACGCGGATGATGCGTAAGACTTCGGTAATTCTCCTGAGCGCGGCCACCGGTGCGGCATTGACCCTGATGGTGACCCAGCCACGCGCAGTGCTGATGGGATCGACCGCGCGCGCCGCGACCGCTGATACCTATCGCCAGCTCAATCTGTTCGGCGACGTGTTCGAGCGGGTGCGCAGCGACTACGTCGAGAAGCCCGATGATTCGAAGCTCGTGGAATCCGCGATCAGCGGCATGCTGTCGGGCCTCGATCCGCACTCGAGCTACATGGACGCCAAGAGCTTCCGCGACATGCAGGTGCAAACCCGCGGTGAGTTCGGCGGCCTCGGCATCGAGGTCACGATGGAAGACGGCCTGATCAAGGTGGTCTCGCCGATCGACGACACGCCGGCCTCGAAAGCCGGCATCCAGGCCAACGACATCATCACCAATCTCGACGAAGAGGCGGTGCAGGGACTGACCCTGAACCAGGCGGTCGAGAAGATGCGCGGGCCGGTGGGCACCAAGATCAAGCTCAAGATCGTTCGCAAGGGTGTCGACAATCCGCTCGATGTGACGCTGACCCGCGACAACATCCGCGTCCGTTCGGTGCGCTCGCGCGTCGAGGCTGACGACATCGCCTATATCCGCGTCACCACCTTCAACGAGCAGACCACCGAAGGCCTGAAGAAGAGCATCGGCGACCTGCAGAACCAGATCGGTGACAAGCTGAAGGGCTACATCATCGATCTCCGCAACAATCCGGGCGGCCTGCTCGAGGAGGCGGTGACCGTCTCTGATAGCTTCCTGGAGCGCGGCGAGATCGTCTCGACCCGCGGCCGCAATGCCGAGGAGACCCAGCGCCGGACTGCGCATCCGGGCGACCTCACCAAGGGCAAGCCGGTCATCGTGCTGATCAATGGCGGCTCGGCGTCGGCTTCCGAGATCGTCGCAGGCGCGCTGCAGGACCACAAGCGCGCGACGCTGGTCGGCACGCGCTCGTTCGGCAAGGGCTCGGTGCAGACCATCATCCCGCTCGGCGCTGGCAATGGCGCGCTGCGGCTGACCACCGCGCGCTACTACACGCCGTCGGGCAAGTCGATCCAGGCCAAGGGTATCGTGCCTGATATCGAGGTGCTGCAGGACGTGCCGGATGAGCTTAAGTCGCGCACCGATACCAAGGGTGAGGCCTCGCTGCGTGGCCACCTGAAGAACGATGGCGACGAGAAGACCGGCTCGCAGTCCTACGTGCCGCCGGATGCCAAGGACGACAAGGCGCTGAAGATGGCCGACGATCTCCTGCACGGCATCAAGAGCAGCTCCTCGGCGAACCCTGCACCGGCTGCGACGACGACCGACAAGGCGGCTGCCGACAAGCCGGCCGTCAGCGACCGCCAGACGCCAAAGCCGAACTGATACTCGGCGCGCAACGAGCCAGTGCGAGATTTCGAGAGGGCGGCCTGCGGGCCGCCCTTTTTGATTTGGGCCCGTCAGCGTATCAGCCCACCCTCCCCTGCTCTACGGTCGCCCAGCCCGAAGCCTGCCGCCGGCGCTTGGGCGTGGTATCGTCGCCCGGACTGATTCGGGAATTTCGATGACAGAAACGGCCGACGAGCTGAGCGCCCCGCTCGGGCAGACGGAGACACGTCGCAGGCGCCGGATTCGGCTTCCGTTCACGGGATGGCAGGCGCTGGCAGTGCTGCTCGGCCTGTTCCTGGTCATCTTTGCCGGCTTTGCGCTATTCCATGACGATCCGCTTGGCGGTGAGCCGATGGCGCGGATTGCGATCAACAATGGGGCCAAACCCACTGACACCAAGCCCGGTGCGGCAAAGCCCGAGCGCAAGTCCGAGCCGCAGGGCACAGCGCCGGCGGGCCAGGAATCGAATAGCGGCGCCAAGACCGTGACCATCATCGACGGCTCCAGTGGAGCGCGGCACGAGGTTGCGATCGGCTCCGGCGCGACCGACGGCAGTGATTCGAGCACGACTGCGCCGGCCACCGCCATGATCGGCGTCGATCCGCGACTGCTGGAGAAATCGCGCTACGGCATGATTCCGGTGTCCGCTGACGGACTGAAGCCATTCACGGCCTATGCGGCCGACGCCGATCGGGCCAAAGCAGCGAAAATGCCGGTCGTCGCGATCGTGATCGGCGGGCTCGGCGTCGGCGCGGCCAAGACCGCCGACGCGATCATGAAACTGCCGCCGGCCGTGACGCTCGCCTTCACCCCTTACGGCTCCGATCCCGGCAAGCTCGCCGAGCGGGCGCGGGCGCAGCGGCACGAAATCCTGCTGCAGATCCCGATGGAGCCGTATGATTATCCGGACAACGACCCCGGCCCGCAGACGCTGCTCGCCACCTTGGCGCCTGACCAGAATGTCGATCGGCTGTATTGGCATTTGAGCCGGCTGCAGGGCTATGTCGGGTTGGCGAACTTCATGGGCGCACGCTTCGTGGCGACCGATAGCGCGATGCAGCCGATCATGGCCGAGGCCGCCAAACGGGGACTCGCCTTCTTTGACGATGGTGCGGCTCCGCGCAGCGTGGCCAACGCGCTTGCAACGGGGCAGGCCATGCCCTTCGCAAAGGGGGATGTCGCGATCGACGCGGTCCCGACAGCGGTCGAGATCGAGAATGCGCTGGCCAAGCTCGAGAGCCTGGCGAAAGATCGCGGTGTCGCAATCGGGACGGCATCCGCCCTGCCGGTCTCGATCGAGCGCATCGGAACCTGGATCAAGGGGCTGGACCGCAAAGGCATTCTGCTTGTGCCATTGACAACGGCCATGCTGAAATCAAAATCGAATTAACGGGCGTCCGGTCCAGCGACCGGCCGGCACCGGCGACGCGAGCGGCTCAACGAGACTCAATGAAACGAGTCGGCCGCAGGAAGGCCTGATGGAATGACGCGTTACGAAGATCTGCCCTACCGCGACTGCGTCGGCGTCATGCTGATCAACAAAGAGGGGCTGGTCTTCATCGGTCGCCGCGCCGGCGGGATCGAGCATGTCGACGAATCCCATGTGTGGCAGATGCCGCAAGGTGGCGTCGACCCCGGCGAAGAAGCCTGGGAGGCGGCCCAGCGTGAGCTCTATGAGGAAACCAGCGTGCGTTCGGTCGAGAAGCTCGCTGAAGTCGGCGACTGGCTGACCTACGACATTCCGCGCACGGTGGCGGGGCGCGCCTGGAAGGGGCGCTATCGCGGTCAGCGTCAAAAGTGGTTTGCTTTGCGCTTCACCGGCCAGGATAGTGAGATCGACGTCGCCCATCCCGGCGGCGGCCACCACAAGGCTGAGTTCGTCGGCTGGCGCTGGGAGCCGATGCAGAACCTGCCGGAGCTGATCGTGCCGTTCAAGCGGCCGGTCTATGAGCGCGTGGTCCAGGAATTCGCCAATCTCGCACGGAAATAGCGTTCGTGCGTGCGCGTCGTGCGCCGTGCGTTCTCAATAGCGTCAATTCAGGCGGCCATGAGCGAGACCAGACCCTATCGCCCGAATGTCGGGATCGCGCTGTTCAATGCACAAGGTGAGGTGTTCCTGGGGCGCCGCTTCCGCGACGACGGGCCCGAGATCGTCCTGCCCGGGCTTGAATGGCAGATGCCGCAAGGCGGCGTCGACCCGGGCGAGGATTTTCGCGAGGCGGCACGTCGCGAGCTCTGGGAGGAGACAGGCATCCGCGCCGCCGAATTTCTCGGCGAGAGCGATTGGCTGACTTATGAGTTTCCGCCGTTTGACGACCCCTCACATCGGCTGGCGACATTCCGTGGCCAGCGCCAGAAATGGTTCGCGATGCGCTTTATCGGGCGTGAGGCGGAGATCGATCCGCTGACGCCGCGCAACGGACAGGCGGCCGAATTCGACGCGTGGCGGTGGGAGCAGCTTGCGCGCGTGCCCGATCTCGTCGTGCCGTTCCGCCGCGAGGTCTATCGCGCCGTGGCGCAACAGTTCGCCCACTACGCCGGACCTGCTCGATAGGAAAATGGCCGGGACGATGCCCGGCCATTTTTGCTGATTGATGGTGTTTGCGAGTTCTCGGGCCGCCGCCGGCTTAATGCAGGGCAGTCGTGTTGATCTGCTGCTGGACGGTCTTGAACTGATCCAGCCGTTCAATCGCACGATCGAGCTCGTCGCCTTCCTTTTCGGCGAGCTTGGCTTCCATCTTCGCGATTTCGTCGGCGAGCGCGGTGCGGTCAAGCTCGGCGAGCGAAGTGGCGATGTCGGCGAGCACGGTCAGCCCCTTCTCGGAGACTTCCGCAAGCCCGCCCGCCACGATGATCTTCTCGCGCGTGTTGCCGGTCGTCACGGTCAGGATGCCCGGTCGCAAGGCCGCGACGAACGGCGCATGCCCGGCCAGGACGCCGAAATCACCTTCCAGGCCGGGGACGTCGACCTGGTCGACCTGGCCCGAGAAGGCGATCTTTTCCGGAGACACGAGATCAAAATGAAAAGTAGCCATTGAACACCTGCGAATAGCTGATAGCGAGTGATGAAGAGGAAGCAGCGAACAGTCTGTTCTATTCGCTACTCCCCATTCGCCATTCGCTTAGGCGGCTTCGGCCGCCAGCTTCTTGCCCTTCTCGACCGCCTCTTCGATGGTGCCGACCATGTAGAAGGCGGCCTCCGGCAGGTAGTCGTACTTGCCTTCGCACAGGCCGCGGAAACCCTTGATGGTATCGGCGAGTTCGACGAACTTGCCGGGCGAGCCCGTGAAGATTTCGGCGACGTGGAACGGCTGCGACAAGAAGCGCTCGATCTTGCGGGCGCGCGCCACCGTCAGCTTGTCCTCTTCCGACAGTTCGTCCATGCCGAGAATGGCGATGATGTCCTGCAGCGACTTGTAGCGCTGCAGGATCTGCTGGACCATGCGGGCCGTCGAGTAGTGCTCGTCGCCGACAACCAGCGGCGACAGCATGCGCGAGGTGGAGTCGAGCGGGTCCACCGCCGGATAGATGCCCTTTTCCGCGATCGAGCGCGACAGCACCGTGGTGGCGTCCAAGTGGGCGAACGAGGTGGCCGGCGCCGGGTCGGTCAAGTCGTCGGCCGGCACGTAGATCGCCTGCACCGAGGTGATCGAGCCCTTGGTGGTGGTGGTGATGCGCTCCTGCAGCGCGCCCATGTCGGTGGCCAGCGTCGGCTGATAGCCCACGGCCGAAGGAATACGGCCGAGCAGCGCCGACACTTCCGAGCCGGCCTGGGTGAAACGGAAAATGTTGTCGACGAAGAACAGCACGTCCTGACCCTGGTCGCGGAAATGCTCGGCAACCGTCAGACCGGTGAGACCGACGCGGGCGCGCGCGCCCGGCGGTTCGTTCATCTGGCCATAGACCAGCGCGCACTTCGAACCCTGACCGCCGCCCTGCTTGTTGACGCCGGACTCGATGAACTCGTGATAGAGGTCGTTGCCTTCGCGGGTCCGCTCGCCGACGCCGGCGAACACCGAGTAGCCGCCGTGGGCCTTCGCGACGTTGTTGATCAGCTCCTGAATCAGCACGGTCTTGCCGACGCCGGCGCCGCCGAACAGGCCGATCTTGCCGCCCTTGGCATAGGGAGCAAGGAGATCGACGACCTTGATGCCGGTGACGAGAATCTCCGCTTCAGTCGACTGCTCGGTATAGGGAGGCGCCGGCTGGTGGATGGCACGGATGCCCTCAGCCTTGATCGGGCCGGCTTCGTCGACGGGATCGCCGACCACGTTCATGATGCGGCCGAGCGTGCCCTCGCCTACGGGAACGGCGATCGGCTGCCCGGTGTCGGCGACTTCCTGGCCGCGCACCAGACCTTCGGTGGTGTCCATCGCGATCGCGCGCACGGTGCTCTCGCCGAGATGCTGCGCGACCTCGAGCACCAGGCGGTTGCCGGCGTTCTTCGTCTCCAGCGAATTCAGAATGGCGGGCAGATGACCTTCGAACTGAACGTCGACGACGGCGCCGAT
>NZ_CAFK01000243.1 GCF_000239815.1 Bradyrhizobium sp. STM 3843 | reverse complement strand
CGCGTCGATCAGGCCATCATCATGATAGGGCGACGGCGTGATGCGCAGCCGCTCCAGCCCACGCGGCACGGTCGGGTAGTTGATCGGCTGGATGTAGATGCCGTGCTCGGACAGCAGCAGGTCGGACGCCCTCTTGCATTTTTCGGGATCGCCGACATGCACCGGGACGATATGGGTGTCGCTCGGCATCACCGGCAGTCCCGCGGCCTGCAGCACCGCCTTCAGCCGCGCGGCGCGATCCTGGTGCCGCTGGCGCTCCCATTGCGAAGTCTTCAGGTGCCGGATCGCGGCCGTTGCAGCGGCGCAGACCGGCGGCGGCAGCGCGGTGGTGAAGATGAAGCCGGGCGCATAGGAGCGCACCGCGTCGATCAGGTTGGCATTGGCCGCGATATAGCCGCCGAGACAGCCATAGGCCTTGGCCAGCGTGCCCTCGAGGATGTCGATCCTGTTCATCGCGCCGTCGCGCTCGGCAATGCCGCCGCCGCGCGGCCCATACATGCCGACCGCATGCACCTCGTCGACATAGGTCAGCGCGCCATAGCGTTCGGCCAGATCGCAGATGCGATGCAACGGCGCGACATCGCCATCCATCGAGTACAGGCTTTCCAGATGATCAGCTTCGGCCGGTCAGGATCGGCGGCNGCAGCAGCTGCTCCAGATGCGCCGTATCATTGTGCCGCCAGATCTGCTTCTCGGTCCCGGCCTTGCGGACACCTTCGACCATGGAATTGTGGTTCAGCGCGTCCGACAGCAACAGGCAGTTCGGCAGCAGCCTGGCGATGGTGGAGATTCCCGTTTCGTTGGAGACGTAGCCGGACGTAAATACCAGCGCCGCCTCCTTGCCATGGAGATCGGCAAGCTCCCGCTCCAACTCGATCANGGATGGTTGGTGCCGGCAATGTTGCGGGTGCCCCCGGCCCCGGTGCCCATCCGCGTCGCCGCATCCACCATGGCCCCGATGACCTTCGGATGCTGACCCATGCCGAGATAATCGTTCGAGCACCAGATCACGACGTCCCGCTTGCCCTCAGGCGAATGCCAGAGCGCATGCGGGAAACGGCC
>NZ_CAFK01000244.1 GCF_000239815.1 Bradyrhizobium sp. STM 3843 | reverse complement strand
TCGGTCGCAAGCTCGAGCCCCGCCGGCGCGCCCGCCAACTGCTGCGTCCAATAGCAAAGCTGCCGCTGCAGGGCGGCTTCCGCCAGCCAGCGCCGCTGCCACACCGCATAATCGGCATATTGGATCGGCAAGGCTGCTAGCTGCGATGGCTGCCCGGCGGCAAAGGCCGCATACAGCCGCTCCACCTCACCGACCAGCACACCCAGCGACCAGCCGTCCGACACCACGTGATGCATCGACAGCACCAGCACGTGGTCGTCAGGTGCAAGCCCTAACAGCGCTGCGCGCAGCAGCCGATCGTGCCTCAGGTCGAACGGCTGTTGCATGATGCGCTCGGCCCGCTGCCGCGCTTCGTCCGCCGAGACCGCAACCGGCTCCAGCGCCAATGGCCACGGCGGATCGATCCGCTGCACCGCGCTGTCGCCTTGCGGCACGAACCGCGTCCGCAACACCTCGTGCCGCCGCACCACCTCGCTCAAGGCCGTCGACAGCGCCGTGACATCCAGCCGCCCGACCAGCCGCACCGCCGCCGAGATGTTGTAAGTGCCGCCCGCAAGCCCGAGCTGCTCCACAAACCACAGCCGCTCCTG
>NZ_CAFK01000245.1 GCF_000239815.1 Bradyrhizobium sp. STM 3843 | reverse complement strand
CCAGGCCGTGTAAAAATGTGAGGGCGGCCTGTTGGACGGCGGAGGGGAAGCATGCGGCCTCAAGCTGTACAAGGCCGGAGCGCATCGAGCAGCGCTGGTCCATTTTTGATGGTGAGGAGTCTCTTGAGATTGTAGCTCAGCACGATGAGCGCCAGCTCGGATTTTGCCTTGCGCAATCCTCGGACGAGGAAGCGCGGGACGCCCATCAGCCATTTTATGGTTCCGAACGGATGCTCGGCGACGTCGCGGCGGAGCTTCATCCAGGTCGGATCGGCCATGGCCCGCTGGTGCATCGCCTCCCGGTCATCCTCATGGAAGCTGCGCACGATCACCCGCCGGGCCGATTTGGTGCATTGCGACTTCAGTGGGCAGGTCGGACAGGCTTGTGTCCGGTATTCTTTCTTCTGTTGCGTATGGGAGATCTTGAACAGCTTCAGGACCTCACCTGCCGGGCAACGCCAGCTGTCTCCCTCGCGATCATAGGTGAACTGATCGCGGCAGAAGTATTGCTTTCCCTTCGGATTGACTGTCTCGGCGCGCGGCACGATCGCCGTAATTCCGTCCTGCTCGCACAACTTGCCATGTTCGCCGTTCGAGTAGCCGGTATCGGCCACCGCGGTGAGCTGGTCTGCACCGACCGCCGCCTTGCCTTGCTGCGCCATCGGATGGAGCTGCTGCAGATCGTTGCCGTCACTGGTCAGATCGAAAGCCACGATCAAGTCATGCTTGGCATCGACCGCAATTTGCGCGTTATAGCCCACCTGATGACCTCGCGGCGTGCGCATCAGCTTGGCCTCAGGCTCGGTCAAAACCTTCTGCTTGAGCCCCTCCCGCACCAGCTGTTCGGCCTGCTGCTGCAGTTCAATCCGCTGAGCCTTCAGCGCCGCGAGCGCTGCGGTAACGTCGGCCTTTGCCGGTTCTGGCGTGGCCTCCTCGGCATCGGCCTCATCCATCGCCATCAGATATTCAGCAATTTTGCGCTCCACCGCGGCAACTCGTTCTGCAAGCTTCGCCTCCGTGATGACCTTCTTGCGGCTCGCGACCGCAGCAATCTTGGTCCCGTCGATCGCCAAAACTTCGCCTCCAAACACCGATTGCCGGCGGCAGAACTCAATAAACGATCGGCATACCCCAGTGATTGCCTCTGGATGATCCTTGCGGAAGTCCGCAATGGTCTTGAACACCGGGCTCAGCCGGTTGATCAACCAAAACACCTCGACATTGCGCTGGGCCTCTCGTTCAAGCCTCCGGCTCGACCGCATCTGGTTCAGGTAGCCGTAGAGATAAAGCTTCAGCAGGTCGCCGGGATCATAAGACGGTCGTCCCGTCGCCTCCGCTTCAACCTTCGAAAAGCCCAGCGTCCTCAGATCCAGGCTATCCACGAAGGCGTCAATGACACGCACCGGGCTATCGGGTGCGATCACCTCATCGAGAGCCTCAGGGTAGAGCGTCGCCTGATAACGCGATTGGCCGCTGACGTGTCCCATTCTGCCCCCGAATCAATCACCTCTCAATCCCACCACGAACCCATGGTTTTTACACGG
>NZ_CAFK01000246.1 GCF_000239815.1 Bradyrhizobium sp. STM 3843 | reverse complement strand
GACCGGCGAGACCGCGATTTTCGACGCCAAGACCAACCAGATCACGATGCAGGGCGGCGTGGTGCTGACCCGGTGCAAGAATGTGCTGCAAGGCGACCGCCTGATGGTGGATATGACCACCGGCGTCTCCCGGGTCGAATCGGACGGCGGCAAGGTCCACGCGCAGCTTCCGCAAAGCTCTGGGGACGGAGGGCAGGGCTGCGGTTCGTCCGGTCCGGCGGCCGGATCTCTCTTGCTGCTGGGTCCGGGCAGGCCGAAATGATCGCTCCGCGACGGCAGTTGAATGCCGCCGCGGCCGCCTCTATCTACCCGTACGGCAGAAGGCCGCTGCAACGAACTCGCCGCAATGCCTTGGCAGGTAAAGCCTTGGCAGGTCTTGGCAAGTTCGGAAGCTGCGGGCCGCGAAAGGTTTGGCCAGCCCCGAGGTCGAAGGCGTCCGCTGGGCAGAGCACGTCGTTTCGTTCATGGTGAACGGGCGAATCAGGCGCAAGCGGGTGGCGAGGCACCTTCGAGAGAGTTAAGCGAAGCGGGGATGGTGGATCTACGCGACATGTTCCGTCGGCAGCCCGCAAAGCGCGGCCAGCAGGGCTATGCGCGTTCGCGTGAGGATATCACCGCGATCGACGACCCGTTGGCGACGCTGGCCGACAGCGTGGGCGAACGGCCCGGGCCGCGCATCAATCCGCGCTCCCCGCAGAACACCGAAACGCTGACGCGCAACAATCGACCGGCAGCCGGCAGATCTCCCGGCAAGCCGGCGAAGTCCGGTGCCGCTCCGCAGCTGTTGCGCCGGCCGGGCTTTCTCGCCGTCCACTCGATCGAGAAGAGCTTTGGCAGCCGCCAGGTCGTCCGCGGCGTCAGCATCTATGTCCGGCGCGGCGAGGCGGTGGGCCTGCTGGGACCGAACGGGGCCGGCAAGACCACGGTGTTCTACATGATCACCGGGCTGATCAAGGCCGATCGCGGCGCCATCGAGCTCGATGGCCACGACGTCACTCGGCTGCCGATGTATCAGCGCGCGCGGCTCGGCATCGGCTATCTGCCGCAGGAAGCTTCGATCTTTCGCGGCCTCACCGTCGAACAGAATATCCGCGCGGTGCTGGAAGTGGTCGAGCCGTCGCGCAAGAAGCGCGAACGCGAGCTCGACGCGCTGTTGGAAGAGTTCACCATCACCCGCCTGCGCAAGTCGCCATCCATCGCGCTGTCCGGCGGCGAGCGCCGCCGCGTCGAGATCGCCCGCGCACTGGCGACACGGCCGAACTACATGCTGCTCGACGAGCCGTTCGCCGGCATCGATCCGATCGCGGTCGGCGACATCCAGCAGCTGGTCCGCCATCTCACCAATCGCGGCATCGGCGTTCTGATCACCGACCACAATGTGCGCGAGACGCTCGGCCTGACCGACCGAGCCTATATCGTCTATGCCGGCCAGATCCTGACCGAGGGCAGCCCCGAGGAGATCGTCGCCGATCCTGACGTGCGACGGCTCTATCTGGGAGAGGAATTCCGACTGTAGCGTTCGGGCAATTTTTGTCGGCTTGTCGCGATCGCGACAGCGCCGGGCCTTGTCGAAAGAAGTAGCCTTACTGTGTCACAAGCGCCGTCATTCCGGGGCAGCCCGTCAGGGCTGAACCCGGAATCTCGAGATTCCCAGGTGCGCAATTGCGCACCAGAGTTCGATGCTGTCGCATCGCCCCGGAATGACGGTGAAGCAGGCTATGTCTCGTGATTTGGTCTCGCGATTTTGACGCGGTAGACGTCGGCGGCGCTGCAGCCGGTAACCACTTATTGCAGCCGCGCCATAGTCCTATTTTCTTATTCGTCAAGCCGTGTACATCGGATGCAGAGTAGGATAAGCAAGAATTGGACCACTGTTAGGGAACGTTCTTGCTTCCATGGCGCTGACGCAGAGATTGGAATTCCGCCAGTCGCAATCGCTGGTGATGACGCCGCAGCTGATGCAGGCCATCAAGCTGCTGCAGCTGTCCAATCTCGACCTCGCAACCTTTGTCGAAGACGAGCTCGAGCGCAATCCGCTGCTCGAGCGCGCAGCCGACGGACCTGAGGCGCCGGTGGCCGGCGAGCAGACCGCGGAGCGTGCCGAGTTCTCGGAGTCCGAAGGCGGCGGCGAGGATTTCGCTGACGCCGGCGGCGGTGGCGAAAGCTTCGAGGCGCCCCAGGAAGACTGGATGAGCCGCGATCTCGGCAGCCGGACCGAGATCGAGCAGACGCTCGACACCGGGCTCGACAACGTGTTCTCCGAAGAGCCGGCTGAAGCTGCCGCGCGCAACGCGCAGGACGCGCCGCCCACCACCTACACCGAATGGGGCGGCGGCGCCTCGAGCGATGAAGACTACAATCTCGAGGCGTTCGTTGCCGCCGAGACCACGCTCGCCGACCATCTCGCCGAGCAGGCGGCAGTCGCCTTCACGGCGCCGGCCGATCGCATGATCGGCCAGTACCTGATCGACCTCGTCGACGAGGCCGGCTATCTGCCGGCCGATCTCGGCCAGGCCGCCGACCGGCTGGGGGCCGAACAGGCCGATGTCGATGCGGTGCTCAACGAATTGCAGAAGTTCGATCCGCCCGGCATCTGCGCGCGGAATTTGAGCGAGTGCCTGGCGATCCAGTTGCGCGAGCTCGATCGCTACGATCCGGCGATGCAGGCGTTGGTCGAGCATCTCGATCTCCTCGCCAAGCGCGATTTCGTCGCCTTGCGCAAGCTCTGCGGTGTCGACGACGAGGATCTCGTCGACATGATCGGCGAGATCCGCAGGCTCGATCCGAAGCCGGGTCTGAAGTTCGGCACCACGCGGACGCAGACCATGGTGCCGGATGTCTATGTGCGGCCGGGACCCGACGGCGGCTGGCTGGTGGAGCTCAACAGCGACACGCTGCCGCGCGTGCTCGTGAATCAAGTCTATTACTCGGAGCTGTCGAAGACGATCCGCAAGGACGGCGACAAGTCCTATTTCACCGACTGCCTGCAGAACGCGACCTGGCTGGTGCGTGCGCTCGACCAGCGCGCGCGCACCATCCTGAAAGTGGCGACCGAGATCGTGCGCCAGCAGGACGGCTTCTTCACCCACGGCGTCGCGCATCTGCGGCCGTTGAATCTGAAGGCTGTTGCGGATGCCATTCAGATGCACGAATCAACGGTGTCGCGCGTCACCGCCAACAAATACATGGCGACCAATCGCGGCACCTTCGAGCTGAAGTATTTTTTCACTGCATCGATTGCTTCCGCCGATGGTGGCGAGGCGCATTCCGCGGAAGCCGTCCGCCACCACATCAAGCAGCTGATCGATGCGGAGGATCCGCAGGCGATCCTGTCCGACGATACAATTGTCGAAAAACTGCGCGCAGCCGGTATCGACATCGCCCGCCGCACGGTCGCGAAATACCGGGAGGCGATGCGGATTCCGTCTTCGGTGCAGCGGCGGCGCGACAAGCAGAACATGCTCGCGCATGCACTCTCAGCGCCGTCCGGCACCGACCGTTCCCGGGATGCTGCCCCGGCCTGACAGCGGTCTGACAGCGCGGCAATATGGGACTTTCGCGGATTTGCGCCTTGCGCAAATCGGATTAGTCTCGACCTCGGTGGACATTGATCGAGGCTGCAAATGACCCTGCGAATCTCCGGCAAGAGCATTAGCGTCGGCGAGGCGCTGCGCGGGCGCGTCAGCGAACGCACGGCGGAGGTGCTGAGCAAATATTTCGACGGTAATTACTCCGGCCACATCACGCTCTCCAAGGACGGCTTCGGCTTCAGGACCGATTGCGCGCTGCATCTCGATTCCGGGATCACGTTGGAAGCGGACGCCAATGCGCCGGACGCCTATGCCAGCGCCGACCAGGCTTTGCTGATGATCGAGAAGCGGCTGCGCCGCTACAAGAGCCGGCTCAAGGATCGCTCCGCGCGCAAGACGCACGCCGCCAATGCGGCGCTCGCCGACCTGGAGACGCTGGCGCTGGACGTGCCGAGCTATGTGATCGAGGCGCCCGCCGAGGGCGATGAGGAGGTCTCCGCCTACAGCCCCGTGATCATCGCCGAGGCGACCACGGCGCTGAAGCGGCTGTCGGTCTCCGAGGCGGTGCTGGAGCTGGATCTGTCGGGCGCCTCCTGCCTGGTGTTCCAGCACGGCTCCAGCGGGCGGATCAACGTGATTTACCGCCGCGCGGACGGTAATATCGGCTGGGTGGATCCCCCCGCCGTGAAGTCGTAGGAACTGCAGCCTCCTTTGGCGATTTTTCGCTCCCGGAAGCGAAAAGAGGCGGGTTTCGGACGTCGTCCAATGATCTTAAGGATAGGCCCTGGGAACATGCTTGCGGGAGTTGGCACGGCCGTTGCGTTGGGGTAGAAGCCCCTCGCACCGGACCCGGGCGGGCGAACCGCCCCGCGCCTCAGCTCCTTGACGCTGGTCGGTCCCGACCTATTTTCGCCCCTTGACGGTTCATTCACCTCGGAACGCCCTATGCCGATTACCGATCTGGTCGCACCCGAGGCGATTCTTCCCGCATTGAAGGTCAACAGCAAGAAGCAGGCGCTGCAGGAACTGGCCGCGCGCGCCGCGGCGCTGACCGGGCAGAGCGAGCGAACCGTCTTCGAGGTGCTTTTGCAGCGCGAGAAGCTCGGCACCACGGCGGTCGGCTACGGCGTCGCAATCCCCCACGGCAAGCTGCCGAAGCTGGAGAAGCTGTTCGGCCTGTTCGCCCGGTTGGAACGGCCGATCGATTTCGAGGCCATGGACGGCCAGCCGGTCGACCTGATCTTTCTGCTGCTGGCCCCCGAAGGGGCCGGTGCCGACCACCTGAAGGCGCTGGCGCGCATTGCGCGGCTGCTGCGCGACCAGGACGTCGCCAAGAAGCTGCGGGCGTCCCGTGACGCCCAGGCGATCTATTCCGTCCTGGCGCTGCCCCCGGCCTCCGCGGCCTGATGCCGCATCACATTCAAGGCAGCTCGCAAGGCAGCTCGCGCGCCAGATAGCGCACCGTCTTGGTGCCGCGGTGAATGCTGGCCGAGCCCACCTCGGCAAAGCCCAGCCCGGCGTGAAAGCGATCGGAGTGCGGATTCGGCGGCTCGAGGTTGACTTCGCAGACGATGCGCTGGTGACCGGCGGCGCCGGCCTTCTTAATCAGCGTGCCATAAAGCTGCCGCGCCAGACCGCATCCGCGCGCCGAGGGCGCCACCACGATGCGGTCGACATAGACAAAGCGCGGATAGCGCGCGCGAAACCATTGGAAGTTCGGGTTGTCATAGACGGCGTTCTGATCGAGCGCGATCAGCAGCGCGTCGGCCTCCCCGATGCGCCAGGCGACATGGGCCTGCGCGACCAACTGCGCGAGCCCGTCTACGTCGAGCCATGACAGCTCGGTGGCATGCGCATTGTTGAGCGCGAGCAGCGCGGCGCCAAGCGGCGCGGCGACATCCGCAGACGTGATGGACGTGAGCAGCGCTTCTGTCATCGCAGGCAAAAAAATACGCGGAGCTGTCTAAAGGACAGATCCGCGCATCTCCATCAAGCTCAAATCACGCTGGCATCGACCGCCGCTCGATGGCGGCGAGACCGTTCGTCAGTGCACGCTCACGGCCTGGAGCTCGTGGCTCCATGCATTGGCAATCGCGGCTTCGCGGCTATCGGTGAGCATGATCGGCGTGCCGTCGGCGGCATGCAGTGCGAACAGCTTCAGTCCCGGCGCTATTTGCGGTGCCTGCGGAAACAGTCCGGGCACATCCTCGGACCTGATCTGCTTCACATAGGCGATGTGACCTTCGCCCAAACTGGCCAGCGACTCCGCGGAGACGCCGAATTGAGACGCAACGTTACTCTCGTTCATGGTCTCGACTCCTCATCTTTGAGTCTTAAGCGGTCGAGTCCGCTACTCGTTCCATACCAACTATTATTCGTGTTCATTGATAGCGATTGTCTTAACAATCCGCTCCGGCTCCGGCCGGACCAGGTCGATCGACAACAGCCCGTTCTTCAGATCCGCACCCAGCACCTGCATCCCCTCCGCCAGCACGAACGTGCGCTGGAAGTGGCGCGCGGCAATGCCGCGATGGATGTATTGCCGGGTCTTGTCGTCCTGCTGCCGGCCGCGGATTACGAGCTGGTTTTCCTCAATGGTGACATCGAGTTGGTCGCGGGTAAAACCGGCGACCGCCAGCGTGATCCTCAGGCGTTCGGGCTGGCCATTGGTGCGTTCGAACCGCTCGATATTGTAGGGCGGATAGCCGTCGGCACCTTTGACGACGCGGTCGAGCACGCGCTCGATCTCGTCGAATCCCAGCAGAAACGGACTGGAAAGCGTAGGAACACGAGACATAGTTTACAAAGTCCTCTCGAAGCGACTTTGACGTTTCAGGGCCCTGTCGGCACCCCTTGGACAGCAATATGGGCACGAGCCCCGGGCGGTTCAAGCGCCCGCCCAACCCCTAAACCGCGTGTGTCTCGAACGGGTTAAAGCGCGATCCGGCGGCGTCCGTCGGCCGAAAACAGATGCAGCCTGTTGCGCGGCGCCACCACGCGGATGGCGGCGCCGATTGCGGGCGCCGTTGTGCCGGGCACCCGCACGATGACGTCGTTCGCGGTCGCCGCGAGGGTCGGCGTGCCGTTCGCATCGGTCTGGACGGCCGTATCGGACGGCCGGCGCGCGCCATAGACGAACGTCTCCGCCCCGACATGCTCGATCGCCTCCACGGTCAGATCGAGCGCGAGACCGCCGGCCGGCTGTCCCTCGGCAAGCTCGAGATCCTCCGGCCGGATGCCGAGCAGGCCGGCATCGCCCGGGATCTGCCCGGCGCCATCGAGCTGCGATCTGGCGCCGTCGAGCGGCATCAGGTTCATCGGCGGCGCGCCGATGAAGGACGCGACGAAGGTCGTTGCCGGCTTGTGATAGATGTCCAGCGGATTGCCGATCTGCTCGACCTGTCCGCCATTCATCACCACCAGGATGTCGGCCAGCGTCATCGCCTCGAGCTGGTCGTGGGTGACGTAGATTGCCGTGGTGTTCAGCCGGCGCTGCAGCTTGCGGATCTCGACCCGCATCGCGATCCGGAGCTTGGCGTCGAGGTTGGACAGCGGCTCGTCGAACAGAAACACCTTGGGCTGGCGCACGATGGCGCGGCCCATCGCCACGCGCTGGCGCTGGCCACCGGACAACTGCCGCGGTTTGCGCTGGAGCATCGCGCCGAGTTCGAGGATACGCGCAGCCTCTTCGACGCGCGTCTTGATCTCGGCCTCGCTCATGCCGCGGTTGCGCAGGCCATAGGCCATGTTGTTGTACACGCTCATATGCGGGTACAGCGCGTAGTTCTGGAACACCATGGCGATGTCGCGATCGGCCGGCTCGATCGTGTTGACGATCCGGCCGCCGATATCGATCTCACCCGAGGTGATCGTCTCCAGCCCTGCGACCATCCGCAGCAGCGTGGATTTGCCGCAGCCGGAGGGGCCGACCAGAACACAGAACTGGCCGTCGCCGACCTCGAAATCGATGCCCTTGATGGCCTCGAAGCCGCCTTGGTAGACCTTGCGGACGTTGCGGAGCGTGACGTTAGCCATGGGGATGTCCAGCGAATGGCGAATAAGAAGTAGCGAATAGGGGGCAGGCGTCAGCGTCGGCGGGAATCTCTATTCGCCATTCACCACTCGCGATTTGCCCTCTCATTTTTCCGTCTCCACCAATCCGCGCACGAACAGCTTCTGCATGACGACGACGACGAACACCGGCGGGAGCATTGCGAGCACGGCGGTCGCCATCACCACGGGCCACTCGGTCAGCGCGTCGGTGGTGGTGATCATCTTGCGGATGCCGATCTGGATGGTCTGCATGTCATCGCGGGTGGTGATCAGCAGCGGCCAGAGATACTGGTTCCAGCCGAAGATGAAGAGCACGACGAACAGCGCCGCCATGTTGGTGCGCGACAGCGGCAGCAGCGTATCCCAGAAGAAGCGCAAGGGACCTGCGCCGTCGATGCGCGAGGCTTCCAGGAGTTCGTCCGGCACGGTCATGAAGAACTGCCGGAACAGCAGGGTTGCGGTGGCGGATGCGATCAAGGGCAGGGCCAGGCCGGCATAGCTGTCGAGCATGTGCAGGTCGGCCGTGATCTTGTAGGTCGGATAGATGCGCACTTCCACCGGCAGCATCAGGGTGATGAAGATCACCCAGAAGATCGGCATCCGGAACGGAAAGCGGAAATAGACGATCGCATAGGCCGAGATGATCGAGATCGCGATCTTGCCGACCGCGATCAACAGCGCCATCACCAGCGAGTTCAGCAGCATGGTGGCGACCGGCTCGCGGGTGGTGCCGCTCGTCCCGACGAAAATGGTCTGGTAGTAGGTCTGCAGGAAATGGCCGCCCGGCAGCAGCGACATCTGCCCGTTGGCGATCACGGCATTGTCCTGCGTCGAGGCGATGAAGGCGAGGTAGACCGGGAAGGCGACGATGGCGATCCCGATCCACAGGATGAGATGGGCGACGTAGCGCCGAATGCCCTCTTGCTCGACCATCAGTAGGTCACCTTGCGTTCGACGAAGCGGAATTGGACCGCCGTCAGCACGATGACGATCACCATCAGGATCACCGACTGCGCCGCCGAGGAGCCGAGATTGCCGCCGATCAGACCCTCGGTATAGACCTTGTAGACCAGCGTGACCGTCGACTTGCCGGGGCCGCCGCGGGTCATCGTGTCGATGATGCCGAATGTGTCGAAGAAGGCGTAGACGATGTTGACGACCAGCAGGAAGAAGATGGTCGGCGACAGCAGCGGGAAGATCACGGTCCAGAAGCGTCGCATCGGGCGGGCGCCGTCGATCGCGGCAGCCTCGATCACGCTTCTCGGGATGCTCTGCAGGCCGGCGAGAAAGAACAGGAAGTTGTAGGAAATCTGCTTCCAGGCGGCCGCCAGGATGATCAGCAGCGCCGCCTGATTGCCGTCGAGCAGGGGATTCCAGTCGACGCCCATCGCGCGCAAATAGCGGGCGAGCACGCCGAGCGAGGGGTGCAGCATGAAGATCCAGAGCACGCCGACGACCGGCGGAGCCACCGCATAGGGCCAGATCAGCAGCGTCCGATACAGCGTGCCGCCACGTAGCGGCTTATCCGCCATCACGGCGAGCAGCAGCGCAAAGGAGAGGGACGAGAACGCGATCGCGAATGAGAACGCGAAGGTACGACCGATCGTGGCGAAGTAATCGGCGTCCTGCAGCAGGTCCTGATAGTTCTCAAACCAGACGAAGCTGGTCGAAAGTCCGAACGCGTCCTGCAGCAGGAACGACTGCACGACGGCTTGCGCCGCGGGCCAGTAGAAAAAGATCAGCACGATCGCGAGCTGGGGCGCAATCAGCGCGTAGGGCAACAGCCTTGACTGGAAAATCGCGTTCTTCTGCATGGTGATTGGAGCGGCAGGCCGTCAATTCGGGCCTGCCGCTCACGGCCTCACTTCACGGCCGTCTTTTCGAACTGCCGCAGCATCTGGTTGCCGCGCTCGACGGCGGCATCCAGCGCCTGCTTGGCGGTCTTCTTGCCGGCGAGCGCCTGCTCGATCTCTTCGGACCAGACATCACGGAGCTGTACCATGTTGCCGAGCCGCAGCCCGCGCGAATTTTCGGTCGGCTCCTTGTTGGTCAGTTCGAGCAGCGGCGTTTCGAGGTAGGGCTGGTCCTTGTAGAATCCTTCCGCCTTGGCCTTCTCGTAGGCCGCCTTGGTGATCGGCAGATAGCCGGACTCCTTGTGGATGTAGACCTGACGGTCGGTGTCCGAGAGGAAGGTCAGGAATTTGGCGACGCCCTTATATTCCTCTGCGGTTTTGCCGCCCATGACCCAGAGCGAGGCGCCGCCGATGATGGAGTTCTGCGGGGCGCCCTTCACGTCGGGGTAATAGGGCATCGGCGCCGCCGTGAAGTTGAACTTGGCCTGGGCCTTGACGTTGCCGAAGAACGACGACGAGGTCAGGTAGATCGGGCATTCGCCCGAGGTGAAGCGGCCTTCGCCGGTGTTGGTGCGGCCGGCATAGTCGTAAGTCTTGTCCTTCTGCAGCTCGACCAGGTTCTCCAGGTGCTTGACCTGCAGCGGCCCGTTGAACTCGAGAACCGTGTCGAAGCCGTCGAGGCCGTTGGCCTTGCTGGCGAGCGGCACGTTGTGCCAGGCCGAGAGCTGCTCGAGATTGACCCAGGTGACCCACGAGCCGGAGAAGCCGCAGGTGGAATAGCCGGCAGCCTTCAGCTTCTTCGCATCGTCGAAGACTTCCGGCCAGGTCTTCGGAATCTCGGCGATGTTGGCCTTTTTCAGCGCATCGAGATTGATCCACATGACTGTGGAGGACGAATTGAAGGGGAACGACAGCATCTCGCCCTTCGAGGTCGAGTAATAGCCGGTGATCGCGGGCAGGTAGCTCTTGGGATCGAACTTCTCCCCGGCCTCCTGCATCAGCTTGTAGACCGGCTTCACAGCGCCGGTTGCGGCCATCATGGTCGCGGTGCCGACCTCGAACACCTGCATGATGTGCGGCGCGTTACCGGCACGGAAGGCGGCGATGCCGGCATTCATAGTATCGGCGTAGTTGCCCTTGTAGGTCGGGACCACCTTGTAGTCGCTCTGCGACGCGTTGAAATCATTGGCGAGCTTGACGATGACGTCATTGTTCGCGCCCGTCATCGCGTGCCACCACTGAATCTCGGTCACGGCATGAGCCGGCGAGGCGGCCGTGAATGCCAAGGCGGCTGCAGTTGCAGCGGCAGCGCAAAATTGTCGAAGTGACATCAAAAAATACCTCCCGTGGAGCGTCATCGGCGTTGGGGCCGTAGCAGTGTCAGATGACGGTTATGTGAACTTATAACCGTCTGTACAGGCGGGGAAAAGTGCGTCGCACGGGTTGCGGGAAATGGTCGAAGCAAGCACGCGCAAACTCAGCTCTCATGCGAGCCCGCCATCCCGTAGTTTGTAAGGCGACGAGACGACAGGTCGATGGCGTCAGCGTTTGCGTTCGGTGCAAACGACGCCTTGCTGCATCAGCGTCTCGATCTCCGGTTCCGAATAGCCGAACTCGCCCAGCACTTCGCGGGCGTGCTGGCTGAATTTCGGGGGCGTCGCGCGCAGGCTTGGTTTGGTGCGGTCGAGCCGGATCGGCGAGGCGACACCCTTGTACCAATCCTTTTGGATAATATCGCCCCGGTAGAGCGTATGCGGGTTGGTCAACGCCTGATCGATCTTCTGGACCGGCCCGGCGGGCAGGCCGGCTCCGAGCAGCCGGTCGCACAGCGGCTCGGCGTCGAACTCCTTGAACACGGCAGCGAGCTCTTCGCGCAGCGCCTCGCGGTTGGCGACGCGGTCGCGATTGCGGGCAAAGCGCGGATCGGTGCCGAGCTCGGGGCGTCCGATCTCCTTGCACAGTTTCCGGAACGTGCCGTCATTGCCGACGCCGATGAAGATGTCGTCGGTCTTGGTCGGGAAGATCGCGTAAGGTACGAGATTGGGGTGCTCGTTGCCGGTCAGCGACGGCGGCTTGCCGTGCATGAAATAGTTTGCCGTGTGCGGGTGCATGATGGCGAGCCCGGTCTCGTACAGCGTCACTTCCAGGAACTGCCCGATCCCGGAGCGTTGCCGCTCTGACAGCGCCATCAGGATGCCGATCGCGGCATAGAGGCCGGTGGTGATGTCGACCAGCGGCACGCCAATGCGCATCGGGCCGCTTTCCGGCGAGCCGGTCGCGGCGATCATGCCGGTCATCGCCTGGATGATCGCATCATAGCCGGGATTGCCGCCACGCGGTCCGTCGGCGCCGAAGCCGCAGATGCGGCAATGCACCAGCTTCGGGAATGTCTCGCGCAGAACATCACTGCCGATGCCCCACTTCTCCAGCGTACCCGGCTTGAAGTTCTCGATCAGGACGTCCGCCGTCTCCAGCATCTTCATCAGTACCGTGCGACCGCCTTCTGCGGCGAGGTCCAGCCCGACCGAGCGCTTGTTGCGGTTGATGCCGACGAAGTAGGCCGCGTCCTCCTCGTGAAAGGGCGGCCCCCAATCGCGCACCTCGTCGCCGGCCGGCGGTTCGACCTTGATCACGTCGGCGCCGTGATCGGCAAGAATCTGGGTGCAATAGGGACCGCCAAGCACGCGCGTCAGATCGATTACGCGCAGGCCGGCCATCGCGCCGGGAGCAAAGGGTGGTGTCATCTTTGGGTTCGCGAGGTTCTGAGCCAACTCGCGATCATTAAGCATTGGCGGCGCGACGGCGCAAATCCGAGATCGCGACGCGGCGATGCACAAAAGGGCAAGGGATCACTGAGTGCGATCCCCTGCCGTATCATGGAATAACTAAGGTCAAACCACGCTCAGCTTGACGTCGACATTGCCGCGAGTGGCGTTCGAATAGGGGCACACCTGATGCGCCTTCGCGACCAGCGCTTCCCCGTCGGCCTTGGCGAGACCGGGCAGCGACACTGCAAGCTCGACCGTGATGCCGAAGCCGCCTTCCGAACGCGGTCCGATGCCGACGGTGGAGGTCACGGACGTGTCAGCCGGCACCTTCGGGCCGCCCTGGGAGGCCACGAACTTCATCGCGCCGAGGAAGCAGGCGGCGTAGCCGGCGGCGAACAGCTGCTCGGGGTTGTTGCCGGCGCCGCCGCCACCGCCGAGTTCCTTCGGCGTTGCGAGCTTGACGCTCAGCGCGCCGTCGAGGGTCTTGGCTTCGCCGTCGCGGCCGCCGGTTGCCTTGGCGCTGGTCTTGTAGAGCACGTTCACGGACATGGTCGGGATCTCCCAGTTGCGAATTTCAATGCGACGCATATTGCACGCAATTAAATTGTGTGCAATATAATTGTCGATCGAAATTTCGTGATCGCGACGCTCGCCGTTGATCGGCGGACCTGCCGCACCCTAGATGGGTCACGATCTGCGCTGAGGTCAGCATGCCTAAGAAAGCCGCGGCGGACGCGCCGCTTCTGCTCGGAAACCAGCTCTGTTTTGCGGTGTATTCGACCGCGCATGCGTTCAATCGCGTCTATAAGCCGCTGCTGGACCGGCTCGGGCTCACCTATCCGCAATATCTGGTGATGCTGGTGCTCTGGGAGCGCGACAGCCTGTCAGTCAAGGAGATCGGCGAGCGGCTGTTTCTGGACTCCGGCACCTTGACCCCACTGCTCAAGCGGCTGGAGAGCGCGCATCTGGTGAAGCGCACGCGTTCGGCCGAGGACGAGCGCCAGGTGCTGGTGGGGTTGACCACACAGGGCGCAGGCTTGCGCGAGAAGGCCAGGACCATCGTGCCGCCGGCGATTCTCGCCGCGACCGGATGCTCGGTTGCCGAATTGACGGCGCTGCAGAAGAATCTGGTGGCGCTGCGGGAGAGCCTGAATTCGGCGGCGGGGGAGGGGTGAGCTTTGCCGCAGAGGCCCCGTTTCAAGCAGGGCCGACCAGACGCTTCTTCGAGAATGCCCGTCCCGAATGCGATTTGAGATAGGCCTCAAACGCAAGCGCCCTCTGTTTGTCCGGAAAGGCGCAGTACCAGACCAGTGTCCACGGTCTGAACTTCGCTGTATGCGGCGATCGGCCTGCGTTATGGTCTGGGAGGCGCTGCCTCAGATTGGCAGTCGCGCCAACATATTCTTGATCGGGAAAGGCAACGCTACGGATAATGTAGACGTACCACATCGATCATTGCGCTCGTAGGCGTGAAACGAAAGCTTGGAGTATGCCTCAGCCCGTCTTCGCCCGTTGGGCTTCGCCGGGCACCACGCTTCGCCGTTCGGGCTCCGGCGCGGCTGCGCCACGCGTAGCCCGAAGGGCGAAGCGTGGTGGAGCCAGGCGGGATCGAACCGCCGACCTCTTGCATGCCATGCAAGCGCTCTCCCAGCTGAGCTATGGCCCCTTAACAGCACCGGCGGTCTGGGCGACGCGCCGGGATGCACCGTGAAACACGTTTTCAGAATTATCTCAAGTGTCTTCGTCACCGCCGACGTCGCCAATGATGTCGGTGACGTCCTCATCACCTTCTTCTTCGTCGGCGATGAAGGTCGAGTCATCATCCTCATCGTCGTCGAGGGTCTCGTCGATCTCGATGTCGTCTTCCGATTCGGGAACGGCCGCCTTGACCTTCCCGGTGTTCTCCTCGGCATCGGCCTCCTCGAGCGAGACCAACTCTTCGGTCTCCGCAGGCTCCGGCGTGGTGTCGGCATGGGCTGCAGCGCGGGCGGCCTCGCCGCGCGGCATGCGCGCCGGTGCCACAGGCGCAATCGGCACCACCTCGCCGGTGTAGGGTGAAATCACCGGGTTCTTGTTGAGGTCATAGAACTTTTTGCCCGTCGTCGGGCAAACGCGTTTGGTTCCAAGCTCGGCTTTGGCCACGTGCAGCGTCCTGGCAATGTCTGAAAAGCGGTGCTTCACTTGGCTAGTTGCGGGGCCGCTGTCAATAGCGCTGCGCACGAGAATTTCGTTGGCCGGTGACGGCCGGGCAGGCGTGTGATACCTGCCGACCCCGACTTGACCCGAGGGTATGACCTTGTCCGCTTCAGTAGTCCCGACCCCGCTCGAATCCCGCGCCAGTGGTCCCCTGACGGGTACGATTCGCGTCCCAGGCGACAAATCGATCTCGCACCGGGCCCTCATTCTGGGGGCGCTTGCGGTCGGTGAGACCACGATTTCCGGCCTGCTCGAGGGCGAAGACGTGCTCAATACCGCCAAGTCGATGCAGGCGCTGGGTGCTACCGTGCAGCGGACGGGCGATTTTGCCTGGTCTGTCCGCGGGGTCGGCGTCGGTGGCTTCGCCCAGCCGAGCGAAACCCTGGATTTTGGCAATTCCGGCACCGGCTGCCGGCTGGTGATGGGCGCGGTGGCGGGCTGCCCGATCACGGCCGTGTTCGACGGCGACGCGTCGCTGCGCAGCCGGCCGATGCGCCGGGTGCTCGATCCGCTCGCTTTGATGGGTGCCAAAGTCATTGCCGGCGGCGAGGGTGGCAGGCTGCCCTTGACCCTGCAGGGCGCCCGCGACCCGGTTCCGATCGAATATCGCACTCCGGTGGCCTCGGCCCAGATCAAGTCGGCGGTGCTGCTGGCGGGACTGGCCGCCCCCGGCGTCACCACCGTGATCGAGCGGGAGGCGAGCCGCGACCACACCGAGCTGATGCTGAAGCATTTCGGCGCCGAGATCGTCACGACGGCGGAAGGTGCGCATGGCCGGCGTATCGCGCTGACTGGCCAGCCCGAGCTGCGCGGCGCGAGGGTGATCGTTCCAGCCGACCCCTCTTCGGCGGCCTTTCCAGTGGTGGCCGCGCTGATCGTCGAAGGCTCCGACATCGAACTGCCGGATGTGATGACCAATCCGCTGCGAACCGGCCTGTTCACGACGCTCCGCGAGATGGGCGCGTCGATCGAGGAGCGCGACGTCCGCGGCGATGCCGGCGAGCCGATGGCGCGGCTGCGGGTCCGGGCCTCGCGCTTGCGCGGGGTCGAGGTGCCGCCGGAGCGCGCGCCATCCATGATCGATGAATATCTCGTGCTGGCGGTGGCCGCAGCCTATGCCGAGGGGACCACGGTCATGCGTGGCCTGCACGAGCTGCGTGTCAAGGAGTCCGACCGGCTGGAGGCGACCGCGGCGATGCTGCGGGTCAACGGCGTCAAGGTCGAGATCTCGGGCGACGACCTGATCGTGGAGGGCAGGGGCCACGTGCCCGGTGGCGGGGTGGTGGCGACCCATATGGATCACCGGATCGCGATGTCGGCCCTGGTGATGGGACTGGCCGCCGATCAGCCGGTCAAGGTCGACGACACCGCTTTCATCGCTACCAGCTTCCCGGATTTCATCCCGCTGATGCGCAAGGCGGGCGCGGATTTCGCATGATCATCGCCATCGACGGCCCGGCGGCCTCCGGCAAGGGCACGCTCGCCAAGCGGCTGGCCGCCCATTACGGTTATCGGCATCTTGATACCGGCGTGATCTATCGTGCCGTGGCCCATGCCCTGCTGACGGCTGGTATCGACCTGAACGACGAAGTCAGGGCGGTCCAGGCCGCCTTGAAGCTCGATCCGGAAAGCTTCGACAATCCGGCCCTGAAATCGCAGGTGGTGGGTTCCGCGGCCTCGGTCGTCTCGGCCCTGCCGAAGGTCCGGGAGGCGCTGGTCACGTTTCAGCGCCAGTTCGCGGCAAGCCCGCCGGGCGCCGTGCTCGACGGCCGCGACATCGGCACGGTGATCTGCCCCACCGCCGACGTGAAAATCTATGTCGTCGCCGATCCCAAGATCCGCGCCCAGCGCCGGACGCTGGAGGCGCGTGCCCGGGGCGAGGAGGCGGATGAAGCCGTCGTCCTGGCCGACATCCTGGCGCGGGACGAGCGCGACCAGAACCGCGCCGTCGCTCCTTTAAAACAAGCACCGGATGCTTACTTGCTTGACAACTCTCATTTGGATATAGAGAGCGGCGTCCGGGCCGCCATCGATATTGTCGAGGCCGTCCGAGCGGGCCGTCAGCGGGTTTGATATTTTCCGCCGGCGTCATTGGAGGAATGCCCGCTCCCGCCCTTGATCATCGATAGCTCGATTGCGGTTCAATCGAGTTCGATCAGCCGGACACATTCAAACGTATCGCATGTGCAGGCACTGCCGGCCCGCTTTTGCGCGTTTCGCGCAAATCAGCGGTCGTCTGGAGTTTTCGCGGACCTCCAGGCACTGCGCGTTCGATGCGCCGATCAACCCCCGCCGGCGAGACTGTCCGCATCTGGAGAACCAATGGCTTCGAGTACCACTGCTGCTTCCTACAACCCCAGCCGCGATGATTTTGCCGCGATGCTGGATGAGTCCTTTACGCGCGGCAACCTGCAGGAAAGTTCCGTCGTCAAGGGCAAGGTGGTTGCGATCGAGAAGGACATGGCCGTCATCGACGTCGGCCTGAAGACCGAGGGCCGCGTTGCGCTGCGCGAATTCTCAGGCCCCGGCCGTGACAGCGATTTGAAGGTCGGCGACGAGGTCGAAGTGTTCCTCGATCGCATCGAGAACGCGCTCGGCGAAGCCGTGCTGTCGCGCGACAAGGCCCGCCGCGAAGAGAGCTGGGGCAAGCTCGAGAAGGCCTTCCAGAACAACGAGAAGGTCAACGGCGTCATCTTCAACCAGGTCAAGGGCGGCTTCACGGTCGACCTCGACGGCGCCGTGGCGTTCCTGCCGCGCTCCCAGGTGGACATCCGTCCGATCCGCGACGTCGCGCCGCTGATGAACAACTCCCAGCCGTTCCAGATCCTCAAGATGGATCGCCGCCGCGGCAACATCGTGGTGTCGCGCCGCACCGTGCTGGAAGAGACCCGCGCCGAGCAGCGCCAGGAGCTGGTGCAGAACCTCGAAGAGGGTCAGGTGATCGACGGCGTGGTCAAGAACATCACCGATTACGGTGCGTTCGTCGACCTCGGCGGCATCGACGGCCTCTTGCACGTCACCGACATCGCCTGGCGGCGTGTCAACCACCCGACCGAGGTGCTCTCGATCGGTCAGACGGTCAAGGTCAAGATCATCAAGATCAACCACGAGACGCACCGCATCTCGCTGGGCATGAAGCAGCTGTTGGATGATCCGTGGCAGGGCATCGAGGCGAAGTATCCGCTGGGTGCGCGCTTCCACGGCCGCGTCACCAACATCACCGACTACGGCGCCTTCGTCGAGCTGGAGCCGGGCATCGAAGGCCTGATCCACGTCTCGGAGATGTCGTGGACCAAGAAGAACATGCACCCCGGCAAGATCGTCTCGACCTCGCAGGAGGTTGAGGTGCAGGTGCTCGAGGTCGATTCGGTCAAGCGCCGCATCTCGCTCGGCCTCAAGCAGACCATGCGCAATCCGTGGGAGGTCTTCGTCGAGAAGCATCCGACGGGTTCGGTGGTCGAGGGCGAGGTCAAGAACAAGACCGAGTTCGGCCTGTTCCTGGGTCTCGAGGGCGATGTCGACGGCATGGTCCACCTGTCCGACCTCGACTGGAAGCTCCCGGGCGAGCAGGTCATCGACAACTACAAGAAGGGCGACATGGTGAAGGCCGTGGTGCTCGACGTCGACGTGGAGAAGGAGCGTATCTCGCTCGGCATCAAGCAGCTCGAGGGCGATCCCTTCGCCGAGCCGGGCGATGTCAAGAAGGGCGCGGTCGTCACCTGCGAAGTGCTCGACGTCAAGGATGGCGGCATCGACGTCAAGATCGTCGGCACCGACTTCACCACCTTCATCAAGCGCTCCGAGCTGGCGCGCGATCGCAACGATCAGCGCTCCGAACGCTTTGCGGTCGGTGAGAAGGTCGATGCCCGCGTGATCCAGTTCGACAAGAAGGCCCGCAAGGTGCAGGTCTCGATCAAGGCGCTGGAGGTCGCGGAAGAGAAGGAAGCCATCGCGCAGTATGGCTCCTCCGATTCGGGCGCGACGCTCGGCGACATCTTGGGCACCGCGCTCAAGAACCGCGACCAGAAGTAAGTCGGCGACTTCATGACAAGCATCAAAGCCCCGGTTTCGACCGGGGCTTTTCTGTTTCTGCAGGGAAAAAAGCCGGCGTGCTCGGCAGGCGCCGGGCGCGCGGCGTGGCGATCCTCCGGCGGCATCGTGGCGAGCCATGCTTTCTTCAAATTGGGCCGCAATTGATGTAATCCAGCAACCTCGTATTCGGACGGTTGTGCAAAACGCGCTGATATTTCCGGGAGAAATCCATGTCGCTTGATTCGGACGTGATCGTCGATCGCCGCAGGCTGCGTCGCAAGCTGACCTTCTGGCGCGTCGCCGCCGTGCTGATCGCGATCGGAGCGCTGTCGGTGGTTGGTCTCGTGATGTCGCCGCGCGGGCGCACCGCGCTGACGACGTCGGGATCGATTGCCCGGGTCAATATCGAAGGCCTGATCCGCAGCGACCAGGACCGCGTCGAGGCATTGGAGCGGCTGGAGAATTCCGGGGCTGCCGCGGTGGTCGTTCATATCAATTCGCCGGGCGGCACCACTGCGGGCTCGGAGCAGCTGTATGATTCGCTGACGCGGCTGAAGGCCAAGAAACCGCTGGTCGTCGTGGTCGAAGGGCTTGCGGCATCGGGCGGTTACATCACCGCGATCGCGGCCGATCACATCGTCGCGCAGCAGAGCTCGCTGGTCGGTTCGATCGGCGTGCTGTTCCAATATCCGAATGTCAGCGAGCTGTTGAAGACCATCGGCGTCAAGGTCGAGGAGGTGAAGTCCTCGCCGCTGAAGGCCGCGCCGAACGGCTTCGAGCCGACCAGTCCTGAAGCGCGTGAGGCGCTCGATGCGCTGGTGAAGGATTCCTATGCCTGGTTTCGCGGGCTCGTGAAGGAGCGGCGGGGCATGGATGATGCCCAGCTCGAGAAGGTTGCCGACGGCCGCGTGTTCACGGGGCGGCAGGCGATCGATCTGAAGCTGATCGATGAGCTCGGTGACGAGAAGAAGGCAATTGCCTGGCTTGTCGAAAACAAGAACGTCAAAAAGGATCTGCCCGTGCGCGACTACAGGCTCACGCCGCAGTTCGGCGATCTCACCTTTTTGCGCACGGCGACCTCGATCGCGCTCGATGCCGTGGGTCTCGGCGCAATTGCGCGTCAGATCGAGCACGCCGGCGTCACGCATGCGGTGGATCGCTTCGGACTGGATGGGATGCTGGCGCTCTGGCAGCCGGCGGGAGGCAATTGAAACCCGCCAAGACCGCGTCATCGCATTTTTCGCGTTTTACGTGTGGTCTGCGAGAGCCGGTTTTCCGGCTTTGTCACGCAATTTCACGTAGGCAACGAATGATTTAGCGTCTTGACAGTTCAAGGTATTTTCACGGAAATGGACGCTGAATTTTTGCGGATACAGCCTCTCGATGATCAAATCCGAGCTTGTTCAGCGTATCGCCGAGCACAACCCGCATCTCTATCAGCGGGATGTCGAGAACATTGTGAATGCGATCCTCGACGAGATCGTCGCCGCGCTGGCGCGCGGGGATCGGGTCGAGCTGCGCGGTTTCGGCGCCTTTTCCGTCAAACACCGTCCGGCGCGGGCCGGGCGCAATCCCCGCACCGGCGCCCATGTGCCGGTCGACCAGAAATGCGTGCCGTTCTTCAAGACCGGCAAGGAAATGCGCGAGCGGCTGAACCGCGAGCCGGGGACGGAAACGACTGAACCCAGTTCGTCCTGAACCCTGTTGCGCAAGGCGGCGGTTGCCGTCGGGCGGGTTTGCGATCTGCTCCGATCGTCGCGAGCGAGTGTCATGCGAAAATTCCTCACCGCCGTGATCGTCATTCCGCTGTTCCTGTTGTTCATCGCGTTTGCGGTGGCCAACCGGCATTTCGTTACCGTGTCGTTCAATCCGTTTGACCCGACGGATGCCGCCTCCGCGGTGCCATTGCCTCTGTTCGTGTTGATCCTCGCTGCGGCCGTGGTCGGCGTCATCGCCGGCGGCTTCGCAACCTGGGTCGGCCAGCGACGCTGGCGCCGGGCCGCGCGTCAGCATCAGGCCGACGCTGAGGCTGCGCGGGTCGAGCTCGCCAATGTCAGGGCGACTTCGGCGGCGGCGCGGGGCTCCCAGGGGCAGCTGGTCCCGTCCGCTCCGGCTGGGCTTTTTGCGCCTTATGGGCGAGACAAGCAGGGCGCTGCGTTGTAGAACCCGCGGCAAGCCCCCTGTGGGGGGTGATCTTTTTTGCCCGGAATTGCGTTTCCAATTGATGTCCCTGCTCGTCAAAATCTGCGGCCTGACCACGCGCGAAACGCTCGACGCGGCGCTGGACGCCGGCGCTGACATGGTGGGGTTCGTGTTCTTTCCGCCGTCGCCTCGGCATCTCGGCCTCGAAACGGCGCGCGAGCTCGGCCGCCAAGCCAAGGGCCGCGCGCTCAAAGTGGCGCTGACGGTCGATGCCGACGACGTCACGTTCGAGAATGTCATCGAGACCTTGCGGCCGGATCTCCTGCAGCTTCATGGTCGCGAGAGCGTTGCCCGCGTCCGCGACATCAAGCAGCGTTTCGGCCTGCCGGTGATGAAGGCGATCCCGGTCGAGACCGCGGCCGATCTGGCTTCGCTGTCCGGCTATGCGGCCGTCTGCGACCGGATCCTGTTCGATGCCCGTGCGCCCAAGGACGCCACCCGCCCGGGCGGGCTTGGCGCCACGTTCGACTGGCATCTGCTCGATGATCTGAAGCTCGATCTGCCGTTCATGGTGTCGGGAGGATTGAGCGCCGGCAATGTCCGCGAGGCCGTCCGAATCACAGGTGCGGGAGGGGTCGACGTTTCCTCTGGCGTCGAGCGCGCACCGGGCGTGAAAGATAGCAATATGATCCGAGAGTTTGTGCGCGCCGCGCGCGCCAGCGAAGAGTTGAGCGTCCGATGACGACAATACGTCCGAATTCCTTCCGCAGCGGCCCCGACGAGCGTGGGCATTTCGGCATTTTCGGCGGCCGCTTCGTCGCCGAAACGCTGATGCCGTTGATCCTCGATCTCGAAAAGGCCTATGCCCAAGCGAAAGCCGATCCGGCATTCCAGGCGGAGATGGACGGCTATCTCAAGCACTATGTCGGCCGTCCCTCGCCGCTCTATTTCGCCGAGCGGCTGACCGAACATCTCGGTGGCGCCAAGATCTACTTCAAGCGCGAGGAGCTCAACCACACGGGCTCGCACAAGGTCAACAACGTGCTCGGCCAGATCATGATGGCGCGGCGCATGGGCAAGAAGCGGATCATCGCCGAAACCGGTGCCGGCCAGCATGGGGTGGCAACGGCGACGCTCTGCGCCCGCTTCGGCCTCGAATGCGTGGTCTATATGGGCGCGGTCGATGTCGAGCGGCAGCAGCCGAACGTGATCCGCATGGAGATGCTGGGCGCCAAGGTCGTCCCGGTGCAGTCGGGGGCGCGCACCTTGAAGGACGCGATGAACGAAGCCCTGCGCGACTGGGTCACCAACGTCCACAACACCTTCTACTGCATCGGCACCGTCGCCGGGCCGCACCCTTATCCGATGATGGTGCGCGACTTCCAGTCGGTGATCGGCAACGAGACCCGCGTCCAGATCCAGGAGATGGAAGGTCGTCTGCCGGATTCGCTCATCGCCTGTATCGGCGGCGGCTCGAATGCGATGGGCCTGTTCCACCCATTCCTCGATGATCCCTCAGTGGAGATCTTCGGCGTGGAGGCGGCGGGCCACGGGCTGACGCAATTGCATGCGGCTTCGATCGCCGGCGGTCGGCCCGGCGTCCTGCATGGCAACCGTACCTATCTCTTGATGGACGAGGACGGACAGATCCAGGAGGCGCATTCGATCTCGGCCGGCCTCGATTATCCCGGCATCGGACCGGAGCATTCCTGGCTGCACGAGATCGGTCGCGTGACATATTTGTCTGCGACCGACGAGGAGGCGCTCGCGGCGTTCCAGCTGCTGTCGCGCCTGGAAGGGATCATCCCGGCGCTGGAGCCGGCGCATGCGATCGCCAAAGTGATGGAGCTCGCGCCGCAACGGCCAAAGGATCACCTGATGGTGGTCAATCTCTCCGGTCGCGGCGACAAGGACGTGCCGCAGGTCGGTGATATCCTGCGAGGGAAAAAGTCGTGACCACCCGCATCGAGGCGCGTTTGGCGCAATTGAAGAAAGAAGCGCGTTCGGCCTTCGTCACTTTCGTGATGGCCGGCGATCCCGATCCCGAGACCTCGCTTGCGATCGTCAAGGCGCTGCCGCAGGCCGGCGCCGACATCATCGAGCTCGGCATGCCCTTCACCGATCCGATGGCCGATGGTCCGTCGATCCAGGCGGCCGGGCTGCGCGCGCTCAAGGCCGGCATGACCTTGCGCAAGACGCTGGCGATGGTGCGCAGCTTCCGCGCCAGCGACGACGCGACGCCGATCGTACTGATGGGTTACTACAACCCGATCTACATCTATGGCGTCGAACCGTTTCTGGCCGATGCGAAGACGGCCGGTGTCGACGGCCTGATCATCGTCGACCTGCCCCCGGAAGAGGACGACGAGCTGTGCGTGCCGGCGCTGAAGGCCGGGCTCAACTTCATTCGCCTGGCAACGCCGACCACCGACGACAAGCGCCTGCCAGCCGTGCTCGCGAACACCTCCGGCTTCGTCTACTATGTCTCGATCACCGGCATCACCGGCGCGGCGGCGGCGGATGCCAAGGCGGTCAGCGCTGCGGTGTCGCGGATCAAGGGACACACCGCGCTGCCGGTCTGCGTCGGCTTCGGCATCCGGACCCCCGAGACCGCGCGCTCGATTGCCGAACATGCCGATGGCGCCGTGGTCGGGACTGCTCTGGTCGATGCCGTCAGAGGCAGCCTGGATGGCGAGGGGCGTGCGACCGCCAAGACGGTGAGCGCGGTGGCCGACCTTGCCGCAGCGCTCGCGCAGGGCGTGCATGGTGCCAAGCAAGCGGCGGAATAGCGTCACTGGTGTCCGATCTCGGCTCCGGCTTGCCGGGCCAAGGCTTCACCGCCATATATCGATTTGGGCGACCGTCCTACGGAGCGATACATGAACTGGCTTACCAATGTGGTCCGGCCGAAGATCCGTAACATCCTGCGGCGGGAGACGCCGGAGAACCTGTGGATCAAATGCCCGGATTCCGGGCAGCTCGTGTTCTACAAGGATGTCGAGGCCAACCAGTTCGTCATTCCCGGCTCGAACTACCACATGCGCATGGGCGCAGTGGCGCGGCTCAAATCCGCCTTCGACAACGAGACCTGGTTCGACGTGGCGCTGCCTGAGGTCACACCCGATCCGCTGAAATTCCGTGACGAGCGCCGCTATGCCGACCGCATCAAGGATGCGCGCGCCCGCACCGGGCTAAACGACGCCGTCAAGGTCGGCTATGGCAAGCTCGAAGGCATGGGCGTCGTGATCGCCGTGCAGGATTTCGACTTCATGGGCGGTTCGCTCGGCATGGCCGCAGGCGAGGCGATCGTTCGCGGGCTCGAGCTCGCGGTGGAGAAGAAGTGCCCCTTCATCGTGTTCGCGGCCTCCGGCGGCGCGCGCATGCAGGAGGGAATTCTGTCCCTGATGCAGATGCCGCGCACCACGGTTGCGGTGCAGATGCTGCGCGAGGCGCGACAGCCGTATATCGTCGTGCTGACCAATCCGACCACCGGCGGCGTGACGGCATCCTATGCGATGCTCGGTGACGTCCAGATCGCCGAGCCCGGGGCGTTGATCGGTTTCGCCGGCGCCCGCGTGATCGAGCAGACCATCCGCGAGAAACTGCCGGAGGGCTTCCAGCGCGCCGAATATCTCCGCGACCACGGCATGGTCGACATGGTCGTGCATCGCCACGACCTGCGCCCGACCTTGGCGCGGCTCTGCCGGCTGCTGACCAAATCTCCGGCCATCGAGCCTCCAAAGCCGATGCCGCAGCTGCCGCCGCCTGAGAAGGCGATCGCTGCACCCGAAGCGCCTGCCATCGCGCCGTCAGCGTGAACGACTCCGCGTTCCAGCACGCTGCTTCGCTTGACGAGCTGATCGCGCGGCTCTCCGCCTTGCATCCGAGCCAGATCGATCTGGGTCTGGATCGCATGCACCGATTGCTGGCGCAGCTCGGCAATCCCGAGCGCCAGCTGCCGCCGGTGATCCATGTCGCCGGCACCAATGGCAAGGGCTCGACCGTCGCTTACCTGCGCGCAATGCTGGAAGCCGCGGGCCTGCGGGTTCATGTCTTTACCTCGCCCTGGCTGGTCCGCATCAATGAGAGCTATCGGCTCGGCCGTGTCGGCGGTGGCGTTCTGGTCGACGACGCCCAACTGCGCGATGCGCTGTCGACATGCGAACAGGTGAATGCTGGCGCGCCGATCACGTTCTTCGAGGTCAAGACCGTCGCCGCCTTTCTGCTGTTCGCGCGGCATCCGGCGGACGCAGTCCTGCTTGAAGTGGGCCTCGGCGGCCGGCTCGACTCGACCAATGTGGTCGAGCAGGTCGCGGCGAGCGTGCTGACGCCGATCAGCATGGATCACATGGAATTCCTCGGCACTACATTGGCCTCGATCGCCGCCGAGAAGGCTGCGATTATCAAGCGGGGCTGTCCGGTGATCTCGGCCGAGCAGGAGCCGGAGGCGATGGCCGTGATCGAGCAACAGGCCAAGCGCATGCGCGCGCTGCTGTTTGCGGCCGGCGAAGGCTGGCATGTCAATGTCGAGCGCGGCCGGCTGGTCTATCAGGACGATCGCGGGCTTCTGGATCTCCCCGCACCCAAGCTGTTCGGCCGCCATCAGTTCGGCAACGCCGGGCTTGCGATCGCGACCTTGCGCGCGATCGATACCTTCAAGCTTCCGACCAGAGCCTTCGAAGCCGGCATCACCGGTGCGGAATGGCCGGCACGGATGCAGCGGCTGTCGACAGGCGCGCTGACCACGCTCGGACCGCAGGGCTCCGAGATCTGGCTGGATGGCGGCCACAATGCCGAAGGCGGCCGCGTCGTCGCTGCCGCGATCGGCGACCTCGAAGAGCGGGTGTCACGGCCGCTGGTCGTGATCGTCGGCATGATGGCCAACAAGGACGCACGGGCCTTTCTCGCCAATTTCGCCGGGCTGACGCGCCACATCATCGTCGTGCCGATCCCGGATCAGGACAAGGCGATGGCGCCTTCCGATCTGGCTGATGCCGCGCGCACGCTCGGCATGCGCGTCGAGATCGCCGCCGGTGTCGAAGCGGCGCTGTCCGGCATCGCGCGCCTCGCCTACGAGCTGCCGCCGCGCATCCTGATCACCGGCTCGCTCTATCTCGCCGGCCATGTGCTGGCGATCAACGGCACGCCGCCGGCGTAGATCGAATCCGCCATGCGCTTCGCCGCGATTGCCGACGTCCACGGAAACCATCTCGCGCTGGAAGCCGTGCTCGCCGACATCAGAGCGCAAGGCATTACGGAGATCGTCAATCTCGGCGACACGGCGAGCGGGGCCCTCGATGCGCGCCGGACCATGGACATCTTGATGGGCCTCGATGCGGTCCAAGTGCTCGGCAATCACGACCGCTATCTGATCGACCGACCGGTCGAGAAGATGGGCTCCTGGGACCGGCCGGCCTATGCCCAGCTCGACCTCGCGCATCTCGATTGGCTGCGCGCGATCCCGGCGACGCGCGTCTTCAAGGACCAGGTCTTCCTCTGTCACGCGACGCCCGCGAGCGACGAGATCTATTGGCTCGAGGCGGTGCATGCTGACGGGACAATCGCGACAGCAACGTTGGAGACGATCGAAGCCGCTGCCGAGGGCATCGAACAGCCCCTCATCCTCTGCGCCCATAGCCACATCGCCCGCGCGGTGCGGCTGAGGGACGGCCGGCTGATCGTCAATCCGGGCAGCGTCGGCTGTCCTGGCTATCGCGACCGACATCCGCATCCGCACGTCGTTCAAGCCGGCACCCCGGATGCGCGCTACGCAATCCTGGAGCAAAGCGCGAGCGCATGGTCGGTGACCTTCCGCCATGTGCCTTATGATCACGAGGCGATGGCGGCCCTGGCGCTGCGGAACGGCATGCCGGAATTGGCATCGGCGCTAGCGACCGGCTGGATCAGGTAGCGGCCTCACGCCAGCAGCTTCATCGGATCGGCCGCCTTCTGCTTGAGCTGATCGAAGGTGCATTGCCGCGGCGCCTTGTCCGGGCGCCAGCGCAGGATCGAAGTGCCGTGGCGAAAGCGCTCGCCGGAGAAATGGTCGTAGCAGACTTCGATGACGAGCTTCGGCTTCAGCGGGCACCATTGTGTCGAGCGTTCGGTGGACCAGCGGCTCGGGCCGCCGGGCGCATTGCCCGTAAAACCGGGCGGCGAGATCAACGGCTCCAGCTTGGCGGTCAGCGCAGGCTTCTCCTCCTTCTTGATCGCCGAGGTGAAGCCAACGTGATGGAGCCGCCCTTCGTCATCATAGAGGCCGAGCAGGAGCGAGCCGACCACCTTCTTGCCGCCCGCGCCCTTGTTGGTCGCGTAGCGGAAGCCGCCGATCACGCAGTCGGCCGAGCGGAAGCGCTTGATCTTCTGCATGCCGTCGCGGCTATCGGGCCGATAGGGCAGGTCGATGCGCTTGGCGATCACGCCGTCCGAGCCGCCGCCGGAGCGCGCCAGCCACTTCTCGGCGGTCGCAAAGCTGGTCGTGACGGGCGACAGCCGAAAGGTCGGATGGCCGCGGAAGTTTGCCTCCGCGAACGCTTCCAACGCCGGCCGGCGTTCGTCCAGCCTGTGCTCCATCAACTCGCCGTCGCGCTCCGTCGCAAGCAGATCGAAGGCCAGGAACAGCGCCGGCGTTTCCTGCGACAGCTTCGTCACCCGGCTGGCGGCGGGATGAATCCGTTGCAGCAGGTCGTCGAACGAGAACGTCTTGCCATGCGGCACCACGAGCTCGCCGTCGAGCACGAAGCGCTCGGCTTTCAGCTCGCGTGCGGCCGCGGCCACCTCCGGGAAATAGCGCGTGAGGTCCTCGCCCGCTTTCGACTGCATCGTCACATCCTCGCCGTTGCGTGACAGGAGGCAACGGAAGCCGTCCCATTTCGGCTCGTATTGCCACTCCTTGCCGCGCGGAATGGCATCGACCGAGCGCGCCTCCATCGCCTGCAAACCGGCGTGGCGGGAAGCGGATTTGCGGAGGCGGGAGGGCATGGCGGGCAACGCTCAAAACGCGACAAACTCCTGCTCTCAACGCAAACGGCCGGCGAAATCGCCGGCCGTTCAACCAAAAAATCCTCTGCGCCGATCAGACCGAGGCCGTGATCCACTGCTGGAGCTTCGCCTTCGGCGCGGCGCCGACTTGGCGGGAGGCCATCTCGCCGCCCTTGAAGATCATCAGGGTGGGGATCGACATCACGCCGTATTTGGAGGCCGTCTTCGGGCTCTCATCGACGTTGAGCTTCACGATCTTGACCTTGTCGCCCATTGCGCCCGCGATCTCATCCAGCGCCGGCGCGATCATCCGGCAGGGGCCGCACCATTCAGCCCAGAAATCCACGACGACGGGGCCGTCCGCCTTCAGCACCTCAGTGTCGAAATCGGTATCGGAAACCTTGCCAACGGCCATGGGAATACCTCGTTTGGTTGGAGAGCGGCGCGAGATTCGCGCCCATAATCGTGCCTGCAAAGCTATGAACGGTCGGTTGCCGGGTCAAGTTGCGTCACTCAGATGTGCGGGGATAGCAGTTCCGCGTCCAGAGCGGAGGCGGAAAGCTCCATCAGTTCAGGGGCTTCGGTCCAGAGCAGGGCGGCGCGGACGGCGCGGTCCGGGTACAGCTGGCGCAACACCGCGCGGTAGAGCGCGAGCTGGCGGACATAGGCCGGCGGCACCTCGGCGAGCTCGGACGGCGGGCTTTGGTTGGTCTTGAAGTCGACGATCAGCACCTCGGCATCGGTCACGACCAGCCGGTCGATCTGGCCGGACACCAGCGCCGGCGGCTGGCCGGGCAGGCTGAGCCGGCCGACGATGGAGACCTCCGCGCGGCTGCCTGAGGCGAACACGGCGGCAAAGCGCGGCTCCTCGATCACCCCAAGCACACGTGCCGCCAGCTTCCCGCGCTCGTCCTCCGGCCAATCGGCCGTGTTACGCGCCAGATATTTGAGCGCCGCATCACGGCGCCGCGTCGGTGCCACGTCGGGCAGGGATTGCAACAGGCGATGCACCAGCGTGCCGCGCTGCATCGCCTCGCTCCGCGCCATCATCGCCTCGCCCGCCTTCGCCCGGCGCTGTTCGCCAGCGCCGGGATCGGACGGCCGCAACACCAGATCAGCGGCAGGCGCCTCCGCGGCCTCGATGCGCAGCCAGGACGGCAGCTCGATCGCTTCGGCGGTGACGCGCCGCTCCTCCGCGCCGGGCAGCGCCGCAATGTCTTCGGCGCGTGCGTAGCGCTTCACCGGTCCGTCCGGCGTCTCGATGGTCTGCACCTGAAGACCGGCCGCATCGAGCCCGCGCGCCATCAGGTCGTACCAGCTGCCGGGGCGGACATTGTTCATGTTGCCGGGCATGCAGCCGCCGATGACGAGCCGGTCGGCCGCACGGGTCATCGCGACATAGAGCAGGCGCCGATATTCGTCCTCGGTCTCCTGCAGCATCGCCGCGCGCGCGGCTGCGACAGGTTTGGGATCGTCGGCTTTGCGTCCAGCCCAGACCACGATCTCCTTCTCGCCATCTGGCACATGGATCAGCCGCAACCGCTGCGTATCGGACGGCGAGGACGTCGTATCGACCAGGAAGACGACTGATGCCTCCAGGCCCTTCGCGCCGTGCACGGTCATCACGCGTACTTCGTCGCGCGAGATTTCCATGTCGCGCTTCACCTCGGTGTCGGCGGCGCGCAGCCAGGCCATGAAGCCCTGCAACGAGGCCGGCGCCTTGCTTTCGTAGGACAGAGCGAGCTCGAGGAATTCATCCAGCGCATCGTTGGCTTCGTGGCCGAGCCGCGCCAGGATGCGGCGGCGGCCGCCATCGCCGCCGAGCAGCCAGGCATAGAAGCCGAACGGCGTCTCTTCGCCGGCGCGGCGCTCGCATTGCTGCAGCCGCCGCACCACGCGCTGCAAGCGCTCGTCCGCGGCCGCATGCGCCACCAGCGCCTCGCGCAAGGATCCCCTGCGCTGCCAGGCTAAAGTGAAGAGATCATCGTCGGTCAGGCCGAACAGCGGGCTTTTCAGCGCGGTCGCGAGCGCGAGATCGTCTTTCGGCAGCAGAAGCGCGTCGGCGAGGTTCATCAGGTCAATGATCGCGATGTGCTCGGTCAGCTTCAGACGGTCGGCACCCGCGACCGGAATGCCGGCGTGCTTGAGTGCCTGGATCACGGCATCGAATGCGTTGCCGCGCCGGCGTACCAGGATGAGCATGTCGCCGTAGCTCAAGCGCCGGCGCGAGCCATCATGGCCGGTCATGGTGCCATCGCGGATCAGCCGCTTGATCTCGGCCTGGATGCGCCGGGCGAGCTTCACCTCGGGGCTCGTCACCGCGACGCCGTCGAATGGCGCGCGCCAGCCCTCGATGTCCTTGGTGTCGTCGCGCTCGCACAAGCTCCAGAGCTCGACCAGGCTCGGGCCGGCGTCAGCCAGTGAGTTATGGATGGGATAGCCGATATCGGGCGAATGGATGCTGCGATAGATTTGCGGATCGCGGAACACCTGATCGACGGCATGCAGAATGACCGGACCGGAGCGGAACGAATAGGTGAAGGAGACGGGATCGAAGGTCAGCCCCGCTTCGGTGAAGCGCTTCTGCAGCTGCCGCCGCCGCGCGTCGAACTCATGCGGGTCTGCGCCCTGGAACGAAAAGATCGACTGCTTCTCGTCACCGACGGCAAAGATGGTACGGACTAGGTCGTCGCGGGCGCCGACACCGGCGGTGAACTCCTCGATGATATGGGCGACGATCTCCCATTGCCGGGGACTCGTATCCTGAGCCTCATCGATCAGCACATGGTCGACGCCGCGGTCGAGCTTATAGTGCACCCAGCCCGAAGAGACGCGGTTGAGCATCGCCAGCGTCTTGTCGATCAGGTCGTCATAGTCGAGGAGGCCGCGCTCCTGCTTCTCGCGCCGGTAGTTCGCTGCGGCCGCTGTCGCAATCCGCAGCAAGGCCTCCGTGCGGTCGCGCATGATTGCAGCGCGGCGCTTTTCGATCAGCAGGTCGAGCCGGCGCGCTTCGGCCTCGAACAACGCGGCCACCGCTGGATTGGCGTCGGCGAATTTCTTGGTCAGCAGGGATTTCCGCGGCTGCTTGTCGTCGGTCAGGAACAGGCAGAGATATTCATCGACCTGGTCGCTGCCGGAGAAGGCGAGCGCCGCGCGCAGTTGATCCGCCTGCTTCTGCTCGGTCTTGGCGCCGGCGTCGAGCTGCGCGGCGATCTGCAGCCAGTCGGCGCGCGGCAGATTGGGGCCGTCGAGGATGTCGCGCTCGATCGCCTCGACCGTGTCAGTGGCCGCGACGCCGAGCACTTGTGAGAGCTGTGCCGCGGCGACATCGACATGGTCAGCGCCATCGGTCCAGGCCATGAAATGATCGCGGCTGAGACAGGCCTCACGGACCACGTCCTTGAAGGTGACGTCGGCCGCGCTCGCCATTGCGACCTGGAGCGCGCGGCCGATGGCGCTGTCGGGTGCGCGCGAGGCATCCAGCAGCACCTTCAGGTTGGCGCGCTCCATCATCTCGGTCTGGTCGCGCTCGTCCAGCACAGCAAAGCGCGCCGGCACATTGGCCTCGAACGGAAACTGCTGCAGCAGCCGCGTGCACAACGCGTGGATGGTCTGCACCTTCAACCCACCCGGCGTCTCCAGGGCGCTCGCGAACAGCTTTCGTGCAGCGGCACGCAGCGCGGCATCGGGATGCGGAATGCCGGCCTCTTTGATCGCATGATCGAGCGCGGTGTCGTCGAGCGTGACCCAATGGCCCAAAGTCGAGAACACGCGCTCCGCCATGTTGGCGGCCGCGGCCTTGGTGAAGGTGATGCAGAGGATCTTTTCCGGCGGTACGCCGTCGAGCAAAAGCCGGATCACGCGCTGGACCAGCACGTGGGTCTTGCCCGAGCCGGCATTGGCCGACACAAACGCTGACGCGGCCGGGTTCGAGGCGCGGGTCTGCGCCTCGCGCACGGCTGCAGGAATCGGGCGCGGCGCCTTCACCATTCCTCGATCCCCAATCCGCCCGCCGCCGACCATTCCTTGATGCGCGCGAGGTCGTCATAGGCACCGTAGCGGTTCGCCCACATCGACAGGTTCAAGGAGGTGTAGGCCTGGTTCTCGTCCTCGAAGCTGCGGATCAGCGCTTCGAGCTTGTCACGCGCCTCGCGTGCGGCGGCATCGGGCGGCTGCGGCGCATCACCCTTGTTGATCTTCAATTCCAGCACGCGCTCTTCGCCCGGCGGATTGTTGCCGGACAGCCTGACATAAGCGAGCTGGCCGACCAGGCTGCCGGCCGGAATCCCTTCGAAGCCGCCCTCGCGCAGGATCGCCGCTTCCAGCGTCAGCTGCGGCGCCAGTCCCATCCTGACCTGCTTGCCGGTCGGCGGCTGTCCGGTCTTGTAGTCGAGGATCGCGAAGGAGCCGTCGCTGCGGCGCTCGATCCGGTCGGCGCGCGCGGACAAGGTGAAGGTCCTGTTGTCGCCGAGCGGAATGCCGATCTCGCCGCGGATCTCGGCGGTCAATTCTTCGATGTGCTCGCGCCGCGCGCTCTCCCAGGCGGCAAACCACGTCGCGATCCGCTGGAAGCGTGGCCACCACAGGGCACGGGCTTCGGGGCGTTCCATCAGCGGCGCGAAATGTTTCTCACCGATCAGGCGCAGCGCGTGAGCGGGATGGAGCGGCAAAGCTTGTGCGAAGTTTTCCGTGAACTCGCCGATCGCCTGATGGATCGCCGAGCCGCGGTCGGCGGCCGAGAGCGGCATGTCGACGGGATCGAGCGCATCAAGGCGCAGAATATAGCGGGCGAAGATGGTGTAGGGATCGCGCAGCCAGTCCTCGATCGCGGTGACCGACATGCGCAGGGGGCGCGCGGCCAGCGGCGGCCTCGGCATCGGCTGCGCGATCGGCCTGACCTCCGCCGGCTGGTCCAGCGCTTCGGCGTAGCGCACATAGATTTCGCCGCGCGACGTCGCAGCGTTCCAACTGATATCGCCGGCGACCGCCTCCAGCCGATGCAGGAAGCGGGAGGCCACCGCCGGTGCGCCGCCGGCCTTGGCGGAGTAGGTGAGGATCACCTCGGGGCTGCCGAGGAGCTGCGCGAAGTCGTGCGCCGACAAGCCGATGCGTCTTTCAGGGAGATCGAGGCCAAGCTGATGCCGCATCGGGCGGCTGAGCCAGGGATCGATGCGCGGCGCCGGCGGCCACACGCCCTCGATCAGCCCGCCGACGATGACGCGGTCGGCCTGCATCAAGCGCGATTCGAGCGGACCATAAATCTGCAGCTGCGCGCCGGGCCGCTCGGGGCGTCGCACGGCGCGATCGCTAAACGCGGTCTGGAAGACGTCGGGATAGTCGGCGAGCGGAAGCATCAGGCCGCAGCGCTCGCCTTTGCTGAGCAGATCGTCGAAGCAGCGCGCCAGGCCTGCGCCATCGCGTTCGGCGAAGGCGACGCTGAGGCCGAGATCGTCGCGCGACAGCGCCGCCAGCACCTCGCGATGCCGCGCCGCGAGCTCAGCGAAGTCATAGGGCTTCGGTGAGGTGAGGTTCTCCAGCGGCGCCAACGCCTGCTGCAGGCGCTCGATCAGACCTTGCGCGCGATCGAGCTGCTCCGAGGACAGCCGCGCCCGCGGCTCGGCCTGATGCAGTGACGTTACCTCGCCCTGGTGCAGCTTGGTGTGCTCGTCGCGGAAGCGCGCGAAATCCCGCGCCAGGCCCGCGCTGCCCGGTTGTGGCCTGGTGCCGCGCAAGACCGCCAATTCCAGCGTCTCGATCGCGCCTCTGAATGCGCCCGATGCGGCGCCGAGCCGGCACAGCGGATGCTTGAGCAGCGCCAGCAAGGCCGGCGGCTCGAGGCCCCTGGCGGCGACTTCGGCCGCGAGCCGCGCAAAGATCCCGGCAGGCGTGTCCAGCAGCGCATCGCCGCCGGAGTCGTCGAAGGTCAGGTGCCAGCGCGTCAGCGCCGCCATCACCCGCCGCGCCAGCGCGCGGTCCGGCGTCACCAGGGCGGCCGACTTGCCGAGATGCCGCGCCTCGCGCATCGCGATGGCGATCGCCAGTGCCTCCATCTCCGGATTGGGCGCGGCGACCACGGCGAGATGATCCATCGCGGCCGCGATGTTCGCGGCCACGTCGATCTGGCGCAGCCGGTCGTGCCAGGCTGCGGTCGCTTCGGACGGCCGCATCACTTCGGAGATCAGCACCTCGCGTCCGCCGCGGGCGGGATGGGCGAGGCGGACGACGTCGCGCCGTTGGATACCGAAGCGGCGCAGCAGCATCTGCATGGCGTATTGCGGATGATTGTAGGAGGCCTGCGCGCGGCCGACCGCGTCGTTCTTCGCGTCCTTGTTAGTTGTCTTGTTTGCGCCCCTGATGCCGCCGATGCTGCGCCACGCTTCCTCGTCGAGGTCGGTATCGAGCCCCGGCAGCACCACGGCGCCATGGGGCAGCTTCGCCACGGCCTGCAGGAATTTTGCCGTTGCCGGCATCGAGCCGGTCGAGCCGGCCGCAACCACCGGTCCATCCGGATGGGCGGTGAGACGCGCAGCTTCCGCCGCGATCAGCAGATCGCGCCGCGCCGCCGGCTCGATGCGCTGGATCTCCTCAAGGTAAGCCGGCCATGCGGTGCGCGCGATGCGCAGGAAGTCGAGCGAATGCTGCCAATAGCGATCGAGCTGATCGGGCACCAGGCCGTCGAGCGCATCCCAGGCGACGTCGCGCGTGACCATGTCGTCGATCAGCCGCGCGAGGTCGCCGGCGAGCGCCAATGTCGAGGCGGGGCCGCCGACCACCAGTGGCGCGGAGACCGGCGTCTTGGCCCAGGCCGCGACCAAGCGTGCCAGAGTCAGGCGGCGCTCGAGCTCGCCGAGCTTGTCCGGAATCTCCAGCGGCGCCGTGCCGGCGAAGGATTCACTGTCCTCGGCGAACGCAAGCTCGTCCTCATCGATATCGCCGAGCGCGACCAACCGCGGCAGCACCACGGCATCGGTCTTGAGTTCCTCGAGGAACATGTCGCGCGCCACGCGCAGGGAGCGCCGGGTCGGCAGATACAGCGTCGCGCTCGCCAGCCGCCCCGGATCGGAGCGCGCCTCGAAGCCATCGACCAGGCGGCCGTCAATCAGCGCCGCGATCACGGTGCGCAGGAACGGCGCTGAGATGGGAACGGTGAAGACGCGCATGATCCGCTGATTCGGGCTCCTCAGCGTCTATATAGGCAGCGAGCGGGGCGCGGTCATGTACGGCCTGTGGATGGGTGTTGATAGGTCATGACCGCTCTTTCGTTGTCCCTATGGCCAAGATTCTGGTGTCGTCACCCGCGCAAGGCGGGTGACCCAGTATCCCAGAGGCAGCAGTTGCCGATCGTGGGGCCGCGGCGTACTGGATGCCCGCCTTCGCGGGCATGACGGTTGGAGAAATCGCAGATCCGCGTCCTCGCGGCGCCTATCGCGTCCGAGCTTTGCGCATTTGTCACCCTCACCGAGCAGGAGGGCGCAGGGAAGGCCGGGCATCGGCTGATGCCCGTGGCCCCCGTGCGTGAAAAGTGCACGGGGCAGGAACCACAGGTCCAGCCGGATAGCACCGGCCTTCCCTGCGCGAATGGTTTACGGCTTATACGCGCTCTCCCTGGTGCACCGGGCTTGTTGGCCACCATATCCGCGCAAAGCGAAAGCTTCGTCACGTCCGCGACAACGCGCTGACGCGCATTGCGCGGGACACCAGCGTCGGGGTGTCAGGACCACGCGATTTCGCCGTCCGCATCGCCGCCGTTCGTCTTCCGGCAGCAACACGTCCATCGCATCCCGCGCTCAACGTCCGTGACGACGCGTACGCCCCTCGCAACGAGGCGGGACGAAGCAAGAATGCATTGTTTCTGAAAAAGCGAAAGAGATATTTTTCCGCAGCAGGACCCGGAGGGAAGGATCGTCTTGAAGATGCCCGTGAAATGAGTTTTTCGGCGCAGCCATTTCGAGCCGGATCAGTCGTCGTCGCGAATTATTTCAGGAGCAATCGTCGATGTGATTCGCCCGCCGGGCAGCCTCGATCACGGTCGCGTCCTTGCGGGCGCGAGCTTGTCAAGCAGCGTGCCTCTGCAGCGTGTCTCTCATGTCCGCCGATGGATATGGGTCCCGGGACAGCAGCGGAGCTCGGGGCGGAGCGTGAACTACGCCGCGCTCTCCAGCAGCGCCTCTTCCGCAGCGCTGACTGCCTCGGGCGTGCCGACATGCATCCAGACGCCATCAAGCCGCAGGCCGAACAGACGGTCCTGTTCGTTCGCCTTGTCGAACATCGTCACCAGCGAGAAATCGCCCTGCGGCGCGCCATCGAAGATCGCCGGCGAGATGATCGCCGCGCCTGCATAGACGAACGGAACCACCTGATGTTCCCGGCGCTTGCGCAAGGCGCCGTCGGCCAGCATCGAATAGTCGCCCTGGCCGCTATAGCCGATCGAGCTGGCGGTCGGCGCCATCAGGAGCAGGATGTCCATCCGCTCCGGATCGAAGGCATCGGCCAGCCGCGTCAGATTGTGCCGCACGCCTTCGATCCACATCGTGTCGGAATTGACATGGAAGAACGGCTCGTGGCCGAGCAGCGGCAGCGCCTTCACCACGCCGCCGCCGGTACCGAGCACCTGGTCGCGCTCGTCGGAGATGATCACCCGCGGCGCCCTGCGGCTCGCGACATGATCGATGATCTGGTCCGGCAGATAATGCACATTGACCACCGCCTCGGTGACGCCGGCCTCGGCGAGCCGGTCCAGCACATGGTCGAGCAGCGGCCGGCCGGCAACGCGTACCAGCGGCTTCGGCACGCTGTCCGTCAGTGGGCGCATGCGCAGGCCCAGACCGGCGGCGAGAACCATGGCTTTGTGCGGCTTCACAGGCATCCTTCGGCGTCTCGAACCAGGGAACCCGAATCATACCACGGCGGGCATGAATCGTCTCGACCCGCTGCGATAGCGAGCCGTGATGACGATTATGCGACGCGGATTCTACGGTAGTTTGGCAGCGTTAAAGCGCCGCGGCTCCCGGCAATCAGGCGTCCTCGGCCGCGCGGCGGTTGGCCTTCTTCTTACGGTCGCCAAGCTTCAAGAAGTTAACGCCGATCTGGTCGCCGTTCACCCAGGCGAGTTCGCAACGCCGATAGGCCAGGCCCGTGGACGACAACAGCAGGAAGAACTCCTTCAGGTGCAATCCCTCGACCGAGCCGTCGACAGTCAGTTTGGCGCCGGTCTCGGACACATCCTCGATGGTGCAATTGCGCCGCCAGGTTCCGTCGATGCCCATCATGAAGGCGGGGATGCCGCGCTCGAAAACGACGCGCTCGCCCTTCTGCCGTTCTGCCATCGGACCCTCCACTCCGCCCCGCGCTGGGGCGCACGGATTGATCCGAAACAGCGTAAAGCCGGATGGCTAAGAACCCGTAAATGTACCGGGGGCGCAAGACGAGGCGCGGCCGCCTGGCGGCGCCATGCGTCTTCTATCAGCGGGCTTGGCTTGCCTCAGGAGGCGCTCGCCTCCAGCAGCCGCCGGTAGAAGCGGATCATGTCGGCATAGCCGTCGACCGAGAGCCGTTCGTTGGTGCCGTGAAAGCGCTTGAGATCCTCGTTGGTGGCCCGCAGCGGCGAGAAGCGGAAGAGGTTGTCGGCAACGCCGACATAATGCCGCGAGTCGGTGCCGCCGATCATCAGGCCCGGCGCCACCACGGCATCGGGAAAGATCTCGCGGATGGTGCGGCTCATCAGTTGATAGGGAGCGCTTGCGATCGAGGTCACCGGCGGCGGCTCGGTGTTGCTCGCAACCGGCGCGATCGCGACGTGGTCATTGGCGATGGTGCGCGTGACATGATCGATCACGCTGGCTTGGGTGTCGCCCGGCAGCAGGCGGAAATTCACCGTGGCCGATGCCACGCCCGGCAGCACATTGTCCTTGTCGCCGGCGTTGAAGATCGTCAGCGCCGTGGTGGTGCGCACCATGGCTTCGGTGGGGCCGGTCTTTTCGAATTCGCGTAGCAGCAGCGGTTTGAACAGCCAGAGATTGGACAGGGCCACGCGGTTGAAGCCACTCATCTCCGGCGCCAGCGTCGCGAACATTTCGCCGACCACGCCGTCGATCCGCATCGGTAGCTTGTCGGCCTCGAGCTTTGCCAGCGCCGCGCTCATCATGCCGATCGCGGTGTCGTGCGGCGGCATCGAGGAATGGCCCGGCGTCGCCTTCGCTGTCAGAATCAGGGTCGCATAGCCCTTCTCGCCGACGCCGATCAGCGCCGCAGGTTTCGCGAGGCCCTTGATGCCGCCTTCGGAGATCAGCAGGCCTTCGTCGAGGACGAAGTCGAGCCGGACATTGCGCGCCGCCAGCGATGCTGCGATCGCCTTGGCGCCCCTGGTGCCGCCGACCTCCTCGTCATGGCCGAAGCCGAAATAGATCGTGCGCTTCGGTGTGAGGCCGGCCTTCGCCAGCGCATCAGCCGCTTCGAGCATCGCATAGAGATTGCCCTTGTCGTCCCAGGCGCCACGGCCCCAGATGAAGCCGTCCTTGATGTGGCCCGCGAACGGCGGCTCGCTCCAGTCGGCTTCCGTGCCCGGTGCGATCGGCACCACGTCCTGATGCGCGAGCAGCGCGATCGGCTTCAGAGCGGGATCGCTGCCGGGCCATGTGTAGAGCAGGCTATGGCCTGCGATCACCTCCTGCTTGGCGGCGGCGTGAAATGCCGGAAAGCTGGTTTCGATGTGCGCCTTCAGGGCCGCAAAGGCGTCGGCATTCTGCTCGGGATCGTCATAGCTGGAGATGGTGCGGAAGCGCACGGCTTCGGCCAGTCGCTGTGCCGCGGCCTGCGGTTCGATCGAGATTTTCGGCAGCGCAGTGACCTGCAGCTGGCGCGATCCCTGGCGCTCGGTATTAAAGGTGAGGACCGCGAGCACGACTATCACGGCGAACACTGCGAGCAGAGTGATAGTCCTCACGATCCTGAGCAGCCGGCCCATCGCACTTACCCCCACAGCAAAACGACGCCGCAAGCCTCGCTTGCGACGTCGTTGACCTTGCCTCAAAGCTTGTGAAGAAGTCTATCGCGGGTTGCGTGGCAGCCGCGCCTACTTCTTCGCCGCCTTGGCGCGGGCGATGCCTTCGGCGATCAGCTGATGCGCGTCGTCGGCATTGCCCCAGCGCAGCACCTTGACCCATTTGCCGGGCTCGAGGTCCTTGTAGTGCTCGTAGAAGTGCTGGATCTGCGCCAGCGTAATGTCCGGCAGGTCGCTGTAGGTGCGCACCTTGTCGTAGCGCTGGGTGAGCTTGGAGGACGGCACTGCGATGATCTTCTCGTCACCGCCGGCCTCGTCCTCCATCAGGAGCACGCCGACCGGGCGCACGCTCATGACAGCACCCGGCACGATGGCGCGGGTGTTGGCGATCAGGACGTCGCAGGGGTCGCCGTCGTTCGACAGCGTGTGCGGGATGAAGCCGTAATTCCCGGGATAGCGCATCGCCGTGTAGAGGAAGCGATCGACGAACAGCGTGCCGGCGTCCTTGTCGAGCTCGTATTTGATCGGTTCGCCACCCACCGGTACTTCGATGACGACGTTGACGTCGCGCGGCGGATCTTTCCCGATCGGGATGGCGTCGATGCGCATGGGGGACTCCGTTTGGACTGGAAACCTGAAGACTGGAGACGTGAAGGTGAGGCGTTCAAAGCATAAACGCACTCATTCGCAGTCGCAAAAAATTTGCGGCTCTGCAATAACTACTTCAACGCCAGACGATGCGTCCAGTTCGGCAATCGCGTTTAGGCTTAATTGGTCCAGGCGAAGGCGACCTTGTCGAGCGACTTCGGCCCGAATCGCTCGGAGGAGCGCGCCACCATGCGACCGCCCAACGTGCGGTAAAACTCAGTGGCGGGGTCGTTGTCGGACAACGCCCACACCACCATGCTCTTCAGGCCGCTTTGCGCGAGGTCGCGCTTGGCTGCCGTGAAGAGCCGGCGACCGAACCCCAGCCCCTGAAATTCCGGTCGCAGATAGAGCTCGTAGATCTCGCCGTCAAAATGCAGGCTGCGGGCGCGATTGCGGCCGTAATTGGCGTAACCTGCGATCTTGTCGTTGAACACCAGCACGCTGACCCGGCTGCCCTTGCGGATCGCGCTGTCCCACCAATGCGGGCCGCGGCGATTGATCAGCTTTTCCAGCTCGGCGCCGGGAATGATGCCCTGATAGGCGGAGCGCCAGGCTTCGTCATGGGCAGACGCCACCGCCGCCGCATCTGCAGCCTTGGCCGGACGGACTTCGATCAGGGTTGTGCTCATGGCGGGATCAAAGCAAGTCGGCGGCGCCGCTTCAAGGTCCAACGTTAAAGATCGGTTAACCTGTGGATTTTCTGCATCACAGGGTAAGAAAGCTGTGCCGAAAGGGGACAATTCGGCAACACCGGAGCGGGCGACGATGGTCGCGCTGTCGTCGTTGCCGAGGTCGGCAAAAGCCGGCCTGATTCGGTCGCGGTTCGGCTAAGCTCCACAGAGTGGCTAACTTTCCGGACACGCGATGCACTTCGCCTATGGCTTTTTGTTGCTGCCGGCGCTGCTGATGCCGCTGGGATCGGTCGCGCGCGCACAGGCGTTCGGCCCGGTCGGTGATGGCCCGGCCGGCGCACAGGTCTGGCGGATTCCGTCACAAGATCCGGCGCGGCCGGCTTTGGCGCTGCTCTACAGGCCTGCCGGCGCCGGGCCGTTTCGGCTCGCGGTCGTGGCCCATGCCTCGACACAGAATGCCCTGCGCCGCGCCCAGATGCCGCAGCCGGACTATCATGCGTTGGCGGCGTTGCTCGTGGCGCGCGGCTTCGCCGTGCTGGTGCCGGAGCGGCTTGGCCATGGCGCGACCGGCGGGGCGTATCTCGAGGACCAGGGCGGCTGCGAGGAGGCCGACTATCTCAACTCCGGCCGCGCCACGGCAGCGCAGATCTGGCGCGCGCTCACGTTCGTGCGAGATCAGGATTTCGTGCGCAAGGAGGGCGCCGTGATCATCGGCCATTCCGCCGGCGGCTGGGGCGCACTGGCCCTGACCGGGCGGGATCCGAAAATCCTTGCCGCGATCGTCGTGTTCGCACCGGGCCGCGGCGGTCACGCCGATGATGTCGCCGGACGCTTCTGCTCGCCCGAGCGGCTGGTCGAAGCGGCACGCGAATTCGGCCGGCACGCGCGGGTGCCAGTGACCTGGCTCGCGGCGGCCAATGACAGCTATTTCCCGCCGGCATTTTCGGGCCAGCTGGCCGAGGCGTTCAAGGACGGTGGCGGCAAGGTGACATTCTCGATACTGCCGGCCGCAGGCGAGGACGGACACTGGCTGGTCGAGCATGAGGATGGCGTGGCGCTGGCGGCCTATGCGCTGGACCGCGCGCTCAAGCGCGGCACGGCCGTGACGCGCGACACCGGTCAAGTCAGATGATCGAGCCACGATGACGCTGTATTTCCTGGTCAAATATCTGCACGTGCTTGGTGCCATCGTCATTCTCGGCACCGGGACGGGTATCGCGTTCTTCATGCTGATGGCGCATCGCAGCGGTGAGCCTGCCTTCATCGCGCGCAGCGCCGGCGTGGTGGTGACCGCGGACATGCTGTTCACGTTGTCGGCGGTGCTGCTGCAGCCGGTCAGCGGAGGTCTGTTGATGTGGCTGAGCTCGACCAGCCTTGAAGAGCGCTGGCTGATTACATCGCTCCTGCTGTATGCGATCGCCGGATTGTTCTGGGTGCCCGTGATCTTCATGCAGATCGAGCTACGCGATCTCGCGCGCAAGGCCGAAGCGGAATCGATGCCGCTGCCAGCGCGCTATTTCACGGTGTTCCGCCGCTGGTTTCTCTGCGGCATTCCCGGCTTCGGCTCGGTCATGGCCATTCTCTGGCTGATGATCGCGAAGCCATTTTGATGCTGGTAGCGATGAGCGTCACGCCAAACCCCCGCATCCTCGTGCTCGGCGCCTCCGGCCTGATCGGGCGCTTTGTTACCGACGATCTGCGTCGGCGCGGCTTCCATGTCGTCGGTGCCGCGCGGAAGTTCTCGGCGTCGCAGCGTGTCTCGCCGCTCGATCTGCAGGTGCCAATCCTATCGCTCGATGCCTCCGCGATGGCTGGGCTGCTCGTCGCCCACGACATCGGCGTGGTCGTGAATTGCCTGGGCGTGCTGCAGGACGCCCCTAGCAGCGACACCGGTGCCGTGCACTGCGAGTTCGTCGCGCGCCTGCTGGCGGCGATCGCGCGCTCCGAACGCGCGGTGCGCCTGATCCACATCTCGATTCCGGGCAGCGCGGATGACGACCGCACCGCGTTCTCCACCACCAAGCGCGAGGCGGAGCGCTTGATCGCGGCGTCAGGTGTCGCGCATGCGATCCTGCGTTCCGGCTTCGTGATCGCACCGAGCGCCTATGGCGGCAGCGCGATGGTGCGCGCGCTCGCCGCGCTGCCGTTTGAACTGCCGGACAAAGACCGCGCAACGCCGTTCCAACCGGTCGCGGTCGAGGATATCGCGGTGACGATTGCCTGGCTCGCGGCGCGTCCCCTGGACGAGGATGCGACCCGCGCGGTGAATTGGGATCTGATGCAGCCTCAACCGGTCACGATCGCCGGCGTGATCGAACGATTCCGGATCGCGCTCGGCACTAGCAGGCTGCGGCGGATCGCGCTGCCGCGTATGCTGCTCGATGTCGGCGCGCGGCTCGGCGATTGCGTCAGCTATCTCGGCTGGATGTCGCCGCTGCGATCGACGGCGCTGGCCGAATTGCGGCGCGGCGTGAACGGCGATCCGCAAGCCTGGATGGCCGCGACCGGTATTGTGCCGAAGGCGATCGACGACACCATTGGCGCCCATGGCGCCAGCATTCAGGACAAATGGTTCGCGCGGCTGTACCTGATCAAGGCGCTGACAATCGCCAGCCTTTCGCTGTTCTGGGTCGCCTCCGGCGTCATTGCGCTCCTGATCTCGTTCCCGGCGACGACTGCGATCCTGACCAGCCGCGGCTGGCCGGACGCGATTGCGACGCCTTTTGCGGCTATCACCAGCATGATGGACATCAGTATCGGCCTGTTGATTGCGGTTCGCCGCACGGCGGCGTTCGGCCTTGTTGCCGGCATCGTGGTCTCGCTCGGCTACCTGATCGGCTGCGCCATTTTCACGCCAGATCTCTGGCTCGAGCCGCTGGGCGCGCTGGTCAAGACCGGGCCCGCGATCGTGCTGATGCTGGTCGCGCTATCGACCTTGGACAACAGATGATGACGCAATGGCCCGACAATGACGTGATCCTCTACGACGGCGTCTGCGTGTTCTGCTCGCGCTGGGTGCAGTTCGTGATCGCGCGCGATCGCGACAAGCGTTTCCGCTTCACGCCGATCCAGTCGGCTTACGGCACACAGCTGGCGCGGGCGTTCGGCATCGATCCCCGTGATCCCGACACCAATGCCGTCGTGCATGGCGGCAAGGCGCATCTGAAATCCGATGCGGCGCTGACGGTGCTCTCGAACCTGCCGGGCTGGGGCTGGACGCGCACGCTGTTCGCGGTGCCGAAGCCACTGCGCGACATGGTCTATGGCCTGGTCGCGCGCAACCGCTACCGCATCTTCGGCAAGTACGAGTCCTGCTTCGTGCCGGATGCGGAGCTGCGGAAACGGGTGCTGGAGTGACCTCTATCGTGGTCGCCGGGACGACAGTAAGGCTTGCGTTACCGCGTCGTTCGAATAATTGATCGTTTCAATCGAACGATTTGTGCATTATAATGCGTTGGATCGATTGATTTGAGGATGAAATTCTCCCTCCGAACTCCGGTTTGGGAGATTGTTTCATGACCGCCCCTTCGCCTGACCTGGCTGCCGATGCATCCGCCATCGTCCCCCATCATCATCCCGTTTCTGTTTCGGTCCGGCATGGCGTGCCGGAGCTGTTGCCCGGTCTGTTGCTGTCAGCCGCGATCGCCGGCGCCGGTTTCGGCTTGCGGCAGTTGCCGGGGCTCGCCGTGTTCAGTCCGATGATCCTCGCCATCGTCAGCGGCATGGCCTTTCATAACCTGATTGGCACCCCTCACCGGGCCAAAGCCGGCGTGACCTTCTCGCTGCGGCGGGTGCTGCGGCTTGCCATCGTGCTGCTCGGCTTGCAGCTGACCGCAGAGCAGGTCGTCGAGGTCGGCGCGCGCGGGCTTGCGGTGATCGCGCTCAGCCTGACCGGCACCTTCCTGTTCACCGTGTGGATGGGTCGGCTGCTCGGGGTCGAGCGCAAGCTGACCGAGCTGATCGCGGCTGGCACCTCGATCTGCGGCGCGTCTGCGGTCATTGCCACCAACACGGTCACCCGTGCACCTGACGAGGACGTCGCCTATGCCGTGGCGTGCGTGACCGTGTTCGGGTCGGTCGCGATGTTCAGCTATCCGCTGCTGCCTGCGTTGTTGCACCTCGATGCGCATGACTACGGACTGTGGAGCGGCGCGTCGATCCACGAGATCGCGCAGGTGGTCGCGGCCGCCTTCCAGCAGGGGCAGCAGGCCGGCGAGTTCGGCACTGTCGCCAAGCTCGCTCGCGTGATGCTGCTGGCTCCGGTCGTGATCACGCTCGGCGTGTTGGCCGCGCGACGTGCGCGGCACGGCGGTCATGGTCATGCCGGCGCGAAAGCGCCGCTGCCGTGGTTCGTCCTGGGCTTTGTTGCGTTGGTGGGCGTCAACAGCATCATCACCATTCCCGCTGACGTCCGAACAATGATCGTGACCGCGACCACTTTCCTGCTGTCGATGGCGCTCGCCGCGATGGGGCTGGAGACCGATTTCGCCAAGCTGAAAGCCAAGGGACTGCGGCCGCTCACGCTCGGCCTGCTCGCCTTCCTCTTCATCGCAAGCTTCAGCCTGGCGCTGGTGAAGCTCACAACATAGGGCGACATGACGCTCGAGCAGCTCAGGATCTTCGTTGCCGTCGCGACCCGCGAGCATGTCACGCAGGCCGCGCGCGACCTGAACCTGACCCAGTCGGCGACGTCAGCGGCGGTGGCCGCGCTCGAAGCGCGCTATCAGACCAGATTGTTCGATCGCGTCGGTCGCCGGATCGTGCTTACCGCCGCCGGCAAGGCGTTTCTCGTCGAAGCCAAAAGCATTCTTGCCCGCGTCGTCAGCGCGGAGACCGTGCTCGATGATCTCGCAGGCCTCAAGCGCGGCTCGCTTGCGCTGGCTGCGAGCCAGACCATCGCCGGCTATTGGCTGCCGGCTTTCATTCACAAGTTCAATGCCGCGCATCCGGCGATTACGCTGTCGCTGTCGATCGGCAACACCGAGCAGGTCGCGGCTGATGTGCGCGAAGGCTCGGCTGACCTTGGCTTCGTCGAAGGCCACGTCGACGATCCCGCGCTCGCAGCGACCCCCGTGGCCGAGGATGAGCTGGTGCTGGTCACCCCGCCAGGTCATCCGCTCTGCCGGGCGTCATCGGTCACGGCCAGCGATCTGAGGTCGGCGCGCTGGGTGCTGCGCGAGGCGGGATCCGGCACGCGGTCGGTGTTCGAGGCGGCGCTCAGACAGCTCGGTGTCGATCCTGCCGAACTCGATGTCGCCTTCGATCTGCCGTCCAATGAGGCCGTCCGCGGCGCGGTCGAGGCCGGCGCGGGTGTCACCGTGATCTCCCGCCTTGTCGTCATCCGCGCCTTGAAGGCTGGCCTGCTGGCTGTGGCCGACCTCCCACTGCCCCGGCGGCATTTCTTCAGCCTGCGCCACAAGGAGCATCACCAGACCCAGGCGATGCGGGAATTTCTGCGGATGGCGGGTGAGGTGGGCTGATCAGGGCACGTCATTCCGGGATGGTCCGAAGGACCAGACCCGGAATCTCGAGATTCCGGGTTCAGCCGCTAACGCGGCTGCCCCGGAATGACGAGGAGAAAGCTACGGCCTCTTGAACGACCTCAGCACTTCTTGCGCGGCGCGTTCGCCGGAGTCGCGGGCGCCGTGGGCGGTGGAGAAGAAGTGAGGATGGGTGGCTTCGCCGGCGAAGAACAGCCGGTCGTCGACCGGCGAGGCCAGCACCGCGCGCTTGCCGGCGTGGCCCGGCAGGGCGTGCGAATAGGCGCCACGCGCAAACGGATCATGCGCCCAACGGGATTCCGCGAGCGGTTTGAGCTTCGCCCGGACGTCGTTGCCAAGCAGGGCCACCACCTCATCGATCGCCTGCGCGGCCAAAGCGCCGTCGCCGGCATCCTCCAGCTCGCGCGCGAAGCTGCCGCCGTAAAAGCCCTCGATGCAGGGCTGGCCGAACGGGCGCAGCTGGAAGCCGCCGCCGCCGACGCGCTCGTTCATGCCGCGCAGCCCACTGTCCTTCGGCAGATGGTCGTAGCCTTCGAGCGCCAGCATCACCTTGTTGTTGACACCGAGCGGCAGGCCCGCTGCGGCGTCGATCTTGTCGGTCAGCGCCGGCGAGAAGCGCAGCGCTTCGTCCGCGATCAGATTGGTCGGCACGGTGATGATGACCTTGTCGACGGTCAGCGTGCCGCGGCTGGTCTCGATCCGGAGGCGGGTGTCCGCGTGATCGATCAGGGTGACGTTGCAGTTGAACGCCGTCGGAATCGATGTGCCGTAGGCGGCGACGAGTGCACCATAGCCGCGGCGGACGCGCCAGTTGACGTCGCTGTCGATATAAGCCTCGCTGTCGATCAGCGAGGTCTGATCGAGCTCGCATCCGTTCACATAGGTGGCGATCGTGTCGATCATCGCATTCCAGCGATTGCCCGGCTCCAGATAGTCGCTGGCCGGCGCGTCATGGCCCGTTCTCACCGCCTCCGCCGCCGCTTCAGCGCTGCGCGTGTAGTACGCATCCAGCGCGGTCAAAAATTCTTCGCGTTCGGGACGCGGAAAGCAGGCGTCATAGGCCTGCTCGCGCCAGGGCGGGCGGCGCTTGTCGACCTTGAAGCCGAGCTTTTTGGCGATCGCAACGAATGAGTTCTGGTCGGCCGAATGCAGCCAGCCGCAGCCGCGGTCGAACGTCACCTCAGGGGAGGCCATGACGGTGTGGGCGCGGCCGCCGAGCCGGTCGCGCGCCTCCAGCACGATGAACGACAGGCCTGAGTCCTTCAGCGCATGCCCGGCACCAAGGCCGGCAGCGCCAGCGCCGATGATCGCGACGTCGATGGAGGAGGGGAGACTACTCACGAGTCGACTCCAGCTCGTTCGCCGTCGGCCATGCAGCCGCCCCACCCATCAGTGTCATCACCCGCGAAGGCGGGTGATCCAGTACTCCGAGACGAGCGTGTGACGCCGAGAGGCTGCGGATTACTGGATGCCCCGCCGGAGCCTGTCATCCGGCCGGCCAAGGGCCGGACCGGGTGGCGGGGCATGACGACGGTGGTAGTTGAGCCACCGTGCCCTACAGCGCTTCCGCGGCGCGCCCACGCCGTGGGCGTTACGCCACGGCTTCCTTGGCCTTCTCCGCGCGCTTGCGCTCGTTTGGATCGAGGTGCTTCTTGCGCAGCCGGATCGACTTCGGCGTCACCTCGACAAGCTCGTCGTCCTCGATATAGGCCAGCGCCTTTTCCAGCGTCATCCGGATCGGCGGCGTCAGCTTGACTGCTTCGTCCTTCGACGTGGTGCGGATGTTGGTGAGCTGCTTGCCCTTGAGCACGTTGATCTCGAGATCGTTGTCGCGGGTGTGCTCGCCGACGATCATGCCGCGATAGACCTTCCAGCCGGGCTCGATCATCATCGGGCCGCGGTCTTCCAGCTTGAACATGGCGTAGGCCACGGCCTCGCCCTGGTCGTTGGAGATCAGGACGCCGTTGCGGCGGCCCTGGATCTCGCCCTTGTAGGGGGCGTAGCCATGGAACAGCCGGTTCATGATCGCGGTGCCGCGGGTGTCGGTGAGCAGTTCACCCTGATAGCCGATCAGGCCGCGGGTCGGCGCGTAGAACACCAGTCGCAGCCGGTTGCCGCCGGACGGGCGCATCTCGATCATCTCGGCCTTGCGCTCGCTCATCTTCTGCACGACGACGCCGGAATGCTCCTCGTCGACGTCGATCACGACCTCCTCGATCGGCTCCAGCCACTGGCCGGTCGCCTCGTTCTTCTGCAGGACGACGCGCGGGCGTGACACCGAAAGCTCGAAGCCCTCGCGGCGCATGGTCTCGATCAGGATGGCGAGCTGCAATTCGCCGCGGCCGGACACTTCCATCGCGTCCTTGTCGGCGGATTCGATGACGCGCAGCGCGACGTTGCCCTCGGCCTCGCGCAGCAGACGGTCGCGGATCATGCGGCTCGTCACCTTGTCGCCCTCGGTGCCCGCCAGCGGCGAGTTGTTGACGATGAAGGACATCGACACGGTGGGCGGATCGATCGGCTGCGCCGCCAGCGGCTGCTCCACCGTCGGATCGCAGAAGGTGTCGGCGACGGTGCCCTTGGTCAGGCCCGCGATGGCCACGATGTCACCGGCCCCGGCCTCGTCGAGCGGCACACGCTCGATGCCGCGGAACGCCAGAATCTTGGAGATACGGCCCTGCTCGACCACCTTGCCCTCGGCGTTGAGCACCTTGACCGCCTGATTGGGCTTGATGCTGCCCGAGGTGATGCGGCCGGTGATGATGCGGCCGAGGAAGTTGTTGGCTTCCAGGATGGTGCCGATCATCCGGAACGGACCCTCTTCGACCGACGGCGCCGGCACATGGCGCAGCACCAGGTCGAACAGCGGCTGCATGCCCTGATCCTTCGGACCCTCGGGGCTGTCGGCCATCCAGCCCTGCTTGGCCGAGCCGTACAGGATCGGGAAATCGAGCTGCTCTTCGCTGGCGTCCAGCGCGGCGAACAGGTCGAACACCTCGTTGATGACCTCGGTCGGCCGCGCGTCGGGACGGTCGACCTTGTTGATGACGACGATCGGCTTCAGCCCGACCTTGAGCGCCTTGGAGACCACGAATTTGGTCTGCGGCAGCGGGCCTTCGGCGGCGTCGACCAGCACCAGCGCGCCATCCACCATGTTGAGGATACGCTCGACCTCGCCGCCGAAATCGGCGTGGCCGGGGGTGTCGACGATGTTGATGCGGGTGTCCTTCCACTGCACCGAGGCGGCCTTCGCCAGGATGGTGATGCCGCGCTCGCGCTCGAGATCGTTGGAGTCCATGGCGCGCTCGGCCACCTTCTGGTTTTCGCGGAAGGTACCGGATTGCTGCAGCAGGCGGTCGACCAGGGTGGTCTTGCCGTGGTCGACGTGGGCGATGATGGCGATGTTGCGAAGGTTCATGGTCGGGCTTCTTTAAGCTTTCTTAAGCTCGGGCTGTGTCCCCGGCGGCGCGCGCTCCTACAGGGAAATCAATCATTTAGCTATGGGGCGCGCTCGCGAAACGCGTCCAAGGCGGAGGGCGTCCCGCCCTCCAAAAAGGAAGCCCGGCCAAAGGGACCGGGCAAACCTGACGCGTTGCGGCGCAATATAGGCAGAAACTACCAAAAAACAATGACAATCAGTCCCGGTTCCGATCCGAATTCGTACCGGTGCCGCCGCCGTTCATTTCGGCCCAGCAGCTGGCTCCTCGGGAACCAAGGTCATGCGTAGCCCGTCAGCGCCAGCGGCGCAGCGCGAGCACGAACAGCGCTAGGCCTGCGGCAGCCGCGCCGAGGAAGATCAGCCCGATCGGGCTGGTCCAATCGCTGGACTTTAGCTGCTGGCCAAACACGAGGATGACGCAGGCGCTGGGAAACATCAGGACCAGGCCGGCAAGCACCATCAACCCGGTCAGGCAACCCTCGCCCTGCTGCTCGGGCGGGTAGGGCTGGCGAGGTGGGAGTGGCGGCGGGGTGCTGTCGTGCTCACTCATGGCGGCGCGGCCTCATGAGCCAGATTGCGAAGAAAATCAGGAGCCCGCCGAGAGAGATCGCGCCGAGCACGAGCCAACCGAACGAAGTGGCGAGATCGGACGCACGCAAGCCGCCGACGAGACATAACCCCGGTACCAGCAACGCAAGCGCGATCAGTACAAGAAAGACAGCGAATACTGCCGTGAAGCAGCCTCCCAGTACAGAGGGCCGAGGCTTCTGCTGCGGTGAGAATGAACCGGAATCCGGATCGCTCATGCCCGGCCTTTCGCCAGCCGCTTACGGATGCCGTCAATGGCCCCGTTGCGATAGAACAGGTTGTATGTGTCGAACGGGATGATCTCGCCGCTTTCGGTCACGAAATGGATGCACGAGCGCTTGACGTTGCCGACGCAGAAATTGAAGCGGTCGAGAAATTGCACGATGGTGACGCGGAAGACGTTTTCGTAACCGAGGTTCTCCGGCACTTCGACCGCCGGCAGGCAGCACAAAAACTCGGCGACGCGCTGGCCGGTGTTGAGGGGACCTGACGACAGCGAGAACAGCTCGATGAATTTCTCGCGCAGCGCCGGATACTTTTCCGGGCTGATCGTATTCGGCATCACCGACAGCAGCTCCTCCTGCGGAATCATCGAGGTCAGCGGCAGCACGGTGGTGCCGTTGCGCAGGCCGTAGCCGATCGAGATGCTTTCGGGGTTGCAGGGCAGCGGGATCATGTCCTGCTCGCCGAACACGCCGGTCTCGACGACGCGCCGGCGGATCTCCGACAGCATGATGCGGTCGGTATCCTTGTTGAAGTTCTCGTTGCGGCCGGCATCCTGCACCGGCTGCAGCGTCACGCCGCGGACGCAGCGCCATTGCAGCGCGTGGCGGACGATGTCGCCGATCTCGTGATCGTTGACGCCGCGCTTCACAGTGACGACCAGCGTGGTCGAAAGCCCGTGCCGTTCGAGAGCCTCCAGCGCCTCCTGGCGGATGCGGCGCAGATCGGCGCCGCGCAGCTCGGTGAGCCCCTCGCGCGAGAGCGAATCGAACTGCAGATAGACTTCCAGGCCGCGCTTGTTTTCCGCCAGCCGAGCTACGAAATCCGGCTCGCGGGCAATCCGCAAGCCGTTGGTGTTGATCATCACATGGCGGATCGGGCGCGCCCGGACCGCGGCGAGAATGGCGAAGAAATCCGGATGCAGGGTCGGCTCACCGCCGGAGATCTGCACCAGGTCCGGCTCGCCCTCGCTTCGGACCAGCGCATCCAGCATCCGCTCGATCGTCGGGAGCGGCGTGAAATGCGAGCGCTGCGGCGAGGACTCCGCGAAGCACACCGGGCAGGTCAGATTGCAGTGGTCGGTGATCTCGATCAGCGCCAAGCAGGAATGCTGCTCGTGATCCGGGCAGAGGCCGCAATCATAGGGGCAGCCGAATTCAGTGCGGCGTTGAAAGGCGAGCGGCGTGTCGCCCGGCTTGATGAAGTCCTTGCAGCGCCGCCAATAGGCCGCGTCGTTCGAGATCAGCGTCGATTGCACCCCGTGCTCCGGGCAGCGCTTCTCGTACCAGACCTCATTGTCGAGGATCTGAATCTTGGTCGGCACCAAAGCGAGGCAGGTTTCGCAGAGCGATTCGGTCTGGCCCCAGAACACGTAGGGCCGGGATTTACGCAACGGCGCGTTCATGCATGACCTTTGCTGGCGGCGCTGTCGCCAGCATGGCGGCACTGTAGGCGACAATGCCGAGCGACAGCAGGTGAAACAGCGTCAGCGGTCCGACGATTGGACCGTAGGGCTTGAGGAGTTCCCACAGGAAGCGCTGGGCGCCGTAGAAGCCGAGCGCGAGGTAGAAGCCGTTGGCGATGATGGCTTCGTTCCGCCGCAGCACGGCGGCGACGTAAGCGGCCGCGAAGGCGGCCATCGCGGCGCTCTCATAGAGCTGCACCGGATGACGTGGGATGCCGTCGCCGAAATCATGACCCCAGGGCAGCGTCGTCGGCGTGCCGTAGGTGAAGTCGTCGAGCCCGGCCACATAGCAGCCGATCCGGCCGACCGCGATGCCGAGCGCCAGCGGCAGCGCGAAACGCGCGCCGGTGCGCAAGGTGATGCCATGCCGCCATTTGTACAGCTCGACGGCGACGATGCCGCCGGCCAGCGCGCCTTCGACCGAGCGCGCGACGCCGGCAAGGCCGGAAAGCCAAAGATTGAGGGTGCCGAACAGATACGCGCCAACGCCGGCGCCGAACAACAGCGCCGCGACGTAGGGCCACGCGGTCGACTGCTGCGGAAAGCTCAGGCGCTGGACGCGCGACAGCCACCAGCCCGCGGCGCCCGCGGCGAGCCAGGCAACAACGTCGAAGGTCGCATGCAGAGCCGCCCCGTCCATGACCCCCCATCGTCCGGCTAGCGGTCCGGACTATGGCAAGTTCCGCTCGGGGATGGCAAATGCCATTTGCAAGGGCGGCTAGCCGACCGCGGCCTGATCGGTCGGATAGACGCCGCGCAGCACCTCCTCGAAATGGCTCTTCACCGCTTCGTTGCAGAGGCAGGAGCGGTGCTTCAGCGCGTCTGCCGCGCGCACCATGATCGCACCGCGCCGGGTGTCCAGGATGCCTTCGGCCTTGAAGGTCTGGATCACGCGGCTGGCATAGCTGCGCCCGACCCCGAGCAGGGTCGCGAGCTGCTCGTGGGTCAGCGGCACCGTACCGTTGCCATCGGTGCGCTCCATGGCCGAGATGATCCATTTCGCCGTGCGCTGCTCGATCGAGTGGATGGCATTGCAGGCGCTGGACTGGAACATCTGCGCCAGCATGCAGTCGGCGTAGCGGGCGAACACGTTTCGCAAGGTCTTCGATTGCAGCTTGGCGGCGGCCAGCCGGGCGACGGGAAGCCGGGCAAACGGGCCGCCGAATTTGACGACGATGCGCGTATAGGCTGGCAGATACCCTTCGCTGACGATACCGCCGACTGCGCCTTCGCGGCCGACCAGAATGGTCTCGACGTCACGGCCGTCCTCGTTGGCAACGAGATAGGACGTCAGCGCCGGGCCGCAGGGAAAATGCACGATCTGCACGTCGTCGCCCGGACTGTAGAGCAGCTCGTTCGGCGTCGCGCGGTCCTCGGTCAGGTAGGGTGCGATCAGCGCGTAGTCCGCCGGGCTCAGCCGCCGCAGGAGATTGTTGTCGGGGCGTTCCCGGGCAAGTGTCGTCACACCTTGGCTCAGCATCTCGGCTCCCCTGCGGCACGCATGCGTGATCTGTGCACCTTGTGTTCACAAGTGCACCGACAAAGGAACTCTGGTATGGTGGTTTCGTTCCAGGAACCCGCCGGCGTGCTTGTGCGAAGGCGCTGGCTGCGGGGGCCGTCCTCCATATCTGGAACCCCGCTTATGACCGGCTCGCAGCCCGGCTTGCCCGCGTATTATCAGGACGTTCTGATCGTCGAGGACGATCCGATCATCGCGCTGGGTCTGGAAGATACGATCCTCGGCTTCGGCGTGCCGGCCGTGCGCGTCGCCGCAAGCGTTGCAAAAGCGCTTGTCATGATCGATGCACGTGCGCCGGATTTCGCGCTGCTCGATGTCGGCCTCGTCCGCGAGAACAGCTTTGCGGTGGCTGAGCGGCTCGCCGCGCTGCAGATTCCCTTTGCGTTTGCGACGGGGTACGACGCCGACCGCGTGCCGGCGGAATTTGCCGACCGGCCGCGGCTGCCGAAGCCGTGCTCCCTCGATGCGCTCGAAGCGGCGCTGCGGCGGAAGGGCTGACGCCGCCGCTCGGTGCCAGGAGCTTGCTTGAAAGCCTCTCCCCGCGCGGGGAGAGGGACGAACTGTGCGAGCGATGGCCGGGTCAGCAGATGTCGCTTACCCCAGCTTCGGATCGAGCGTGGTCGACCACAGCGCGATGTCGGTGCGATCGCGCAATGTCACGGTCATCTGCCCGGTGGCACCCTCGATCTTGACGTGGCCGAAGAACTGCATGCCGGCTGACGGCGGCAGGTTCTGCTTGTCGAGGCCGGGCGCCTTGATGAAGCGCACCTCGGGGCCGAAGGTGTTGTCGAGCTCGTTCGGCCCGAACGTGCCGGCGTGCAGCGGGCCGGAGACGAATTCCCAGAACGGCTCGAAATCCTGGAACTGCGCCTTGTTCGGATCGTAGTAATGCGCCGCGGCGTAATGCACGTCGGCGGTCAGCCACACCGTGTTCTGGATCGGCGCCGTCTTGATGAAGCGGAGGATCTCGGCGATCTCGAGCTCGCGGCCGCGCGGCGGGCCATCGCCCTGCGCGAAGGCTTCGGAGCCCTTTTTGTTGGCGGCATCGTCATAGACGATCAGGCTGAGCGGCATGTCGGAGGCGATCACCTTCCAGGTCGCGCGCGAGTTCAACAGCGCCCGCTTCAGCCAGCGCATCTGCTCCGGCCCAATGAAATAGGCGTCGGGGCCATATTCGCTCTGCTGGTTCGGACCGTTGGGGCCGCGATAGGAGCGCTCATCCAGCATGAAGACGTCGAGATGCGGCCCGTAGGAGATGCTGCGATAGACGCGCCCGGGCTCGACGATGCTTTCGCGCAAGGGATACATCTCGTGGAAGGCGCGCGCGGCGCGCGCCGCCAGCAGCTGGATGTTGCGCTCCTTGTAGGTCGCGGGGAGATCCTTCGAGGCGGACCAGTTGTTGGTCACCTCATGATCGTCCCACTGCACGAAGATCGGCACCTCGGCATTGAAGGCGCGGACATTGTCGTCAAGGAAATTGTACTTATGCGCTGCGCGGAATTCGTCGAGGGTTTCGGCGACCTTAGCCTTCTCCGGGATGGTCAGGTTCTTCCACAGCTTGCCGTCGGACAGCTTGACCTCGGAGGTGATCACGCCGTCGGCATAGATGGTGTCGCCGGAATGGATGAAGAAATCCGGCCGGTGCTTCTTCATCGCCGAAAAGGTGAACATGCCGCCGTCGTCAGCATTGATGCCCCAGCCTTGCCCTGCGACATCGCCGCCCCACACGAAGCTGACGTCGCGCTTGTCCGACGGCGCGGTGCGGAAGCGGCCGGTCACCGGCTCGCTTTCGACATCGGGATGCGACAGGTCGCGGAATTTGACGCGGTAGAAGATATCCTGGCCGCCCGGCAGGTTCTCGACCAGCATCTTGGCGGTGTAGTCGCTTTCCGGCAGCGCCGCGATCGGCGGCAGCGCGCGGGCATCCTTGAACGTGTCTGACGTCGCGACCTCGACCAGCATCTGCGAGGGGCGGTCGGCGCGCGACCAGATCACACCGCCATCCATGGTGACGTCACCGGACTGCACGCCGTGGGTGACCTGCGGCCGGTCGGAGGCGCGGCTGAGGTAGGGCAGGGCCAGCGTGCTGACGCCGGCAGCGGCCGCGGTGGAGAGGAAGCGGCGGCGCGACAGCCTGCGCAAATTGTGGCGTGGGATTCGGATCGTCATGGACATCTCCCGGGTCGGCCGACGGACTGTGCCGGCGCAACGGCGCAAGACAGGTAGGAAAACTCCGTGACATCCGGATTACAGCGGAACGCCGCTGTGGCGGATTGCGATTGATGACCGCCTGTCCGGTATGCGCCGGCGATGCTGATCCAGCTAGGTGCCCGTGGCGCGCAATTGCGCGCCGGTGCGCTGAAGATTTTGCGGCATGCTCATCAGGATCAATTTGCGATCGGCCACCGCGTTGTGGAACTGCTCGAGCGCGATGTTGAAGGCGGTCAGCGCGGCGTGATCGATCGCGCCGTCCTCGAAACAGGCCAGCGTGTTGCGCAGGATATCGTCGGCCTCGCTCTGCAGATTGTCGAGCTCCTCGGAGGAATCGCTCTTGCGCGCGATCGTGATCATGTCGAGCAGCCGGTCGCGCATCGAGGTGTTGATGATCCGCTCATCCTTTTTCAGGTAGCCGGCAAACCATGCGCCGGCCGAGCCCATCGCGGACAGCGCCATCAGTCCCCACCAGATGAAATCGCTGTAGCGGTCGAGGAAGGTCTTTTCCTCGCCGTCGACGAAGGCGGCCGCGCCCGGATGCGCCGGGATGGCGGCGTCCTTATCGGTATCGGGGGTCTCGATCTTGGCGGCCAGCGGGAATTCCGACATCAGCTGCTGACGCACCGAGAACAGCTGGCGGGTGAAGGCCGCAACCGTCGATTCCGACAGGCCCTTGCGCGCCACGACGTGGTGGTTGAAGCTGATCGTCTTCACCTCGTCATCGGGCCGGTCCGGCGAGCCGCCGAAGGCGCCGGCCGGGATGTCGGCCGATTCATATTCCTGGTGGTTCTGCGCGATTGCTTCCGCCGAGTCGATGGCAAGGAAGGTCGGCGTGCCGCCGTCCTTGGTCGAGGCAGCGATCGCTTCGGTCGTGATCTTGCTGTTGACGGGCCCCGCCGCCAGCCAGACGTCGGCCTTCTGGCTGCGCACCGCATCCAGGGCCTCTGTCACCGGGAATTGGAGGATCTCGACCTTGCCGGGATCGACGCCATATTGCTGCAGGATCACCTTGAGCAGGTTGACGTTGGCGGGGGTGCGGCCGATGACGCCGATCTTGTGGCCGGCAAGCTGCGAGATCTTGGTGATCTTGCCGCCTTTCTTGCCCTTGCCGCGACCCGCCGGCACCCACAGCACCACGACATTCTTGCGCAAGGTCGCAACGGCTTGCGCATTCTTCGGCACGTTGAGGTCACCTCTGATGATGGCGAGATCGACCTTGCCGTCGGCGAGCGCCTGCGCGCTTTCAGCGGCGCCTTCGGTCTGCACCGGTCGCAGCCGCACATAAGAATGATTTTGCGAAAAGGCCTGGGTCAGCGCCTGCACCACCTTGAGGTCGTCGCTGTTGGGGGGGCCGACCGCGATCTTCAGCGGCACCGGGCGCATCGCGAAGTAGTAGCCGCCAGCCAGCGCGCCGATAATCGCGAGGAGGCCCGCGATGACGATGAACACGGCAGGACGCACCGTGACGCGCGGTGTCGCTGGGGTCTGAGCTTCCACCAGGTCCAATCCTCCCATGATCGCGCTGGCAACAATCGCCGAGGGTCTGGTTCCAAGCCGCTAGACCAAACTTGTAGCAAATATCTTGCAACAGCAGGGTTACATCTGCGTCATGGTTACTCGGATGTGCGCAAGTCGTCTGAATGCGACAGATCCATGATTTCGGGTCTGTTCCGGTGAAGGTTCCCCTTGCGGCGAACGGGCGCGGGCAGAAGTATGTTTGTACCGGATCTGTCGGTCGCGCCGTGTCCGGCGTGGGCTGTGCCCTCATCGGGGACAAATGAGGGAAAATGAACGAGAGGGAGTCCGATCATGGCGGAGCGATTGTCGGCCGACGCACGGGCCTCAGCCCTGGAGACGCTTTCCGGCTGGACTGAACTGACCGGGCGTGAAGCGATCACCCGGACCTTCACCTTCAAGGACTTCAACGCCGCGTTCGGCTTCATGTGCAGGGTCGCGCTGGTGGCCGAAAAGCGCGACCATCATCCGGAATGGCGCAATGTCTACCGCACCGTCGAGGTGGTGCTGGCGACGCATGACGCCGGTGGCGTCACCGCCCTGGATATCGAGCTGGCCCGGGCGATGGACGCAATCGCCACGCAGATGGGCGCTTGAGCCGTCGGTCTTCCTTGCTCAAGCGCTGCTCCTGCATGTCTTGCGGGCAGCGTTGCCGTCACCACATTTTGGCAGGGACACTGTCGACGTATGACAGAAGGGGAACCAGACGTGGCATCCGACAGCACCGACTACACCGTGGGTTTCGAACCGGCCGAGCGCCTGGCGCGGGACCGCGACAGCGTGCGCCGCAGGTTCTGGATCAAATTCAAGCGCGTGATGGCGAAGCTGCCCTTCGCCGAGGACCTGCTGGCCGCCTATTACTGCGCGTTCGATCATGAGACGCCGCGGCATGTGCAGGTCGCGCTGCTCGGCGCGATCGCCTATTTCATTCTGCCGTTCGACTTCATTCCGGACATGATGCCGGTGCTCGGCTTCACCGATGACGCGGCGGTGCTCGCCACCGCCATTCGCATGGTCGCCTCGCACATCACGCCGGACCATCGCGCCGCCGCCCGCGCTGCCCTGAAGCGGGGGCTGGACGACGCGGCAAAGGCGGACGAGACGACCTGACCTGCGTCGATACGCCTCCCGGTAACAGGGCCGTTGCCAAGCAAGCGAGCCCGAAAACAAGAAGCCCCGCGGTGATGCCGCGGGGCTTCTGTTTGCTTTGCCTGAGCTAGCTAAGCGTTCGTGTCTTCAGCGCTGGCCCGTCTGGGCGCGTGTGTTGCCGGTCCGTTCGGCTTCCCAGGCCTGAAACTGCTTGAACAGGGCTTCGCGATCGGCGTCGGACTGCACACGCTTGGCCGCGTTGCTCTGCTTCATGAAATCATCAAACCGGTCGCGCGCCGAGCCTTCGAAGGAATGGGTCTCCAGCCACTGCTTCGCGTAGGGGAAGCGTTGCCAGCCCGCGAGCGGCGCCGACAGCGACACCTCTTTCCACTTCGGATGGAAGGGCGGCTTCTGGAAGCCCGGAAACTTCGAAAAGAAAGCGTCAACGAAAAGGGAGAGCTTGCGATAACGGTCGGTGTTCGGCGCCCAGTTGTAGGCAGCGAGCACCGCGGGCACCGCGATGGTGTCGACCTTGTCGCCTTCGGCGATCAGGTTCGGATAGTCCTTGGAGGTGAGGGTTGCCGGCAGATAATCGGTCTGCAGCGGCCGCTCGTAGTCGACATTCACGAGATGGAAACGGCCGCCGTCATTGACGAAGTTGCTGACCGACTTATAGGGCTTGCCGCCGACCACGATGACGGCATCGAGCTCGCCCTTCTTCAGCCTCTCCATCGCGATGCGCTGCTCAACATAGCGGAAGTTGGAGGCGTTGAGCCCGAGCCGCTCGAAGGTGGTCAACGCGGTGACGAACGTGCCGCCGTCCGGAAGGTCGACGCTGACCCGCTTGCCGTCGAGTTCGCGCAGGCTGTGGACGGAAAGCGGCGCGATCACCTGCATTTCCTCGTTGTAGAGCTTGGTCACATAGGTGAACTGCTTCTTGATGTCGTGCGCGAAGCCCTTGCGCTCGAGATAATCGAGGGTGTCGGCGCGCACCACGCCGAGATCGACGCCTTGCAGGAACAGAATGTCGGCCACGCTCTGCACCGAGCCGCGGCCCACGATCGGCAGCACGCGCAGCTTGTTGCCCTCATCGAGCACCGAGGAGAGGTCGGCGCCGAACTGCACATAGGTGCCGCCGATGGTGCCGGTGATCATCGTCACGGTGTTGGCGTTGAGCGCCTGCTTGGTCTGCGCCGAGCCGAACTGGAAGATGGCCTTGAGGCTGTCGCTGACCTTAGCCGGATCGTATTCTTCTGCCGCATGAGCGCTGAACGCGGCCGTCATCATGATGGCAGCAAGGGCTGCCAGCCCACTGAAACGTGTCATGTGTTCCCCTGCCTTGGAAGTCTATAATTAGTTCTGCAATTGATCGAGGCGTCGCTGCGCCTCGGCAGAGCCGAGCTGGGCAGCGCGACGATACCAAGTGCGCGCTGCCGTCGGATCGGCGTTGATGTTGCGGACGTCGCTCGTCCCCAGCACCTGAACGTCGTAGGTCTGGGCCAGCATCAGCGCTGCGCCGGCTTCCTGCGCGTCGGCGGCGCGCTCGAGCAACAGCCGCGCGGCGGGAATGTCGCCGGCCGCCAGCAGGCTCCTGGCCCGCTTCATGATTCCGGCAAGCTCGTCGGCATCCATGCGACGGGCTCTGGGCTGCTGGGACTGCATCGGAGCGGTCACCGACGGTCCCACGATGGCGGGGGCCACGATGGCGGTCGCCGCACCCGGAGCGGTGATCGAATTTGGCGCGGTGACAACCGGCGCCGACGCGGCCGGTGGCGGCGCGACAGGTGCCGGCGGCGCAGCAGCGACCACCGGTTCGACCACAGCGCGGTTCTGCAACGCGGCCTGATAGGCGTTGGCGATGTCCTCACGGCTCGGCGCGACCGAGGCGGTCTGCACCGGGGTGCTGACCGGCGCCTGCGATGGCGGCAGCCGGGCCGGCTCATTCAGTTGCAGGTCGCGCGCGGTCAATTGCGTGTCGGCTGGCTGCGGCGGCGCGGTCGGATCGGTGGGCGCACCGATGATCGAGGCCTTGGCCGTGGCGATCAGGTCGCGCGTCGCATCCGACGTCACGAGGGCGAACAACATCGCCACGCCGGCAGCAGCGACAACGGCGAGCAGGATGCGCGACGACAAGGACGCGCGTCGCGGGCGCGCTGGCCAATGCTCCTCATAGGGAAGGCCCGCCCCGTCATGTTCATCGTCGTAGTCCGACAAGAACATCGGCATTGAATCGTCGGAAGGATAGGTGTCCTGAGATGACCGTCCGAAACGGTAGACCCCCGGCCGTTCTTGGGCGGTCTCCTCGGGATACGAACTATATTCGGGACCGCCTGAAACTCTGTCGTGTGACCGACCGTAGGTCGTACGCTCACCCATAGCTATTCCCCATCATCTTCACGCAACAATTGTGACCTTCAAGCTGTCAGACTTCAAGGCCAGTCGCTTTTGCTAGAGGCACCCCATTGCCTTGCCTAATTGACTATCCGAATCGGCCCAAAAGTGGACGACCGCTGGCGTGAATCTGGAAAATCCTTGATCTCATTGCGGCATAGACATGCAAAACAGCGTGCAGTTAAAACCGGAATCGTAAGGAGAACAGTAACTAAGTGTTAACATTAACCATGCCACAATTTTTCTCGGTTGTATTTATCCGTAAATACACGGATCGTGATTTTCGTCCTCCAATTGATCTGGCTCGATGTCGATTTCACGCTCGCTGTGGCTTCGCCGCATCGGTGGACTGCGTCCATTCCGTGTATTTCCACAGAATACACGGTTTACTTGCGTTCTTTTCAGTTTTTCAGAATAAGGCAACGCCACAAATGTGGCCGCGCGACACGGCGTCGCGCGGCAGGCATGTTTCTTCAGCATGCTTCTGCTGAGGTTGCGGCCGCGGATGTGACGCAATGACGCGCGTCCCGCGATCTGCCGCGCCGCTCAAGGGTGCAAGATCACCTTGCCCATGGCTTGGCGCCCACCGAGAACCTTTAAGGCATCGGCGGTCTGTGACAGCGGGAAGACGCGGTCCACATGGGACGATAGCTTGCCTTCGGCCGTCCAGCGCGCAAGCTTTTCCAGATTGGCGCGGTGTTTGGCCGGGTTGACCCTCGTCCAGGCGCCCCAGAACACGCCGCGGATATCGCAGCCTTTCAGAAGCGCGAGGTTGAGCGGCATCTTTGGAATGTCGCCCGCGGCAAAGCCGATCACCAGAAACCGCCCCTCCCAGGCGATCGAGCGCAGCGCGGCTTCGGCGTAAGCGCCTCCGACCGGATCGAAGATGATGTCGACGCCCTTGCCGTCGGTCAGCCGACGCAGGCCTTCCTTTAGATCCTCTTTCGCGTAGTTCAGGGTCAGCTCGGCACCATGCGCCTTGGCGAAGGCGAGCTTTTCGTCACTTGACGCGCAGGCGATGACCTTCAGGCCCATCAGCTTGCCGAGCTCGCACGCCGCAAGCCCGGTGCCGCCGGCGGCGCCGAGCACGGCCAGCGTTTCGCCGGGCTTTGGACTGGCGCGATCCTCAAGTGCATGCAGCGCCGTGCCGTAGACGATGATGATGCCGGCCGCACGGTCGAAATCGAGATTGTCCGGGATCTTCACGATGGATGCTGCCGGCAGCGCAATCTTTTCCCGCGCGCCGTTGTGCCCGCAGGAGGCCATCACGCGGTCGCCCACCTTCAGATCCGTCACGCCGTCGCCGACGCTCTCGATCACGCCCGCGACCTCTGCGCCGGGCGAGAATGGAAACGGCGGTTTGATCTGGTACTTGCCCTGAATCATCAAGATATCGAAGAAATTCAGCGCAGCCGCCTTGATCGCAATCACCGCCTCACCGGGTCCCGCGACCGGATCGGCGACATCGGCCAGGACGAGGTCGTCGGGTTGGCAGTATTGCGAGCACAGAATGGCTTTCATGGGCGCTCCTGATGTTTCTTGTTGGTCGAACGATGCTGGTAGCGTTTCCCAATGTCGCGAAGCTTGCGGCAGGCTGCTGTGCGAGTTCGCGAGGGGAACCGGCGCATTGTTCTCATGCCGGATTTGCGAATGCGCCACAATCGCCTTCCTGTTTGCGGCGAGACATTGCGATCTTTTGCCGGCAGGCGGTCGATGGGAGTTGCGTTCGCCTTGCAACAGCGCACCTTTTTGGCGATATCCGTCGCGCAGGGTGATCAGGCCGGGCCATCTTCCAGTCACAATATTGATGGAACCAAGACTGGGTGCCGCGAATTTGAGGTTCCGGTCGGTTCACCACGCGCGTCATCGGAACTTCAATTCAAAGCCGCACTCATTCATGGTTTGCTAGTGCTCTTCGATTCCAAAGTTCGCAGCCGAGGGCGTCGCGATAGGGTACGAACTCCGGAATCGGTGCACTAGGGGGAAGCACGTCTCATCATGGTCTTCGGGCGACGACTGACAGCGCTGGCGGCGGGCGCCGCGCTTGTGTTCGGCGGTGCGAGCCTCGCAGCGGCGCAGAACGCAGCGCCCAAAGCTGCACCCAAGGCGGCGCCGAAGCAGGAGGCGAAAACGGCCGTGCCAAGTGTCGGCGGAGCCGAGCCGACCTTGATCGGCCAGTTCGGCGGCTGGGGCGCCTATACAGCGACGCCGAACGGAAAGAAGGTCTGCTTCGCGCTGGCCAAGCCGACCGCGTCCAAGACAAATCCCCCCAACCGGCCGCGTGACCCGGCTTATGCCTTCGTCTCGACCCGCCCCTCCGAAAAGGTGTTCAACGAGGTGTCGATCATGATCGGCTACGCCTTGAAGCCCGGTTCGGAATCGACACTGGAGGTCGGCGGCGCGTCTTTCGCGATGTACACCCAGGGCGACGGGCTGTGGATCAAGAACGCGGCTGAAGAGGAGCGCATGGTAGACGCGATGCGCCGGGCCCCTGAGGCCGTGGTGAAGGGGCTCTCCGCTAAGGGGACCGAGACCACCGATACGTTCTCGCTGAAAGGTCTCGCGCAGGCGCTCGACCGCATCGCCCAGGATTGCAAGCGTTAACGGATCGCTCCAAACCGTGCCGGTTCCGGTCGCAATTGCAGCGGAACTTGCTATATAGAGCGAGTATGGGCGCCTTGGGCCGGCAGTGTCGGCGAGCGCGCAGAATTTGGGTCCCTTCACATGACATCGACTGCCGAGTTGCGCGAAAGCTCTGCGCCCCTCGAAAAGATTCCGCTCGAAAGCTACGTGCCGCCGGCCAAGCCGTCGCTGCTCGGTCTGTCGCGCACGGAACTCGCGGCGCGGCTGGGCGACATCGGCGTGCCGCCGCGGCAGCAGAAAATGCGGGTTCAGCAGCTCTGGCACTGGATCTATTTCCGCGGCGCCAGGAGCTTCGAGGAGATGACGTCCGTCTCCAAGGACACGCGCGCCGCCTTGGCCGAGCACTTCACGGTCGACCGGCCCGAGGTGGTCGCCGAGCAGATCTCCAATGATGGCACCCGCAAATGGCTGTTGCGGCTGCCGAGCGGCGACACTCTGCAGAAGGCCCATGAGGTCGAGTGCGTCTACATCCCCGAGACCGACCGCGGCACGCTGTGTGTGTCCTCGCAGGTCGGCTGCACCTTGAACTGCGCGTTCTGCCACACCGGCACGCAGCGCCTGGTGCGCAATCTCACCGCGGGCGAGATCATAGGCCAGGTGATGGTCGCGCGTGACCGGCTCAACGACTGGGCTGACCGCGAGACGCCGCATGGCAACCGGCTCGTCACCAATATCGTGATGATGGGCATGGGAGAGCCGCTCTATAATTTCGATGCGGTGCGCGACGCGCTGCTGATCGCCTCCGACAATGAGGGCATCGGCATCTCCCGCCGCCGCATCACGCTGTCGACCTCCGGCGTGGTGCCCAACATCCTTCGCGCCGGCGAGGAGATCGGGGTGATGCTGGCGATCTCGCTGCATGCGGTGCGCGACGAGCTGCGCAACGAGCTGGTGCCGTTGAACCGCAAATATCCGATTGCCGAACTTCTGCAGGCCTGCCGCGACTATCCCGGAGCCTCCAATGCGCGCCGGATCACATTCGAATATGTGATGCTCAAGGGCGTCAACGATTCGCTCGACGATGCCCGCCTGCTGGTGAAGCTGCTCAAGGGCATTCCGGCCAAGATCAACCTGATCCCGTTCAATCCCTGGCCCGGCTCGGCCTATGAATGTTCGGATTGGGAGCAGATCGAGAAATTCTCCGAATACATCTTCAACGCCGGCTATTCCTCGCCGGTGCGCACGCCGCGCGGCCGCGACATTCTCGCGGCCTGTGGTCAGCTGAAATCGGAGACCGAAAAGCTCTCGGCGCGCGAGCGCGAGGCGTTGCGCGCCATGGCGATGACGGATTGAATATTGATCGGTGCGCTCGTCTGCTGATCATGGTCGTCACGGCCGGGCTTGAACCGGCCATCCACGTGCCTGCTCAGGAGAGAAAGACGTGGATGCCCGGGACAAGCCCGGGCATGACGAGAAGGGAAGCGGAGCTTCGATTGCCTAGCATCGGTTTTCTGCGATGGCGCTGATCGGCCGGCTGTTCGTGATCGTGTTCGGCTTCCTCGCCGCGTGTTTCGTGGCTGGAATGATCGTCGTCACCGCGATCCTGTTTCCTGAATTCTCCGATCTTGGCGAAGGACCGATCGATCAGGGCGCGCTCGACGTGATCATCGGCTTCGGCTTCATCTTCGTCTCCGGCTTTGCGCTGATCCCGGCCATTCTGATCGCGCTGATCACCGAGGCGTTCTCGATCCGCAGTGTGCTCGCCTATGCCATCGGTGGCGGCGTGGTCGGCCTGGCGTGCTATCTCGGCCTGGTGCCGTTCGATCCCGACACCTTTCGTTTTGAAGGCATCGTGCGGCGGCATCTCGAGATCATGACCGGTGCCGGCATCGTCGGCGGTCTGGTCTATTGGCTGATCGCCGGCCGCAGTGCGGGGCTCTGGCGCGAGCCGCCCGCTGGAACGCCGCCACCTCCGCCCCTGCCGTCGGGCTCGGTGCGGTGAGAGGACAGCAGTACTTTCCACGTTTCCCGTTGTCGGCTAAACGCAAGCCATGAACCGGACCGGACTTTTCGTCGCGCTATCGCTGGCGCTGATCATCGGGGTCGTGTTCGGGATCTATCCCGAGCTCGACCTCAAGCTCGCCGCGTTGTTCTATGATCCGAAGACGCACAGCTTTCCGCTGAAGCTCGATGGCTACGCCTCGTTCGCGCGGGATGCTGCGATGTGGGTCGCGTGGGGCCTCGCTCTGCCCTCGATCATCGCTCTGGTGGTGAAGCTGATCCGGCCAGACCGGCCGCTGCTGGTGAGGGGCCGCACCATGGCCTTCCTGCTGCTCACTTTGTCGCTGTCGGCCATCGTGCTCTCCAATCTCACCTTTAAATCCCATTGGGGCCGGCCGCGCCCGGTCGTCGTGACCGAGTTCGCGGGCGACCTGCCGTTCGTGCCGTGGTGGGACCCGCGCGGCCGCTGCGGCCGCAACTGCTCGTTCTTCTCCGGCGAGGGCGCCACCGCGTTCTGGACCCTGGCGCCGGCCGCGCTGACCCCACCCGCGGTGCGGCCGTTTGCCTATGCGGCCGCGACCCTGTTCGGCCTTGCCACCTCGGTGTTGCGCATGGCCTTCGGCGGGCATTTCTTTACCGATATCGCCGCCGCGGGCCTCGTCACCTTCCTCGTGATCTGGCTCGCGCATGGCTACATCTATCGCTGGCCGTCGACCCGCCTGTCGGATGAGGCGATCGATGCCGCGCTGACCCGCTTCGCCTGGCCCGGCTACCGGCTGATGCGGCGGCTGTTGCGCCGCCGGCGCGAACCGCGGGCGAGCCCGGCGGCGTGAGGGTAGGTCATGGCGCACAAACGTGGTGCCCAAGCTTGCGAAATTTGATATTCGCGCCCCAATTCGCCGGACGCATCAGCCCTTACGATGATTGGAAGCTCACATGAGTACGATCCTGAAAAGCCTGCCCACAGGGGAAAAAGTCGG
>NZ_CAFK01000247.1 GCF_000239815.1 Bradyrhizobium sp. STM 3843 | reverse complement strand
CAGAACAAGATCGCGCCGCAGACGCCTCTCGCCAACTGACAGCGAAATTGCGGTGCATTAAACTAGCGTGGTCAATTTTATCCGCCACAGAGATCTGCGAGAGCAGCTTGATGCAGCGTTACCGTGATTCTTCACGTCCCACTGGAATTACGGACAGAATTACGGTGACAGTGCACTAAATTGGAATTACGGTGACAGTGCATTAAATTGACATCCGCGCAAGACCAGGACAAGATGGAGCATGGCCCGCCTCGCCCGTGTCGTTGTCCCCGGTCTGCCGCACCATGTCACCCAGCGTGGCAACGGGCGGGCGCGGACGTTCTTCGGCGATAAGGACTATGCGCTCTACCGCGACCTGCTCGCGACCCATTGCGCGGCCGCCGACGTCGCGGTCTGGGCGTGGTGCCTGATGCCGAACCATGTGCATTTGATCCTGGTTCCATCGGACGCCGACGGCCTGCGCCGGGCGCTCTCGCGCGTCCATCGCGCCTATGCCGGCATCATCCAGGCGCGCCGCAGGCGCAGTGGCCATTTCTGGCAGGGGCGGTTCGGCGCCGTGGCGATGGATGAAACGCATCTCGCCGCCGCGCTGCGCTATGTCAGCCTTAACCCGGTCCGCGCACGCCTGGTCGCGCGCCCGCAGGATTGGGCCTGGTCGAGCACGCGCGCGCATTTGCGCGGCAAGGACGACGGTGTTACCGCGCATGCTCCAGTCAGGGATATCTTTCCGGATATTGCCGCGCTGCTGCTGAGCAACGCTCCGGAGGACGGGGATGATCTATTCGACCGGCTGCGTGCCGCCGAGAGCATCGGCCGGCCGCTCGGC
>NZ_CAFK01000248.1 GCF_000239815.1 Bradyrhizobium sp. STM 3843 | reverse complement strand
TCGGCATGAAGCTCAAGAGCGGCTGGGGCATGACCGAGACCTGCTCGCCGGGCACCGGGCACCCGAAGGAGGGGCCGGAGAAGCCCGGCTCGATCGGGCTGATGCTGCCGGGCATCGAGATGGACGTGGTGTCGCTCGACGATCCGGCCAAAGTGCTCGGTGTGAACGAGGTCGGCGAGATCCGGATCAAGGGGCCGAACGTCACCAAGGGCTATTGGAATAGGCCGCAGGAAACGGCGGAAGCGTTCGTCGGCGAACGCTTCCTCACCGGCGACATCGGCTATATGGACTCCGACGGTTATTTCTTCCTGGTCGACCGCAAGAAGGACATGATCATCTCCGGCGGCTTCAACGTCTATCCGCAGATGATCGAGCAGGCGATCTACACCCATCCTGCCGTCCAGGAGGTGATCGTGATCGGCATTCCCGACGCTTATCGCGGCGAGGCGGCGAAAGCCTTCATCAAGCTGCGTGACGGCGCCAAGCCGTTCTCGATCGACGAGCTGCGCGAATTTCTCACCGGCAAGCTCGGCAAGCACGAGCTACCAGCCGCCGTCGCCTTCGTCGACGAGCTGCCGCGCACGCCGGTCGGCAAGCTGTCGCGCCACGAGCTGCGCCAGAAGCAATCACCAACGATCCAAGCCCAACAACACCAGCAACAACAATAGGAGGTCACCCATGACCGATGCCGTCATCGTTTCCACTGCCCGCACCCCGATCGGCAAGGCCTATCGCGGTGCGCTCAATGCCACCGAAGGCGCGACCCTGCTCGGCCATGCCATCGGCGAAGCGGTAAAGCGGGCCAAGATCGATCCGGCCGAGGTCGAGGACGTCGTGATGGGCGCGGCGCTGCAGCAGGGCGCCACCGGCGGCAACATCGCGCGCAAGGCACTGCGTCCGCGCCGGCCTGCCGGTCTCGGTCGGCGGCACCACGATCGATCGGCAATGCGCCTCCGGCCTGCAGGCGATCGCGCTTGCGGCGCGCTCGGTGATCTTTGACGGCGTCGAGATTGCGGTCGGCGGCGGCGGCGAGTCGATCTCGCTGGTGCAGAACGACAAGATGAACGGCTTCCACGCTCAGGACCCGGCGCTACTCGAGATCAAGGGCGAGGTCTACATGCCGATGATCGACACGGCGGAAGTCGTGGCCAAGCGCTACGGCATCTCGCGTGAGCGGCAGGATGAATACTCGCTGGAGAGCCAGCGCCGGGTCGCGGCCGCACAGCAAGGCGGCAAGTTCAAGGACGAACTGGCGCCGATCACGACCAAGATGGCGGTGGCCGACAAGGCGACCGGCAACATCTCGTTCAAGGACGTCACGCTGTCGCAGGACGAGGGCCCGCGCCCCGAGACGACCGCCGAAGGTCTCGCCGGCCTGAAGCCGGTGCGCGGCGATGGCTTTTCCATCACCGCCGGCAATGCCAGCCAGCTGTCCGATGGCGCATCGGCCTGCGTGATCATGAGCGACAAGGAAGCATCCAAGCGCGGCCTGCAGCCGCTCGGCATCTTCCGCGGCTTCGTTGCGCATGGTTGCGAGCCGGACGAGATGGGCATCGGCCCAGTGTTCGCGGTGCCGCGGCTGCTCAAGCGCCACGGTCTCACGGTCGACGACATCGGCCTGTGGGAGCTGAACGAGGCCTTCGCGGTGCAGGTGATCTATTGCCGCGACAAGCTCGGCATCGACCCTGAGAAGATCAACGTCGATGGCGGCGCGATCGCGGTCGGCCATCCCTATGGCATGTCGGGCGCTCGCCTCACCGGCCACGCCCTGATCGAAGGCCGCCGCCGCAAGGCGAAGTATGCCGTGGTGACAATGTGCGTCGGCGGCGGCATGGGCGCGGCCGGCCTGTTCGAGGTGCTGCAGTAACATTGTAGCTGTCGTCCTGGGCAAGCCCCGGCAGCGCGAAGCGCTGTCCGGAGCGCAGACCCGGGACCCATACAGCGTGATGTCGCTTGGGGCACTTTAGCAGATGCCTTTCGTCATCATGTCCGCCGGTGGTTATGGGTCCCTGCGTTCGCAGGGACGACAGCTGAGCAAGACGAACTAATTCGACACACAAGGAGCATCCGATGGATCTCGCATTCACCAAGGAAGAGCAGGCGTTCCGCGAGGAAGTCCGGCAGTTCTTCAAGGACAACGTGCCGCCGGAGACCAGGCGCAAGCTGGTCGAGGGCCGTCATCTCAGCAAGGACGAGATGGTGACCTGGTGGCGCATCCTCAACAAGAAGGGCTGGGGCGTCTCGCACTGGCCGGTCGAATATGGCGGCACCGGCTGGAGCTCGGTGCAGCACTATATCTTTAACGAGGAGCTGCAGGCCTATCCGGCGCCGCAGCCGCTCGCCTTCGGCGTGTCGATGGTCGGTCCCGTGATCTACACCTTCGGCAACGAGGCGCAGAAGAAGCAGTATCTGCCGCGCATCGCCAGTGTCGATGACTGGTGGTGCCAGGGCTTCTCCGAGCCGGGCTCGGGATCGGACCTCGCCTCGCTCAAGACCAAGGCCGAGCGCCGTGGCGACAAATACATCATCAACGGCCAGAAGACCTGGACCACGCTGGCGCAATATGCGGACATGATCTTCTGCCTGTGCCGCACCGATCCGGCGGCGAAGAAGCAGATGGGCATCTCCTTCATCGTGTTCAGCATGAAGTCGAAGGGCGTCACCGTGCGCCCGATCCAGACCATCGATGGCGGCCATGAGGTCAACGAGGTGTTCTTCGACGACGTCGAGGTGCCGGTCGAGAACCTGATCGGCGAGGAGAACAAGGGCTGGGACTACGCTAAATTTCTGCTCGGCAATGAGCGCACTGGCATCGCCCGCGTCGGCGTCTCCAAGGAGCGGCTGCGCCGCATCAAGGAGCTCGCCGCCAAGGTCGAGTCGGGCGGCCGGCCGATGCTGGAGGATCCCGCCTTCCGCGAAAAGCTCACGGCCTGCGAGATCGAGCTGAAGGCGTTGGAATTGACGCAGCTCCGCGTCGTCGCCGACGAGGGCAAGCACGGCAAGGGCAAGCCCAATCCGGCGTCGTCCGTGCTGAAGATCAAGGGCTCCGAGATCCAGCAGACCACGACCGAGCTCTTGATGGAGGTGATCGGCCCGTTCGCCGCGCCCTACGACGTCCATGGCGACGACGATTCCAACGAGACCATGGATTGGACCGCGCAGATCGCGCCGAGCTACTTCAACAACCGCAAGGTCTCGATCTATGGCGGCTCGAACGAGATCCAGCGCAACATCATCTCGAAGGCGGTGCTGGGGCTGTGAGCCTCTTCCCCCTCTCCCCGCGTGCGGGGAGAGGGTCGGGGTGAGGGGGACTCTCCACGCACCGAACTCGTGGAGACTCCCCCTCACCCGGATTGCATCTTCGATGCAATCCGACCTCTCCCCGCATGCGGGGAGAGGTGAAGAGCAGAGCTCCTGGCCAACAGGGTCATTTCAAGGAAACGAAGATGGATTTTGATCTCACCGAGGAGCAGCGTCTCCTCAAGGACAGCATCGATGGCCTGTTGGCCGACGCCTACGATTTCGACAGCCGCAAGAAATACATGGCGGAGAAAGGCGGCTGGAGCAAAGCGATCTGGTCCAAGCTCGCCGAGCAGGGCCTGCTCGGGCTGCCGTTCTCGGAAGACGACGGCGGCTTCGGCGCCGGCGGCGTCGAGACCATGATCGTGATGGAGGCGATGGGCCGCGCGCTGGTGCTTGAGCCCTATCTCGCCACGGTGGTGATTGCCGGCAGCTTCCTGCGCCATGGTGGCTCGGCGGCGCAAAAGGAGGCGCATCTCGCCGGCATCATCGACGGCAGCAGGACCTTTGCCTTCGCGCAGCTCGAGAAGCAGTCGCGCTATGACCTGTTCGACGTGGCGACGTCTGCGAAGAAGAAGGGCGACGGCTGGATCATCGACGGCGAGAAGTTCGTCGTGCTCAACGGCGAGAACGCCGACACGCTGATCGTCACCGCGCGCACCAAGGGCGGACAGCGCGACAAGTCCGGCATCGGCGTGTTCATCGTGCCGGCGGATGCCAAGGGCGTCACCCGCAAGGGCTATCCGACCCAGGACGGCCTGCACGCAGCCGACATCACCTTCACCGGCGTCGAGGTCGGCGCAGACGCAGCGATCGGCGACCCCGAGAATGCACTGCCGCTGATCGAGCGCGTGGTGGACGAGGCCCGCGTCGCGCTGTGCGCCGAAGCCGTCGGCCTGATGGATGAATCCTTGAACACCACGGTCGAGTACATCAAGACCCGCAAGCAGTTCGGCGTCGCGATCGGCTCGTTCCAGGCGCTGCAGCACCGCGCAGCCGACATGTTTGTCGCGCTGGAGCAGGCGCGCTCGATGTCGATGTTCGCGACCATGGCCAGCGATTTCGAGGACGCGAAAGAGCGCGCCACGTCCATCGCCGCAGCCAAGGTGCAGATCGGCAAGTCGGCCAAGTTCATCGGCCAGCAGTCGATCCAGCTCCACGGCGGCATCGGCATGACCATGGAGGCCAAGATCGGCCACTACTTCAAGCGGCTGTCGATGATCGAGACCACGTTCGGCGACACCGATTATCACCTCCGCCGCGTCAGCGAGGCCGGCGGAGTGGTGTAGTGAAATTCGTCGTTGCCGGGCTCGACCCCGCAACCCATCATTCTTGAAAGATGGATGCACGGGCCTTCGCCGCGCCGAAGGGGCTTCGGCCCCGCAGGCGGGTCAAGCCCGCGCATGACGCGTGTGATGTGGGAGAGACCGACCATGACTGCCACCCCCTTCGATCTCGCCGGCCAGGTCGCCGTCATCACCGGCTCGAGTCGTGGCATCGGTCGCGCCTCGGCGGAGCTTTTGGCGCAGCTCGGCGCCAAGGTGGTGATCTCTAGCCGCAAGGCCGACGCCTGCGAGGACGTGGCGGCCGGCATCCGCAAGGCCGGCGGCGATGCCCATGTCATCGCCTGCAACATCTCGCGCCGGCCTGAGGTCGACGCGCTGATCGACGGTGCGGTGAAGCACTACGGCAAGGTCGACATCCTCGTCTGCAACGCCGCGGTGAATCCTTACTATGGCCCGCTGCTCGACATCACCGACGAGGCCTTCGACAAGATCATGGCCTCGAACGTGAAGAGCAATCTGTGGCTCTGTGCCAAGGCGATCCCGCCAATGGCCGCTCGCGGCAAAGGCTCGGTGATCATCGTGTCTTCAATCGGAGGCTTGCGCGGCTCGACCGTGATCGGCGCCTACGGCATCTCCAAAGCGGCGGATTTCGCGCTGTGCCGCAGCCTCGCCTGTGAATGGGGCCCGCAAGGTGTGCGCATCAATTGCGTGGCGCCCGGCCTGATCAAGACCGACTTTGCCCGTGCGTTGTGGGAGGACGAGGCGCGCCTCAAGCAGCGCTGCGCCACCACGCCGCTGCGGCGCATCGGCGAGCCGCATGAGATCGCGGGTGCGGTAGCCTATCTCGCCTCCGATGCCTCGACCTTCATGACCGGCCAGACCATCGTGGTCGACGGCGGCGTCACCACGGCGGCGGTGTAAGTATCTTCCCACACGACAGCTGCACCCTCTCCCCTCGACGCGACGGCGAAGCCGTCGTCGGCAGTGGCAGAGGGTGGCTGCGCGGAGCGCAGCCGGGTGAGGGGTCTTTCTCCGCAAATTCAGAACGCGATGCGCGGCACAAACCCCTCACCCGAATGAGCGTCTGGCAGGCACCGAGCTGCCCTCTCCCACAAGGGG
>NZ_CAFK01000249.1 GCF_000239815.1 Bradyrhizobium sp. STM 3843 | reverse complement strand
GGCAAAGGTTGAGGGCTGAGTGCACGCCGACGCTTCGGACGAGCGATGCTCTCCTTCCCAATAACCCGTCTGCCGGTTCGAACAGAGAGGACATGGTCTCGTCATGCCAGGGGCATGGGGGACATAGGCAATCGGTTGATGGAGAGCAGAATGTCACTGCGACAAATCGCATTCTACGGCAAAGGCGGCATCGGCAAGTCGACGACGTCGCAAAACACGCTGGCGGCGCTGGCCCAGATGGGTCATCGGATCCTGATCGTCGGCTGCGACCCGAAGGCGGATTCGACCCGCCTGATCCTGCACGCCAAGGCGCAGGACACGATCCTGAGCCTGGCGGCGGCCGCGGGCAGCGTCGAGGACCTCGAGATCGAAGAGGTGATGAAGGTCGGCTACCAGAACATCCGCTGCGTCGAGTCCGGCGGTCCGGAGCCGGGCGTGGGCTGCGCCGGCCGCGGCGTGATCACCTCGATCAACTTCCTGGAAGAGAACGGCGCCTATGAGGACATCGACTACGTGTCCTACGACGTGCTGGCGACGTGGTGTGCGGCGGCTTCGCGATGCCGATCCGCGAGAACAAGGCGCAGGAAATCTACATCGTGATGTCCGGCGAGATGATGGCGATGTATGCCGCCAACAACATCTCGAAGGGCATTCTGAAGTATGCCAATTCGGGCGGCGTGCGTCTGGGCGGCCTGGTCTGCAACGAGCGTCAGACCGACAAGGAGCTGGAGCTTGCGGAAGCCTTGGCCAAGAAGCTCGGCACCAAGCTGATCTACTTCGTGCCGCGCGACAACATCGTGCAGCATGCCGAGCTGCGCCGCATGACGGTGCTGGAATATGCGCCGGATTCGGTTCAGGCCGGCCACTACCGGGAACTGGCGACCAGGATCCACAACAACGCCGGCAAGGGCATCA
>NZ_CAFK01000250.1 GCF_000239815.1 Bradyrhizobium sp. STM 3843 | reverse complement strand
TTCTCGCCAATCCCGGCCATGTCGATGGTGAGCTACGCGGCCGGCGCACGCTATCTGTCGCTGCTCGGTGGCGTCTGCATGTCTTTCTACGATTGGTATTGCGACTTGCCGCCGGCATCGCCGCAGACCTGGGGCGAGCAGACCGACGTGCCGGAAAGCGCGGATTGGTACAATTCGGGCTTCCTGATTCTCTGGGGGTCCAACGTCCCGCAGACACGGACGCCCGATGCGCACTTCTATACCGAGGTCCGCTACAAGGGCGCCAAGAGCGTGGTGATCTGCCCCGACTACTCTGAGGCGTCGAAATTCGCGGATTTGTGGGTCTCGCCGAAGCAGGGAACCGATGCCGCCCTGGCTATGGCCATGGGCCACGTGATCCTGAAAGAATTCCACATCGATCGTCAGACCAAGTATTTCAACGATTACGCGCGCCAGTATACGGACATGCCATTTCTGGTGCGTTTGGTGAAATCCGAGGGCCGGCTCGTCCCTGAGCGGTTCGTGCGCGCCTCGGATTTCGCCACTTCGCTCGATCAGTCGAACAATCCCGAGTGGAAGACGGTGGCTTACGATGAGACCACCGGCGACCTCGTCGTGCCCAACGGCTCCGTCGGCTTCCGTTGGGGCGAGAAGGGCAAGTGGAACCTGGAGGAAAAGGACAGCACGAGCCGCGCAACCAAGCTCCGTCTCTCGCTTGCGGAGATCAAGGACGAACTGGCCGACGTTGCCTTTCCCTATTTCGGCAATCGTGAGCACGATCACTTCCGTGGCACCGATCATCCGGACGTCCTGGTGCGGAAGGTCCCGGCCAAGCGCCTCGCGCTGAAGGACGGCGATGTTCTGGTGGCGTCCGTGTTCGATCTGTTCGTCGCCAACTACGGAGTCGATCGCGGCTTCGGAGGCGAGCATCTGGGCAAGAGCTACGACGATGTCGAGCCGTACACGCCGGCATGGGCGGAACGGATCTCGGGCGTCCCGCGCGATCAGATCATCACGGTCGCCCGGGAGTTTGCCCGCAACGCCGAAAAGACCGGTGGCCGCTCCATGGTCATCGTCGGCGCCGGGTTGAACCACTGGTACCACATGGACATGAACTATCGCGGCATCATCAATATGCTGGTGATGTGCGGTTGCGTCGGCCAGTCCGGCGGCGGTTGGTCGCACTATGTCGGTCAGGAAAAGCTGCGTCCGCAGTCCGGCTGGACGCCGCTCGCCTTCGGGCTCGACTGGGGACGTCCGCCGCGCCAGATGAACTCGACCTCGGCGTTCTACGCGCATACGGATCAGTGGCGCTACGAGACGCTGGATGTACGCGAGATCCTGTCGCCGACGGCACCGGCCGGGCCCTGGGACGGCGCATTGATCGACTACAATGCGCGCGCCGAGCGCATGGGCTGGCTGCCGTCAGCGCCGCAGTTGAAGACCAATCCTCTCAAGGTCGCCGCGCTCGCCGCAGCGTCCGGTCTGGAAGCCAAGGATTATGTCGCGAGAGCGCTGAAGTCCGGCGAACTTCAACTGTCCTGCGAGGATCCCGATGATCCCAGCAACTGGCCGCGCAACATGTTCATCTGGCGTTCCAACCTGCTTGGCGCCTCGGGCAAGGGTCACGAATACTTCCTGAAGCATCTGCTCGGCACCAAGCACGGCGTGCTTGGCAAGGATCTGGGTGAGGACGGCGGCAGGAAATCGATTGACGTGAAGTGGCGCGACCAGGCGCCTGAGGGCAAGCTCGACCTCCTGGTCACGCTCGATTTCCGGATGTCGACCACCTGCATGTATTCCGACATCGTCCTGCCAACCGCGACCTGGTATGAGAAGAACGATCTCAATACCTCGGACATGCATCCCTTCATTCACCCGCTGTCCGCTGCGATCGATCCGGTGTGGGAGGCGCGCAGCGATTGGGACATCTACAAGGGGATAGCGGAGGCCTTCTCCAAGGTCGCCCCGGAGGTTCTCGGCGTCGAAAAGGACGTCGTGCTCACACCCATCATGCACGACAGCGCGGGGGAGATTGCCCAGCCGTTCGACGTGAAGGATTGGAAGAAAGGTGAGATCGAGCCGATCGCCGGCAAGACAATGCCGGCCGTGACCGTGGTCGAGCGCGACTACCCGAACCTCTACAAGCGGTTCACTTCCCTCGGACCGCTGATGAAAAAGCTCGGCAATGGCGGCAAGGGCATGGCCTGGAATACCGACCATGAGGTCGAGCTGCTCAAGAAGCTCAACGGCTCGGTGACCGAGGAAGGGCCGACCAAGGGGCTCGCCCGGATCGATACCGCCATCGATGCCTGCGAGGTGATCCTGAGCCTGGCGCCGGAAACCAATGGCGAGGTCGCGGTCAAGGCTTGGACCTCGTTGCAGGGCTTTACCGGCCGAAATCATACGCATCTGGCGCTGCCCAAAGAGGACGAGAAGATCCGTTATCGCGACATCGTCGCGCAGCCGCGCAAGATCATCTCGTCACCGATCTGGTCCGGCCTCGAGTCGGAAAAGGTCTGCTACAACGCAGGCTATACCAACGTCCATGAACTGATCCCGTGGCGTACGTTGACCGGCCGCCAGCAGCTCTATCAGGACCATCTCTGGATGCGCGCCTTCGGCGAGGGCTTCTGCGTCTACCGCCCGCCGATCGACACCAAGACGGTCAAGCCGGTGATCGATCGCAAGCCGAACGGCAATGCGCAGGTGGTGTTGAACTTCATCACGCCGCATCAGAAGTGGGGCATCCATTCCACCTATACCGACAACCTCCTGATGCTGACGTTGTCGCGCGGTGGTCCGATCGTCTGGATCAGCGAGATCGATGCCAAGGCCGCCGGCATCGTCGATAACGACTGGATCGAGGCCTACAACACCAACGGCGCGCTGGTGGCGCGCGCCGTGGTCTCGCAGCGAGTGAAGCAGGGCATGTGCATGATGTATCACGCACAGGAGAAGATCGTGAACGTACCTGGATCGGAGCAAACCGGGCAGCGAGGTGGCATCCACAACTCGGTCACGCGCGCGGTCCTCAAACCCACGCACATGATCGGCGGGTATGCGCAGCAGGCGTATGGCTTCAACTACTACGGAACGGTCGGCTCCAACCGTGACGAATTCGTCATCGTCCGCAAGATGTCCAAAATCGACTGGCTGGATCGACCCGTCACCGAGCAGTCCGGCAAGACCAGCCTGGAGGCCGCAGAATGAAGATCCGCGCTCAAATTGCGATGGTGCTCAACCTCGATAAGTGCATCGGTTGTCATACTTGCAGCGTCACCTGCAAGAACGTCTGGACCAGCCGCGAGGGCATGGAATACGCTTGGTTCAACAATGTCGAGACCAAGCCCGGCATTGGCTATCCCAAGGATTGGGAGAACCAGGCGCGCTGGAAGGGCGGCTGGAAACGCAACCGGAACGGCTCGATCCAGCCGCGCATCGGCGGCAAGTGGCGGGTGCTGGCTAACATCTTCGCCAATCCGGACCTGCCGGAGATCGACGACTACTACGAGCCTTTCACGTTCGACTATCCGCATCTGCAGCAGGCGCCGGAACAGCCCGCGGTGCCGACCGCGCGGCCGCGCTCGCTCGTCTCGGGCGAGCGGATGGAAAAGATCGAATGGGGACCCAACTGGGAAGAGATCCTCGGCGGCGAGTTCGCCAAGCGCTCGCAGGACTACAATTTCGACGGCGTGCAGAAGGACATCTACGGCCAGTTCGAAAACACCTTCATGATGTATCTGCCGCGACTGTGCGAGCACTGCCTCAATCCGGCCTGCGTTGCGTCCTGTCCGTCCGGCGCGATCTACAAGCGCGAGGAGGACGGCATCGTCCTGATCGATCAGGACAAGTGCCGCGGCTGGCGGATGTGCGTCTCCGGCTGCCCGTACAAGAAGATCTATTACAACTGGTCATCGGGCAAATCGGAGAAGTGCATCTTCTGCTATCCGCGCATCGAGGCCGGTCAGCCGACGGTGTGCTCGGAGACCTGCGTCGGGCGCATCCGTTATCTCGGCGTCGTCCTGTATGACGCCGATCGCATCGCGGACGCCGCAAGCCGGCCCGACGAGCGGGATCTCTACCAGGCTCAGCTCGACATCTTCCTCGATCCCAAAGATCCCGCGATCATCGCCGAAGCAGAGCGGCAGGGCATTCCGCATGCATGGCTGGAGGCCGCCAAAGCATCGCCGATCTGGAAGATGGCGATGGAATGGAAGGTCGCGTTTCCGCTGCACCCGGAATATCGCACGCTGCCGATGGTCTGGTACGTACCTCCGCTGTCGCCGATCACCTCGGCGGCGGCTGCCGGCAAGATCGGGCTCGACGGCGAGATGCCGGACGTGAAGTCGCTGCGCATTCCCATGCGCTATCTCGCCAATCTCCTGACCGCCGGCGACGAAAGGCCTGTCGCGCTCGCCCTTGAACGCATGCTGGCGATGCGCGCCTTCATGCGCGCCAAGACGATCGACGGCGTGATCGACGAGGTGATCGCAAAGCAGGTGGGGCTTACCCCGGCTCAGATCGACGAAATGTATCAGATCATGGCGATCGCCAATTACGAGGATCGCTTCGTGATCCCGACCGCCCATCGTGAATTGGGAGCCGATGCCTTCGATATCCGCGGTTCGTGCGGCTTCACCTTCGGCAATGGCTGCTCTGGCGGTGAAAACGAGGTCAACCTGTTCGGCGCGCCGCGAAAGGCGAAAAATCCGATGGAGATGGCGTGATGAGATCCTTCAAGGTGCTATCCGCGCTGCTGACCTATCCGGACGAGGAACTGGTCGGTGCAGCCGCCGAATTCGCCGACGTGCTGGAGACCGAGGCGCTTGTTCCTGCCGCGCAGCGAGGCGCGCTCGATCGCCTGATCGACGAAGTCTCGACAACTGACGTCTACGATCTGCAGGAACGGTACGGCCAACTGTTCGATCGCAGCAAGACGCTGGCGCTCTATCTGTTCGAGCATGTGCATGGAGAGAGCCGGGACCGTGGTCAGGCAATGATCGATTTGAGAGCCATGTACGAGAAGGCGGGCCTCGTCATCGACGCCAACGAACTGCCGGACTATCTGCCGCTCTTTCTTGAATTCCTCTCGGTGCGGCCCGTTGAGGAAGCGCGGCTATTGCTTGCCGACACAGCGCATATCCTCGCCGCCTTGGCCGAGCGTCTGGGCCGAAGGCAGTCGCCCTACAAAGCGGTATTTGACGCCCTGGTCGCCATGGCCGATGAGGCGCCGCAGCGCGAGATCGTCGACGAGCTGTTGAAGAGCCCCGACTCAGATCCGATGGATCTCAAGGCCCTCGATGCGGCCTGGGAAGAGGAAGAAGTGAGGTTTGGCCCGGGCGCCCAGGGGCAGGGCGCCTGCGGTAAGGAGGGGCTGATCGCGAAGCTTCGCCACGCCCGTCGGGCGGTCAACCCGGCGCCGCCAACAATGCAATAGGGGACGACCATGCAAACGCTCAATTCAATCGTCTTCGGCTGGTACCCTTATCTCTGCCTCACGGTGTTTCTGTTCGGCAGCCTGGTCCGGTTCGATCGCGAGCAATACACATGGCGTAGCGGCTCCAGCCAGCTGTTGCGCCGGCGCCAGCTGATGTGGGGCTCGAATCTGTTCCACGTCGGCATTCTCTTTATCTTCTTCGGTCATTTCGTCGGCCTGCTGACGCCGATCTGGGTGTTCGACATGCTGGGCGTGTCGCACAGCTTCAAGCAGATGCTGGCGATCGTTGCCGGAGGCGGCGCCGGGCTGATGTGCCTGATCGGGATCGCGCTGTTGGCGCACCGCAGGCTATACGACCCGCGTATCCGGGCCAACTCATCGTTCGGCGACACCGCAATCCTGTTGATCCTGTTCGCTCAGCTTCTGTTGGGTCTTGCGACCATCCCTGTGTCCCTCGGTCATCTCGACGGCCATGAGATGGTGAAATTCATGGGCTGGGCGCAGGGCATCCTCACGCTTCAGCCCGGCATTGCCGCCAGCATCCTGGACGTGAGCCCGGTGTTTAAGGCGCATCTCGTTCTTGGCATGACGATCTTTCTGCTCTTTCCCTTCACGCGTCTGGTTCACATCTGGAGCGCCCCGGTCTGGTATCTCGGCCGTCGTGGCTACCAGGTGGTTCGCAGCCGCCCGAATGGCACGTTGCAGGCGGCGGAGTAGGGCACATGGATTGCTCCCTGGTCGACACGCTCCCGAAACCGAGGGCCGTGAGCGTCAATGGCACGGTCATCCCGCGCGAGGCGATCGCGCGCGAAGTGCAGAACCATCCGGCGGAAAAGCCGATCCTCGCCTGGCAGGCGGCGGCGCGGGCGCTGGTGGTGCGGGAATTGCTGCTGCAGGAATCGGCGCGGCTCGGCGTCATGGCCGAGCCGCTGCGCGATGAAGAGGGACGCAGCGAAACGCCCGAGGAGGCGGCGATGCGCGCCTTGATCGAACGCGAGGTGGTGACGCCCGCTCCCAACGAGGCCGCATGTCTGCGGTTCTACGAGCAGAACCGGCCGCGCTTCCGCACCGGCGACCTCTATGAGGCCGCGCATATCCTGATCGCGGTGCCGCGCGAGCAGGCGGCCGCGCGCGACGTGGCGCGTGCCACGGCAGAGACGATCCTGTCCTCGGTTCGGGAAGATCCTCGGCGGTTCGAAGAGCTGGCGCGCGGTCGATCCGACTGCCGGACGTCGGCCGAGAATGGCGGTCGCCTCGGTCAAATCACGCGCGGTCAGACGGTGGAAGAGTTTGAGGCCGCACTCTCACGTATGCGCGAGGGCGAGTTGTCCATCGTTGAGACTCGCTTCGGTTTTCATGTCGTTCGCCTCGATCGGCGGGCGCTGGGGCAAGTCATGCCTTTCGAACTCGTACGTGATCGGATCGCCGACTATCTCGCGGCCGGCGTGCAGCGGCGCGCACTCGCACAATATGTATCGCTGCTGGCTGGCCGTGCGGAGATCAGAGGCGTCGGATTCGCCTCCTCCGCTTCGCCCCTTGTGCAGTAGGGGCGCGCCATGCTGCTTGGTGAGATCATCAGGAACTTCAGTCAGGAGGCCAAGGCGACGGAAGCCTTGCTGTCCTGTCATGACGTCGCCCTGCTTGCGAGAGTTGGCGAGGTCGCCAAACGCTACGAGGAAACGGTCGGCGAATACGCTGCGGGAGCGGTGCGCCGCTTCGCCAATCTCGCAACGAGCGAAGATTGGCTGAGCTTGATGAACGCGATCGAGCGCGCCGATGATCCCGGCGTCAATTGCCTGACCACGATGATCCAATGGTCGCTGAAGCAGGATGAGGCGGCACGTCCGGTCCATGCCGGCTGCACCTGCGGCGGCGGAGCAGCATGTTCGTGAGCGCGTCCGTTCTCATCTTCGCCGTCTCCGGCTCTGGATCGTGACGGCCCATGATAGAGGACCGAAATGAGCACAGGCGCGGCAAGGTGATCAACGATCGTCTCGGTCATGCTCGCGCATCCAACCAGGCGCCGTCTTGGCCATCATTTGCCATTGTCTCGGCCCGGTGGCCACAGGTTCGAAGGTGAATCCCGATGTCAGCACTGCTTCCCGACCCGGCTTTTGACACGTCAGCTTCGCTCGCACCGCAGCTCGCTGCAATCGTCTATACTGACAACGTGTACCCGGAGGCGGCCTTTGCTGCGCTCGTGGAGCGATCCCGCAGCCTCGGGCTGTCGTTGGCGGGCGTCCTGCAGCGCCGGGTTTCGGACGCTCCGGGCCGGCGGTGCGATGTCCTGCTGGAAGACCTCAGCACCGGTCACTGCACGTCCATCTTTGAAGATCGCGGGGCAGGTGCTGCCGGCTGCAGGCTCGATGAAGCCGCGTTGAGCGAGGCCGCCGCCCGCATCGAGGGAAATATGGAGGATAGGCCGAACCTGCTGGTGCTCAATAAGTTCGGCAAAGCTGAGTGCTCAGGCGGTGGATTGCTCGACCTGATCGTCAGCGCGATGGATCGGCAAATCACGGTGGTCATCGGCGTGCCGAGGGCCAATCTGCGGGCGTGGAGGGACTTTGCCGGGGATCTCTCGCTTGAGCTACCCGAAGATATCAGCGCGATCGAGACATGGGTCGGGAGTCTGAAGTAGCATCTCGCTCGAGCGAACTCGCACCCGTTGCGGACTCTTTCACTGAAATACTTGATCCTTCCTTCGGGATCGAGGTGCCTGGTTGCCAGACCTCAATATTTCCAAAAGTCAGAAGTTGCGCTTGCGCACAGAATGACTGGCATCAAAGGTAAACGGGCTCCGCAACGGGAGACGCCGTCGCTTGCTCGATGCAATTTAGCAGATCAGCGGTAATGGCCCCGAGCGACCTTTCTCCGACGGTCGCTCTCCTCCGGCGACTATCCGCGATCTCTCCAAATGCGGATCCATGGTCCTCCGTCTGTTCGGCGGCTGGAGCTCATAGCCGGACAGATCCCGGCCTTTCTCGGAGAGCAAACAGCACGGCTGATGTCGTCGATCTTTGTGCCTAGACAAAGAGCGCCCAAACGAGACGGCTAGTGTAACGACGGCGACGATCCAGAAAATGGGTTCGCCAGTCTCTTTTGGCCTGCATCGTGCGCGAGATGTGAAACGACCATGGTCGGCGCCGCAATATCACGATGGACGATGAGCTACTTCGCAGCCGCCACAGCATGGCTGTTCGGGGCTGAGGCGCTCATGGCGGCAGGGTTCGGCTTTCCGTCCGCAGATCTTGCCTCGCCCGATACGCTCGTCCTGGTGCACATGGTTTCAATCGGCTGGCTCAGTACGGCGATGTGCGGGGCTTTGCTGCAGTTCGTTCCAGTGCTGGTCTCCCGACCTTTGTTCGCCGAAAACTGGGCGTTGCCCGCTCTTGTTCTTTTGACGGCGGGGCTCATCGCACTGCTATGCGGCTTCCTCGCGCTCGGCGGCCATCTGCCGCTATGGCTCTGGCTGCTGCCGCTCGGAGCCTGTCTGCTGATCGCCGGCTTCGGTTTGATCGCAGCGGACGTCGTGCTCACGGTCCAGAGTGCCAAATCGCTGGACGCATCTGCGCGGTTCGTGCTCGTTGGTATGGCATCGCTGTGCGTTACGGTCGCGCTCGGGGCCACGTTTGCCTCGCAGCTTGCCGGCTACGGCGGAGCGGCAATCGATTCGGTGCTGGAATCCGGCGTCCCGCTCCACGCGATCGCCGGCCTCGGCGGTTGGCTCACTTTGACCGCGATGGGCGTTAGCTATCGGTTGCTTGCCATGTTCATGCTGTCTCCCGACGTCGACGAGCGGCAGAGCAGGGTCACGCTTTTCGTCGGCGCGCTGACGCTCTGCGTCGCGGTCGTTGGCGGTCTCGTCGCGATCGAGGCGGCCAGCGGGCTTGGCGCTGTGCTTCTATGGGCCGGCGTGTTTGGTCTTGCTACCATCGCGCTCTACGGTCGCGATGTGATCGAACTCTACCGAAAACGCAAACGGCGGCAGCTCGAGCTCAACACCCAGATGGCGGCGTATGGGTTCTTGAGCCTCCTCGTTGCCGCCGTGCTGGGAGCTGTGCTTGCTGCGACCGGCTCCTTTGCACCGTATGCCGGCGCGTTCGCTTTCCTGATCGCCTTCGGCTGGCTCTCCGGTCTTGTGCTGGCGAAGCTCCACAAGATCGTAGCCTTCCTCACTTGGCTGGAGGCCTATGGTCCGGTCATGGGACGTGCGCCGATGCCGCGTGTTCAAGAACTCGTCGTCGAAGCGCGCGCCAAGAAATGGTTCGGTGCCTATTTCGCTGCCGTCTGGGTCGCAACCGCGCTTCTGCTCGCAGGAGAAGGGACGTTATTCCGCGTCGCCGCGCTTGCGATGGCGGTCGCGACGGGAGGAATCATCCATGAGTTCGTCCGTACGCGACGGCTCACGGATGTCGCCGAGCCGTTGCGACTGCCGAACGGAGTGACGGAGCCTTGCCTATTGCATGCCCGCTAGAAAGGAAGCAACCATGACCGACTGCATCGATCTCGACGTCCGTCCGATCCTGCGCGCCGGGAATGAGCCGTTCTCCGCCATCATGGCTGCGCTCGCTCAGCTCGCGCCTGGCCAGGGACTTCGCCTTTATGCCCCATTCAAACCGGTTCCACTCTTCGCAGTGATGGCCGAAAAGGGATTTGCTTACGCCGAAAGGGAGCTCGATCGCGGCGAATGGGAAGTGCTGTTCACTCCCGAAGCGCGGCCCGCGTCATCGGCGCCACCACCGGCCCAGCCTTTCGACGATTGGCCTGAGCCAAAGATCACGCTCGACAACCGGGACTTGGACCCTCCGGAGCCGATGGTCAAGATTCTGGGCGCGGCCGAGCAGCTCGGTCCCGGCGAAACCCTCTCCGCGTTGCTGTGCCGCGAGCCGGTTTTCCTCTTCCCGCAACTGGAGAAGCGTGGGTTCCGATGGCTCGGTGGCTTTACACCCGATGGATCGACCTACGAATTGACCGTACGGGCGCCGGCATGACCGAACATCTCACCGACCGGATCAGGGACGCGTTGCGCGTCGTGATCGACCCCGAACTCGGGTTCAACATCGTCGATCTCGGCTTCGTCTACGATATCGCAGTTACCAATGGTGAAGCGTGCATTACGATGACGGCGACGACCCGCGGCTGTCCGGCCGCGGTCTTCCTCAAGGAGGGTGTCGCGAGGGCCGCAACAGTACCTGGCATTCGCTCCGTGAACGTCGTGATGACATTCGAGCCGCCCTGGACGCCAGCCATGATGACGAACGAAGCCCGCACCGAACTCGGGTTCGCCAACAGCAATTGATGGCGACAGTCCGTGCTCGGCTTGCGCCAGGACGTTCGAACCGCGCATGCGACGGCTGTCAGGGCTGCCCGGGCCAGGCCTGCGCCGGTGCGCGCACGCCCGGCAGATCGAGGAGATTGATCGCGCGGCAGGCCATCTGGTCGATGACGTCGGCCAGCGACTGAGGCTTGAGGTAGAACGCCGGCACAGGCGGAGCAATGATCGCGCCGATCTCGGCGACCTGGGTCATGGAACGCAAATGGCCGAGATGCAGCGGACTCTCGCGCACCAACAGGACCAGCCTGCGCCGCTCCTTGAGCTGCACGTCGGCCGCACGTACCAAGAGATCGTTGAGCTGGCCCCACGCGATGGCGGACAAGGTGCGGATCGAGCAGGGCGCCACGATCATGCCGGCGACTGGATAAGAGCCGCTCGCAATGCTGGCACCAATGTCTGAATGCGTGTGGTGGCGGAAGGCGAGGCCGTTCAGGCGCGCCAGTGCATCTGGGCCGACCTCCTCGGCCAGCGTGCGTTCGGCCGCCGGCGAGACCACGAGATGGACGTCGCAATTCGGATGGGCAGCAAGCCGCGAGACGATACGCGCGCCGATTGCCGCGCCGGACGCGCCGCTGATGCCGACGATCACGCCAAGACGCTCGTTCATCTGGCGCTCGTTCATGTGACCCTCGGCGTTTGCCGGAGCGGTTCAGCGAGGCCGAGCCGAGGCCACATGGCGTCGACCCGTGCGACCACTGCAGCGTCCATGCCAAGCGGCTCGCCCCAGATCCGCTCTGTCTCCGGTCCAATCTTGGTCGTGGCATCGATGCCGAGCTTGCCGCCGAGGCCGGATTTCGGCGAGGCGAAGTCGAGATAGTCGATCGGTGTATCGGTGAGCGTCACCAGATCACGCGAGGAGTCGGTGCGCGTCGCAACCGCCCACATCACCGCATGCCAGTCGCGGATGTCGATGTCGTCGTCGACGACGATGAGAAGTTTCGTGTACATAAACTGGGGGAGCATCGACCACAGGCCCAGCATCACGCGGCGCGCCTGGCCGGGATAGCGCTTCCGGATCGCGGCAATCGCGATCCGGTAAGAGCAGGCCTCCGGCGGCAGGAAGCAATCGACCACCTCAGGAAATTGCTGGCGTATCAGCGGCACGAACAGCCGGTTCAGCGCCTCCCCAATTCGAGACGGTTCATCGGGCGCGCGTCCGGTGAAGGTGGAGAGATACATCGGGTGCTTCCGTGCCGTGATGGCGGTGACTTTAAGCACTGGAAAGGCCTCGACCGCATTGTAGTAGCCGGTATGATCGCCATACGGCCCTTCGGGCGCGGTGTCCGTTGCCGAGACAAAGCCTTCGATGATGATTTCCGCCTCGGCCGGCACCGATAGCGGCACGGTCCGGCAGCTGATCAGATTGGGCCGCTCGCCGCGTAAGATGCCGGCGAAACGGAGCTCGGAGATGGTTTCGGGCAGGGGCAGCACGGCGCTCAAGATCGTAGCGGGATCGGCGCCGATCACGACGGCGACCGGCATGTCGCGGCCGAGCACCTTCCATTGCTGGTGGTGGCGAGCGCCACCGCGATGCGCGAGCCAGCGGATGATGGCGCGGTCGCGGGAGAGGACCTGCATCCGGTAGACGCCGACATTCTCCTGCTCGCCTATGCAAGTCTCCGCCGGCGCCGTGATGACCAATGGCCAGGTGATCAGCGGCGCCGGCTCGCCCGGCCAGCAGATTTGCGCGGGCAAGGCGCCGAGATCAACGGCCTCGCCGGTCGCAACGCATTCCTGCACGGAAGCGCTTGGCCGCGCCCGCGGCCTTGTTGCGAGCGCGGCGCGCGCCAGCGGAAGCTTGTGCCAGGCCTCTTTGAGATTTTGCGGAGGGCGGGGGGCACGTAGTTCGGCCATCAGCCCGCCGAGCTCTTCCAGCCGCTCCGGCTTGATGCCGAGGCCCCATGCCACCCGTTCGACGGTGCCGAACAGATTGGTCAGGAGCGGCATCGTCGACGGGCTGCCATCGGCCTTGACCGGCTGCTCGAACAGCAGCGCAGGGCCACCGTCGGCGAGGACGCGGCGATGGATCTCCGTCACGTCATGGACGACCGAGACCTTGTCGCGAATGCGACGCAACTGTCCCCGACTTTCGATAAAGCGCAGAAAATCAGACAGCTCGCGAAAGCGAGGAACATCACGTTGCAGCAAGGAGCCTCTCCAGAAAAGCAAGCCTTAGCCGGGAGATTTCGAGGGCTCATTGTTCCGCGTCAAATACGCAGGCGGGCGATCCGTCCTAGAAGCGTTCGCATGAGATCCCTCTTCTCCACATCAACCGATGCGTTGCCCTTGATCCCGCCCTTGCTCGGGCGTGCGATCAGTCCGTTGCCGTTGCCGCCTCTCGAATTCGTGCTCAACGGCTTCCTGGATCGGATCTTGAGCCGCAATCCACAAATCTTCGACCGGCTCGGGCCGCATGCAGGCAAGCGGTTTGCAATCAAGCCGACCGACCTGCCTTTCATCTTCGTGATCGAGGCCGCCGCGCAGCGTCCATGCCTGTCGGTTGTGCGCGAGCTATCTGCCGACGCCGACGCACAGATATCGTCCTCGATGGCCAATCTGCTTGCCTTGGTCGAAGGGCGCCTCGATGGCGACGCCCTGATGTTCTCGCGGCAGCTCGCGATCGAGGGCGACGTGGAGGCCGTGCTCGCCTTGCGCAATGCGATCGATGACGCGCGGCTCGACATGGCTGCCGAGATTGGCGGCCTGTTCGGACCCTTGGGCGAGCCGGTCAGGCGCCTTCTCGGCGCGGCGCGTGACGCCATTCTTCGGTCCGCGCAATTGCAAGACAGGCTTAGCTGATGGAGCTGATTTGTCCGGCTGGCACGCCTTCGGCCTTGAAATCCGCCATCGAGGCTGGTGCCGATGCGATCTATTGCGGCTTCAACGACGAAACCAACGCCCGAAACTTTCCGGGCCTCAATTTCAGCCGCAGCGAGTTGTCCGAGGCGATCACGTTTGCCCATGGCCGCGGTGTCAAGATCCTGGTCGCGATCAACACGTTTCCGCGTGCGTCGGCGCTGGAGCTGTGGCAACGCGCTGTGGACGATGCGGTCAAGGCCGGCGCGGACGCACTGATCCTGGCCGATATCGGGCTGATGGATTACGCTGCGCGGCATCATCCCGCGCAGCGCCTGCACGTGTCGGTGCAGGCCGCCGCAGCCAATCCGGACGCGATCGCCTATTACGTCGAGACCTTCGGGGCGCGGCGTGTGGTGCTGCCGCGTGTGCTCAGCGTGCCGGAGATCGCCGCGATCACGCGGGAGGTCAGTTGCGAGACCGAGGTCTTCGTGTTCGGTGGCCTGTGTGTGATGGCCGAGGGGCGCTGCTCGCTCTCGTCTTATGCCACCGCAAAATCGCCAAACATGCAGGGCGTTTGCTCGCCGGCAAGCCACGTGGCCTATGCGCAGACGGCGCAAGGCGTGAGTTCGCGGCTCGGTGGTTTCACGATCAATCAATTCGCGCCCGACGAGCCGGCCGGCTATCCAACGCTGTGCAAGGGACGGTTCTCGACCGAGCTTGGTGCCGGCTACATCTTCGAGGATCCAGTCAGCCTGGATGCGACGAGGCTGCTCTCCGGGTTGCGCGACGCCGGCGTCAGCGCGCTGAAGATCGAGGGGAGGCAGCGCGGGCGCGCCTACGTGGAAAGCGTGGTCCGGCATTTCCGCCACGCGCTGACCGCGCTTGAAACGGGAGGCGAGGCGGATGTCACGCGCTTGAAACCGTTCACCGAAGGCCAGGCATCCACACTGGGCGCCTATCGCAAGACCTGGCGTTGACAAGACTTGGCGTTGACAAGTTTTGGCGTTGAAAGAATTGGCGTTGACCATGCAACTCAGTCTCGGGCCCGTCCTGTACAATTGGCCGCCGGACCACTGGCGCGACTTCTATTTTCGTATCGCCGACGAGGCGCCCGTCGATGTGGTGGCGGTCGGCGAGATCGTGTGCTCGAAGCGCGCGCCTTTCTTCGATGAGCACCTGCCTGCGGTCATCGAGCGGCTCGAAAGGGCCGGCAAGACGGTGTTGCTCGGTTCTCTCATTCTGGTGTCGCAGCCGCGCGAGCGACGCCAGACGGCGGCGCTGGCGGAAGTTGCGGACGGGCTGGTCGAGGTGAATGACCTGACCTGCCTGAGGTCGATCTCCGGACGGCCTCATGCCATCGGACCGTTCGTCAACATCTATAACGAGGCGGCTGCATCGTTTCATGCAGCACAAGGCGCGATGCGGATCTGCCTGCCTCCGGAATTGCCGCTCGCCTCGGTCGCAGCCATCACGGCAGCCGTGCCGCAGGTGGTCATTGAGGTGTTCGCGTTCGGGCGCACGCCGCTTGCGATTTCCGCCCGCTGCTATCATGCGCGAGTCCATAAGCTCGCGAAGGACAATTGCCGGTTCGTCTGCGACAAGGATATGGACGGGCTGGTGGTGAAGACCCTCGACAACCAGGATTTCCTGACCATCAACGGCGTGCAAACACTTTCGCACGCCTGTACCAATCTCCTGCGCGATGTCGAGAAGCTCGAACAAGGCGGTGTCCGTTCGTTGCGGCTGTCGCCCCAGGCCTGCGACATGGTCGAAGTCGCCAGGACGTTTCGTGACGTGCTGGACGGTCGCAAAGATGCCGAGGCAGGCTGCCGGCACATCGAACAGATCTACCCGAATGTCCCGGTCGCCAACGGCTTCCTTCACAGCGCGCCGGGATTCTCCTATGTCGCATCGGACAAGCCGGTCGGGTAGCATCAGCGGCGCGCGGCATGCCGCGCAGCCGCCTCGCCGGCGAGGCGACCAAACACGGTGGAGATGGTGAGGCCTATGCCGGAGAGATAACCCCGACCTAGCACATTTGCCGCCATGATCATGCCGGCGGCGAACAGATGGGCGAGGGGCGGCCCGCTGTTCGTCATCACGCGCATCTGCGGATCGACGGCGACACCATAGTGAATGAAGGTGAGGCCAGGACGCAGGGGATAGCAGGCAAACGGCGGTTCCGCGAGCGCGCATCGGCGTGGCGACATGCCGTCTGTCGCGGCGATTGAGGCGTTGAAATCTCTCACCGTCACTTCAAGTGCTGTGGGATCGACCTGCAGTTTCGCAGCAAGACCGGCGATGCTGTCGGCTTGGATCGGTGGTAGTGCCGAGGGCCGCGCCCGTGCGAGACCTCTGGAATCCAGGATCAGGAACGCGATCTGCCCGGCGCAGTTGGCGATACGTGCGCCCCATTCGGCAAAATGCGACTTGCTCATGTTTGCGCGCTCGTCTGCAAATCGCCGGCCGTCGCGGTCAACAACGATGCCGTGGGGGATTGCGGTGATGCGGGTCACGATCCCACCGTCGAATTTGGGGCCACGGGCGTCGACTGCAACCATGTGAGACCGGCCCGGATCGCCGATCGGCCTTGCGCCGGCATCGAGCAGGAGACGCAAGGCCGCGCCGTCAGCGTAGGGCGTTCCGCGCACAGCAAAACCGTCGACTGCGGCGCCAAAGTCTTCGCGCAGCCAGTCGAGATCGGCCTGATGACCGCCCGCGCAAACGACGGCGGCCTTTGCCACGATTTTCTCGATGGCGACGCCGCGTCTGATGCTGGCGCGACACTGATGTTCGTCCGCGCAATCGAGCCCGATCAGTTCGCTCTCATAGCTGGTTGCAACCCCGAGACGGGCCGCGGCCGCGTAGAGCGCGTTGACCATGGCTTTGCCGCCACCAAGCAGGAAAGCGGTTCGCTGAGAGTATGACGTGTAGGTGTCTGCTGGACGTTGCAGGCGGACGCCCTTGTCGCTGAGCCAGTCCGCAATCGTTGCAGAGCCTTGAACGAGCAGACGCGCCAACCGCTGGTCGGTCGCGCCATCGGTCACGCTGACCAGATCCTGGAGGAAGGCCTCTTCGCTATAGGTATCAGGCGCCCATGGTGTCGGCCGCTCATGCATGAGGCGGAAATTGCGTGCATGACGTGTGTTTCCACCTCTCAGCTGTCTCGGCGCCCGTTCAATCAGACGAACCGATGCACCGTGGTGGCGCGCCGCAATGGCGGCGCAAAGCGCGCTACTGCCGCCGCCGATCACCAAAACGTCGATCATGTTGGAATCAACTGCGATTGAATGTGCTCTGTACGGTGCCGAAAGTTTTGCCAAAGTTAGATGCCTTCACACCGACTGCGCGATGTTGTTACCATTTCGAGCAGAGAAAAATGAGCCGAAATTTCTCATTTTGGCTTCGCTCCAAGCAGCTCTCCTCCCGCGCCGGCATGGAGCTGCGTTCTCGCGGCTGCTACGCCCGAGCTTTGCGAGATTGAGACCCTCCTTAGAAGTCGAGAGGGTGCAGGGAA
>NZ_CAFK01000251.1 GCF_000239815.1 Bradyrhizobium sp. STM 3843 | reverse complement strand
GTTCGAAACCACCCTCTCCCACAAGGGGAGAGGGTGCAGCGTGCTCGCGGAGCAAGCTTCGTGCAACAGGGGCAGGACCACACTTCAATGCTTCTGCGCGTAGAGCAGCGGCACGGCGGAATCGACCATCACCTCGAGCAGGCTGGCGCCATGATGCGACAGGCTGCGCGACAACGCCGACGGCAGCTCGGATGATCTGGTCACGCGCACGGCATCGCAGCCCATGCCCTCGGCGAGCTTGACGAAGTCGAGCCCAGGCAGATCGAGGCCCGGCACGTTGCGCACCTGCATCACCTGGCTGAACGAGCGCATCGCGCCATAGCCGGCATTATTGATGACGACGACGGTGAGCGGAAGCTTGCGCTGGGCGGCGGTCCACAGCGCCTGGATCGAATACATCGCGGAGCCATCGCCGATCAGGCAGACGGTGCGGCCTCGCGGCCGTCCCAGCGCCATGCCCACCGATGCCGGCAGGCTGTAGCCGAGGCCGCCGCTCGCCATCGTGTAGAAACTGTCCTGGCCCCGCATCGGCATGAATTTCTGCATTGCCGGCCGATGCGAGGGCGCCTCCTCGACCAGGGCGGCATCGTCCGGCATCGCGTTGGAAAGCGTATGCAGCAGATAGTCGACCGGGATCGGGTCTCCCGCCTTCGGCGCGTCCGGCATTACGCGGCCGTCTGGCGCAGCGCGCTTCACCTCGGGAAGCAGCTCCAGCAGCGTCGTGAGTGCCGGCGTCATGGTGGCGATGATGCTGGTGCCGATCGGCGTCATGGATGCGGCGTCAGGGTCATCGGTGATCTGGTAGATCGTGGTCGTGCCGTCGAAGATCGCCGCATGGCCCTCGACATGGAAAGTGAAGATCGGTGCGCCGATCACAACCACCAGGTCATGCGGCTTCAGCGCATCCGACAGCTGACCCGGGGAGGCATGCAGGAAGCCCTGGAATTGCGGATGACGTTCGGGAAACGAGCAGCGCGCCGAGAACGGGCTGACCCACACCGCCGCCTTGGTCTTCTCCGCGACCTTGGCCATCAGATCGACGGCCTCGGCGCGATCGACGCTGGGGCCGACCACCAGCGCCGGATGCTTTGCGGCAGCCAGCGCGGCCGCGAGCTCCTGCATCGCCTGCCGGTCGGGGCCGAGCTCACGGCTGAGCTTGCGGGCTGTGATCACGCTAGGCGCGGGATGCGTCCAGTCGTCGATCGGCACCGAGACGAAGGTCGGCCCGCAGGGCGGCTGCATGGCGACGTAGTAGGCGCGGGCGATCGCGGCCGGGACATCTTCGGCCCGCGCCGGCTCGACGCTGTATTTCACGTAAGGCCGCGGGAATTCGCTAGCCCGCTCGGCGAACAGAAACGGCTGCAGCGGCAGGATCGAACGCGCCTGCTGGCCCGCGGTGATCACGAGCGGGGTCTGGTTGCGATAGGCGTTGTAGATGTTGCCGAGCGCGTTGCCGACGCCGGCGGCCGAATGCAAATTGACGAAGCCGGCATTGCGCTTGGCCTGCGCATAGCCATCGGCCATGCCGACCGCGCTCGCCTCCTGCAGCGCCAGCACATAATCGATATCATCGGGCCAGTCGCTCAGGAATGGCAGCTCGGTCGAGCCGGGATTGCCGAACACCTTGTCGATACCGAAGGCGCGGAGCAGGTCGAGCGTGGCCTGCTTGACGGTGACGGACTTTGTTCTGGGTGACTTGCCGGACAAGGGGATTCCTCGGGGTATGAAATTTTATCGTCGTGTATTCTGCATATCCTTTGTCGTCATTCCGGGGCGATGCGAAGCATCGAACCCGGAATCTCGAGATTCCGGGCCCGGTCCTTCGGACCGTCCCGGAATGACGTGGACTGGTTGATCAGCAGCGTCGCCCGGAAGGACGCGCCAATCTCACCACGTCGCCGTGCCCTTCATGGTCGGCTGCCGCTCTGCATTCGCGGTCCACACTTCGAGATCGTTGCCGAGCGCGTTGGCATTGACTGAGAACTCGCTCCCTTCGAACAAGGGCTGCACGCCGCGATAGCTGAACGTCTTCGGCACCTTGCCTTTCAGCTTGGCGGCGAACTCGACCAGAAGCGCCGCCTGCAGGGGACCGTGGAAGATCAGCCCCGGATAGCCCTCGACCTTGGTGACGTAGTCGCGATCGTAATGGATGCGATGGCCATTGAAGGTCAGCGCGGAATAGCGGAACAGCAGCACGGGATCGGAGACGTGGGTTTCGCGATGCTCTGCCAGCGGCGGAGGCGGCGCTTTGGCGGGAGCGGCCTGCGCACCGCCCAGCTCGCGATAGACGATGTCGTGGCGCTCGCGGATCGCGGGGCCCCGTGGGGTCGTGATGGTATGCTCCACCGAGACGAAGCAGAGCTGTCCGGTCGAGCCGCTCTTCAGCGCGACGTCGGAAATGCGCGAGATCCGCGTGGCGAGGTCGCCGACGCGCAGGGGATCGATGAAGTTGAGCTCGCCGCCCGCCCACATCCGACGCGGCAGCGGCACCGGCGGCAGGAAGCCGCCGCGCGTCGGATGACCGTCAGGCCCGAGCTGCGCTTGCGGAAACACCGGCTGCGCGAGACACCAATGCACGGTGTAGGGCGCGATCTCGCCGGTCACGGGCTCGCCGATCTCCTGGAACAGCGTCGCGCGCAGGCCTTTGGTGAGCTGCGCGGTGACGATGTCGGAAGCCTCGGTGGTGCGGCCGATCCATTGCTTGAGATGATCGAGATCGAGCTGGCCGGTCATCACGACCTCCGTTTGTGCGACAACGACGCGCTTTCACCGACGGCGGGCACTGCGCCATAGTGGCGTTCATCGCCGACCACGATCGCGGCCGGTGCAGGGTAGGTGACGACGCCGTTGGGTGTGTCGACCTCGATCCGGCGCAGATGCGGATGGACAGCAAGATCGGCCATGCTGTTCACCTCGGCGAAGGCGATGTCGGCGGCCGTGAGCCTCTCGAGCAGCTCGTTGCGGGTCATGGCACTGAAGCAGTCGGCGACGATCTTGTCGGTCTCGGCGCGGTTGCGCACCCGCTCGACCATGTTGGCAAAGCGTGGATCGTCAGGCAGCTCCGGCCGCGCCAGCACCTTGGCGCACAGCGTCCTCCACTCGCGCTCGCTCTGGATCGAGATCAGGATGGCCTTGCCGTCTTGCGAGGTGAAGACGCCGTAAGGCGCGATCGAGGGATGGGCGAGGCCGATCCGCTTGGGCGGATTGCCGGCCTCCGAGTTGAGCAGCGGCACCGTGAGCCAGTCAGCCATCACGTCGAACATCGAGATCCGGATATCCGCGCCCTGGCCGCTGCGTCCGCGGCCGATCAGCGCCTCCAGGATCGCAGCATGCGCGGTGGCGCCGGTCGCGATGTCGACGATCGACAACCCCACGCGCGACGGACCATCGGGGCCGCCGGTGATCGAGGCAAGCCCGCTCTCGGCCTGGATCAGGAGATCATAGGCCTTGCGGTCGGCATAGGGCCCGGTATCGCCATAGCCCGAGATGGTGCAGCAGATCAGCTTCGGATAATCCCGGCGCAGCCGCTCGCGCGCGAAGCCGAGCCGGTCCATCGAGCCCGGCTTGAGGTTCTGCAGCAGCACGTCGGCGCCCGCGATCAGCTTCTCCAACTCACTGCGGCCTTTTGCTGTGGCGAGATCGACCACGACCGAATCCTTGCCGCGGTTGAGCCAGACGAAATAGCTGCTCTGGCCCTTGGCCGCGGCGTCATAGCCGCGGGCGAAATCGCCTTCGGGTCGTTCGATCTTGATGACGTGCGCGCCGGCGTCCGCCAGGCGCGACGAGCAGAACGGCGCGGCCACCGCCTGTTCGACGGCGATGACGGTGATCCCTTCAAGCGGCAGCATGATCGTATCTCAGTAAGAACGCGGCATGCCGAGCACGTGCTCGGCAACATAGGACAGGATCAGGTTGGTCGAGATCGGCGCCACCTGATACAGCCGGGTCTCGCGGAACTTGCGCTCGACATCATATTCCTCGGCGAAACCGAAGCCGCCATGGGTCTGGATGCAGGCGTTCGCCGCCTCGAACGAGGCATCGGCCGCCAGCATCTTGGCCATGTTGGCCTCGGCGCCGCAATCGAGCCCGGCCTCGTATTTGCGCGTGGCCTCCTTCACCATCAGCTCGGCCGCGCGCATCGACGCATAGGCCTTGGCGATCGGAAACTGGATGCCTTGATTCTGGCCGATCGGCCGGCCGAACACCACGCGCTCCTTGGCGTAGTTGGTGGCCTTGGTGATGAACCATTTGGCGTCGCCGACGCATTCGGCCGCGATCAGGATGCGCTCGGCATTCATGCCGGAGAGGATGTAGCGGAAGCCCTTGCCTTCCTCGCCGATCAGGTTTTCGGCGGGCACACGCATGTCCGTGAAGAACACTTCCGTGGTGGAGTGGTTCATCATGGTCCTGATCGGACGGATCATCAGCCCCGCCTGCTTCGCCTCGCGCATGTCGACGATGAACACCGATAGACCATCGGTGCGCTTCTGCGCCTGGTCCTTCGGCGTGGTGCGCGCGAGCAGGATCATCAGGTCGGAATATTCGGCGCGGCTGGTCCAGATCTTCTGGCCGTTGACGATGTAGCTGTCGCCGTCGCGCTTCGCGAAGGTCTTCAGCGATGATGTATCGGTGCCGGAGGTCGGTTCGGTCACGCCGAAGGCTTGCAGGCGCAATTCGCCGCTCGCGACCTTCGGCAGCCATTTGGCCTTCTGCGCGGCGCTGCCGTGACGCAGCAAGGTGCCCATCGTGTACATCTGGGCGTGGCAGCCGCCACCATTGCAGCCCGCACGCTGGATCTCTTCCAGGATCGCCGCCGCCGCGGAGAGCTTCAAGCCGGCGCCGCCATATTCCTCGGGGATCAGCACCGAGAGGTAGCCTGCCTCCGTCAGCGCATCGACGAAGGCGGACGGGTACGCCATCTCGCGGTCGAGCTTGCGCCAATAGTCGCCGGGAAACTGTGCGCAGAGCTTTGCCACGGCGTCGCGGATGTCGGCGTAATCGTCCTGCGGATGTTGCTCTGTCATTTGTTGCGTCCCGCGGCCGGCCCACATGGTGAAACCGTCGCGACCTCCCTATGCTCGTTGGTTATAGCCTATGACGAAGCTGTCCCTGGTTGGCAAGCATGGATTTCCGCCAGCGCGAGACGTCGAATTGCGTGCAGCTCCCGTGACGCGGCAAATTCAGTTGGGCGGAAAGCCGAGATGCGCGCGAAAGCGGTTTTTCAGGAACACGCCGTCGCGCGGCGGCAGCGCGCGGTCGACATGTGCGGTGCTGATGGCGATGCGCGCGAAATGCGGGCCGTTCAGATCCTGTAGCTTGGGGCGGAAGGCGGTGAGGGCATCAATGTCCTTGATCTCGCTCACGGACGGAAAGCCCGCGCCTGCGGCGATCAGCTCGAGCTTGCTGCCCAATCCGGAATGGCTCATCTGCATGCCGGTTTCGCCGAAATGCGCATTGTCGAGCACGACGATCGAAAGGTTCTTCGGCCTCTTGGCCGCTGACGTGGCGAGGCTGCCGAGCCCCATCAGTTGCTCGCCGTCGCCGGTGATCACGGCGACGGGGCGCTTGGGTTGCGCCAGCGCCAGACCAAGCCCGACCATCGCAGCGCCGCCCATCGCGCCCCAGAGATAGAAATTGGCTTCGGTGTCGCCGGCGGCGAATACGTCATAGGACGACGAGCCGAGGCCGGTGACGACCAAGAGATCGCCGCGGTCCTTCAGCAGCGCCTTCACCACGGCGCGGCGGTCGAGATCGTTGGCCATCACTTCGTCTCCGTCCATTTCTTGGCGCCGATCATGCGTTGGGAAATCAGCACCGCGATTGGCTGGTCGCTGTCGAACGCCAGCGTCGCGGCGGCTGACGCGATCTCGCCGGCGTCCTCCGGGCGCTCCAGCCGGAACACGGTCACACCCATGATCTCGAAAGCCGCCGGCGTGGCCTTGCCCATCGGCACCTGCCACGGGTTGAACTCGGCCCATTCGCCGCGCATGGTCACGAAAGTGAGGAACGGAAAGCGACAGCTTGCGAGCAGCGATAGCATGTTGACGCA
>NZ_CAFK01000252.1 GCF_000239815.1 Bradyrhizobium sp. STM 3843 | reverse complement strand
ACCAAGGTCTTGGAGTTCCGGCTATCGAAGGTGGGTTTCCCCATTCGGAAATCCGCGGATCAAAGCTTCTTCGCAGCTCCCCACGGCTTATCGCAGCGTAGCACGTCCTTCATCGCCTCTCAGCGCCAAGGCATCCACCGAACACCCTTAAGGCACTTGATTGCTCTCATTATCAATGTCCACACACTCGGCAGAATGTATGCCGCGCCCCACCTCACCCTCGCGGGCAAAGCNTTCGGATCGCGGCCGGACACTGATTAGAAAGACCAGCTTGCTTCTTAAGATCGAACCGATAGCGAGGCGGTCAAGCTTCGCTAACAGAGCCGTTTACAACAGGACATACGCTTCACAGCGTCATGCTTCACAGCACATTGTCCCGCGCCGAAACGACCCGGAGATAGTGAAGGTCACGCACAGTTTGATGCCAAAAGCGTCCGCTCGATTGCTCGAGCAAATGCCTTGAGCCTGCACGATCCCAACTCGGATCGATCTCCTCTTCACGATGTCAGATAACACGCAGTCTTCTGTAGTCCCGGTGAGGACCAGAAGATGCGAAGTGTTGTCTCGCGGACGAATTTTGAACACGCCGGCAATAGCCCGTCTCCGCCAAGTGGCTCCGCCGGGCACCACGCTCAGCCCTTCGGCTCCTGCATGGTTGATCCAGCTTCCCTACCCCTTGGCCGCGCCACGCGTAGCCCGAAGGGCGAAGCGTGGTGGAGCCTGTCGGGATCGAACCGACGACCTCATGCTTGCAAAGCACGCGCTCTCCCAGCTGAGCTAAGGCCCCATAACCGGAAAGACGAATGCGTGAGCTGCAGGATCGTCGAGACGATGTGAACCGATGGCTGCCCGTCTTCGCCAAGTGGCTACGCCGGGCACGCTTCGCTCATGTGAGAGCGAGGCTGCGCCACGCGAAGCCGACAGGCGAAGCGTGGTGGGCCTGGGAAGACTTGAACTTCCGACCTCACGCTTATCAAGCGCGCGCTCTAACCAACTGAGCTACAAGCCCCTAACGCTTAAGAGCTCGTCGCGCCCAGCATCCAGCGCATTCGCGCTTAACGATGATCGACAAGCGCAAGCCCCAGGCAGCGTGTTCGTCCGCGAAGAAAGAGAAACGAAGACGGCGAAATCCCGCCAATGGAGCTCAAAAGGATCTGGCGATCCCAATGGCCCCTGAATGTTTCTAAAACAGCTCGATAGCTGATCGGTCCGAAGACCAATCGATCCGAAGATCATTGCTGAAGAGCCATCCTTAGAAAGGAGGTGATCCAGCCGCAGGTTCCCCTACGGCTACCTTGTTACGACTTCACCCCAGTCGCTGACCCTACCGTGGTCGGCTGCCTCCATTGCTGGTTAGCGCACCGCCTTCAGGTAAAGCCAACTCCCATGGTGTGACGGGCGGTGTGTACAAGGCCCGGGAACGTATTCACCGTGGCGTGCTGATCCACGATTACTAGCGATTCCAACTTCATGGGCTCGAGTTGCAGAGCCCAATCCGAACTGAGACGGTTTTTTGAGATTTGCTAGGACTTGCGTCTTCGCTTCCCATTGTCACCGCCATTGTAGCACGTGTGTAGCCCAGCCCGTAAGGGCCATGAGGACTTGACGTCATCCCCACCTTCCTCGCGGCTTATCACCGGCAGTCTCCTTAGAGTGCTCAACTAAATGGTAGCAACTAAGGACGGGGGTTGCGCTCGTTGCGGGACTTAACCCAACATCTCACGACACGAGCTGACGACAGCCATGCAGCACCTGTGTTCCGGGCTCCGAAGAGAAGGTCACATCTCTGCGACCGGTCCCAGACATGTCAAGGGCTGGTAAGGTTCTGCGCGTTGCGTCGAATTAAACCACATGCTCCACCGCTTGTGCGGGCCCCCGTCAATTCCTTTGAGTTTTAATCTTGCGACCGTACTCCCCAGGCGGAATGCTTAAAGCGTTAGCTGCGCCACTGGTGAGTAAACCCACCAACGGCTGGCATTCATCGTTTACGGCGTGGACTACCAGGGTATCTAATCCTGTTTGCTCCCCACGCTTTCGTGCATCAGCGTCAGTATCGGGCCAGTGAGCCGCCTTCGCCACTGGTGTTCTTGCGAATATCTACGAATTTCACCTCTACACTCGCAGTTCCACTCACCTCTCCCGAACTCAAGATCTTCAGTATCAAAGGCAGTTCTGGAGTTGAGCTCCAGGATTTCACCCCTGACTTAAAGACCCGCCTACGCACCCTTTACGCCCAGTGATTCCGAGCAACGCTAGCCCCCTTCGTATTACCGCGGCTGCTGGCACGAAGTTAGCCGGGGCTTATTCTTGCGGTACCGTCATTATCTTCCCGCACAAAAGAGCTTTACAACCCTAGGGCCTTCATCACTCACGCGGCATGGCTGGATCAGGCTTGCGCCCATTGTCCAATATTCCCCACTGCTGCCTCCCGTAGGAGTTTGGGCCGTGTCTCAGTCCCAATGTGGCTGATCATCCTCTCAGACCAGCTACTGATCGTCGCCTTGGTGGGCCGTTACCCCACCAACTAGCTAATCAGACGCGGGCCGATCTTTCGGCGATAAATCTTTCCCCGTAAGGGCTTATCCGGTATTAGCACAAGTTTCCCTGTGTTGTTCCGAACCAAAAGGTACGTTCCCACGCGTTACTCACCCGTCTGCCGCTGACGTATTGCTACGCCCGCTCGACTTGCATGTGTTAAGCCTGCCGCCAGCGTTCGCTCTGAGCCAGGATCAAACTCTCAAGTTGAACTTGAAGCTTTGAACCGGCTGATCACAACGTTTGACGAGGTCCCACCTATCGATCTCCAACGCTTCACAGCGCTGAAAACCATGGTGTTACCTTTAAAACGTCGACCGCCGAAGTCTTCTCGTCCGATCCC
>NZ_CAFK01000253.1 GCF_000239815.1 Bradyrhizobium sp. STM 3843 | reverse complement strand
TTTATGTTTTTCCGAAGGACTTGACAGGATTTTGGGAGAAGGGCGGAGTGCTTCGCCCGTCGGGCAGCCATGATGTTGCAGTTGCGATCCAACGTTGCTCGCGACAAGAGGACTACTCCTAACATCTCTTGATATAGCCAGGTACCCGTCATGCCGCGCTTTGTTTCTGTCGTGCTCTCGATGCTGTTGATCCAGGCCGCCACCGCGAGAGAAACAGTGCCGACGGCGCACGAAGATCCTTCGATGTTGCTGTTTCGTGCAACGGGTGTGGAACTCGCATCCTCGGAGATCGCGCTGGCCCTCGCGGAGATGATCTTCAGGAAGATTTATGGAGATGCGGATTTCGAGACAGAGCGTCCGCTCCGCCTCAAGGATGGAGGAGATCGGTGGATCATCGACGGCAGCCGTAGCGCAGAAGATCATCCCGCATCCCTCCAACAAGTCTCAATTGGGGCCGCCCATATAGAGATACTGAAAGCGAACTGTCAGGTCGTGAAGCTGTCTCAGAAGGGATATCTCCGCTCACCGGATCGTCTGCAGGGGGGCTCGATCGGCCGATAAAGTGGCGGGGCCGTTCGATCGCATTCCGTTTTCCCGTCAGCAAACACAGGGCAGCCGATCCCATGGTGCAAAACGGCAGAACTCGAAGCCCGTTCGCGTGCACTGTCAGACGTCGTAGGTTCCGGGCGCGGAACGCGGCATGACAGCTCGGTGACACTGCCGCGCAACACTGTCCGCAAACTTCGCTACAACCAGCAATGTTAATTTGCGCTGCCGGCACGATTCAGACCTGCTGTCCAACTGTGTTCTGTTGACGGGGGGACGTCGATGTTGCGGGGTGTGATCTGCGCAGGTGTTCTGATGCTGGCGATGGGTTCGGAGCTGCAGGCCGCGAGCGAACCAGGGCTGGAGCATCAGATCTCCTGCTCGGAGGTGCGATATTATGTCGAGAAATACACCGCGGCGGTGGCCGAGATGTATGCGCGCAGTCACGGCGCGACCGATGCCCAGATCAGCCGGGCCCGCCGCTGTCTGACGGTCACCCACTTCCGACGTGCGGAGCGCTGGCGGACCTATACTGAGTGACAGGCTTGATGCCCGCCTCGCCATTTTCGGCACGGGTTATGGATTCCGGGCTCATCCGCGCGTGCGCGAATGCCCCGGAATGACGGAGGGAGGAAAGTGCGGGCGATTGTCTGCTTTAAGCGTTCATTAGCAAAGCAGCACACCGACACGATCAGACACAACTCGTGACGCCAGCTCTGGCGGACATCTGCGTTGAAGAAGCGGGCCAATCGCCATCCGGCGTGGCCGGCACCGATCCATTCTTCACGCGAGAATCCCATGTCGATCAGCTCCGTCAGTTCGCTCACAGCGGCCGCCTCGTCCCAGGCCACATCAGCCACGCAATCCACCTCGGCGACGTCACAGACCAGCGCGACGTCCGACACCAGCTCGACCAGCAGCGCGTCCGGCAGCTCCTCCAGCAGTTCCTCGGGCGGCAGCTCATCATCGAGCAAGACCGTGGTCAGCGAAGTCTCGATCACCGTCGACGGCGTCACCACCACGACCATCACCTATTCCGACGGCTCGACCGAAGTGACCAAGACCGCGGCCGCCAGCTCAGGCAGCGACAGCAGCAAGGGCGCCCAGACCTACAATGCGCAGGGCACGACCAATGGCGGCACGAGCAGCAGTGCGAGCGCATCGTCGAGCGCGGGCGTCGCGGCCTGAACGGCCGCGCATCGACGCTGACATCTGCTCCTCATCGCATCGCTGGACTGCAAGCGCATAGTGGTCGCACCGGATTCATCTTCCCCTTCCGGGCAAGGGCAACCGCATGGGGGCCTCATGGTTCTCCCGGCGATGCGAAGCATCGTCCGGAGATGTGCGCCTTTATTGCACCGTTCGCGGACGGCCTCGCTGGCGCCCGGCCTGCTCGGGCGCGCCGCACCCTCACCATGAGGGTTTGCCATTTTGCCACAAAGCAAGCCCTCGTCCTGAGGAGCTCGCCGGAGGCGAGCGTCTCGAAGGACGGCCGCGGGAGAGATAGCGGGCCGGTTTTTCTGCATGTGCGAGAGCCCGCCTCGCGGCGCTGCCCCGACGATCCTTGCGCCTCGCGCCCTCCCTGAGCTGCTCATCACTGCAGGCCGAAGTCTCTGTTGTAATACATCATTCGCTACAGCGTTGTTGCTCTCGGCCACGTCCGTTAACTTGCGAACGTAACGCGCGGCCAATCATCCGGGGCGCGGTCAGGCGAGGAGATATGCAAATGGTCGCATTTGGTGGAAGCTGCCTGTGCGGCAAGGTCGCCTTCGAGGTCGACGCACCGTTCGACCATTTCCTGAACTGCCATTGCTCGCGCTGCCGAAAAGCGACCGGGACTGCGCATTCCTGCGAAGTGATCGTGAAAGCCTCGGCGCTGCGATGGCTTCGCGGAGAAGTGTCCGTGGTCCGTTTCGACCTGCCGCAGGCGCGAAGTTTTGCCACCGCATTCTGCAGAATCTGCGGCAGCCCCTTGCCGCATTTGACGCGCAGCGGCCGCGAGGCGATCATTCCGGCGGGAAGTTTCGACCAGCCGCTCGGCACAACGCCGGACCGCCATGTTCATTGGGCCTCGCGCGCCGATTGGTATGTCCACGGCGATGGACTGCCCGCCGAGGACTGAGGCGCGGGGCGCGCCGATCGTGACGTTTTGTGTCCCGCCATGCGTGCCGCGATGCTCACCCGCGCCTTCCGCGCAAGGCGTCCTCACCGTTGCGTGAGCTTCTCCTGCCCTCGCCTTGCAAGGCGTGATCGAGCCGGTCACTCTCGCCCCCAGGGTGACACCAGATCGGGCTTGAGATCGGGCTTGGAGATGAAACAGAGTTATGTGGCGATCGGGCTCGCGATCGCGCTGACGGCGGCGCCGTCGTCGCCGACGCTGGCGCGCGGCGGCTTCGGCCATATCGGACATGGCGGCTTCGGTCACACGGGACTAGGTCACATGGGATTAGGTCATATCGGCCCTGGCGGTGGCGGTGAAGGCCGCGGCGAAGCGATCATCACCCCGACCTATGTGCTGATCAGCACGGCCAGACTGAACGACAAGGACGCCTTCATCAACGCGCTGCACGGCTTGGCGGATGCTGTGCTGCCGTTCGAGGGCCGCGTCGTCAGCGACGTCGACAATCCACCGTCCTGGGACGGGACCGCGGCGGCGCATGTGACGATGCTGCAATTCGACAGCGCCGATGCCGCGCAGCGCTGGAAGGACTCCGATGCCTACAAGAGCTTCGACGAGCAGCTCAAGCGAACCTCGGAGTCCTCGATCCGGCAGCTCCAGGGCCAGCCTGTGGCGCGCCCTGCCGACATGGCCAATGCGCGGTTCCGTGGCCGCAGGGGCCTGGATCCCAAGGCGTATGAGCCGCTGGTCAAGGAGTACGACACGACGTTAAGCAAGATGCACGGCATCTGCCACGGCTGCTGAGGACAACGCCCGCCGCTCACGCCATCGCTTTCGCGGCGACCGCCTCGATCCGCGCCTTGATATGCGGCTCCTGCAGCAGGCTGCGCGGTGCGAGCAGCTGAGCGACCTCGACCATCGCGCGATGGACCACGGGATCGGCGATCACCGCCCGGAACAAGGCGATGTCGAACTGCCGGCTTTGCTCGAAATTCTCCGGCCGTTCGCCGCGCGTGGTCGGAAAAGCCAGGTCGGTGCGGGTCGACATGCTCCAGGGCGCCTCGACCACCCCCGGGATTTCGGCCATGAAACCCGCCTGCACGGCGGCAATCGGATCCGGCTCGGCGGCCACCCGCTCCAACATCTCACGCAGCAGCCGCGCCTGCCGCGCGGCCGATGACATGCCCTGGCCGTAGATCGGGTTGAAGCGACAGATCGAATCGCCGAGCGGCAGCACGCCGCGCGGCAATCGCGGCAGTTGCTCGAAATGCCGCCACATGCTGGCAGCGAAGCCGTAGTGGCTGAGGCTCTCCGGCGGCGTGGCGTGACGGATCGCCTGATAGATCGATGGAGTCGGAAGCCGGCGCGCGGCAGCGAGCAAGTCTTCCCAGGTCTTCAGCTGCCCGGGGGCGCCGTAATCGATGATGGTGACCATCCAGCGGTCGCCCTCCACGGGCAGCAGCAGCGCGTTCAGAGGCTGGGTCGGCGGACTGGGCAGCGTGATCGCGAGCTTCCACGTCGGCGCCTCGTCGGGAATGTCCAGCACCGCGGTCGCGTAGCTGATGTCGACGCCGACCTCGCTCAGCTTCGGCCGCGCCCAGCTGAGCGCGTCGAACAGCATCAGGGTCGGCGCGCCGCGGCCCGAGGCATCGATCACCAGATCGGCTTCCAGGGTCTTGGAAGATCCGGACCGGAGCTCGATATGCACCCCGTGGACATCAGCACCTCTTGGCGAGGGAACGATCGCGCTCACACGGCAGCCCGAATGCACGGCGATGTTGCTCACCGCTGTGGCGCAATTGCGCAACACCGCTTCGATCAGCGGCCGCGTGGCGCCACGGATCGAGATGCCGAGATCCCGCATCGGCAACGCGCCGACATCGCCGCGCTCGTAGCGGACGTCCTGCGCGATCCCGACCGCGACCGCGCCGGCCTTCGTCAGCTGTTGCGAAAAGCCAGGATAGATCTCGTCCAGCGCCTTGAGCCCGCCCGCGAGTAGCCCATGGGAATGCCGATCCTGCGGGGTGCCTGTGCGCGAGGCGGCCGACCCCGCCAGCACGTCGCGCTCGACGATGTCGACCTGCTCGAAATACGGGGCCAAGGCGCCTGCGGCCGCCAAGCCGCCAATGCCCGCACCGATCACCACCGCCCGCCGACCCAACTTTCCGCTCATGCCGCCTGCTCCAGGTTTGCTGGAGCCGCAGATCAGCAGCCGAATTTTTCGAGCGCGTTTCCGAGGCGCGAAAAGCGGTTACGTCGGTAATGCGAGGGGCAGAGGTTGGCTCCCTGTCCCCGCAAGCGGCAGGCTCTCGCATGTATGAAAGGACTCGGCCGACGATCGCTCCCGCCGCCGTCCTTCGAGACGCTCGCCTCCGGCGAGCTCCTCAGGACGAGGGCGTGTTTCGCGGCTAGATCGTAGACCCTCATGGTGAGGGCGCGGCAAAGCCGCGCGTCTCGAACCATGAGGGCCGGATCGACCTGAAGACGCCGCAACTAACTCTTGTTCCGGAACGCCGCCTCGCCGGCGTCGGACACCTCGACCCAGCGCTGGTCGGGTGCGGCGCCTTCGACATAGCTGTCGTGCCAATTCCACCATTTGTAGGTCGGTGTCTGCGGATAGCCTTCCGGCGAATCCTCCCAGACCTCCTGGCGGCCGAGCGGTGTGATGTCGAGATAGTTCCAGGTGCCGCCCATCTGCTCGTCGCCGCGATTGTTGATGAAATAAGTGCGGAAGATGCGGTCACGATCGCGGAAGAAGACGTTGGTGCCGTGCCACTCGCCGACGCCGAAATCGGCATCGAAGCTGTCGGTGATCGTGACCCACGGCATGGTCCAGCCCATTTTTGCCTTCAGCTTCGCAATCTCCTCTTGCGGCGCGCGCGAGGCGAACACCAGCGTGGTGTCGCGGGCATTCAGATGAGAGAGATGGGCGACCTGGTCGGCCACCATCGAGCAGCCGCGGCAGGCGTGATCGGGCCAGCCGAACACGCCGGGCTCGAAGAAGGCGCGGTAGACGATCAGCTGGCGCCGGCCCGCGAACAGATCGCGCAGGCTGAGCCGGCCCGCCGGCCCCTCGAACACATAATCCTTCTCCACAACAGTCCAGGGCATGCGCCGGCGCTCTGCGGCGAGCGCGTCGCGCGCCCGCGTCTGCACCTTCTCCTTCACCAGCAGCGCCTGGCGCGCCGCCTCCCACTCCTGCGGCGACACAATGGGTGGTCTCTTCATGGCCTGCTGTCCGGTTGTTCGTTGGCTTTCGGCTGACGTGGTCATGGCTCGTTCTCCCGATTGCGGCGCGGCTCGTATGACGGAACGTCCCTTGCGCAGCGCGCGTCGTTGGCGTGAGATGGTTTTGGCACCGGAGAGCTGATCGCTGGGAGTAACAAGTGTGGCGTTATTCCAATGACGCGGCTGATCGCTGGCGGAACTCGCGGCCAGCTCGCGCGTTATCAACTTCGTGCCTTGTGAAAGCCGCTCCCCTTCTTGAAAGCCTCCGCCTCATGACTCGAGCACGCCCGGTCCCTGCATTTCGAACCGACGTCCGCCGCGCCATGCTGGCCGGCATCACCGCCTTCACCATGATCGCGGCGCCCGCGCTCGCCCAGGACACCGGCACCAGCGGGATTCCGCTCGGGCCGGCCAATATCAACGGGCTCAACGGCGTGCTGCGCGACCCCTCAGGCATCGGCAATGCGGCGCGGGCGCCGGTGCTGCCGCAGCCCAACCTCAATCCAGTGCCGGTGCCGGGCGCAGCCCCGCTGCGCTCCACCCAGCCGGCCTACACGCCGCGTGCCCGCTATGTCCGCCAATGGCAGCATCTGTCCAAGCGCGAGCGCCAGCGGCTCGAGCGCCAGACGGTGAAAGAGAACGACCGGCTGCTGAGATATGGCGTGACCAGCATCTGCCGGGGCTGTTGAGAAGCCTTACCCGGTTGGGTCGCGCGATGCGCAATTGATCCATGCTTTCCGACGAGGGTGCAGCGCCCCTGTTGCGGAACGATCTCGCTCCCGCGTTTCCCGCTCTGGTTGAGTGGACGACACGTCGGGAAAGGCCCCGCACGCCACTTGGCCTCGCATTGGATTGATGTAGGCTATCGTTCCAACGGACTCAAAAGGCAGCACGAGCCGCCGGGGGCAAGGCGAGGCACGACATGACCGACCATCTGATCATCACCGACGAGGGCGAGACGCGGGTGATCAAGCTCCGCCGCCCGGAAAAGAAGAACGCGATCACGCAAGCGATGTATCGCGGGATGACCGAAGCGATCGATACCGCGCAGAACAATCCGAACATCCGCTGCCTGATGATCACCGGCGGCTCCGGGGTATTCACCTCCGGCAACGATCTCGAGGAATTCCTGCATGCGGGCACCGTCAGCAGCGAGGCTGTGCGCACCTCCGACATGGTCAAGTTTCTCTATTCGCTGGCGCATAATGTGAAGCCGATCATCGCCGCGGTGGACGGTATCGCGATCGGCATCGGGACCACGCTGCTGTTTCATTGCGACCATGTGCTGGCCTCCACGGCGGCGACCTTCTCGACGCCGTTCCTGCGGCTCGGCCTGGTGCCGGAAGGGGCCTCGAGCCTGTTGATGCCGCAGACCATGGGCTATCAGCGCGCCTTTGCGATGCTGGTGATGGGGCGGACCATGACCGCGGCGGAAGCCCACATCGCCGGCTTCGTCAATGCGGTGGTGTCGCCGGGCCATGCCGAGGTCGAGGCACACAAGGTCGCCCGCGAGATCTGCAAGCTGCCGGCCGAGGCGGTCGCGATCTCGCGCAAGCTGATCCGCACCCCGCCGGACGAGCTGACCCGCCGCATCGACCAAGAGGCGCATATTTTCGGCGAGCGCATGAGCTCCAAGGAGGCGGTGGCGGCGTTCACCGCGTTCCTGGAGCGGAAGAAGCATTGAGAGAACCGAGCTCGCGCGCGGCGGTTGACGGGCGCCTTGAAGACGCCGCGTCAATGCGAGCCACACGGTCCGTCCAAACCGCTATTTTCCCGTCTGCGCCTCGGCAGTCTGCTTGGCCAGCCCGTCGTCGAACTGGGTCTCGAGCTTGTCGAGATAGGTGTTGAATTCGCCCGGCTTGACGAAGGGATTGGGCGCACCGTCGGCGATCTTGGCGCGCTTGGCCGCCATGTCATACATCTCGGGATGCGGCGCCAGCAGGATGTCGGGATGCTCCGTCTTCGCCCACGCGAACGTCTTCCTGTAGTCGTCGACGATGCCGGGATAGGTCGGCCGGCCGGCCAGCCGGTTGAGCGCCACCGTGGCGCTGCAGAAGAAGAGCACGCTGCGCGTCGCCTCGCCGTCTTTCACGGTGGTGGTCCAGCTGGTGCAGCCGGGCGTATGGCCGGGGGTCTCGTGCGCGGTCAGCGTGACCCCGCCGACCGACACCGTGTCGCCCTCGTGCACGGCGCGGTCGACCTTGACCGGCGGAAACATCAGCTCCTTCTGTTCCTCACGGCCCGGATAATAGCCGCCCTCCAGCAGCGGCTGGTCCTTGGCGCCGGCCACCATCTGCGCACCGGAATCGTGCTTGATCTGCGCCAGCCCGCCGGTGTGGTCGATATGGGCATGGGTGTTGATGAGATATTTGATGTCGGCAACCTTGAAGCCGAGCTTGGCGATATTGCCTTCGATCTGCCCGGTCGCCTCCGGCATCGCGGTGTCGATCAGAATGTGCCCCTGCGGCGTGGTCACGAGATAGGAGGCAAGCCCGTCGGTGCCGACATAATAGATGTTGTCGATGACCTTGAACGGCTCGGTCGGGGTGTTCCAGTGCTTGATCATCTCCTTCACGAGATCCGGCACCGACTGCGCTGCGACACCGGTCGCCACACACAATCCCGCGAACAAAACGAGCGATCTTTTCACGAATTCCTCCCCGATCATTGCTGTGATTTGGCATCGTTATGCCATCCGCAGTAGAGTGAGACAATTGCGGTCGCGTCATGAGGCGGTCGCGCGGATCACGTCTTGCAATCGTCTCGTCCTGTAATCGTCTCGTCTTGCAATTGTCACGTCTTGCAATCGTCATGAACCTTCTCAGTCGCGCTGCCCTCGCCTGCCTCTTGGCGAGCTCCATCGTCCCGGCCGGTCGTGCCGAAACCGCAGCTCTCGTGAAGGTGCGCATCCTCGCGATCAACGATTTCCACGGCAACCTGAAGCCGCCGCCGTCGGGCATCAGGATCAGCGATCCGGCCGATCCGACCAGGATCACGCTCGTTCCCGCCGGTGGCGCCGAGCACATGGCGACGCTGGTCAAACAGCTCAGCGAGGGACACGCGAACACGATCTTCGTCGCCGCGGGCGACCTGATCGGCGCGAGCCCGTTCCTGTCGGCGATGTTTCATGACGAGCCGACGGTCGAATCGCTGTCCATGATGGGACTTGCCGTCGCGTCGGTCGGCAACCACGAATTCGACGAGGGCAAGGACGAGCTGCTCAGGATGCAGAACGGCGGTTGCCATCCGAAGGACGGCTGCCAGGGGCCGCATCCGTTTCTCGGCGCCAAATTCCATTATCTCGCGGCCTCGACCCTCGTGAAGGAGACCGGCAAGACCGTGTTTCCGCCCTACGAGATCCGGACCTTCGAGGGCATGCCGGTCGCCTTCATCGGGCTCACCTTGAGGGGCACCTCCGACATCATCTCGCCGGCCGCCTCGGCCGGGCTCGACTTCCGCGACGAAGCGGACACCGTGAATGCGCTGTTGCCGGAATTGAGGGCCAAGGGCGTCCAAGCGATCGTCGTCCTGATCCATGAAGGCGGCTGGCCCACCGGCGGCTATAACGAATGCCCGGGCATTTCCGGGCCGATCGTCGACATCGTGAAGAAGCTCGACCGCGCCGTCGACCTGGTCATTTCCGGCCACACCCATCAGGCCTATGTCTGCACCATCGACGGCCGGCTGGTGACGTCGGGCGACAAGTTCGGCACCCTCGTCACCGCGATCGACCTCACACTTGATCCCGCTACGCGCGACGTGACCAGCGCCAAGGCCGACAATGTGATCGTGACCACGACCTTGCCGAAGGATGCCGAGCAGACCGCGCTGATCGAAGCTTACGACAAGGTCGCAAGCCCCATCGCCAACCGGCCGGCAGGGGTCCTCACCGAGACCTTGTCGCGGATGCCGAATGCATCGGGCGAAAGCGCGCTCGGCGACGTCATTGCCGATGCGCAGCTCGCCGCGACGGCTGCCGCCGACAAGGGGGCCGCCGTCATCGCCATGACCAATCCCGGCGGCATCCGCACCGATCTGACGCGGCATGAGAACGGTAGCCCGGTGACCTACGCCGAGGTGTTTGCGAGCCAGCCGTTCCGGAACCAACTGGTCACGGTGACGCTCACGGGCGCCGACATCAAGGCCGCGCTGGAGCAGCAATGGCACGACCCGAAGCGCCCGCGCATCCTGCAGCTGTCCAGGGGATTCGCCTATGCATTCGACCCGGCGAAGCCGGACGGCGAACGGATCGAAGCGGCGTCGATCACGCTGAACGGGGCGCCGATCGATCCCGCCGCGTCCTATCGCGTGACCATCAACAACTATCTCGCGCTCGGCGGCGACAATTTCACCGCGTTCAAGGCCGGCCTCGATCCGCTCACAGGCAGGTTCGACGACGAGGTTCTGTTCGGCTATCTCGCAGATCGCAGCCCGCTGGCACCGCCGCCGCGCGACCGCATCACCAACCGGGCGCCGTAGTCTCTTAAGGGGCTGACGCTCGCCGTGGACCTGGCCCGTTTGCGGGGAATGGGAGCTCACCACCGCTGGGGCAATGGTTCGTGGCGCAAGCTCGCGAACGTCCATGAGACGGACGAAACCCGTCATACCGCCGTCATGGCCCTTTCCGAGCCTCCCGCCAGCGCCTAGATTAGGCGTTCAACCGCAACGCGCGTGAGGCCGGCTTTCAGTATGTCCACACTGTACCTCTCTCATCCCGCCTGCCTCGATCACGCCACTCCATCGGGACATCCGGAGCGGGCCGACCGGCTGCGCGCTGTCGAGGAAGCTTTGACCGAGGAGCGTTTCGCGCTGCTCGACCGCGACGAGGCGCCGGAGGGCGATCTCGACCTGGTGCTGCTCTGCCATCAGGAGCACTACGTGACCGAGCTCCGGCACATCGCGCCGACCTCCGGCATCGTCTATCTCGACGGCGACACCTCGATGTCGCCAGGCACCTGGGAAGCCGTGATGCGCGGCGTCGGCGGCGCGGTCGCAGCCACCAGTGCTGTCATGTCGGGCACCCATCAGAACGCCTTCGTCGCGGTGCGTCCGCCCGGCCATCATGCCGAGATCAACAAGCCGATGGGCTTCTGCTTCTTCGACAATGTCGCAATCGCCGCCCGCTACGCGCAGCGCCAGTTTGGCATCGAACGCGCCGCCATCGTCGATTTCGACGTCCATCATGGCAACGGCACCCAGGACATCTTCTGGGCCGACAAGAGCGTGATGTACTGCTCGACTCATCAGATGCCGCTGTTCCCGGGCACCGGCGCGCGCGGCGAGCGCGGCGACCACGACACCATCGTCAACGCGCCGCTGGCGGCGGAAAACGGCAGCCTGGAGTTCCGCTCCGCCTTCGAGAACCTGATCCTGCCGCAGCTCACGAAATTCAGCCCCGAGCTCGTGATCATCTCGGCCGGCTTCGATGCCCATTATCGTGATCCGCTGGCCTCGCTCAATCTGCGGGCCGAGGATTTCGGCTGGGTCACCCGCAAGCTGATGGGGCTTGCCGACAAGACCGCTGGCGGACGCGTGGTCTCGGTCCTGGAAGGCGGTTATGATCTTCAGGGTTTGAAGGAATCGGTCGCCGCCCACGTCGCTGCGCTGACCGGGGCGTGATCTCCTGTGGAGAAATTTGACGGTCGCAGCGCGTCGACCGGAACATCGCAATACGACCACCAAATCAGAAGCTCGATTGGAATCAATTAGTTAACTACCAGACTTGACGCCAAGCATGCGCCTCCCAGATGGAATGCAGGTGCTGGTGTCGCAGGACGAGGTACCATTGTTGGCCAGGCCGAACATGCAAGCCTGACATGGACGACGCGGGGGTGTAAAAGCCGGCCCCGGTCGAAACCCGGCCATGAAGCGCTAATCGCAGGATCCCGGTATGGCAGAAAACACCCTCCCCGACGTCAAGACGCTGTCGTTCGAGCGCGCAATCGAAGAACTGGAATCGATCGTCAAGCGGCTCGAAGAAGGCAAGGTGCCGCTGGAGGAATCGGTGGCGATCTATGAGCGGGGGGAGGCCTTGAAGCGGCGCTGCGAGGATCTGTTGCGGCAGGCCGAGGCGCGGGTCGAAAAGATCACGACTGACGCCAGCGGCCAGCCGGTCGGGGTCGAGCCGCTCGACGTGCAGTGAGCTTATTCTGAGCAAGCCGCAGACCTTGCCGGCTGAACCTTATCCCGCGTGAAGCCGGCCCCCACCTCCTTGAGGTAAGATCGATCATCCTCGCAGCAGCGGCCGATCAGCCTGCACCAGAACCTGCGCGCATTCACCGCGGGACGAACGCCTCGCGATGGTGCACAGCAGCTTAAAACTTTTGCAAAACTGTCTTGGAGCCCCGTCCGGGCTGATATAGTCCAGCTCCGGGAGGAGACATTCAGACCGTCCCGAGCGGGCGGCATTGCCAATTGTTCAGACACGGCCGGCCTCGAACCGGCTAAGCATTCGCATCGTCACCTTCACCTTTGCCAGCAGGATCTCCAAGCCGCGTGCGCGTGCAGAACCGCCATATCATCTATGTGCAGGGCTACGACCCCCGCGGGCTCGCGCAATATTACCGCATGTTCCGGACCGAACTGCGCAAGTTCGGCCGGCTCTACCAGGTCGCGGCGACGATCAGCCGCCCGCATTCGAGTTCCGACGGCGAAATCGCCTCCTGGTCGATCGAAACCAAGGGCGAGAATTGGCACACCCGGACGACCTACGACTTCCTGCGGTTTGAGGATTTCATCCAGAACGACCTGGCTGCGCCGATCTGGCGCATCGTGCTGGAGGCAGTCTGGATCTATTGGCGGCTGATGTTCCGCGGCACCATCGCGCGCTTCTGGCGGGCCAATTGGCGCTTTGCGACCTTCATCACCTGGCCGCACATCATCCTGCTGTTGGAGGCGGTCGGCGCAGCCGCCATCGCCTTCGTGTTCAGCAAAGGACTCGACGCGCTCGGCGCGCCCGCCCCGCTCAACTTCCTCGCCGCCGCAGCCATTTTCTTCGCGCTGCTATGGGGCGCGCTGCGCTATTTCGAGAACCAGACCTACGTGCTGTACCTGCTCTGCGACACGATCTGGACCTGGCAGTTCGCCCATCGCGACCGTCCCGAGTGGGACCAGCGCATCGATCGTTTCGCGCAATATCTGACTGACGTCGTACGCAGCAGCAACGCCGACGAGATCGTCATCGTCGGCCACAGTTCCGGCTCGTTCCTGGCTGCCGAGATGCTGGCGCGCGCATTGAAGCGCGATCCCACGCTCGGCCGCACCGGGCCGCGGTTGATGCTACTGACACTCGGCGGCAACTTCCCGATCGTCGGCTTCCACAAGGCGGCCAGCGATTTCCGCGCCCATCTCGCCGAGCTCGCGGTGGCTCCGCAGATCGATTGGATCGACTGCCAGGCGCGCAAGGACGTGATGAACTTCTTCTTGTTCGATCCGATTACGGCCCACGGCATCGAGCTCGGCGACAGCAGACGCAACCCGACTATCGTCAGGGTGCGGTTCCGCGAGATCATCAAACCGGAGCACTACAACGTTTTCCGCTGGCAGTTCTTCCGGGTGCACTTCCAGTTCGTGATGGCCAACGAACGGCCGCACGCCTATGACTTCTTCATGATCGTCTGTGGACCGGTCCCCTTACGCGAACGCATGGCTCACCCTGATGCAGCGCTTGCGGTTGTCACCGCAAATGACGGAGCAATACGGGAAAATGCCTGGGCCGCGCTGGACGCCCCGGGCCGATACGGGGCGCCCGGCGCCACCGATTTGGGCAGCTACATGGAACCGTCTGCCCGCCGCCGGGGTTAGGTGTTGCCGTAAGGACCCGTTAGCGGGCTTGCCTTATTCCACCGTCTTGGCTTTAAGACGTACTTTGGTGTAAAGGGTTTCGGAACTGTGAGCTTTACAGGCGCCCCTCCACGCGAGGAGAATGACGCTAACTGCTTGTAAAAGCACGAGAAATGAGCCGAAGCCCACTTGGCGCAATGACGAGGACGAGGCCCCCGCCAAGAGTGACCTGCATCACATAAACAGTCCCGAAGCGCGGCTTTGGCTTTCTTCCGCCGCTTCGGTCCGCGCGGATGAGACCTGGATCTGACTTGGTACCAATGTCGCTAGCATCCGTCTGATCTGGCTTCGCCGCCCGTTACGATGAACCTCTCTCACGTCGGTCCTTGAACCCGACCTGCAAAATTGGAATATCGCCGTGACCACATTTAGTAAAACGCCGCTTCTCGATACCATCAGGACTCCCGAAGATCTGCGTCGGCTCAAAGTGGAACAGGTCCGGCAGGTCGCCGACGAGCTGCGCCAGGAGACCATTGATGCGGTCTCGGTGACCGGCGGGCATTTCGGAGCCGGGCTCGGCGTCGTCGAGCTGACCACGGCGATTCATTATGTGTTCGACACCCCGCGCGACCGGCTGATCTGGGACGTCGGACACCAGGCCTATCCGCACAAGATCCTGACCGGCCGGCGCGACCGGATCCGTACCTTGCGCACCGGCGGCGGCCTGTCCGGCTTCACCAAGCGCACCGAGAGCGACTACGATCCGTTCGGCGCCGCGCACTCTTCCACTTCGATCTCCGCCGGCCTCGGCATGGCGGTGGCCCGCGACCTCTCCGGCGGCACCAACAATGTGATCGCCGTGATCGGCGACGGCGCGATGTCCGCCGGCATGGCCTATGAGGCCATGAACAATGCGGGCGCGATGAACTCCCGCCTGATCGTGATCCTCAACGACAATGACATGTCGATTGCGCCGCCGGTGGGCGCGATGTCGGCCTATCTGTCCCGCCTCTACTCAGGCAAGACCTACCGCACCCTGCGCGAGGCGGCCAAGCAGCTCGGCCAGCATCTGCCCAAGGTGATCGCCAACCGCGCCAGCCGTGTCGAGGAGTATTCCCGCGGCTTCATGATGGACGGCGGCACGCTGTTCGAGGAGCTCGGCTTCTATTATGTCGGCCCGATCGACGGCCATAACCTCGACCACCTGCTGCCGGTGCTGAAGAATGTCCGCGACATGGAGACCGGCCCGATCCTGGTCCATGTCGTGACCCAGAAGGGCAAGGGCTATCCGCCGGCGGAGGCCTCGGCCGACAAGTATCACGCGGTCGCCAAGTTCGACGTCGCCACCGGCACCCAGGCCAAGGCCAAGCCGAACGCGCCGCAATATCAGAACGTGTTCGGCCAGAGCCTGGTCAAGCAGGCCGAAAAGGATGACAAGATCATCGGCATCACCGCCGCGATGCCGTCCGGCACCGGCATCGACATCTTTGCCAAGGCATTCCCGAAGCGGACCTTCGACGTCGGCATCGCCGAGCAGCATGCGGTGACCTTCGCCGCCGGCCTCGCCGCCGAAGGCTACAAGCCGTTCTGCGCGATCTACTCGACCTTCCTGCAGCGCGGCTACGACCAAGTCGTGCATGACGTGGCGATCCAGAGCCTGCCGGTGCGCTTTGCCATCGACCGCGCCGGCCTGGTCGGTGCCGACGGCGCCACCCATGCTGGCTCGTTCGACAATGCCTATCTCGGCTGTCTGCCCAACATGGTGATCATGGCGGCGAGCGACGAGGCCGAGCTCGTGCACATGGTGGCGACCCAGGTCGTCATCAACGACCGCCCGAGCGCGGTGCGCTATCCGCGCGGCGAAGGCCGCGGCGTCGAGATGCCCGAGGTCGGCGTTCCGCTCGAGGTCGGCAAGGGCCGCATGATCCGCCAGGGCAAGCAGATCGCCCTGCTCTCCTTCGGCACCCGTCTGGCCGAATGCGAGAAGGCGGCCGACGAACTCGCCGCCCAGGGCCTGTCGACCTCCATCGCCGATGCACGCTTCATGAAGCCGCTGGACGAGGAGCTGGTGCTGAAGCTCGCCCGCGACCACGAGATCCTGATCACCATCGAGGAGGGCTCAGTCGGCGGCTTCGGCTCGCACGTGATGCAGTACCTCGCCGACCAGGGCATGCTCGACGGCGGACTGAAGATGCGCGCGATGGTGCTGCCGGACGAATTCCTCGACCACGACACGCCGGCGGCGATGTATGGCCGCGCCGGCCTCGACGCCAAGGGCATCGTCCGCAAAGTGTTCGAGGCGCTCGGCAAGGACTACAAGGCCGAAGTGGTCAAGCTCGCCTGAGGCGGGCTTACGCATCCGCTTGGGTGAGGCATGAAGATCTATCTGGCAGGTCCCGACGTGTTCCTGCCGGATGCAATCGAGGCCGGGCGCCAGAAGGCCGCGACCTGCGCCCGCCACGGCCTCATTGGACTCTATCCGCTCGACAATACCGTCGATCTGGCCGCTGCCACAGCCTCACAGGATATCTTCCGCGGCAATGTGGCCATGATGGACAAGGCCGACGCCATCATCGCCAATCTCACGCCCTTCCGCGGCCCCGGGGCCGATGCCGGTACGGTCTATGAGCTCGGCTACATGGCGGGCCGCGGCAAGCTCTGCCTGGGCTATTCCAATGATCCCACGACCTACGCGGATCGCGCGCGACGCTTCACCACGGTCACGGCGCAAGGCAGTCTACTGACGGATTCCGAAGGCCTGACGGTTGAAGATTTCGGCCTGACCGACAATCTGATGATGATCCACGCGCTTGACGCCTACGGCTGCCCGCTGGTTGTGCCGCGCGCGCGACCGGCCGATATCTGGCACGATCTCGCGGCGTTCGAGACTTGCGTGAAACTGGCGGCGGAGCGGCTGCTGACGGCGTGAGCGGAGCTGCAACACGCGTTGCTTGGAGCCGCACCATTCGCGCAAACTCCGGTGTCGTCCCGGCGAACGCCGGGACCCATAACCACAGGACCTTGTTTGTGGCAGGCAAGCAGATAGATCCTTCCTACCGACTGCGTCCTGTGGTTATGGGTCGCGGGTCCGCGCACCGACGCGCGATGCGCGTCGGCGCTTGCCCGGGACGACACCGGAGTGGTTGCGCGAGCTACACAACTCATGACCACTGATCGCAATTCCATGCCCCCTCCTCGCAAACGCGCCGATATCCTCCTGGTCGAACGCGGCCTGTTCGAGAGCCGCGCGCGGGCGCAGGCGGCCATCGAGGCGGGGCTCGTGATCGCAAACGACAAGCAGGTGATGAAAGCGTCCGAGACCATTCCACTCGATGCTGACCTGAAGGCCGAGCCGGCGCACCCTTATGTCTCGCGCGGCGGCGTCAAGCTCGCCGGCGCGCTGGAGCGCTATCCGATCGAGATCGAGGATCATGTCTGCCTCGACGTTGGCGCCTCCACCGGCGGCTTCACCGAAGTGCTGCTGGCGAATGGCGCTGCGCTGGTGTTCGCGATCGATGTCGGCCGCGGCCAGCTGCATCCCTCGCTGCAGGGCCATTCGCGCATCGTCTCGATGGAAGCCACCGACATCCGCGCCTATGAGGGCAAGCGGCTGCCGCAGCGCCCCGACGTGGTCGTGATCGACGTCAGCTTCATCTCGCTGAAGCTGGTGCTGCCGGTGGCGCTGTCACTTGCGGCCTCGCCGATGAGCCTGCTGGCGCTGATCAAGCCGCAATTCGAGGCCAAGGGGGCGCACGGCAAGGGCGGCATCATCAAGGATGCGGCCGTCCACCGGGAAGTGTGCGACGACATCGCCGCCTTCGCGGCCTCGCTCGGCTGCACAGATATCGAGGTGTTTCCCTCGCCGATCACCGGTGGCGACGGCAATGCCGAATTCTTCCTCGGAGCCCGGCGCCATGGTTGAGCGGCTCGTGATCGATCATGTCGGCCACCTCGGCGACGGCGTCTCGCTGAGCTCGGGCGATACGCGCTATGTGCCCTACACGCTCGGAGGCGAGACGGTCGAAGCGGCTCCTGTCCCCGGCCATCCCGACCGCCGCAAGCTGCTCGCGGTCGAAACCGCGAGCCCGGAGCGGATCGAGCCGTTCTGTCCGCATTTCGGCGTCTGCGGCGGCTGCGCCATCCAGCACTGGCAGCCGGACGCCTATCAGGCCTGGAAGCGCAACATCGTCATCGAGAGCCTGAAAGCCGCCAAGGTCGATTGCGAGGTCGCCCCTCTGATCGACGCGCATGGCGCGGGCCGGCGTCGCGCCACCTTCCACGCGCGGATGGGCACGCATGAGGTGCTGAAGGTCGGCTTCTCCGCCGCCAACAGCCACGACATCATTCCAATCGACCGCTGCCCGATCCTCGATCCCGCTCTCACCGGCGCGTTGGAAGCCGCGTGGGCCTTGGCCGAGGCGCTGAAGCCGACCGGCAAGCCGCTCGATATCCAGGCCACTGCCACCAATAACGGCCTCGACATCGATATCCGCGGCTCGGGGCCGCTGCCGCCGGCGCGGATCACGGCGCTGTCCCGCGTCGCCGAGCAGCACCGGTTGGCGCGGCTGACACGCCATGGCGAGCTGGTGCTGATGCGGCATCCGCCAATGATCAATATTGGCGCGGCACAAGTGACGCTGCCGCCGGGTTCGTTCCTCCAGGCGACCATCGCCGGCGAGGAGACTTTGGCAAAGCTGGTTGGCGAGCGGATCGGAAAGGCCAAGCATATCGCTGATCTGTTCTGCGGCGTCGGACCGTTCGCGCTGCGGCTCGCCGCATCGGCAAGGGTCACTGCGCTCGACAGCGACGCCGGCGCCGTCATGTCGCTGCAAAAGGCCGTAGCCAACACGCCGGGCCTGAAGCCGGTGAAAGCCGAGGCCCGCGACCTGTTCCGCCGTCCCTTGATGCCGCAGGAGCTGCGCGATGTCGACGCCGTCGTCTTCGACCCGCCGCGCCAGGGCGCGCAGGCGCAGGCCAAGCAGTTGGCCGCCAGCCAGGTGCCGGTCGTCGTCGCGGTGTCCTGCAATGTCGCGACCTTCGCCCGCGACGTCAGAATGCTGATCGACGGCGGCTACAAACTCGAGACGGTCGTGCCGGTCGATCAGTTCCGCCACACCCCCCATGTCGAGCTGGTGGCGCGGCTGCGGCGCTAAGAACGAGCTCATCAACGCCGTTGCGGGCAACGATCCTCATTGGCGCGATCTGACGAGGCGTGAATGCTGGGAACGTGACTGGGTCCCGGCTCTGCGGCACAGCACTGCGTGCTGCACCGCGTCCGGGACACGAGATGGGCGCGAAATCGCGACGGCACAGAACTCAAGCGACGGTATCGCGTCCCGGACGCGGTGCGGCACAAAGTGACGCACCGCAGAGCCGGGACCCAGAAGCGCTTGGCGGCACTGTTCAGAGATGAATCTCCGATGCCCTTTCTACGCCTTGCGACCATCCCGACATTCGCTGATACGTTGGCGCGCTTGTCTGTCGTAGTCGCACGCTCTCTGAGCGTGAAACCACCTACCGCATCACGTCGACCTTCACGTTGGCGACGCCGGAGTGCACCATGCCGAGCGCTTCAGCGGCGGAATAGGACACGTCGACCACCCGCCCCTTCACGAACGGACCGCGATCATTGACCCGGACGACCACCGACTTGCCGGTCGAGACGTTGGTCACCTGCAGACGCGTGCCGAACGGCAGGCTCGGATGCGCGGCCGTCAGTTCATGCGGATCGAACCTCTCGCCGCTCGCGGTCTGCTGCCCCTCCGTGTAGAAGCTGGCGAGACCGTGTGAGCCGCCGAGCGAGGCGACCGTCGTGTGCCTTTCGGGGGCGGGCTCGCGGAGCCGTACCACCGACATGGGCGCATGAGACACTGGCGCATGAAAGGCATGCCGTGGCTCGAGTGCCGCCTGCCGTGTGGGGGCGGTGAAGGTCGCCCTGTGGCTGACCACCGAAGATTGCGCACAGGCCGCCAGCGACGCAGCAAGCGTGCAGAGAACGCCAGTCCGGATAACGTTCCGGCCGACGCCCGGAAGGGCGAGACGATGGCTGCGAGCGGAAACGTCGCGCTCGCGCGTGACTCCTGAAGTCCTCATTGGGCCGATGACACGCATGTTCTGTGCGCCTCCGCCCCAGCCGCGTGCGAGGTCGCCCGCGAATCGCGGCATCACCGTGGCAAGCGAACAAAAGCGGCCTGCAACCAGCGGTTTTTCGCCTTGAGTGTGGCTTTGGCGCGACAGGTCCGGGGGCAATTTGCGGCCGGGATCACTGGTCGGGGGCTGCCGCGGTCGCGTACGATGCGGCCGGAGGTCTTCACGTGCAATCCGATCCGCTGCTCACCCGCATCGTCGATGCGCTCATCGCGGTGCCCGGCATCGCCGCCGTCGCGCTCGGCGGTTCGCGGGCGCGCGGCACGGCGCACGAGGCTTCCGATTATGACCTCGGCCTCTATTTCACCGCCGCCGGACCGGTGGATACCGCGCGGCTCCGGCAGGCCGTGCGCGGGCTGGTCGATGATCCCGACGCAGCCGATGTCACCGAGATCGGCACCTGGGGGCCGTGGATCGTCGGCGGCGCCTGGCTTTCGATCGGCGGACGCAAGGTCGACCTGCTCTATCGCGAGATCGACGCGGTCGCGCGTGTCATCGCGGCGTGCCGGAGCGGTGTGATCGAGATGCACTATCAGCCGGGCCATCCGCACGGCTTCCTGTCCGCGATCTGGATGGGCGAGGTCGCGCTATGCCGCGTCCTGCACGATCCGACGCGCGCGCTCGCGAACCTCAAGGCCGGCTGCACGCCCTATCCGGCCGCGCTGCGCGAGGCCATCATCCGTCGCTTCCAATGGGAAATCTCGTTCAGCATCGAGAACGCCGAGCTCGCGCTCGCGCGCGCTGATCACACACATATCGCGGGATGCGCCTATCGCGCTCTCGCCTGTCTCGCCCAGGTGTTGTTCGCGCTGAACGAGCGCTATCTCATCAACGAGAAGGGCGCGCTGCTGGAAGCCGCTTCACTCCCGCGCACCTTGCCTGGCCTCGCGCTTCGCACAGCAGAGGTGTGGAAACAAACCGGCAGCAGTGATTTTCGTCAAGCCCTGTCCATCATCCGCGCACTCGAGGCCGAGACACGGGCATTGATTCAGGGCGCAAGCGCCTGACCGACGAAGCTCTAAGCGCGATGAGATCGGGATGAATCCTCATCGCGCTTCAGCTTATTGTTTGAGCATGACTCCGCGCGAACGCGCCTCGCGTTTGTCATGAGGGAAAACCGCTTCGCACTTTTCCGGATCATGCTCTAGCGTCCCCACCGGTCCTGCCAGATCTTCTCGCCGATCGAGCAGGACACGCGCGGCTCCTTGGCGTTGTCCGCGACCGGCAGGCGTTGCGGCGTCCGTCCGGCGACCTCCATCAACAGCTTGGTCCGGATCGCTTCCTTGAACTCCTCCCGACTCTTGATCGGAACGACGAAAGAGCCGGGGCCGCCGACCACGCAGTCTTCGTAGTAGTAATCGAGATTGTCGATGTCCATCGTCGAGTAGGACGGCTCCTTGACCATGATCGGCAGCCCGTTGATCACGATCCCCTTGGCCAGCGCAGAGTCGCGCGCGATCGTGACCGGCGCGCCGCTGTTGTTGGGACCGTCGCCGGAAATGTCGATGACGCGCCGCAGGCCACGATACGGATCGTCGTCGAACAGCGGCACCGCGAAATAGATCGCGCCCGAGATCGAGGTGCGCGAGGCGCGACGGATCGGCGTCTTCATGATCTCGGCCGCGACTGCGTCCGCGCTTTCCGGCCCGTCGATCAGGCGCCAGGGAATGATGATCTTCTGGTCGCCGGAGGCTGCCCATTCGAAATAGGTGATGGAGACGCGTCCGTGCGGACCGTTCTTCAGCGCCTGCATGAATTCCTTCGAGGAGATCGCCTGGGCATAGCCTTCGCGCTGAATCGCGAGCTCATCGAGGTCCATCGAATAGGAAACGTCGACCGCGATGATGAGCTCGACGTCGACGGAGGCTGCCGCTTCCTTCTCGCTCAGCTGCTGCGTGGGCTGCGCTCTTGGTGCGGCCGCGACGTCCGCGACATCGCCGCACGCCAGCGCGCCCACCGCGCACAGCATTCCGATCGAGATCCACCAGCGCATGCTGCCCTCCGATCCTATGACGGGATGGTGACATGCAATCCGCCGGCGGCAAAGCGAGAACAGGCGATCTCATTCACATTCGAGTTAGACTTTCACATTCGAATTGGCCTTCGCGCGCCGAACTCTGGCCATAAAGCGGGCACGCGCGTGGTCCCCGACCAGTGTCGACATCCCAGATCCACTCCACGAGACGCCGTAGGTGCTGGGCTGCACTACCAAACCCCGTAGTTCCCCGGCTACGCCGAACGCTGTATGGTCATGCGGTGACCTCATCAGGAATATGGGTGCCGCCGCATGAACGACGCCGTCACCAAGCCCGAGACAAAGGTCAAGACCCGAGTCCGGACCAAGGTTGAACGTCCGCGTCTCTACAAGGTGATCCTGGTCAATGACGACTTCACGCCGCGCGAGTTCGTGGTCTCGGTGCTGAAGGCGGAATTCCGCATGACCGAGGACGAGGCCTACAAGGTCATGATCACGGCACACCGGCGCGGCGTCTGCGTGGTCGCCGTCTTCACCAAGGACGTCGCCGAGACCAAGGCGACGCGCGCCACCGATGCCGGCCGCGCCAACGGCTATCCGCTGCTGTTCACCACCGAGCCGGAAGAATAGGACACGGTTTTTGATTGAGCATGATCCTTTCGGAAAACCGCTGCACACTTTTCCGGATCATGCTCTAAGCAACAGCCTCGTCGCGCAGTCCGAAGACGCGCTGCTCGGTCGAAAGGCCCGCGATCGGAAATGCGCCGAGCTCGGTCCATTGTTCGCCTGAAAGGCCGGCGAACGCCTCGGAGGCCACGATGGTGCGCTTCAGCCGCGAGGTGAGCTTCTCCAGCCTTGCGGCGACATTGACCGCAGGACCGATGCAGGTGAAGTCCAGCCGGTTGCCGCCGCCGATATTGCCGTAGAGCAATTTGCCGACATGCAGCGCCACGCCGAAGCGGAAGCGCTCGACGGTATCGCCGGTCTGGTACGCGAGTGCATCCACGCTGCCGCGGGAGTGACGCGCAGCTTGCAGGACCCGGCCGCAGACCTCAGCCGGATCACCATCCCGCTCGGCAATCGGAAATACCGCGAGCAGGCCGTCGCCCATGAATTTCAGGACCTCGCCGCCCTGCTCGCGGATCGCGGTGACCTGGCAATCGAAATAATGGTTGAGAATGTCGACCACGGTCTCGGCCGGCAGCCGGTCGGACAACGGCGTGAAGCCGCGCAGGTCCGACAGCCAGATCGCGGCATGCATGGTGTCGGTGTGGCCGCGGCGGATCTGGCCGCCGAGAATGCGCTCGCCGGCGCGATTGCCGACATAGGTGTCGAGCAGCATCGAGGCAGTCCGGCGCAAGGTGGTGATCTCGGTGTAGCGCGACAGCGCCGGAATCAGCGAGCGGATCGCCTCCACCTGCGCCTCCGTGAAACCGCCCGCGTCCTTGGTAGTCCAGCTCGACGCGTGCATCTGACGCTCGAGGAAAGTCATCGGCAGTGCGAGATAATCGGTGACGCCCTCGGCGCGTAGATCCATCAGGATCGGATAGCGCTCCGCTTCCGCCGCCTGCGGATTGGCGCGGAAGGCAATGCCCTCCTGGACCACCGCCGCGAGCGGGCTGTCGCGGAAGGTCGGCGAGTCCTGGAAACTGTAGTCGACGGTTCCCGTCTCGACCTCGGCACCCTGCCGCCAGATGAAGCTGCGGCCATAGATCTCCGGATGCAAGGTGCGGACAAACACGCCAACCCGCCACAGCGGAATCCCGAGCCCGACCAGGCGTTCGCAGCATTCCGCCATCATCGCACTCGGCGTCGCCGCGGAACGCGCGCCGTCGATCAGCCAGTCCTTGATGTCCTGCAGCTTGGATGCGTCCATGCGCCGACCTTAGGCGACGGAGGTGATAGGAGTAAACTGGTACTGGATCAGCCCACCTGCCCGCGATGGCGCAGCAGATGGTCGGCGAGCACGCAGGCCATCATGGCCTCTCCGACCGGCACCGCGCGGATGCCGACGCAGGGGTCGTGCCGGCCCTTGGTCAGGATCTCGGTGTCGTTGCCCTCGCGATCGACGGTCAGGCGGGGGTTGAGGATCGACGAGGTCGGTTTCACCGCAAAGCGCACCACGACCGGCTGGCCGGTGGCGATGCCGCCGAGAATGCCGCCGGCATGATTGGAGAGAAAGCGGACCCCCTCATTGCCCGCGCGCATCTCATCGGCATTCTGCTCGCCGGTGAGCTCGGCCGCGGCAAAGCCGGCGCCGATCTCGACCCCCTTGACCGCGTTGATGCTCATCATCGCCGCCGCGAGGTCGGCATCGAGCTTGCCGTAGAGCGGCGCACCAAGACCGGCCGGCACGCCTTCGGCGACGATTTCCAGCACCGCGCCGATCGAGGAGCCGCTCTTGCGGATGCCATCGAGATAATCCGCAAAGAACGCCGCCTTGTCCTTGTCGGGGCAGAAGAACGGGTTGTTCGCGACCTCGTCCCAATCCCATTTGCTGCGGTCGATCTTGTGCGGACCCATCTGCACCAGCGCGCCGCGCACTTTCACATCCGGCAGGATCTTGCGGGCGATGGCGCCGGCGGCGACGCGGGTCGCGGTTTCGCGCGCCGAGGAGCGTCCACCGCCGCGATAGTCGCGCAGGCCGTACTTGGCCTCATAGGTGTAGTCGGCATGTCCGGGCCGGAACTTGTCCTTGATCTCGGAATAGTCCTTGGAGCGCTGGTCGGTGTTCTCGATCAGAAGCGCGATCGGCGTGCCGGTCGTGACCTGCGCGCCGCTCTCCGGATGCGCCATCACGCCGGACAGAATCTTCACCTGATCCGGCTCCTGCCGCTGGGTGGTGAAGCGCGACTGGCCCGGACGACGGCGGTCGAGATCGCGCTGGATCTCCTCAGCGGTCAGCGGAATCCGCGGCGGGCAGCCGTCGACGACGCAGCCGATCGCCACCCCATGGCTTTCGCCGAAGGTGGTGATGCGGAACATATGGCCGAAGGTGTTGAAGGACATGGGCTGCTACCAACCGGAAGAATGTCATTCCGGGATGGTCTGAAGGACCAGACCCGGAATCTCGAGATCCCGGGTTCGGTGCTTCGCACCGCCCCGGAATGACGGTGATCAACTAACTGAACTTCTCGAACCCATCCGCGCCGAACACATAGACGGCGCCCTGCTGAATCGGAAGCTCGACCGCGCGTTGCGGCGTCTCGAAGCCGAGCGCCACCATAAGTGCCCGCGCCGTGCCGCCGTGGGCGACCGCGACGATGTCGCCGGCCAGCGTATCGTACCACTCGCGCACCCGCCGCTGCACGTCAGCATAGGTCTCGCCGCCTTCCGGCGCCAGGGCCCATTTGTCGGCCAGGCGCTTGGCGTAGAAGACGGGATCCGCGGCTTCCATCTCCGGCAGGGTGAACCCCTCCCACCTGCCATAGCCGATCTCGCGTAAACGCGCGTCGAGGGAATAGCCCTCCGGCGGCAGCTCCAGCGCCTGCCGCATCAGCTCCATGGTCGCGCGGGCCCGGCCCAGCGGGCTCGCCACGAACGGCAGATCGGCGACGTCGTGGCCGTTCTGCCTGGCGAGCTCGCCGAGGATATTGCCCGACTGGACCGCCTGCACCCGGCCGAGATCGTTGAGCGGAATGTCCTGCGCGCCCTGCAGTCGCCCGCGCGCATTCCATTCCGTCTCGCCGTGGCGGATGTAGTAGATCGTGGGCGCGGGCATGAGCTGCTTGGCGTCAGTCCTTCGCGAGCGAGATGTCCGGCGCGTCGGGCCGCTTCATGCCCAGCACGTTGTAGCCGGCATCGACATAGTGGACCTCACCGGTGACACCGCGCGCGAGGTCGGACAGGAAATAGAGCGCGCTGTCGCCGACCTCCTCGATCGTGATGTTGCGACGGAGCGGCGCGTTGACCTCGTTCCACTTCAAGAGGTAGCGGGAATCGGCGATGCCGGCAAAGGCCAGCGTCTTGATCGGGCCGGCCGAGATCGCGTTGACGCGGATGCCCTTCTCGCCGAGATCGACGGCGAGATAACGCACGCTCGCCTCCAGCGCCGCCTTGGCCACGCCCATCACGTTGTAATGAGGCATCCACTTCTCGGCGCCATAATAGGTCAGCGTGATGATCGAGCCGCCATCGGGCATCAGCTTCTCGGCGCGCTGCGCAATCGCCGTCAGCGAGTAGCAGCTGATCAGCATGGTCTTGGAGAAGTTCTCGGCCGTGGTCTCGAGGTAACGGCCGTCGAGCTGGTCCTTGTCGGAGAACGCGATTGCGTGCACGACGAAGTCGATCTTGCCCCACTTCGCCTTGAGCGCGTCGAACACGGCATCGATGGTCGTGGGATCGGTGACGTCGCAATGGCCGAGCAGAACGCCGCCGAGCTCTTGCGCCAGCGGTTCGACCCGCTTCTTCAGGGCGTCGCCCTGGTAGGTGAGCGCGATCTCCGCGCCGGCCGCGCGCGCCGCCTTCGCGATCCCCCAGGCGATCGAACGGTTATTGGCGACACCAAGAACAACCCCGCGCTTGCCCTGCATCAGACCTGAAATTTGCGGCATCCGGCATCCCTGTCGAACTGGTTAGACCCTGGACGTACACCACCGGTTTCGCCCGGTACAGCCCTTTTCAACCCACTCTAGGGCACACTCCCGCCCGATTGGCGGGACGGAATAGGTCTGTCACCCCGGTGTTTGTCGAACTGAGGGGAGCGCGATCCTAGCCATCGCCGCAAACCCCGACAGCCGAGAGATTGAGACGATGAGCGCTTTTCGCCAGAGTGTGGAAGCGATGATACCGGCGCTGCGCCGCTATGCCCGCGCGCTGGCCCGCGATGGCGATGCCGCCGACGATCTGGTGCAGGACACGCTGGTGCGCGCGCTCCGCTCGGAGCGGCTGTTTCTCGGCGGCGATATCAGAAGCTGGCTCTATACCATCCTGACCAATCTCAACAAGAACCGGCGCCGGTCGCTGGCGCGCCGGCCGCATTTCATGCCCCTGCAGGACGACAATGCCGACGCGAGCGGGACCGAGGCGGAAGGGCGCGACATCGAGCGCGCGCTGGCGACCCTGGTCGAGGAGCAGCGTGCGGCGCTGCTGCTCGTGGTGCTGGAGGGACTGAGTTATCGCGAGGTCGCCGACATTCAGGGCGTGCCGATCGGCACCGTGATGTCGCGGCTGGCCCGTGCCCGAGCCCATGTCCGCGCCGTGCTGGAGGGCGAACGCCCGGCGCTACGGAGCGTGAAATGAGCGCCGCCGTGCTGCACATGAACCAACGTGCCGTGGTCCTGCCCCACTCCGGGATGGTCTGCCACGCCGGAAACCGCTGCTCGATTGAAGTGAGACTACGCAAATGACAGACCCGAACATTCCCGTTACGGAAGACGAGCTGCACGCCTATATCGACGGTGAGCTGCCGTCGGAGCGCCGTAGCGACGTCGAAGCCTGGCTCGCGACCCATCCCGACGACTCCGAACGGGTGCAGTCCTGGCGCACAATGGCGGAGGCGCTGCATGCGCGCTACGATGCGGTGGCCAACGAGTCCGTTCCGCCGCGGCTGGAGCTCGAGCGACTGCAGCGACCGCCGCGCAAATGGCTATACGGTGCGATCGCCGCAAGCTTCGCTGCCTTCCTCGTGGGCGGCGCAAGCGGCTGGGTCGCTCACGGAGCCACGAGCGCCCGGCCCACTTTACAGGCCTTCACCGGCGATGCGCTCGAAGCGCACCGGCTCTACGTCGTGGAGGTCCGTCATCCTGTCGAAGTGCCGGGCGATGAGAAGGCCCATCTGCAGCAATGGCTGACCCGCCGTTGTGGCCGGACGGTGCACGCGCCGGAGCTCCAATCCACCGGATTGAAGCTGGTCGGTGGACGCCTGCTGCCCGGCCCATCGGGACCTGCATCATTCCTGATGTATGAAAGCCCCTCCGGCGAGCGCTTCACCGTTTACGCGACAAAGACGACGACGGAGGCCATGCAGATGCGCTACACGAGCGAGGGCACCACTGGCGCACTGTTCTGGGCCGACCGCGGTGTGGGCTATGTCGTGATTGGCGGCAGTGACCGCCAACGTCTAACACAGGTTGCACAGCAGGTTTACGACCAGACCGAACGGAGCGGCGGATAGCGTGCGTAATAAGCGTGACACACGCTCTGATGGCAGAGATAGTTCAGGATTCCCGACACGCTGAGAGGTAGTTGCCGCACCCGCGTTTGCGACTGCTGACGTGCAGATGCCACGTCGGCGCGGTAGCTACCTAACACGCCAAGGTCGATGTCCCAATTCGGTCATCGAAAGTCTGAAATGAGGCCACGAACGCGTCTCAATATCGTACCGAATACTCACGAAAAAATGAGGAGCGTTCGATCCGCCGATCGACACGCAAGCGGCCTCGATTGGGGTTTTGTACCGCGCTGGTCCCCCTCTCGAGGCCGCACTTTTTTGTGCCCTCGCTTCACATCCGGACGCAGCGTCGTCCGCGCAGCCAGAGCGCGCGGACAGCCGCGGAGTCATCATATCCGCGGCCCGCACGCTGCGCTCAGCTCGACGTCGAACAAGCAGCGGTGGCGCGACCTCTGCGTCAGAGACGCCGCCGCGTGTTACGGAAGATTGCTGCGCGGATTGTAAGGGTGGCGGTCGCGCCACTTGGTCATCAAGGTCTCGAGCTCGGCGTCATTCCCATCCGGTAGCATGATCCTGGTCGTGACGAAGAGGTCGCCGCTGCCACCGCTCTTGGGCAGACCCTTGCCCTTCAACCGGAAGGTCCGGCCGCTCGACGTGTTCTTCGGAATCGACAGCTCGACCGCGCTGCCCAAGGTCGGCACCCGCACCTTGGCACCAAGCACCGCTTCATAGAGCGATATCGGCAGGTCCAGCCTGAGATCGCTGCCCTCGACCTTGAAGTAAGGATGCGGTGCGATCTGGATCGTAATCAGCAGATCACCCGGCTTGTGGCCGGGCGCGCTCTCGCCCTGTCCCTTCAACCGGATCTGCTGGCCGGCGATGACGCCCGCCGGAATCTTGACATTCAGCTCGCGACCGGTCGGCAGCCGCACCCGCTTCTCGCCGCCATTGACGGATTCCTCGAGCGTGACGGTCATCGAGACGTTCAGGTCCAGATCAAGGCCGACACCACCGGCATCGAAATCGAACGAGCCGCCGCCGGAGCGTGCGCCACGCGCAGCACCGCCGAACATGCTGTTGAGAATGTCCTCGAAGCCGCCTGCGCCGCCGAACCCGCCAGCACCTCCGCCGCTGCGGAAGCTATAGCTCTCGAACCCGCCCGGCCCGGCCCGGCCGGCGCCACCGCCGCCCGGAAAGCCCTGGAAGCGCGGCTTGCCCTCGGCATCGATCTCACCGCGGTCGAATTGCTTGCGCTTCTCCTCATCCCCGAGGATCTCGTTGGCGGTGTTGATCTCGGCAAACTTGGCCGACGCTTTCGGATCGTTCTTGTTGCTGTCGGGATGGTGCTTCTTGGCGAGCTTGCGATAAGCGCTCTTGATGGCCGCAGCGCTAGCGCTCCGCGGCACCCCCAAGACCTCATAGGGGTCGCGCATCCGTCACGTCTCCTTACGAAAATCAGATACTAACCTATGGGCTCCCCGCCCGCTTTGCATTTCATCTGGGGAGTCCGTTGTATTTTTACAACGGGTTCCCGCGGATGAACTAACCCTGCTGCCAAGGTTTGAGGCTGTGAATGGCCCACCGGCCGCGTTCGATGCGACAGGCGGACCCCTGCAGCCAGCGCTCGGTCTTACCATTCACATAGCTGGCGAGGAAATCGCGGCAGGTCTTGCCGGCGTCGCCGGTGTAGATCTTGGCGATCGGCGTCACCGAGCCGCGGGCTCCAGTCTGGGGATTGTGCCACGGTTGGCTGGAATCCTTGTCCCCCTTGGTCAGCACGTCGGAGGCGGCATTGCGGGCGAACGCCAGGTCGGCTTCGGTCGGCTCGGCGGCGACCGGACCCCTGAGCGATCCCGTGACTTCGGCCTCCTGCATCTTGGCGAACGCGCTCTCCGAGCCGGAACGCGACATGGCGCAGCCCCCGCCGGTGAGCCCGATCAGAATCAGTGTAAGCGCGGTGCCGGCGGAGCCGATCGCCGATAGGCCAAAGCGTACCGATGCCCTATATAGGGCCGGAACAGACCGGCACTGCGCGCTCTTGGCCGCGGGTGAACGCAAAACTCGGACTCCCCTCCATGACCGACCCCACGACCATCAAACACCAGACAACCTTAACATCAGGTCACTCGCCCGATTTCACTCAGGCCGGAGAACCGTTTGCGCTGTTTGCCGAGTGGTTTGCGGAAGCCGCCAAGAGCGAGCCGAACGATCCGAACGCGATGGCGCTGGCCACGGTGGACGACACGGGCCTGCCCGATGTGCGCATGGTGCTGATGAAGGGCTATGACGCAGCCGGCTTCGTGTTCTACAGTCATAAAGCGAGCCAGAAAGGCCGCGAACTCGCCACAAATCCTAAGGCGGCCTTACTCTTTCATTGGAAGTCTTTGCGCCGGCAGGTGCGGATCCGCGGCCCCGTGACACCGGTGACGGACGCGGAGGCCGATGCCTATTTCGCCACCCGTCCGAAACAGGCCCAGCTCGGGGCTTGGGCGAGCAAGCAGTCGGAGCCGTTGGAGAGCCGCTTCGCCTTCGAGCAGGCAATCGCCAAGGTCGCCACCCAATACATCATCGGCGAAGTGCCGCGCCCGCCTGGCTGGAGCGGCTGGCGCATCACGCCGCTGCGTATGGAGTTCTGGCACGACCGCCCGTTCCGCCTGCATGATCGGGTTGAATTCCGCCGCGAGACGCCGGCCGATGGATGGACGAAGGTGAGGATGTATCCGTAAGTCTCGTCATCCCGGGATGGTCGCGCGACAAGATGGCTCTGCCATTTTGCGCGGAGGACCAGACCACCGATGCGCAATTGCGCATCTGGGAATCACGAGATTCCGTTTCGATGCTGCGCATCGCCCCGGAATGACGACCCAATGCCGCAACGGCCGTGATAAGCCTGTCAGTGAGAGACCAGTTCATGCCGACCTCATCCAACCAGCCGCGGCGCACGATGATCCTTACCGGTGCGAGCCGCGGCATCGGCCACGCCACCGTGATCCGCTTCTCGTCGGCAGGCTGGCGCGTCATCACCTGCTCGCGGCACCCGTTTCCCGAGGAATGCCCCTGGGACGGCGGGCCTGAGGATCACATCCAGGTCGACCTCGCCAATCCAGAGGACACGCTTCGCGCGATCGACGAGATCAAGCGCAGGCTCGACGGCAACGCGCTGCATGCGCTGGTCAACAACGCCGCGATTTCGCCGAAGGGGCCCGGCGGCTCACGGCTCGGCACTGTCGACACCGATCTCGAAACCTGGAATCACGTCTTCCGCGTCAACTTCTTCGCGCCGATCATGATGGCGCGCGGGTTGATCGAGGAATTGAAGGCGGTGAAGGGCTCGGTTGTCAACGTGACCTCGATCGCCGGCTCGCGGGTGCACCCCTTCGCGGGCGCCGCCTATGCGACCTCGAAGGCGGCACTCGCCGCCCTGACGCGTGAGATGGCTTCCGATTTCGGCCGGGTCGGCGTGCGCGTCAACTCGATCGCGCCGGGTGAGATCGACACCTCGATCCTGTCGCCGGGCACCGAGAAGATCGTCGCCGAGCAGATCCCGATGCATCGGCTTGGCACCCCGGACGAGGTGGCGAAGATCGTCTACGTGCTGTGCACCGACACCAGCTCTTACGTGAACGGCGCCGAGATCCATATCAACGGCGGCCAGCATGTGTGACAGTCAGCCTGCCCACCGCCCGCAGCGATGAGCCTCTCCCGCGGAGCGCCCTGTTAGAGGCGTTTTGCAGGTGGGCGCCCAAAACAAAGCGGCTCTGGAGCTGAGGCTCCGGAGCCGCCACGCAACCTCTCCGTATCAATACCGGCGGAAATGGTGGTGGTGATGATGGTGATGGTGATGGTGGTGCCGATGCGGCCTCACCACGATCACCGGGCGGTGCCAGTGATGATGATGGTGGTGGTGATGGTAGCGCACCTGCACGACCTGAGCGTCGGATGGCTCAGCGCCCTGCTCGCGGTCCATCGCCTGCAGGATGACGCCGGCATTCGGGATCGGCTCCAGCAGATCGGCATAGGAGTTTGCGCGCAACGCGTCGGCCGGCACCTGCACCGGTGCAGCCTGAGATGACGTGAACGTGCCGAGCGCAGCCGCGGCACCCAAAAGTCCGGCGATCTTCTTGTCCAAGTGTATTCTCCAATGTGGTATCCCAGCCCGCGACAAGAACTACGATCACGTACAATGGTTCCCTGCTCTGCTCCGAACCTCGGCAGGTGATGCAGGACTCCGAAACGTGATCGGCGCCGACTCGCGCAGCTCTCGGGCGAGTCCTATCCTCCGCTCAGCTTGAACGATGGATGAACGGCTGCATGGGACGCTTTGCGACCACTGCCGCACTCTACGAGCGGCTGCGTCCGCCCTACCCCGCTGCATTCTTCCAGCGCGTCGCCCAGCAACTGAGGCTCTCGACGCAACAATCGCTGATCGATCTCGGCACCGGTCCCGGCCTGCTGGCGCTGGGATTCGCGCCCCATGTCGGATGCGTGGTCGGCGTCGATCCAGAGCCCGCGATGCTGGCAGCGGCACGCGAGGCAGCGGCGGCAGCTGGCCATGCCGTGATGCTGATCGATGGCAAGGCCGAAGATCTGCCCGCCGACATCGGCCAGTTCGAGGTGGTCACGATCGGCCGTGCGCTGCATTGGATGGAGCGCACGGCGACGCTGAGCGCGCTGGAGCGCCTGCTGGCGCCCGATGGTGCCATCCTGATCTGCACTTCAGCCTCGGTTGCGGACGGCCGTAACCCGTGGCTCGACATCCACAACGCGGCGCGGGTCGCGTGGGCGCAGGACGGGCCGATACCGCTGGGCGGACGATCGGCACGCCTTCATCGCGAACTTGCGGCCTTTCTCGACGGCAGCCGGTTTCGCGAGGCTGAAACGATCAAGGTGGAGGCGAGCCACATGATCAGTGTCGGCGACCTCGCCCGGCGCGTGCTCACCTATTCGTCATCGTCTCCCGCCCTGCTCGGCGACAAGGTCGGCACGATGCTGGCTGATGTCGAGGCGCGGCTGGCGCCGTTTGCGGATAACGGCCAAATCAGGGAAGTGGTGGTGGCGACCGCCCAAATCGTTCGCCAGATGGACCGCCGTTAACGGCGTGGCCGGCTTAACGGGCGGCGACCGGCGAGCGCCCGTTGTCGTGGCGCCACAGATAACGGGCGAAACTTATGCCTCGCAGACCAGCCCGCGCAGGATCTGCGCGGCGCGCCAGCGCAGACGCGCGGTCTCGACATTGAGCGCGGAGGAACACTCCTCCTCGCGCTCGCCTTCCTCCAGTTCGGCGCCGCAAAATCGGCAGGTGTTGGGCGACAGCGCATAGGCAGCAAACGCTCCGGCACGGCCGCGCTGATAGGCCGCGAGCTCGACCACGTTATCCGATGCCGTTATGCGTTTCTCAACCATTGCTGCCTCTTGGCTAAGGCGCGGTGAACGCGCCTTTGTGCTCCTGAGCGGGGCGCCAGAGGTGACGCGCTTTGCGTCGTCGTCGCCGTGCTCATGCTAGCCTTATCGCAGAGAAGTTTCTTTCAAACGTTCAGCGCACCGCTCAAATTTTACCTGAGGAATTGCGGCGGCTTTGCAGCCGACTTGCATTCGAGTAGGCCATTGCAGGTATGCCGGTGGTCCGACGCCAACTCTTGTAGTCCATCTGTAAGGCAGGTTTGCGAATGTTGGCGCGAAGGATCACCGACCAATTCATGGCGAATGTCAGAACGCGTATGCAGATCGTTGCATGCGCGCATCAGGTGCTGCGTGAACCGATGTGAATCTTAGTTGCGAAAAACAGGCGTGAATAAGGCGGATCCGGCAACGATCGGCGCGATGACGCAGGGCACGTCGATCCTATGTTGGCCGTGGCGTTAGTTCAACTACAGCCACTTTTTGATCTTGAAGAGGTAGTAAGGCACGATCGCGGCGAACAGCATCATGATCAGCGCCATCGGATAGCCGTGGACCCATTCGAGCTCCGGCATCACCTTGAAGTTCATGCCGTAGATCGAAGCGATCAGGGTTGGCGGCATCAGCACCACCGCCATGACCGAGAACAGCTTGATGATGTTGTTCTGCTCGAGATTGACGACGCCGAGCATGGCGTCGAGCACGAAGGTGATCTTGCCCGCAAGATAGGAGGCATGGTCCGTCAGCGAGGCCACGTCGCGCTGCATGGTCTTGAGTTGCTCGCGCATGTCCTTCGACCATTTGACGCCCTCGACGACGGCCGAAAGGAAGGTGACGATGCGCCCGATCGAGACCAGGCTCTCGCGCACTTTCGAGGTCAGGTCGCCCTTGCGGCCGATCGCGATCAGGATCTGCGAATATTGCTTGGCGTGGCCGTGCCGCTCGGTATGCGGTTCGAAGATGTCGTGGGAGACCTGGTCGATGTCGGCCCCGACCCGCTCCAGAATGTCGGCGCAGCGGTCGATCACCGCATCGAGCAGTTCCATCAGGATCATCTCGCCGGTGATGCCGGACGGGCAGGCCCGGGCGAGCTTGGCTTCCACCACGGTGAACGGCTTCGGCTGGTCGTAGCGGACGGTGACCAGACGGTGGTCCGACAGGATGAAGGTCACCGCCGTGGTCCGCGGCATGTCGGTGTCCGAATGGCACATCAGGGTCGCGGTCATGTAGCGGGCGCCGTTCTCGATATAGAGCCGGCTGGAGATCTCGATCTCCTGCATGTCCTCCCGCGTGGGCACCGCGACACGGGCAAGCTTCTCGACCGCCTTGTCCTCGGCCGCGGTCGGATTGACCAGGTCGATCCAGACCGCGCTGTCCGGCAGCGCCTGGAGGTCTTGAATGGCCGCCTTCTTCAGCGCCGATTCGCCGGGAACAAACACCGAGAACATCCAGGTCTCCGAAAGGAACAAGATTTTAAGGCTTTAACGCGATTCTCGCTGCAGCCTTGTGACGCAGCTTTCCGGTCCGGTCCACGGCTTCCGCGCAACTCCGACCGCGGCTTTTGAGGCTTCGGTCGCCCGAGCTGTGAACGACAGTGTCCAGAATGGCACAATGCGCACCGCTGTTCCGCGAAATCTTGCGGCAAAAAAGCAACAACCACCGCGCTGCAGCGCCGAGCCGGCCTGGCGACGCTGGAATTGTGACCCGTTTTGTCGATAATGATCCGCAACGGAATCGTCGCGTTGGGGCTGCCGCGCCCAGGCTTGCGCAACCCAAGCTTTAACTGGAAATTTGCCATGTCGCTGAAGGTGAAACTTGGACTTCTGGCCGCGGGCCTGATGCTGTCGGGCTGCATGCAGGCCACCACCTATGAGGCGACCAATGCGCAGGCCTTCAAGCCACACGACAAGGAACTGCTGGCGAAGATCCGCTACACCAACGTACCGGTCGCGGAACCGTTCCGCCGCGCCATCGTCGATTATCATCGCAAGGAAGCGCCCGGCTCGATCGTTGTCGATTCCGACAACCACTACCTCTATTACGTGCTCGATAGCGGCAAGGCGATCCGTTACGGCATCACCGTGGGCGAAGAGGCCATGGCCTGGTCGGGCATCGCCAAGGTCGGCGCCATGACCGAGTGGCCGGCCTGGCACCCGACCTCGGGCGAAATCCAGCGGCTCGGCGTGCCGACCTATGTGCCGCCCGGACCGGACAATCCGATGGGTTCGCGCGCGATGTATCTCTATGCCAACGGCAAAGATACGCTATTCCGCATCCACGGCACCAATCAGCCGGAATATATCGGCGCCTCTATCTCCTCGGGCTGCATCCGCCTGACCAACGAGGACGCGATCGACCTCTACAACCGCGTCAAGGTCGGCACCATCGTGGTGGTGCTGGAACCGCACAAGGGCGACTCGCCGTTCAACTCGCAGATGGCGCTGCAGGGCTCTGGCGGCAACACGGTCGCGATGCAGTAAGCGGCGCGACCGCGCCGGCCCAATCCGGATCAAATCACAGAAACGCGTACGCCATCCTTTTGTGAAAGCGCCGGTTTTCCGGCGCTTTCTTATTTCCGGGTGCGCGAGCTGCCCCGGGCGCCTCGCTTGAGGCTGTCGGAGGCGGCCACTTTCCGCGCGTGAGATCAAAAGAACGACGCGAACGGATTCCACATCCGCGCGCGGTGCCGGTGCTTGCGCGGTGTGGACCGCTCCGCGGCCAGTTTTCGACGCGGCGTCTTTCCCTGGTCGACCTTTTCCGCCGAGGCCCTTTCGGAGGCGTGATCGGGCGAGGCCTTCTCCTGACGCTCCGGATCGGCAGCCGCCTTGCTGCGCGAACCGGCCGAAGGCTTGTTCGGCGACTTGTCATTCCCATCCGCGCTGCCGGTGGCCAGCTCGGCTGAGGAGGCGGCCGGTGCGGGCTTCGACCGAGGGGCAGCTTTCTCCGCACCAGCGTCGGGAGCGGGTTGCGGTCCCTGAGCTGCGTCATGCACCGGCTTTTGGTCTTGAGCCTGAGCCCTGTCCTGCCCGGTCCGACCGCTCTCGGCCTTCGCCTTGCCGTTTGCTGCGTCGGCCTTGTCGCTTTTGGTCTGATCGTCGACCTTGGCCTTAGCGCCGTTCCCGCCCTGGCCGGCCTCCGCGACCGCGCGCGGCGGCGCCTCCTCGGGCCGCTCGGCCGGCAACAGCGGCGCGACCTTCGGCATCGGATCGAGCACGTCCCACTGGCAGATCCGGTAGTTGTTATGGCGCTGCAGCAGGTCGAGATGGATGTGGTCCTCATGGTACCCGTCGGAGTCCGGACCGAGCACCGTGGTGAAACGCGTGCAGGCCGAATGCAGCAGGCTCTCGCGCACCTCCCGCGGCTGGGTCCGGTCGGTCAGCTCGATCATGCGGCCGTCGGCGAGCTTGAAGCCGTGCACGTCGATCGCGTTGGCGCGGCCGTGTTCGGACAGCGGCGCGCCGGTCTTGCCGTTGCGGCCGCGGCACTCATAGGAATCGAAATTGTCCAGCGCGGTAATTGCGCTGCCGAGCTTCGCCACTTCCGGCACAACGTCGCTGCGGACCCAGTTCGCAATTTCGGTGGCCATCGTGCAGCGCATTGTTGCTGCGGGCGTGAGCGTCACGCGCTTCTTGTCCGGCAGCACGACGGCCTCGAGCCGCACCAGATCGTCGCCGCCGCACTCGCCCGGTCCGTGGATCGGCGGGACCGACGGCGCGATCGCGACATCCTCAGTCAGCGCCAGCCGACAGGCCGACGGCGGCGGTGGCCCGGCCGCCTCGGTCTTGTCCTCATCCTTGCCTTCGCTCTTACCAGCCTCGTCCTTGCCCTTTCCGCTCGCAGCGGAAGCCCGCGCCGGCGCCTCTGCTGGGCGCGGCTGGGGCAATGGCACCGGCGCAGCTGCAATCGATTCGCGGGTCTTCGCCGGCTCGGCCGCGGCATGACGGCCGCCGTGGTGCGATCGCGCAGCAGCAGGGTCGGACATGGCGAGCACTGAAAGCACGCTAAGGGCTACGGCGGTAACCACAGTCCAGTTGCGGCTGGCGCGGCCCACGCTAAAATCGTAGGAACCTTTCAAAATACCTCGCTGCAACAAGCGAATACCGTCCGGAGGAACGACCTGATGCTTGGTTTGATGCAAGACTGGCCCCTGCTCTGTCACCGGATCATCGAGCACGCGGCCACGATCCATGGCGCGCAGGAAGTGGTGACGCGGTCGGTCGAAGGTCCGATCGTTCGCACGACTTACCGGCAAATCCACGACCGAGCCCTCAAGGTGTCACAGATGCTGACGCGCGACGGCATCAAGCTCGGTGATCGCATCGCCACCATCGCCTGGAATACGGCGCGCCACCTCGAGGCCTGGTACGGCATCATGGGCATCGGCGCGATCTGCCACACCGTCAATCCGCGCCTGTTCCCGGATCAGATCGCCTGGATCATCAACCATGCGCAGGATCGCGTCGTGATGACCGATCTGACCTTCGTGCCGGTCCTGGAAAAGATCGCCGACAAACTGACGAGCGTGGAACGCTACGTCGTGCTGACCGATGCGGCCCATATGCCGCAGACCGCGCTGAAGAACGCGATCGCCTATGAAGAGTGGCTCACGCAAGCCGACGGCGATTTCGCCTGGCAAACGTTCGACGAGAACACCGCGGCCGCGATGTGCTACACATCCGGCACCACGGGTGACCCAAAAGGCGTGTTGTATTCGCATCGGTCCAACGTGCTGCATGCGTTGATGGCCAATAACAGGGATTCGCTCGGCACTTCGGCCGCAGATACAATGCTGCCGGTGGTTCCCTTGTTCCATGCCAACAGCTGGGGCATCGCCTTCTCCGCGCCGTCGATGGGCACCAAGATGGTGATGCCCGGGCCGAAGCTTGACGGCGCGTCGGTCTATGAACTGCTCGACACCGAGAAGGTGACCTACACGGCCGGCGTGCCGACGGTGTGGCTGATGCTGCTGCAACACATGCAGGCGCATAACCTGAAGCTGCCGCATCTAAAGATGGTGGTGTGCGGCGGCTCGGCGATGCCGCGCTCGATGATCGAGACCTTCCTCAACATGGGCATCGGCGTGCGCCATGCGTGGGGCATGACCGAGATGAGCCCGATCGGCACGCTCGCCACCCTGAAGCCGCCATTCCTCGGCACCGACGGCGACGCCCGTCTCGACGTGCTGCAGACGCAAGGCTATCCGCCCTTCGGCGTCGAGATGAAGATCACCGACGATGCCGGAAAAGAGCTGCCCTGGGACGGCAAGACATTCGGCAGGCTCAAAGTCTCGGGCCCGGCGGTCGCAAAGGCCTATTACCACGTTGACAACAACATCCTCGATGATGAGGGCTTTTTCGACACCGGCGATGTCGCCACCGTCGACCCGCACGGCTATATGCGCATCACCGACCGCTCCAAGGACGTGATCAAGTCCGGCGGCGAATGGATCTCTTCGATCGAATTGGAGAATCTGGCAGTCGGCCATCCCGCGGTGGCGGAAGCCGCGGTGATCGGCGTGTGGCATCCGAAATGGGACGAGCGGCCGCTGCTCATCATTCAGCTCAAGCAGGGCCAGGAGGCCACGCGCGAGGACATCCTGAAGTACATGGACGGCAAGATCGCAAAATGGTGGATGCCTGACGACGTCGCCTTCGTCGACGGCATCCCGCATACGGCGACCGGCAAGATCCTGAAAACGGCGTTGCGCGAGCAGTTCAAGGCCTATCGCTTCCCGAACGCGGCGGCCTGATCCGACAACTTGGGTGATCGATCCATGCGGCCTCTGCCCGACCTGGCAGGGGCCGCTTTTCGTTTTGGCACGCCGATTTGCGCGGCAGCGAGCCTGGAACCTTCGGTCGACCCGACGAAAGACGTATTGGAGGGCGGCCTGCGGGTTCCTAACGTCGCGGCAATTCAAAACAAGACACAGGGAAACGCCCATCATGTTCCAATTTACGCGTATTGTTCCATGGCTCGTGAGCGCCTCGCTCGCGGCAACCGCCGCGCATGCCGCCGGCAACAAGGTCGTCATCGGCGACATCGACGACATGTCCGGTCTTTATGCCGACGTCATTGGCCCCGGCGGGGTCGAGGCCGCCAAGATGGCGATCGAGGATTTCGGCGGCAGCGTGCTCGGCAACCAGATCCAGTTCATGGAGACCGACCATCAGAACAAGCCCGACATCGGGGCACAGAAGTTCCGCGAATGGGCCGATCGAGACGGTGTCACCATGATCCTTGGCGGGTCCAACACCGGTGTCAGCCTGGCAATGGCCAACGTCGCCAAGGAGAAGAAAATCCCGTTCATCGCGATCGGCGCGGCGGGCGCTTCGCTGACCGGGAAGGACTGCACGCCCTACACCGTCCACTACGCCTATGACACGACCTCGCTCGCGAACGGAACCGCCAAGACCATGGTGAAGCAGGGCGGCAAGAAATGGTTCTTCCTCACTGCCGACTACGCCTTCGGCTACCAACTGAAGGACGCCGCCTCAAAGGTGGTCGAAGCCAATGGCGGCCAGGTCGTCGGCGAGGTGCGCGTGCCGCTGTCGACCTCGGACTTCTCGAGCTATCTGCTGCAGGCGCAGAACTCCGGCGCGCAGGTGCTGGGCCTCGCCAACGCGGGCAACGACTTCACCAACTCGATCAAGGCGGCCGACGAGTTCGGCATCGCCAATTCAATGAAGCCCGCCGCATTGCTCGCCTTCATCAGCGACATCCACAGCCTCGGACTGAAGACGGCACAGGGGCTCTATCTCACCACCGGCTGGTACTGGGATCTCAACGATAAGACCCGGGCGTTTGCCAAGCGCTATTACGAGAAGACCAAGCGTGAGCCCACCATGAACCAGGCGGCCTATTACTCCGCCACCATGACCTATCTCAATGCAGTGAAGGCGGCAGGCACCACCGATTCCGACAAGGTGATGGATCAGCTGCGCAAGACCAAGATCGACGACATGTTCACGGACAACGGCAAGATCCGCGCTGATGGCCTGATGGAGCACGAGATGTACATCATGCAGGTCAAGAAGCCGGAGGAGTCCAAATATCCGTGGGACTATTACAAGCTGGTGCAGACCATGTCGGGCGAAGAGGCGTTCGGCAAGCTCTCCGATAGCGCCTGCCCGCTGGCGACACATTAAGCCGACTGCCCCTTCGGGCTTGGAGTATGTGGCCTCCCTCGCGACATGCGATGGGAGGCCATTTGCGTTGAGGCGACTGCGATGGGCTTGAGATGGCGCAAAACCGCCTGGGCCGGCCGCTGATAGCCTCTGATCAATGGCGACGCAATCACAACAAACCACCGCGACGTGGCGCGACATACCGACAACAGTCCTGACGCTCGGCATGGTATCGCTGCTGATGGACATCTCCTCCGAGCTGATCCACGGGCTGCTGCCGGTGTTTCTCGCCACGGCCATGGGTGCGAGCACCGTGATCATCGGCCTGATCGAGGGCGTGGCGGAGGCGACCGCGGCGATTACCAAAGTGTTCTCCGGCGTGCTGTCGGACCGGATCGGCAAGCGCAAGCTGCTGGTCGGACTCGGCTATGGACTCGCGGCCGCGACCAAGCCGGTGTTTCCGCTGGCCAGCACGGCCTGGCAGGTGCTGGCGGCGCGGATCGTTGACCGCATCGGCAAGGGCATCCGCGAGGCTCCGCGCGACGCGCTGATCGCCGACATCACACCGCCAGGCATCCGCGGCGCGAGCTACGGCTTGCGCCAGGCGCTGGATACGGCCGGCGCGGTTGCCGGCCCCCTGCTCGCGGTCGCCCTGATGGCGCTGTATGCCGACAACTTCCGCGCCGTGTTCTGGTGGTCGGTGGTGCCGGCCGCACTCGCGGTAGCATTAATCCTCATCGGCGTGCGTGAACCGGCCGCGAATGCGCAACAGCAGCAACGCGGCTGGCCGATCCATCGTCAGGAGTTGCGGCGGCTGTCGCGCGCCTATTGGATCGTCGTCGCGATCGGCGGCGTGTTCGCACTGGCCCGCTTCAGCGAGGCGTTCCTGGTGCTGAAGGCGCAGGCCGACGGCTTGCCGCTCTCTCTGATCCCGCTGGTCTACGTGCTGATGAACCTGGTCTACGCGGCGGTTGCGATGCCGGCCGGCGTGCTCTCCGACCGGATTGGCCGCACCAACCTGCTGATCTGCGGGCTGATCGTGCTCGCCGCGGCCGACCTCATATTGGCCTTCGCGCCCGGCCTGACCGGCACAGCCGTCGGGGTCGCGCTCTGGGGCCTTTATCTCGGCCTGACGCAGGGCCTGCTTTCGGCGCTGGTCGCCGACACCGCACCGCTCGATCTGCGCGGCACCGCGTTCGGGATCTTCAATCTCATCACCGGCGGCGCGCTGCTGGTGGCAAGCCTGCTCGCGGGATGGCTGTGGCACGCCTTCGGCCCGCAGGCGACGTTTGCGACCGGCGCAGTGTTCTCAGCCGCCACCATCCTGATGATGCTCACCGCCCTGAGAACCGATACCGCCGACCGCGCCTGAACCCGGTATCGATCAACCGTCTCGCGCCACCCCTCCCAGGAAAGCCTCTTTGAATCCAAGGCCCTTGAATTTACCGCATCCACGTGGTCTCACACGGATGAATTGGCGGCCGATGCGGCCGGCATGGCCCCCAAAGCGGCGGTTCCGATGGCCCGCAGATTTCATGCTCCCTATCTGTCGGAGCCCGTCTCCAGCCTGGCGACCTGGACCCGCAATCTTGCGGTGTTCTCGGTGGTGGCTGTGCTGGTTTCGGTCCTGATCGTTCGCTTCGACTTCCTCGAGATGAAGCCGGCGCTGGCGACCTTCTTCGGCGCGCTGGGCCTGGCCGTGCTCTCGATCCTGGTCGGGCTCGCCGCCTTCGTCGCGATCTGGCAGAACGGCAGCCGCGGCATGGGCCGCATCCTGTTCGCCTTCCTGATCGATGCGGTCCTGCTTGCCTATCCCGCCTACCTCCTCCTGCAATATCGCAAGCTGCCGAAGATCTACGACATCACCACCAATCTGATCGAGCCGCCGACATTCGAGGCGCTGGCGCCGCTGCGCACCGGCGACGACACCAATCCAGCGGTCTACGCCGGGCTGACCGCGTGGGAGAAGCAGCAGAAGTTTTATCCCGACATCGAGCCCGTGCAGCTCGAACTGCCGCCTGACCGCGCCTATGCCCTCGCGCTGAAGCTGGTCAACCGGCGCAAATGGTTCGTCGTCGACGAGCGGGCACCGCAGCCGCCACGCCGCGAGGGTCGCATCGAGGCGGTGGCGCGGACGCCGATCATGGGCTTTCGCGAGGACATCTCGATCCGCGTTAAGCCGGACGGCGAGGATTCCCAGGTCGATATCCGCTCAGCCTCGCGCTATTCGGGCTATTTCGATTCCGACCTCGGCAGCAATGCCTCGCGCGTGACCAAATTCATCGAAGACCTCAGCACGGCTGGCGAAACCGAGGCGCAGAAGCCGGTGAAGAAGGTCGTCCCGCCTCCACCGGCCAAGCTGCCGGCGAAGACGGTGAGAAAATGACGAGCTAATCGTTCGTCAGCCGATAGGTCCCGCCGATCACCGGATCGCCGTCGGTCGCGACCACGCCGCGGGCGACGAGGTCTTCCAGATGCGCCAGCACCGAATAGCCGGCTGCCGTCGTCAGGCGCGGATCGATGCCGATATAGCTGGCGCGCACGATGGTCGGGATGTCGGCCTCGCCCTTGCTGAGCCGATGCAGGATCGAAGCCTCGCGCGCCTGGCGGTGCCGGATCAGGAAACGGACGTAGCGCGGGCCTTCGGGGATTTCAGGGCCGTGACCTGAGAGATAGAGCTGCTCCGGCCGGCCTGCGAGCCGTTCCAGCGAGGCCATGTAGTCGACCATCGAGCCATCCGGCGGCGCCACGATCGAGGTCGACCAGCCCATCACATGATCGCCGACGAAGCTAGCGCTCTGCTCGGGCCAGGCGAAAGCGAGATGATTGGCGGTGTGGCCGGGCGTCGTGACGGCTTCCAGCCGCCAGCCGTCGCCTTCGACGACATCGCCCTCCCCTACCCTGACATCCGGGTTGAACTCACGGTCGGCGCCGGACTCCGGGCTGTGCTTCTCGCTTTCGTAACGCGGTCGCGAGGCACGATGCGCCCCCTCGGCGTACACCGTCGCACCGGTCGCCGCTTTCAGCCGGCCGGTATTCGGCGAATGGTCGCGATGGGTGTGGGTGACGAAAATGTGCGTGACGGTCTCGCCGCGGACGGCATCCAGCAGCGCCGCCGCATGCGCCTCATTGTCCGGGCCGGGATCGATGATCGCGACTTTGCCGCGGCCGACAATGTAGCTGACCGTGCCGGTGAAGGTGAACGGGCTCGGATTGTTGCAGAGGACGCGACGAATGCCGGGCCGAACCTCTTCCACCACGCCGGGCTTGAGCGGAAAGTTGCGGTTGAATGGAACGTCGTCCTCGGCCATGGATGCCTCTTCTACGCAACGGGCAGGTCTACGAAACGGGCAAGTCGGCGCCTCATTCTCCGCCGTCATACCCCGCGTAGGCGGGGTATCCAGTACGCCGGGGCGCCGATGAGACCCCGAGATGCCGGTGTTTACTGGATCGCCCGCCTACGCGGGCGATGACAGCAACGGTGGTACGCGCGTCCCGGAATGGGGGGACGAACAAAGATAGTGACGGCAGTGACGTGCCGGCAATGCTCAACCGAACGCCTGGATGCCGGTGATGGCGCGGCCCAGGATCAGCGCGTGCACGTCGTGGGTGCCCTCGTAGGTGTTCACCGTCTCGAGGTTCGCGGTGTGGCGCATCACGTGATACTCGATCTGGATGCCGTTGCCGCCGTGCATGTCACGCGCCACGCGGGCAATGTCCAGCGCCTTGCCGCAATTGTTGCGCTTGACGATCGAGATCATCTCCGGCGCCATTTTGCCTTCATCCATCAGCCGGCCGACGCGCAGTGACGCCTGCAGACCCAGCGCGATCTCGGTCTCCATATCCGCAAGCTTCTTCTGCACCAGCTGGGTGGCGGCGAGTGGCCGGCCGAACTGCTTGCGGTCCAGCGTATATTGCCGGGCACGCTGCATGCAGTCCTCCGCCGCACCGAGCACGCCCCAGGAGATGCCGTAACGGGCGCGGTTGAGGCAGCCGAACGGCCCCTTCAGCCCGGAGACGTTCGGCAGCAGCGCGCTCTCCGGCACGACCACGCCGTCCATCACGATCTCGCCGGTGATCGACGCACGCAGCGACAGCTTGCCACCGATCTTCGGGGCCGAGAGGCCCTTCATGCCCTTTTCGAGAATGAAGCCGCGGATCTGGTCGTCATGCGCGGCCGATTTGGCCCAGACCACGAACACGTCGGCAATCGGCGCGTTCGAGATCCACATCTTGCTGCCGGTCAGGCGATAGCCGTCGGCGACCTTCTCGGCCCGCGTCTTCATGCCGCCGGGGTCGGAACCAGCATCCGGCTCGGTCAGGCCGAAACAGCCGACCCATTCGCCGCTCGCGAGCTTCGGGAGGTATGTCTTGCGCTGGTTCTCGTCGCCATAGGCATAGATCGGATACATGACCAGCGACGACTGCACCGAGTTCATCGAGCGATAGCCGGAATCGACCCGTTCGATCTCGCGCGCGACAAGCCCGTAGGCGACATAGCTCGCATTGGCGCAGCCATATTCCTCCGGCAGGGTAATGCCGATCAGACCGAGCTCGCCCATCTCGTTGAAGATCTCGCGATCGGTCTTCTCTTCAAGATAGGCTTTGGTAATGCGCGGCAGGAGCTTGTCCTGCGCATAAGCGCGCGCGGTGTCACGGACCATGCGCTCGTCTTCGGTGAGCTGATCGTCCAGCAAGAACGGATCATCCCACTGGAAGCTTGCCTGGGACGGCTTGTCCTTCGCCTGAGGGCGCACGCTCATGAAAAATCCTTTCGCGTCCTGACTGCGTATCTTGGCTGCTATGGAAGTTAAATCGTCGGGTTTCAGCCTTCAAGGCGTTCGTTGGCGACGATCTCGATGCCAAACCCCGACAGGCCTTTGTAGTCATGCACCGAGGAGGTGAGGTTCCGGATCGAGGTAATGCCGAGATCGCGCAGAATCTGCGCGCCGACACCGACTTCGCGCCATTGCCGATGGCGATCGGCCTCGGCCGTCTGCTGTTCGCCCATCGGTTCGACCGGAACACCCGCCGCACCATCGCGCAAATACACCAGCACGCCCCGCCCGGCCTTCTTGAAGTGCTGAAGCACCGCTTGCACCCGTTGCGGTCCGGTGATGAGGTCCTTGACGATGTTCGGCTTGTGCAGCCGCGTCAGCACGTTCTTGCCATCACCGATCCCGTTATACACGAAAGCCGCGTGCATGATCGGATCGAAGGGAGAGCGGTAGGCATAGCCCTGCAAGGGACCAATCGGGCTGTCGGTGGTGAAGGTCGAAACCCGCTCGATCAGCTTCTCGCGCGCCTGTCGATAGGCAATCAGATCGGCGATGGTGACGTGCTTGAGGTTGTTGGCGGCAGCAAAGCGGGTGACCTGATCGCCCTTCATCACGGTGCCGTCGTCATTCATCAGCTCGGAGATGACGCCGACCGGCGGCAGTCCGGAGAGCTTGCAGAGATCGACGGCGGCCTCGGTATGGCCGGAACGCAGCAGCACGCCGCCGTCGCGCGCGATCAGCGGAAAGATATGCCCCGGCCGCGCGAAATCGTTGGCGCCGGCGTTGGGATTGGCCAGCGCCCGGCAGCAGGACGCCCGCTCCTCAGCCGAGATGCCGGTACCACCATCCGGCTTGTAGTCGATCGACACGGTAAAGGCGGTCGTATGATTGGAATCGTTGTACGCCACCATCGGATCGAGGCGCAGCCTGCGCGCATCCTCGCTCGTGATCGGCGCGCAGACGATGCCGGACGTGTGGCGGATGATGAAGGCCATCTTCTCCGCCGTGCAAAGCGAGGCCGCAACGATCAGATCGCCCTCGCCCTCGCGATCATCGTCATCGGTCACCACCACGAGTTCGCCCTTGGCGAACGCCTGCAGAACTTCCTGGATTGAATCGGCCATCAACAATCTCACTGGTTTTGCCGGTGCTTTAGCCGGGTTCCCGGGGCGGCGCCAGTACCCCGCGACAGTTCTTCCGCCGCGCGAAACGCGTCTCAGTCGGCACGCGTCCATGTCACGACAATCGTTGTGGATTTGTTTAGGATCGGCGGCAAACAAGAACAAGGGAGGCGCCGCACATGGCCTCATTCGATTTTTCACCCCTGCTGCCGGCAGGCCTGCCGGCTCCCGTGGCGCGCTGGACTGGCCTTGCCAAATACAGCTTCGTGGGCGGCAACAACGATCCCGACGGCGTCCCGGTCGAGGACCTGCGCCGGGCGGCCGATGCCGTTCTCACGCGCGAAGGCCGCTCGCTTGCGACCTACGGGCTCGGCCATGGACCACAGGGCTATCGGCCGCTGCGCGACTTTCTTGCCGGGAAGCTTGGACGCGATGCCGGCCTCTCCTGCAGTGCCGACGACATCATGCTGGTCTCAGGCTCGCTGCAGGCGCTCGATCTGGTCAACCAGGCGCTGCTTGCGCGCGGCGACACCGTGATCGTCGAGCAGGACAATTATCAAGGTACCTTGACCCGGCTCGCCAGGCTCGGCGTCAACGCGGTCGGCATCCAGCTCGACCAGGACGGGATGCGGATCGACGCGCTGGCCGCCGCACTCGCCGATCTCAAGGCGCGCGGCATCAAGCCGAAATATATCTATACCATCCCGACCGTGCAGAATCCGACCGGCACCGTGTTGCCGGAAGCGCGCCGACGCGAGTTGCTGCGGCTCTCGGAAGACCATGGCGTGCCGATCTTCGAGGACGACTGCTACGCCGATCTCACCTGGGACGGGAGCCGCCCGCCGGCGATCCATGCCATGGCCGAGCATGGTGGCGTGATCCACATCGGATCGTTCTCCAAGTCGGTCGCGCCAGCGCTGCGGGTCGGCTTTGTGGTGGCGCCCTGGCAGATCATGTCGATCATGCTGGCCCTGAAGACCGACGCCGGCTCAGGCGCGCTGGAGCAGATGCTGCTCGCGGAGTACTGCAAAACGCATTTCGAGAGCCACGTGCCGCAGCTCGTCCGCGGCTTGCGGGCCAAGCTGGACACGCTGATGGAGGCGCTGAATGCCGAGTTCGGGACGGCAGCCGAATTCGCTGCACCAAAGGGCGGGATCTTCCTCTGGGTCAAGCTGCCGGACCAGGTGGATGCGATGAAGCTCGCCCAGGCGGCGCTGAAGGCCGGTGTCTCGATCAATCCGGGACCGGAATGGTCGACCGATGCCGCTCACGCCAGAAGCCGGCTGCGCCTGTGCTTCGCCAGCCCCTCGCACCAGCAGATCAGGGAAGGCATCGCTATCCTCGCCGAGATCTGCCGCCAGGAGTTTGGCGTGCCGGTGCGGTCAGCGAATGTCGAGCGAACCAGCGCGGCGGGCTAGCCAGCCTGCAATGGACTGCGAACTGTCTGCGACTAATTTAGGTCCCGGCTCTGCGGAGCAGCACTTCGTGCTGCACCGCGTCCGGGACACGAAGGCGGCGTGACGAACACGCGGCGCACGAAATAACCTAGCGGCGAATCTCTTGTCCCGGACGCGGCGCGGCGCGAAGCGACGCACCGCAGAGCCGGGACCCAGACGCATCTGTGAGGCCGACCTCGCCAGGCGCCAGTTCACCGCACCGAGAACGGTGCCTGGTACGGCCGACCAAAGGGCACGCCGTTGATCACGGTCTGCACCGGTTTCAGTTGCAGCTTCCCGTCGCGCTTGTTGTCGCGGGTGTCGACGAAGGTCACCGGCCCCTCCACCAGGTCCATGATCGCGACATCGCCGGGCGCACCGATCTGAAGCGTGCCGATCTTCGGCGCACGATTGATGATCTTGGCTGGCGCCGAGGTCGCCATCGTCACGACCTGCTCCAGCGGGAAGCCCATGGCGAGAAACTTGCCCATCACGTTCGGCAGGAACGGCACGCCGGGAGAGTTGCCGGAAAACACGTGAATGTCGGACGAGATCGTGTCCGGCGTACAGCTGGCGGGAATTGCGACCTCCGCCACCGTGAAATCGAAGCTGCCGCCGCCATGGCCGACGTCGAACAGCACGCCACGCTGCTTGGCGGCGAGCGCCGCCGGCAGCAGTCTGCCGTCCTGCACGATGTTGGTGAAGACGCCTGACATGTTCGGCGCACCAGAATAGGCGTGCGTCAACACGTCGCCGGGCCGCAGCAGGTCGAGAATCTCGGACATCAGCTCCTTGGTCTCGACCCCGCCGATATGCACCATCATCCGCGCCGGCCAGCCGCACAGTTCGCAGGCCTTGATACCGCGCTTCAACGGCTCGAGCCCGTGCTTGAAGATCACGTTCTCCGACATCCTCACCTTGACGCCGATCAGGAAATCTGGGTTCTCGGCCAGCGCCATGGCGCAGGCGTCGACCTGGGCATTGTCGAGATTGTAGAGCTCGGCGACCGGAAACGACGACAGCCCGTTATTGGCGATGTGGACGAAGGCGTAGATCCGGGCCCGCGACTGCCCCGCAATATAGCGGCGCAGGCCGGCGAGATTGTTGACACCGGCATCTCCGGCCGAGACCACGGTGGTCGTGCCCTGGAATTGCACCAGCTCATCCGGCGGAATGCCGATCGCCGAACCATAGGCATAGATGTGACAGTGCAGATCGACCAATCCTGGCATCACCAGGCGGCCCGCGGCATCGATCGTCTTCAGGGCGCGTTCCGCCGGGATCTCCGGCTCGATCGCCTCGATCGTGCCCCAGCGGATGCCGATGTCCCGCTTGCCCCGCAGCGACTGGCTGGGATCGATGACGTCGCCGCCCTTGATGATGAGATCGAACTTGTCGGACGGCCCCATTGCTGCATGGGAGGGTCCGCCGAACGCGGCCGCCGCTGCGGCTCCGGTCGACTGCACGAGGAATTCGCGGCGCGACACTGCGGACATGCTTGGGCTCCCCCGATGATGATTTTTATTTGCGGCGAGCATGCGCCTGCTGTTCCGGTTGCGCAAGGGATTGCGCGCAATCGCCTCGCACCGAAACCTCACCTGCAGATGGGCGGAGGCGTTGCAAGGCTGACGCAGCAGCTTATGTTCGGAATGCTCCCTTCCCTCAGAGCTGATCCCGTGATGTCGTTCCGCCCGCTCCCCGTCGCCCTGCTCCTGCTTTGCTTCGGCTCACCCGCCTCCGCCGGATCGGCGGCTACTGAGATCGCGCAGGAATGGGGACTGCTCGGGACCTGGGCGGTCGACTGCGCGAAGCCGGCGAAACGAGGCCAGGGCAATACGATCTCCTACGAAGTCACAGCAGACGGACGCTTGATCTATCGGCGCGACTTCGACTCCTCCGATACCAACGAGGTCACGGACGCCCGGATCGAGAACGGTGATACGCTGGTGCTCTCGATCGTGATGCCGCACTACAAGCAGACCCGCGAGAACGGGATCACTAAGGGGGCGGACGGCAGCATCCGCTCGCTCTTCAATCGCGGCGCCGACGGCAGCTACACCATTCGCGACGGCCGCTTCATCGCCAACGACAGGCCGACGCCTGCCTTGCGGAAGTGCAATTAGTTAGATCCTCGCGCGTCAACGGATCGAGCTACCGTCGATTTGTAGCAACGCCGCGAGCCTGAACAGACGTTCAGGATTCCGCTGTTAGTTCCAGCGGAACGTTCGGCCACACGCCAAGTTTATTGTCCACCGAAGCTTGAGGAGGAGGACATCATGACGAAGCTTGGTTTTGCTGTTGCGGCCCTGGGTGCCATCGTGATCGCGGCGCCGACCATCGCCAGCGCGGAGACCGTGGTCATCAAGCGTGGCCACCATGACGACTGGCGCGGCGCTCGCGCCGAATACCGCATGCATCGCGACTGGCATCGCGACTATCGGCCGTTCCACCGCGACCACGACCGCACCGTGATCATCAAGCACCGCCACGAGTACTGATCACAAGCGCCGAGACAGGAATGGCCCCACCCGGGGCCATTCCTTTGCGCGCGCTCGCGTTGTTCGAGCCAGAGGCTGATCAGTCCCAATCCGGCGCAAAGCCGGGATTGACGAAGCGCCTGTCCTTGGGCAGCGCGGCGATGAGCTTGCGGTCTTCATCATCCAGTTGAAGCTTGAGCGCGTCGAGATTGGCCTGCTGGCTCTCTTTGCGCGCAGCCTTCGGAATGGCCGCTACCCCCTTCTGATCCAACAGCCATTTCAGCGCGACCTGCGCCGCGCCCGCGTTGTGCTTCCTGCCGATGGCGATCAGGGTCTCGTCGGAAGCGGCGCGGCCCTGCGCGAGCGGGCAATAGGCCACCAGCGGGATCGCGCGCGCGGCCATGTAGCGCATGACCTCGCTCTGATCCAGCATCACATGATATTCGATCTGGTTGCAGGCGATCGGCGCCTTGATCTCCTCGACCGCCTGTTTGAGCAAGGCCACCGTAAAATTGGCCACGCCGATCGCGCGGGTGCGTCCCTGCTCCTTCAGCGCCATCAGCGTATCGAGTGCGGCCGGAAGATTCATGCCCTTGACCGGCCAATGGACCAGATAGAGGTCGACGAAGTCGAGGCGGAGCTTCCTCAGGCTGGTATCGAAGGCACGGCGGATCGCATCGGGCGCGAGGTTCTCCGGCCAGACCTTTGTCGTGACATGCAATTCCTGGCGCGGCACGCCGGCGGCGGCAAGCGCCGCCCCGACCGCATCCTCATTGGCATACATCTCGGCGGTGTCGATATGGCGGTAGCCGAGCGCAAGCGCGCTCTCGACCGCCTCGCGGCAGACGGTGCCCTGCATGCGATAGGTGCCCAGCCCCAGCCGCGGCAGGCTGATGCCCTGGGTCTCGATGGTGTCCATGGGAGTTCCTTGGAGAAGAGGCTCGCGCCACCGGCGTGAAGAGCGGAACGAACCATGGCGACGGCGGATAGATCAATGCTCTTTGAAGATCAAACCCTTGGCGGGACGGGTTTCAACCTGCCTGCGAACGGGCTCGACAGATCCGAACCCGGCCACAACCAACGTTAACTATGATCGTGGGCATGAAGTTCCAAGGCCGTGGCAGCCAGTTTGATGGACGCTGCGCCTCATCTCCAGTTGCAGATCGCACCATTGCCGGGTTTGCAGGGCCAGGTCTGGATCCTTGTATCCATCGCCTGCGCATCCAGCGGATTGTTGCGGCGGTGTGCAAGCTTGGTGCGAGCCGCCCCACGCGGCCGCAGCGTCATAGCTGGGTCGGCTGACGCGATGCGCGAGCTGGCCTGCGGCACCTCATGCGACTTGGCATGTAGCACCTCATGTGACGTGTCATGAGACTTGTCATGAGACTTGGCCAGGTGAATGCGCCGTGTCGCCACCGCGCGCGGCACATCAGCCTTGCTGTCGGGCTGCGCTGCCTCGGCCGCGTGATCGGCCTTTGCCTCCGCCGGAACCGGCGCGAAATGCGTCTCCGGTCCGAGCGGGGTCGGCGACAGCAGCGCCTTGGACAGATCGAGCTGCAAGAAATCGTCCGGACGGTACTCGTCCGCCAGCGCCGCCGCCCCAGTCAGCAGCGCAGCACCCGTCAGCAGTGTAAACAGACTTTTCAGGACCATCGCTTCCTCCTGAATGCGCGTAACCCCATACGCGCCCCCTGCCTTGCGAGATCAAAGTCGCCGGGGCTGTTATCCGGGTCCCGGTGCAATATCCCGAGAACGGTCAGCCTGTTTTGGACAGTCTATCAGCACCCCACGGCTATGCCGCTTGATCTAGGTGACGGCCGCGCCATTTCCAGACGTCAATTAAAAATCAAGGTTAACCGGCGCGGGAACGCGCTGCTCACCAGATCCTGTGGGCTTCGATCGCAGCGAAGTCGGGCTGGATGCCGATCCCCGCGGCCTCACTCAGGGTGACGGCACCGTCGCTGATCTTAGCGACCGGTCCTGAGAGCAGATCGCGTAGCGGGTTGTCATTGGCATCGACCTCCAGCAATCCGTCGCCGCCGACCCCGGCGAGCAGATGCGCCGAGGCCAAGAGGCCGATGCCGCCACCGAGATAATGCGGGCAGAACGTCTTGCCTGCCTTGCGGATCTCGCGCGCGATTGTCACGCCGAGCGAGAGACCGCCCCATTTTGCCACGTCAAGCTGGACGACCCCCAGCACATCGTCGCCAAGCGCCTGGGTGAAGCCGGCGCGACTTGCGATGTTCTCGCCGGCGGCGAGGGGCGTGCCGATGCGGTTCCGCAGCGCCTGCCATTCCGACCAGGGCCGGTCGGCCCGAATAGGCTCCTCCAGCCAGGCGAGATCAAATGAGGCAAGCTCGGGCGCGAGTCGCACGGCCTGGTCCAACGACCAGCCCTGGTTGACATCCGCGGCCTGAATGCCGTCGCCGACGGCGTCACGCAGGGACGCAAGATTGGCGCGATCGGACACCAGCTCGAAGCCGATCTTCAGCTTCAGCGCACGATGGCCGCGTTCGAGCGCAGCCTCCGCGGTGGCGCGCGCCCCGGCCGGGTTGATGCCGCTGGCATAGACCCGGATGGTCGGTCCGCTGCCGCCGAGCAGGCGCCACAACGGCTTGCCTTCCCGGCGCGCAAACAGGTCCCAGACCGCGAGATCGATGCCGGCGATCGCCTGGGCAAATGGACCCGCCTCCCCGCTCTGCAGCGCGAGCACGGCGGTCCCTTCCGTCAGGCGCTCGAACAGCTGGAGCGGTTCGGCGGCGCTGCATCCGATGACTGCCGGCGCCAGCACCTCGTTGAGGAGCCGCGTGCGGTGCTCGGCGCCGGGCGCCGGAAAATTGCACCAGGCTTCACCGAAGCCGGCGACGCCGTCCTCGTCCTCGACCCGCACGAACACCGCGGGCCGGTTCAGCATGGTGCCAAACGAGGTGACGACCGGCGTCTGCAGCGGATAGCGATAGCAGAATGCCTCGAGCTTGCGGATCGTGAAGGGAGAGGCCGTCATCGGTCAGCTCAAATGGCTTCATGAGCTTTGATGCGGAGCGCCAAAGTCTCCGCGGTACCCGGCGCGATATGCATCAGCCCCGGCTTGTCGATGAACTCGCCATCAAAGCCGACCGGGCTGGCATAGCCGCGCCATGGCTCGATGCACAAGAACGGCGCGCCTGACGGCTTCGACCAGATGCCGAGCTCGCGAAAGCCCTCCCAGCCGACGCTGAGCCCCGGTCCGCCGGGTCCGATATAGCTGAGCACCGTGCTGCGCGGCGCATCGAGAATGATCGCGTCCTCCTCGAACAGGCGCTCCGACAGCGTCAGCATGTTGCCCTGGATCGGTGACGGCTCAGGTTCCGGTCGCATCAGCCCGCCGGACAGTCGCCGGATTGGCGCGGTTTCATCCTCGGTGAAGATCAAGACAGAGTCCTGCTTCGACGCACCGGGTGTGAGCGGCCAGTTGAACGCCGGATGCGCGCCGAACGATGCCAGCAAAATCTCCTCGCCGGGATTTTCGATCTCGACCTTGGCCTCCAGGTTCTCCGCACCGACCCTGAAGGCGATTGTCAGGCGAAAGGCGAAGGGATAGCGCGCCCGTGTGGCCTCGCTGTCGGTGAGCTGCAATGTGCAGGATTGCGTCGTCTGCTCCAGCCAATCGAAGCGGAGATCGCGGGCAAAGCCGTGCTGTGTCAGCGGATAGGTCTTGCCCCGATGACGCAACTGATCATTCTTGAGGCGACCGACGATCGGAAACAGCCAGGGCGCATGGCGCGGCCATTCCGGGCCGGCCTGCCAGAGCAGCTCGAGACCGCCAGCCGTTGTCAGCGAGCACAGCTCGGCACCGTCGGCTTTGATGGTCGCCGCGATGCCGCCGGCAGAGATCGTGTGCCTGTCGTCCATCATGCCTCTCCGCGCCAGAACGCCGTCTGCAGCGGCAGTTGATGCCGGATCATGGCGACCCCGTCCACCACCTGCAAGCCGCGTGCGGCGGCCGTCTGCATCAATTCGGCACGGCGGTGGAGGATGGTTCTCGAACCGGGCGGAAGGCCCGACCTGGTCACGCAGCGCAAAGAGGGCCCGCTTGCGTGGCCTGGTCAGGTTGAGGACCTATCGCTCTCCGACCAGCAGCCGGTAGCGGACCTGATCGAGAATGACGGCTAGCACGAGCAGCGATCCCAACAGCACCATCTGCATGTAGGAGCCGATCTGCGCGATGTTCATGCCGTTCTGCAGGAGCACGATGAAGAAGCCGCCGAGCACGACATTCTCGACCCGGCCGATCCCGCCATGCAGGGAGACCCCGGCGATGACACAGGCCGCAATCGACTCCAGCGCGATGGTGCCGCCGAGATTGGTCTCGCCGGAGCCGACCCGCGCCGTCAGCAGCAGGCCGGCGATCGAGGCCAATAGCGCACACAGCGCGTAGGCGGTGAACAGAACCTTGGTGGTGTTCACGCCCGAGAGGCGCGCTGCCTTGATGTTGCCGCCGACCGCCTGGACGTGCTTGCCAAAACGGGTGCGGTTCATGACCAGCCAGATCACGGCCGCCGCGACGATAGCGATCAGCACCGGCACCGGAACATCCAGGATGCGGCCGAAGCCGAGCAGATCGCCGAACTCATAGGGCACGCCCGAGACCGGCACGCCGCCGGTGAGGAAGAGCGCGATGCCGGCGCCGACCGACTGCACGCCGAGCGTCATGATGAAGGGCGACACGCCGAACACAGCAATGCCGAGCCCGTTCAGGCAGCCGATCACCAGCGCCGCGGCGAAGCCGGCACAACAACCAAGCACGATCACGAGCCAGACCAGGTCGGGCGACAACATGTGCGACAGCGCCACCATGACGATCGCCGAAACGACGGAGGTGAGCGCGATCGCCGTGCCGACCGACAGATCGAAGCCGCCGGTGACCAGCGCCAGCATCTGCCCGAGCGAGACCAGGATCAGATAGACCGATTGCCGCGCCACGTTGGTGAGGTTCTGCAGCGCCAGGAATTCACGCGACACCAGCGAGAATGCGATGATGGTGGCGACCAGGAAGAAAGGCAGCACCCCGACCCGCAGGAAGACCGAGCGCAACGCCGAAAGCGCGGCATTCGGGCGGCGCAACGCCGTATCGTCCTCGACGGCGGTTGTTGTTGGCATGCTCACGCCGCCTTCTCCGTATCAGCAAAAAAGTGTTTCAGCACGTTCTCTTCCGTGATCGCCTCGCCCGAGAGTTCGGCCGAGATGCGCCCCTTGGCGAACACCAGCAAGCGGTGGGAGAGATTCATCACTTCGGGCAGGTCGGATGAAATCACCACGACGGCCTTGCCGGCCTCAGCGATCTGCTTGATCAGCTGGTACAGCGCGATGCGCGTGCCCATGTCGACGCCGACCGTCGGCTCGTCGAAGATGTAGACGTCGCGGTCATTGCCAAAGCCCTTGCCGAACAGCACCTTCTGCTGATTGCCGCCGGACAGCTTCGACACCGCACGGTCCATTGCACCTTGGGCGATGCCGACCTTGTCGCCGATCACGTCCGTCAGCGCGCGGCTGCGCCGCGGAGCAATGAAGCCGAACAGTCCCGTGACATCGGCGCGATCGAGCAAACTGAGCTCGATATTGCCCCGCGCGCTCGCGGTCATCTGCAAGCCCTCGCTCTTGCGATCGGACGGCAGGAAGAACACGCCCGCCTTCAACAGCGCCCGCGTGGTTGCGCCGGTGACGTCGCCCCCCTTCAAAGTGACCTTGCCGGCGCGCAAGGGCTGCAATCCCATTGCCGCACGCCAGATCCGCGATTTGCCGCTGCCGACCAGGCCAGCGCACCCGAGCACCTCGCCGGCCCGAACCTGGAGACTCGCGCCAAGCACGCCGGCGGTGCGGATCTCCTCAAGGGTCATCACGACCGGAGCGTCCGTGCGGCGGGCGATCTTCGGATAGATCTGATCGACGGCGCGTCCGGTCATCAGCTCGATCAGCTCGCGCTCCGAGGTCGCGCGCGCAGGGACCGTCGCAATCAGCCGGCCATCGCGCAGGATCGAGATGCGGTCAGCGATCTCTGCGAATTCCTGGATGCGATGGGAGATGTAGATGATCCCGACGCCGGCGCTCGCAGCCTTGCCGATGAAGGTGAACAGCCGCTCGGTCTCGCGCTCGGTCAGGGAGGCCGTCGGCTCGTCCAGGATCAGCACGCGCGCATTGGCAAGAAAGGCCTTCGCGATCTCGACCATCTGCTGCTGCGCCCGCGACAGGCTGGAGGCCGGACGCGTGACGTCGATATCGAAATCCAGCTCGGCAAAGAGACCTTGCGCACCTCTGATCATCGCACCTCGATCGAGGAACGGACCACGCTGGAGCTCGCGGCCAAGATAGAGATTCTCGAACACCGGCAAGGTCGGGACCAGCGAGAACTCCTGGAACACGGTGCCGATGCCGGCTTCGGTCGCATCATGGACGGAGTGGAAGTTCACCTCGGCGCCGTCGATGTGGATGGAGCCGGCGGTCGGCCGGAACACGCCGGAGAGGATGGAGATCAGCGTCGACTTGCCGGCGCCGTTCTCGCCGAACAGCACATGGACCTCGCCGCGCTCGACCTTGAGATGGACGCCGCTGAGCGCCTTGACGCCCGGAAACTCCTTCGAGATTCCGGTCATCTCGACCAGCGGTGCAGCTCTGCTGTGCATGGCCCTGCCCTTTCGATGCGGCCCTGCCCCGTCAGGGAACAGGAGCAGAGCCGCATCCACCCCTCGCTTAGTTGAAGACGGGCTTGAAGCCGTCAGGGGGAAGAATGTTCGCCTGCGGCACGGTGGCGATGTTGGTGGAATCCACCACGAAGATCTTGGGACCGACGTGCTTCACATAGTCCTTGCCTTCGAGGATACGCACCGCCTGGTCGACCGCGATGCGGCCCTGGATCACCATGGAGTCCGCGGGCGCCGCCATGATGAGACCCCGCTTGATGCCTTCATAGACGCCGGGCGTCATGTAGAAGGCGAGCAGGTCGACCTTGCCCTTCAAGCCGCGCTCGCGGATCAGGCCCTGCGCCGCCTCCGCGGTCACGGCCGTGCCCGCGACATAGCGGATGTTGGGCGCCGCCTGCAGCGCGTCCTCGACCAGCTTGGCCTGCACCTCCTTGCCGGTATCGCCATATTTCGGCTCCAGCACCTTGATCGCCGAGCCCTTCACCGCATCCATGAAGCCCTTATTGGCGGCCTCGACCCACCCGGCGCCGGCCGGGCCCGGGAACCAGCCGACCACGACCTCGGCCGAACCCGCGGGATGCTTCTTGGCGAGATAGGCCCCGGTCTCGGCGCCCATCGTGTAGAACGACACCAGCGACTTTGCCGAAATGTCCGGCGAGGAGATGCCGTTGACGAGATCGATCACCGGAATCTTCTTCTTGGCGATCTCGCCGATCACCTTGTTCAAGCCGTCCGCCGAGATGGCGCCGATGATCACCGCGTCCGAGCCGCTGGCGACGCAATCCTCGATCTGCGAGATCTGCTTGTTGAGCTCGGTGTAGCCGCCGGCTTCCACCAGGTTCATCTTGACGCCAAGGCGCTTGGCCTCTTCCGCCACGCCGTAATCGACGCCCAGCCAATAAGCGTCCTTCATATGCGGGAAGGAGACGCACAGCTTCCACGGCTTGGAGGCTTTCTCCAGCGGCACATAGCTCACATCGGACGATTTGCCATCCGCCGCGAACGGCGGATCGATCTTGGCCGCATCGTAAGGATACCAGTCGGCGGCATGAGCCGCTCCAGCCATCACCAGCGCCGTCGACGCCAGCAGCACTCGCACAAAACTCGTCATCGATTTTCCCCTTATCATCTCAGTCATGAAAACATCGGCCCTCACCTGCCCGCGCCTGTTGCGGTCAGGTCAAGGCCGCCCGGATCTTCTGCAGAAGGGTCTTGCGCTCGGCGCGCGCGGCAAGCGCGCCGTCCATGTCGATCTCGACGAAACGCGTCGGCATGTTCGGCTGCAGCTGGCCGATCAGGTCCATGTCCGCGGAGATGACGGTGCCGACCATGAAGTAGCCGCCGCCGGACACTGCATCGCGATGCAGAATGATCGGCTCCTTGCCGCCGGGCACCTGGATCGAGCCATAGGGATAGCAGCTGTCGACGATGTTGGACGGATCGGAGCCGGCGCCGAACGGCTGCTCGCGCTCGACGAATTTGAGCGCCTGGCCGCCACGGAAACGGTAGCCCATGCGATCGGCTTCCGGCGCGACCTTCCATTGGTCGGCGAAGAAGCTCTGCTGCGATTCCGGGAGGATGCGATGCCAATAGAGCCCGGGCAGCACCCGCAATTCGGCGGGATGGCCGGGCTTGCGGCGCAGTGTCTCCGGCACGCTCGCGCCCACTTTGCCGTCCGCCGCCTTGCCGACGGGCAGTTCGTCGCCAGCAGCGATGGCGCGCCCCTTGAATCCGCCGAGCGCGCCGATCGGATAGGTCGAGCGGCTGCCGAGCGCTGAAGGCACGTCGATGCCGCCGGCGGCAGCGATGTAGATGCGCGCGCCGCTCTTGAGATAATCGAAGCTGAGCACCTGCCCCGCTTTCACCTCCAGCGAGGTCCAGCCCGGCTGCTCCTCGCCATCGAGCTTGATCGGCATCTCGGCGCCGGTGATCGCGATGCGGCCCGCTCGTGTAAATTCAAGCTGCGGGCCGATGAACACGGCCTCCAGGCATGCCGCGCCTTCGTCATTGCCGACAAGCATGTTCGCCGCGCGCAGCGCCAGGCGGTCCATGGCGCCGCCGATCGGAATCCCCAGATGGAAATAGCCGGGGCGGCCGAGATCCTGGACGGTGGTCGACAGGCCCGGATGAAGCACCTTGATGGTCATGACAGCGCCCCCTCCAGCCTGGCGTTGTAGCCGGTCATGTCCTTTTGGAATTCGCGGAAGTCGAAGGTGACGTCGCGCATCAAGGGCGCGAACCGTCCGGCGTCGACATCTGCCACGGCCTGCTCATAGGCGGCCTTATCGATCGGCTTGAACTTGACGATGTCGCCCGGCCGGAAGAACACCATGAAGTCGCGCAAATACCCGATCTTCTGCTCGGGATCGAAGATCGGCATCGGGGTGATGCCGAACATCTGATAGCCGCCGGCGCCGCGCACTGAATAGATGCAGGAGAAGCAGCCGCCGTGGCCAATGGTGAGCTTCGGCGTGTCGGTGCGCGGCCGCAGATATTTCGGCACCTGCAGCTGCTTGGCGCGCTCGACCATCTGGTACATGAACGGCAGGCCCGCGACGAAGCCGACCATCGAGACGAACCAGGGCGAGCCGCTATGCGCCTTGACGAAGGCATCGACGTCGGCGAGGCCGTTGATGCGTGCGGCATATTCGAGATCGGTGGCTGTCGGGTCCTGATGGCGCTCGCGAAAGCGCATCAAGGTCTCATGCGTCCAGGGATCCTGATAGAACACCGGGATCTCGATGATGCGGGTCTTGATGACTGGCTCGGTGTTGGCTGCCGCGCTCTCGATCGCCTGCACCTCTTTCAGAATATCGTTCGGCTTGATCACATCGGGATCAAACTTGATCTGAAACGAAGCATTGGCGGGACAGATCTCCGTGACGCCCTTGATATCGGCGTCGCGGATCGCATTCGTCATCGACAGGCTCTTGAAGAAGGCGTCGAGCGACATCGCCTCGTCACATTCGACGAAGAGATGCTCATCGCCCCCGAAGGAGTAGCGGGTCGTCATCAGGCGTTCTCCCTGGCGCCGGCAAGCTGCGCAAAGTCGGTCTCGAGCCATGGCTCGAGGAAGCGGGTGTGGGTGCGGCCGTCCTTCACGCTTGGATCGCGCGCCAGCGCCGCGTGGAGCGGAATGGTGGTCGGAATACCTGAGATCACGAGGCGATCGAGCGCGCTGCGCAGCCGCGCCAGGCAATCGGCGCGATCGTGGCCGTGCACGATCAGCTTGCCGAGCAGCGAGTCGTAAAACGGCGGCACGGCATAGCCTTCGAACAGCATCGTATCGAAGCGAATGCCCTCCCCGTTCGGCACCTCGAGCGTTTCGATCGTACCCGGCGCCGGCATGAAGGCCTTGTGCGGGTCCTCGGCATTGATCCGGCACTCGATCGCGTGGCCCTGGATGCTGATCTGGTCCTGGGTCACCGAGAGCTTGTCGCCGGCGGCGATACGCAACATCTCCTGCACCAGGTCGATCCCGGTGATCATCTCGGTGACGGGATGCTCGACCTGAATGCGGGTGTTGACCTCGATGAAATAGAACTGCTGTGTCGCGTCGTCATAGAGATATTCGACCGTACCCGCGCCGCTGTAGCCGACGGAGCGCGCCAGCGCGACCGCGCTGTCGCACAGCCGCGCGCGGACGTCCTCGGGCAGGCCGATCGCGGGCGCCTCCTCCCACACCTTCTGTCGGCGACGTTGCAGCGAGCATTCGCGCTCGAAACAGTGCACGACGGTCTCGCCGTCGCCGAGGATCTGCACCTCGACATGGCGGGCGCGCTCGATCACCTTCTCGATATAGAGCCCGCCATCGCCGAACGCGGCTGCCGCTTCGCTGGAGGCCTGCGGAAACTGCCGCGCGAACTCGTCCGCGTTCTGCACGATGCGGATGCCGCGGCCACCGCCGCCGGCCGCCGCCTTCGCCATCACGGGAAAACCGATGCGCGCCGCAATTGCGCTCGCCTCGTCAAGATCAGCGACGCGGCCCTCCGAGCCCGGCACGGTCGGCACGCCCGCTCTCGCGGCCGCCTGCCGCGCCATCACCTTGTCGCCCAGAAGCCTGATCGCAGCTCCGCTCGGTCCGACGAACCGGATCCCCGCCGCCACGACCGCATCAGCGAAATCGGCATTCTCGGCCAGGAAGCCGTAGCCGGGATGCACGGCGTCGACCTTGGCCGCCTTCGCGGCATTCACGACAGCATCGATGTTGAGATAGGATTTCTTCGCCGCCGGTGGCCCGATCTCGACCGTCTCATCGGCGAGCTGCGCGGCCAGCGATCCCGCATCGGCGACACTGTGCGCCAGGACGGTGCGCAGGCCCAGCGCCTTCGCCGCACGGATGATCCGCACTGCGATCTCGCCCCGGTTTGCGATCAGGACCGAGCGCAAGGTCATGCCTCGACCTCGGCGATCGGCTGCCCCGCCATCACAGCATCGGCATCATCGACGATGAAGCGGATCGCTTTGCCGGACAGGCCCGCCTTCACCTCGTGGAACGATTTCATCACCTCGACCAGACCGATCACGTCATCGGCGGATACGGTGTCGCCATCGTTCTTGAACGGTGCGCTCTCCGGCGATGGCTTGCGGTAGAACACGCCGGGCAGCGGCGATTTGATCTCTGTCTTGCTCATGGGGCACTATTCGCTTTGCTGTTTCTGAGGGACGATCTCCGAGACGGGTGCGATCCGAACGCCGTTCTTGATCAGCGTCTGCCGCATCACGCTGGCGATCTCGTACGACCCCGGCGTATCCGAATGGAAGCAGATGGATTCGAAGGCGATGTCGATATCCTCACCCTCGATGGTGCGGACCTTGCCGGTCTGACAGGCGCGCAACGCCCGGTCGGCCACCGCCTGCGAATCGAGCTTCATGCCGTGACGCGTGAACACGATCGCGCCTGAGCGGTCGTAATCGCGGTCGGCGTAGAACTCGCGGATCACCGGCTGGCCGGCTTCGACCGCGACGCGATAGGTCACCGAGATGTCCATGCAGAATACGAACGAGTTCGGTGCGACCGTCCGCATCAGCTTGATGAAAGAGCGGGACAGTTGCTCGTTGGCGGCAAGCTCCATGTAGAGCGCGCCGTGCGGCTTGACGTGCTGCAGCGTGCCACCATGGCGGCGCGCGAACTCGCGCAAGGCGCCGATCTGGTAGACGATGTCATTGACGATTTCGTCGCTGGAGCCGTCGATCCGCCGACGGCCGAACCCTTGCAGGTCGCGATAAGCGGGATGAGCACCGATGCCGACGCCGTGCTGCGTGGCGAGCCGGACCGTCGCGTCCATCAGATTGGGGTCGCCGGCATGAAAGCCGGCAGCGATATTGGCCGAACTGATCAGCTCCATCAGCCTGGCGTCCTCGGCGTCGCTCAGCCGCCATTGGCCGAACGCCTCGCCCAGATCGCAATTGATATCGACGACTTTGACCGGCACGGATGCTTCCCCTTCACTTGGTGCGTTCGGAAGCCGAAGCTTGGAGACGCAGGCGGGAACGTTAGGGGCGCCGGCCATCATTGAAAATTATTATTGTTGGAATTTCATTTTCTGCTTTTCAGATATGAAAATGATCAGCCCTTGTGCGGGGCAGCGAACCATTTCATTGAATATACACATGTATTTGTGCCGCCCTTTTGCCGTGCAGCGTGCACAAGGAATGCGCTATTTGTCTTTTTTGAAGCCTGCGGCCTATACTATCTGATCTTTTGATGGAGTTTTGCGTGTCGATCAGCCTGCGGCAGATCCGCTATTTCGTCGCCACCGCCGAGCAGGGTCAGATCACCCAGGCCGCCGCCGCGCTGTCGATCTCGCAATCGGCGATCACCACCTCGATCAAGGAGCTGGAAGGGACGGTTGGCGCCGAACTGTTCAGCCGTTCCCCGCAGGGCATGGAGCTGACCGCCGTCGGCCGGCAATTCCTGTTTCACGCCTACGACATCCTGAACAAGGTCGAGGAAGCCACCAGTCTCCGAGTGCCGGCGGATGACGTGCAGGGCAGCCTGACGGTCGCGGCGACCTACACCGTGATCGGCTATTTCCTGCCCAATCATCTGGAGCGGCTGAAGCGCCATTATCCCAGGCTCAATATCCAGCTGTTCGAATTGACGCGCGAGGCGATCGAGGAAGGCCTGCTGTCGAACCGCTATGACATCGCGGTGCTGCTCACCTCGAACGTGCAGAACCCGGATCTCACCATGGAGACCTTGATCGGCTCGCGCCGGCGGCTGTGGGTGCCTTCGAAGCACCCGCTTCTGCAGAAGGAGGCCGTCGGGCTCAAGGACGTCGCTGCCGAGCCCTACATCATGCTGACGGTCGACGAGGCTGCGCACACCTCGCTGAAATATTGGAGCAAGACGCCCTATCAGCCCTCGGTGGTGCTGCGCACATCGTCGGTCGAAGCGGTGCGCTCGATGGTCGCCAATGGCCAGGGCGTCGCCATCCTTTCCGACATGGTGCTGCGGCCGTGGTCGCTGGAAGGCAAGCGCATCGAGACCATCGTGCTGAGCGATCCGGTGCCGGCCATGGATGTCGGCCTGGCCTGGCGCCGCAATGTCGACTTCACCCCGTCGATGGAGGTGTTCCGCTCCTATTTCCGCCAGGCGTTCTACATCCCGACGCTGCGTTGACACCAGTTCGGTTCGCGGCCCGCAAGAACGGCAGCGCGCGCCGAATCTTCGTGCAATGCCGCCGCTTGCCGCATGCACTCATTCGTGTACGAATGAATAAGCAGCTTGATGCTGCGCCGCAGCCCGGCGCAAACTCAGGCGCCAAGCCGCTTCGCGAAGACAGAAGGAACCGTTCCATGGCCCATGACGCGCCGCAAGCCACCGGCCCCAGCAAGCTGGTGATCCGCAATATCGGCTTGATGCTGTCGGGTGCGCTGGAGCGGCCCATCCTGGATGCCGACACCATCGTCGCCGAGAACGGCAAGATCACCGCGATCGGCCGCTTCAAGGATGTCGACACGTCCGGCGCGACCACGATTGTAGATGCGCACGGCACGACGGTGGCGCCGGGCCTGATCGACAGCCACGTGCATCCGGTGGCCGGCGACTGGACGCCGCGGCAGAACCAGATCAACTGGATCGACTCCTATCTGCATGGCGGCGTCACCACCATGATCTCGGCCGGCGAGGTGCACATGCCGGGCCGGCCGCGCGACGTGATCGGGCTGAAGGCCATGGCCGTATTCGCGCAGCGCGCGTTCTGGACCTTGCGGCCCGGCGGCGTGAAGGTGCATGCGGGCGCGCCGGTGATCGAATGCGAGATGGTCGAGGACGACTTCAAGGAGCTGGCCGCGGCCGGCGTCAAGCTGCTCGGCGAGGTCGGCTTGGGCGGTGTCAAGGACGGCCCGACGGCGCGCAAGATGGTCGGATGGGCTCGCAAATACGGCATCCAGAGCACGATCCACACCGGCGGCCCTTCGATCCCCGGCTCCGGCCTGATCGACAAGGATGTCGTGCTCGAAGCCGACACCGACGTGGTCGGCCATATCAATGGCGGCCATACGGCGCTGCCCGACGATCAGATCCGCTGCATCTGCGAGGGCTGCAAGCGCGGGCTCGAGCTGGTGCACAACGGCAATGAGCGCTCGGCGCTGTTCACCCTGCGCACCGCGCGCGAGATGGGTGAGCTCAACCGCGTCATCCTCGGCACCGACGCGCCTGCCGGGTCCGGCGTACAGCCGCTCGGCATTCTCAGAATGATCTCGATGCTGTCCTCGCTCGGCGAGGTGCCGGCGGAGATCGCGTTCTGCTTTGCGACCGGCAACACCGCGCGGATGCGCGCGCTCGAATGCGGCCTGATCGAGGTCGGCCGTTCAGCCGATTTCGTCATCCTCGACAAGGCGCAGCACTCGCCGGCCAAGACGCTGCTCGACAGCGTGCAGCTCGGTGACCTGCCGGGCGTCGGCATGACCATCATCGACGGCATCGTGCGCACCCAGCGCAGCCGCAACACCCCGCCGGCGGAGAAGGTGCCGGAGATCGTGGCGAAGTAGGCCACTCTCACCACCACCGTCATTCCGGGGCAGCCCGCAGGGCTGAACCCGGAATCTCGAAGTTGGCTTGCCGTTCTCTTCCTCCCACATCTCGAGATTCCGGGTTCGCTCGCTTCGCGAGCGCCCCGGAATGACGAGTGTGGCCCAAGCACCGTGTAGCGCTGTCGCGATGTCCCGGAATGACGAGTGTGGGGTCAGCGCAGCCTGTTCAACAGCGCAAGCAAAGTCTCGCGTTCCTTGGCCTCGAGCGGGGCCAGCGTTTCCTTGGAGATCGCCAGCGCGTGCGGCGCGGTCTTGTCCGCCAGTTGCTGACCTGCGCGCGTCAGGCTGACCAGAAGCCGGCGGCCGTCCTGCGGATCCGGGCCGGTCTCGGTGAGGCCGCGCGCCGTCAGTCGATCGATGACGCCCTTGATGGTCGCGACATCCATGGCGGTCAGCCGCCCGAGCTGGTTCTGCGAACAGGGCCCGGTCTCCGCCAGCTTGGACAGCGCCGCCCACTGCGTCGGGGTCAGATTGGTGCCGATATCGCGCGCGAAGATCATGGTGTGGCGCTGCCAGACCTGGCGCAGGATGAAGCCGATCTGCTCGTCCAGGATATAGGGCGTGCGCTGAGCCTTCAACGCAGCCTTAGATTGAGCCTTGGTCGGAGCTTTGACCGATCGTTTCAGCGCGACACTTTTTGCCATCGTATTTGACCTCAGATCGACAGATGCGCGTCGCGGATGTCGGGCCGCGCGTCAAGCTCGGCCATGGTGCCGGAAAAACAGATGCGGCCGCGCTCGATGATATAGGCGCGATCGGAGATCAGCCTGGCGAAATGCAGGTTCTGCTCGGAGACGACCATGGAAACGCCAGCTTTCTTCATGGTGAGGATCGCGTCAACCATCTGCTCCACGATCTTGGGGGACAAGCCCTCCGACGGCTCGTCCAGCAGCACCAGCGAGGGATTGCCCATCAAGGTACGCGCGATGGTCAGCATCTGCTGCTCGCCGCCGCTCATGCGTCCGCCGGGGCGGTTCTTCATCTCGCCGAGATTGGGAAACAGCTGATAGAGCTTCTCGCGGGTCCAATGCGGCGCGTTCGGGCGTTGCGGCTGGCGACCAACCTCGAGGTTTTCCTCGACCGAAAGCTCGGTGAAGATGCGCCGCTCCTCCGGCACGTAGCCGAGGCCGGAGCGCACGATCTCATGCGTCGGGGCCTTCGAGATGTCCCTGCCCTCGAACATGATCTGCCCTTCCCGCAATTCGACCAGGCCGACGATCGAGCGGAAGGTGGTCGACTTGCCGGCGCCGTTGCGGCCGAGCAGCGCCACCACCTCGCCCTCGCCGACCTCGAGGCCGATATCGAACAGGATATGCGCCGGGCCGTAATGGCTGTTGAGGTTGCAGACGCTGAGCTTCATGCCGAGGCTCCCTCGCGGTGCCTGCTGTCATAGAGCAGGCCTTCGCCGAGATATATCGCCTGCACCTCCCGATTGCCGCGGACCTCCGCCGGCGACCCCTGCGCGATCAGGGTGCCGCGGTTGAGCACCAGGATGCGGTCGGCATGCTCGAACACGACATCCATGTCATGCTCGGTGAAGAGCACGCCGATCGACTGCTCGCGCGCGATTTTGGCGGTCAGCCGCATCAGTTCGACCCGCTCGCGCGGCGCCATGCCGGCGGTCGGCTCGTCCATCAGCAGCAGCTTCGGGTGATTGGCAAGCGCGATCGCAAGCTCGAGCCGTTTGAGATCGCCATAGGCGAGCTCGCCGCAGGGACGCTCGGCATAGCCGGCCATGCCGACGAGATCGAGCAGCCGGTCGGCCTCGCCGCGCTCGATGGACGCCATCGGACTCCAGACATCGAACAGTCGCCGATGATAGGACACCAGCGCGACCTGGATGTTCTCGCGCACCGTCATGGTCGGATAGGTCGCGGTGATCTGGAAGGTGCGGCCCACCCCCAGTCGCCAGACCTCGCGCGGCTTGCGGCCGGTGGTGTTCTCGCCCATCACCGAGATGCGCCCGGAGTCCGGCACGTTCTGTCCGTTCAGCATGTCGAAGCAGGTGCTCTTGCCCGCGCCGTTCGGACCGATCAGCGCCAAGATCTCGCCGGCCTGCAGCATGAAGGAGACGCCGCGCACGGCATGAATGCCACCATAGGACTTGGTAAGCCCCTCGACCGAGAGCAGTGCAACCCCGAGACTCATTGCGCGCCCTCCATCTTGGCCGCGAGCACCGGCGATTTCGGCGGCGCTGCACGGCGCCGATACGTGATGCTTTCGAACATGCCGACGATGCCCTTGGGGAACACGACGACGACCAGCACGATGAAGATACCGAGCACGAGCTTGGACAGATCGGTCTGGCTGACCAGCCAGATGTTGAGCGCCTTGTAGACGATGGCCCCGAAGATCGGACCGGCCACGGTCTCCACCCCGCCGAGCAGCACCATCACCAGCGCATCGACCGACAGCGAAATGCCCATGTTGTCGGGAAAGACGCTGCCCTTGAGATAGGCGAACAGCGCCCCGCCGATTCCGGCGGTGCTGCCCGCGACCACGAAGGCGGTCCACTGGATCAGCTTGCCGTTGATGCCGATGGCCTCACTGCGGAGCGGCGAGTCGCGCATGGCGCGCAGCGCATAGCCGAACGGCGAGAAGGTGATCAGGCGCAACGCGCTCACCACCAGCGCGGCAACGCCGAGCGAGAGCCAGTAGAAATGCGACGGCGAGGCCGCCCACTTCTCCGGCCAGACACCGAGGATGCCGTTGTCGCCGCCGGTCACCGCCACCCATTGGAACGCGATCGACCACACGATCTGTGCAAAGGCCAAAGTCAGCATCGCGAAATAGACGCCCGAGAGCTGCACCGCGAACGCGCCGAACACGAGCGCGCCGAGCGTGCCGAGCAGCGGTCCAAGCAAGAGACAGGCGATCATCGGCAGTCCCGCCAGCTTGGCCAGGAAGGCAACGCCATAGGCACCGAGCCCGAAATAGGCGGCGTGGCCAAACGAGGCCAGTCCGCCGACCGCCATCAGGAAATGCAGGCTGGCGGCAAAGATCACGAAAATCGCAATCTCGGCGCCCACCGTCAGCGCATAGTTGCCGCCGACGAAGGGGAGCATCGCCGCAAGCGCGAGCGCGACCAGCGCGGCAAGCCGCTCGAGCGAGGTCAGTGCGCGCCAGGGAATGACGGTCAGGCCCGGCGTGCGGCGCACGGGCGCCTCCTTCTTGCCGAACAGGCCCCAGGGACGCACGACCAGAACCACCGCCATGACCAGGAACACCAGGATCAGCGAGATGGTCGGGAAGATCAGAATGCCGAAGGCGTTGAGCTCGGACACCAGCACGGCCGCGACGAAGGCGCCGAGGATGCTGCCGAGCCCGCCGATCACGACCACGACGAAGACTTCGACGATGATCCGCAGGTCCATCGCGTGATGCACGGCGTCGCGCGGGATCTGCAGCGCACCGCCGAGTGCGGCGAGGAAGACACCGACCGCGAACACGCTGGTGAACAGCCATTTCTGATTGACGCCGAGCGCCGCGACCATGTCACGGTCCTGCGTCGCCGCGCGCACCAGGATGCCCCAGCGGGTGCGCTGGAACAGAAGCCAGAGCGCGCCGAGCACGACCGGGCCGAGCACGATCAGGAACAGATCATAGCTCGGGATGTTCTGGCCGAAGAAATCGACCGCGCCTTTGAAACCCGGCGCGCGGCGACCGAGCAGATCGTCCGGCCCCCAGATCAGGACCACGAGATCCTCGACCATCAATGTCAGTCCGAAAGTCGCAAGCAGCTGGAACAGTTCCGGGGCGTGATAGATGCGACGTAGCAAGAGGATCTCGACGATCACGCCGACCGCCGCGACCACAAGCGCAGCAGCGACAATGCCGCCCCAGAAGCCGAGCGCCCCCGACCAGTGCTCGGTCAAGGTGAACGCAACATAGGCGCCCAGCATATAGAACGCGCCATGGGCAAAGTTCACGATGCGCGTCACGCCGAAGATGATCGACAACCCCGACGCCACCAGAAACAGCGAGGCCGCGCTGGCAAGGCCGGTCAGGAACTGGACGATGTAGAAGGCCATGAGCGGTCCGGGTGACGAAATGCTTGGAATCGGGGCCTCACCCTTCGAGACGGCGCTTCGCGCCTCCTCAGGATGAGGATCAACGGATCATGCTTTCAATCCTCATGGTGAGGAGCGCGGCGCGGGCCGCGCGTCTCGAACCATGAGGCCCTCGTGCCGAGTGAGTTCACTCCTTCGGCCGGAGCTTTTCGACCTCGGCATCGCTGGGCAGGTAGTCCGAACCCTTGCGATAGGCGGCATCGACCATCACGCCCTTGCCGTCCTTCACCGCGGTCTTGCCGACGAAGGCGCCCAGCGTCGACTGGTGATCGATCTTGCGGAAGGTGATCTCGCCGAATGGCGAGGGCACCGAGAGGCCTTCGGCCGCCGCGATCAGCTTGTCGGCGTCGGTCGAGCCGGCCTTGGCCAGGATCGCTGCCGCCGATTTGATGGTCTGGTAGCCGACGATCGAGCCGAGCCGCGGATAATCGTTGTACTTGGCCTGATAGGCCTTCAGGAACGCGTCATGCTCCGGCGTCTTGATCGAGTACCAGGGATAGCCGGTGACGATCCAGCCCTCCGGGGTCTCGTCCTTCAGCGGATCGAGATATTCGGGCTCGCCGGTCAGGAAGCTGACCACGTTGCGTCCCTTGAACAGGCCGCGGGTGTTGCCCTCGCGGACCAGCTTGACCAGGTCAGCGCCGAAGGTGACGTTGAGGATCGCTTCCGGATTTGCGGCGGCCACCGCCTGCACCACCGGGCCCGCATCGATCTTGCCCTGTGGCGGCCACTGCTCGTCGACCCACTGGATGTCCGGCCGCTTCTCCGACAGCAGCTTCTTGAACACGGCCACCGCCGACTGGCCATACTCGTAGTTGGGCGCGATCGTCGCCCAGCGCTTGGCCGGCAGCTTGGCGGCCTCCTCCACCAACATCGCCGCCTGCATGTAGTTCGAAGGACGCAGGCGGAACGTATAGCGATTGCCCTTCGACCAGGTGACCGCGTCGGTCAGGGGTTCAGCGGCCAGGAAGAAGACCTTCTTCTGGTTGGCGAAGTCGCTGACGGCGAGACCGATATTGGAGAGGAAGGTGCCCGCGAGCATTGCGACATTCTCGCTCGACACCAGCTCGTTGGCCGCGGTCTGCGCATCCGCCGGCTTGCCGCCGTCATCCTTGGAGACGACGACGAGCTTCTTGCCATTGATGCCGCCCGCCGCATTGATCTCCTCGACCGCAAGCTGCCAACCTTTGCGATACGGCTCGGTGAAGGCCGGCAACAGCGAGTAGCTGTTGATCTCACCGATCTTGATCACGTCCTCGGCGGCGGCCGTCTTGGCCATGCCGGCCGCGGCGATGGCCAGGCCCGCCGCAAGCAGAAATCTCCGTCGCATCCCTTCAGCCTCCAAATGTTGAACGATTATTCTTTTGAACATGCTCCATTCGGAAAACCGATGCCGGCTGTTCCGGAGCATGCTCTCACTTAGCGCAAACCGTCGTCGCCCTTGATCTCGCCGACCGTGAGACCGCCGACCCGCGGCAGCGGCCGGCCACTGTCGGTCACCGCCAGCGCCACCACGATCTCGTTGGCGCGCGGCGCATCGTTGATCTGCACCTCCATGCCGTCGAAATGGCTGCGCACGAAGGCGGCATCCTTGTGACCGAGCGGAATGTCGAGCGTGCAGCCGACACCGCCGCGCTTCTTCGACGACGGGATCAGGGCCGCGCCCTTTCCTAGCACCTTACGCACCGGGGCGCCCATTTTGGGATGCAAGATCGCTGCCGCATGCTCCAATTCACCATCGGCGCCGACTGCGGCCGCCTTGCCGTAGCTATGCGCTGAGGGCCCCTCAATGCGGAGCGCCGCGACGGCCTTTTTCGCCAGCAACTCGCCGAGTTCCTCGCCGATCGCAATCAGCGCCGAGAGATCCTCGACATAGCGCCCGGCAAAGGGATTTTCGATCACGGCAACGGCTGCGGCGCGGCGGGTCGGCGGCGCCACCGCCTGCCCCATTTCGCGATGGGTCTCCTCGACCACGGTGACGATCTTGCGGATGATGGCGCCCATCGTTCGTTACCCTGTCCTTGAGCCCGGCTGCATCAAACCTTACGCCGCGCTCGCCTGCAACTGTTGCGGACGATTGATCTCGAGCGGCTTCGCACAGATCAGGCGGATTTCGCCACAAAGCTGCAGCACCGTCCCCTCGATCAGCTCGCCCTCGAGCAACTGCCGCGCCCGCGCAGCGCCCTGCGCCAGCGCCTCGGCAACCTCATCGCCGCTCAGTGCGCCGACCTCGCAGGTGACAAGGCGGTGACCGAGATCGGAATCCGGCTGCAATTCATTGGCGGGCCGGCGGACAACCGCGGGATGGCCGGGCAGATCGACCGCATTGGCAATGATGGTTGCGGCGGCGTCAGCCTGCGATGCCGTGCGCGCCAGCACGGTGACGGCATCGGCAATGCCGAGCGAGAAGCTGCGGCCGTGGCGGCCGGAGGTCGCGACGCCGCGGACGGTGTCCTCGGCGCGAACAGTGATGCTGCGCATCACGCCTGTTCCGTCCGGACGATCCATCAGGCCGACACTGAAGCGCGCACGATCGGACAGATGCAGCGCGATGTCGCCGCCATTGTTGACATAGGCGCGCGCGAGCTTGGCGGCACCGCGCATCGCGCCGAGGATTTCCTCCGCCACGGAACCTGCAACGGCCGCCATGGGGGTAATGAAAGTGTCCGCAGCATAAGGCGCGACCGCGCCGTACATGCGGCGGGCCACGACGCCCCGCAATCCGCAATGATCGGGCGCAGCTGCCTCGCGCAGCTCCGGCAGCTCGGCACAGAGCTCGTCGAGCAGGCCGGTGAAGCGCTGCACCGCTGCCTGGTAGGCAGCGCGAATCTCACCATCCGCCCCATCTGCTCCGATGATCAGATCGATCGGCCCGTCCTGCAGATGCAGGCGGCGGTCGTCCGGCAGCAATGCGATCTGCGGGCGTCTCATCCTGCGCTCCGCACCGGCCACGGCAATTGACGGATGTCTTTGGACACATCTTTCAGCGAGCCAAGCGGCTGCACGTAATCCATGTGGCCGCCGAGCGCCGCATAATCGGACAGCCTCAGCGTGAATTCGATCGGCGCCACGATCGCCGGCGTCGGCACATAACCGAACGCACCGGCGGGCATCTGCGTCACATCGACCATGAAGGTGATGCCGCCGCCCGGCCAGACATAGACCGGCGCGCCGCCTGATGTCACGCGCGTCAGCGCATCCTTGACCGAGCGCGTCAGCCGCACCGGATTGTCGGTGACGCCCGCGCGCAGCGATCCGCCGGCGCCCGCCATGAACAGCACCGTGCACAGCGCCGGCTCGCAATTCTCCTGGATGCGCTCGACCGAGAATTTCAAATCCGGCGGCATGTCCTGCTCGACTGGCCGCAGGGCCTCATCGAGCACGTAATAGCCGGCATGCTCACCGGTCGTGGACACCATCAAGATCGTCGTGCCCGGACGCGCGGTCTTCGGGTCGAATGGCCCGAGAATCGCAAGCGGGTCTGAGATGTCGGTCCCGCCCCAGCCAGTGCCGGGCTGCGCCACCTGGAAGTAGCGGCCGGGCGTCGAGCGCCGTCCCTTCATCTTGATCCCGGTTGCGGGAATATCGAGCAGCTTGCCGGCCTGATGCTCGGACAAGACGCCGGTGATGTGGTCGTCGACCACGACGACCTCGTCGACTTTACCCTGCCACTGCTTGGCGAACATGCCGATCGTCGCCGAGCCGCAGCCGACCCGCATGCGCTCTTCCTTGACGCCGTTGACGATCGGCGGTGCACCCGCCTGCACGACCACCGTGGCGCCGCCATCGATGACGAGCTCGACCGGCTTGCGGTTGCTGAGATCCATCAGCGCGTCGCAGGTGACACGGCCCTCCTTCTTCGAGCCGCCGGTCAGATGATGCACACCGCCGAGCGAGAGCATCTGCGAGCCATATTCACTGGTGGTGACATGGCCGACGGCCTCGCCGTCGACGCGGACGGTTGCGGTCTCCGGGCCGAGAAAACGGTCGGTATCGATCTTCACCTTGACGCCGCAATAGCTGAAGATGCCCTCGGTCACGACCGTGACCATGTCCACGCCGTCCACCTCGGACGAGACGATGAACGGCGCCGGTTTGTAGTCGGGATAGGTGGTGCCGGCCCCGATCGCGGTGACGAACAGATCGGGCTGCTGCACGATCTTGCCATCCCAATCGCCGCTCGCCTGGAACGGCACCAGCCTGCCGCCATGCGAGACGGTGCGCTCCAGCAGGATATGCGGGTCGACGCGCACCAGCACGCCATCCTGATTGGCGTAGCGGTCGCAGGCGCCGGCGGCGCCCGGCTTGATGTAGCACATCACCGGACAGGCATCGCAGCGGATCTTGTCGCCGGCACTCTCGCTCGCCGTATCAGTCGTCATGCGGTCGCTCAATCAAATCCGAAATCGCTTCCCAAGGCCTCGAACGAAGCGGCTCCTGCAATTCATTCGTACACGAATGATGCTGTCCGTCGCTCGGAACTGTCAAGCGCCGGCACGCAGGAAAAGCTGCACTGCCGGATAAACGTTCAGTTTGCCTCGCACAATGACGAGAAATCATGCACGCGCTGCAGCGCGAAACGTGGCACTTGCATGTTAGTGTACAAACGATACGCTTCCGGCTTCGGTTCGCGCCGCAACCTTTGTTAACGATAGCAGATATCGAGACCGCAGGGATGACCCCAGCAACGCTCCGCCTGACCGTCAACGGCCAAGCGCATGATGTGGCGGTCGGGCCCGACACGCCCCTGCTCTATGTGCTGCGCAACGACCTCGGGCTCAACGGGCCGAAATATGGCTGCGGTCTCGGCCAATGCGGCGCCTGCGCCGTGCTGATCGACGGCCAGGCGGCGCGCTCCTGCGTGTTTCCGGTCGGAGGCTGTCTCGGCCACGACATCACCACGCTCGAAGGTCTCGGCTCGCGGGAGCAGCCTGATGCCGTGCAGCAGGCCTTCATCATGGAACAGGCGGCGCAATGCGGCTATTGCCTCAACGGCATGATCATGACCACCAAGGCGCTGCTCGCCATCAATCCGCGCCCGTCGGAGGAGGAGATCCGCGAAGCGTTGCGCTATAATCTGTGTCGCTGCGGCGCTCATGTCGAGATCGTGCGCGCTGCGATGCGGGCGGCCGGCCACACGCTCGAGGCGTTGGACTGATGACGGACGGAACCCTGGGAGCCAGCAAACCGCCTCGCGGCTGCCTCTCGGTGGTACGGCTGGCGGCCGCGGATGCTGAGACCTTCATCCGGATCACGGCAGCCGGAGAGGTCACGGCCTACAACGGGCACGTCGATCTCGGCACCGGCATCCGCACTGCGCTCGGACAGATCGTGGCGGAGGAGCTCGACGTCTCCTTTGCGCGCGTGGTCGTCGTGCTCGGCGACACCGCTCGGGTGCCCAATCAGGGCGCGACCATTGCCAGCGAAACCATCCAGATCACGGCGGTGCCGCTGCGGAAGGCGGCGGCGCAGGCGCGGCAATTCCTGCTGACGCGCGCCGCGGAGCGGCTTGGCATCGCATGCGATGAGCTCAGTATCGAAGACGGCCTGATCCGTGGCCCCAACAACCGCACGCTCAGCTATGGCGAACTGATCGAGGACGAGACGATCCGGCTCGAGCTTGCGGATGACGCCCCGGTCAAGGCCGCGAGCAGCTACACTCTGGTCGGCACCTCGGTGCCGCGGGTCGACCTGCCGGCGAAAGCCACCGGCGAGCTGACCTATGTGCATGATGTCCGCGTGCCCGGCATGCTGCATGGCCGCGTGATCCGCCCGCCCTACGCCGGCGTCGATGCCGGTCCGTTCATCGGCACCAGCCTGCTCGGAATCGACAGGGATTCGGTCCGAGACATTCCGGGCCTCGTCGATGTCGTCGTGATCGGCGACTTCGTCGGCGTCGTCGCCGAGCGCGAGGAGCATGCCGCCCTCGCCGCCGAACGGCTGAAGATCGACTGGAAGCCGATGCCGTCCTTGCGCAATCTCGACGACGTCGAGAACGCACTGCGCGCCAATCCTTCGCGGCCGCGCAAGCTGCTCGACAAGGGCGACGTCGAAGCTGCGATCAGCGGCGCCGCGAAGCCGATGCAGCGCAGCTATCTCTGGCCCTACCAGATGCACGGCTCGATCGGCCCCTCCTGCGCCGTCGCCGACTGCCAGCCCGGTCAGGTCCGGATCTATTCCGGCACGCAAAACCCGCACATTCTGCGGAGCGATCTGGCGCTGCTGATCGACCGGCCCGAGCACGAGATCGAGGTGATCCGGCTGGAAGCAGCCGGCTGCTACGGCCGCAACTGCGCAGACGACGTCACGGCGGATGCGCTCCTGCTCTCGCGCGCGGTCGGCCGTCCCGTGCGCGTCCAGCTCACGCGCGAGCAGGAGCATCTCTGGGAGCCCAAGGGCACCGCACAGCTGATGGACGTCAATGGCGGCCTCAACGCCGACGGCTCGGTGGCGGCCTACGACTTTGCCACGCGCTATCCATCGAACGGTGCACCGACGCTGGCGCTGCTGTTGACCGGCCGCATCGCCCCGGAGGCGATCGTGTGGGAGATGGGCGATCGCACCGCGATTCCGCCCTACGATTACGACCATATGCGCGTCACCGCGCATGACATGCCGCCGATCGTCCGGGCCTCCTGGCTGCGCGGCGTCTCGGCGCTGCCGAATACGTTCGCGCATGAATCCTATATCGACGAGCTTGCCGCGGAGGCCGGCGTCGATCCGATCGCATATCGCCTGCGCCATCTGAAGGACGAGCGCGCCAGAGATCTGGTCAATGCGGTCGCGGAGCGCGCCGGCTGGGTGCCGCGTGCCGTCAGGCAGGAGAAGACCGCCGAAAACGACGTCGTACGCGGCCGCGGCTTTGCCTATGCGCTGTACGTGCACAGCAAGTTTCCCGGCTATGGCGCGGCCTGGTCGGCCTGGATCGCCGATGTCGCGGTCAACACCGCAACCGGCGATGTCAGCGTCACGCGCGTGGTCGCCGGGCAGGATTCCGGCCTGATGATCAACCCGGACGGTGTGCGGCATCAGATCGAAGGCAACGTCATCCAGTCGACCAGCCGCGCGCTCATGGAGGAGGTCCCGTTCGCGCGCGGCAAGGTGGCGGCGCGGGAATGGGGCGCCTACCCCATCATCACCTTCCCCGACGTGCCCAAGATCGACGTCTTGATGCTGCCGCGGCCGGATCAGCCGCCGCTCGGGGTCGGCGAATCCGCCTCGGTGCCGAGTGCGGCTGCAATTGCGAACGCGATCTATGACGCGACCGGAGTCCGTTTCCGTGAGCCGCCGTTCACGCCCGAGCGCGTCCTGCAGGGCTTGCGCGGCGCGCAGGCGGAGGCGCCGCCAGCCAAGCCGCTGGCGCCTCCCGTCGCGGACAAGTCTCGCACCGCCTGGATCAAGCCGTTCGCCAAGCGCACCGGGCTTGCCGCAAGCGTGGCGGCCGCATGTAGCGCCGCCATCGGCGTCGCCGCAGCCCTGCTGCCCGGACGGGCCATCGCCCCGATTTCACGTCCCGATGCTTCCGTCTATTCCGCCGCGACGATCGCGCGCGGCGAACAGCTCGCGGCGCTCGGCAATTGCGCGGTCTGCCACACCGCCGACGGCGGCATCGTCAATGCCGGCGGCCGCGCCCTGGAGACGCCGTTCGGCACCATCTTCAGCACCAACATCACGCCTGATGTCGAGACCGGCGTCGGAGGGTGGTCATACCCTGCCTTCGAGCGCGCGATGCGCGAGGGCATCCACCGTGATGGCCGGCAGCTCTATCCGGCCTTTCCATACCCGCATTTCGCGAAAACCAGCGACGCTGACCTGCAGGCGCTCTACGCCTATCTCATGGCACAGGCGCCGGTGCGTCAGCAGGCGCCTGCGAGCGAACTGCGCTTTCCGTTCAACCTGCGCCCACTGGTTGCCGGCTGGAACGCCCTCTTCCACGACGCAAGCCCGTTCAAACCTGATACGGCAAAATCCGAACAGTGGAATCGCGGCTTCTACCTGGTCGAAAGCCTCGGCCATTGCAGCGCCTGCCACTCGCCGCGCAACGCGCTCGGCGCCGAGCAACGCCAGGCCTATCTCGCCGGCGGTTTCGCCGAAGGCCGGGAGGCGCCGGCCCTCACCTCGCTGTCATCAGCGCCGATTCCCTGGACGGAAGACGAGCTCTTTACGTATCTGCGCACGGGTCAGTCGCGCTTCCATGGCGTCGCCGCCGGCCCGATGGCGCCGATCGTGAATGACCTCGGCCGTTTGCCTGAGGCTGATATCAGGGCGATGGCGATCTATCTCGCCTCGTTCCAGGATGCGCTGCCCGACGCCGCCACGCTGGAAGCAAAAGCGCAGCACCTCGAGACCAGCACGAAGGTCACGTCCGCTTCGTCCCCGGCGGCACGGCTGTATCTCGGCGCCTGCGCGGTCTGTCATGAGATCGGCGGCCTGCCACTGTTCGGCAGCCGTCCATCGCTGTCGCTGAACAGCAACATCCACAGCGCGATGCCCGACAATCTAATCCAGGTGATTCTGCACGGCATCACCAGGCCGGCGTCACCTGACCTCGGCTACATGCCGGCATTTGCCGAACACCTCAGCGACACACAGGTCGTCGAGCTTGTCGCCTATCTCCGCAGCCAATTCGCGCCCGACAAGCCCGCCTGGCACGGCATCGATTCCGCGGTCAGCCGGCTTCGCACCGCCGGACAGCACTGAGCCCTCCTCCCCCGCACGTTGATCGCCAGCGTTGCGCAATCGCGCATCAGTTGATGCTGGATATTTCGTCTTGCGGAGGGCGTGGGCCGATCTTAGAATTTGGCACCATGTTCCGAAATTTGGAACTGAAGGATCCAGCCATGAGCGCCCTGACCTCCGCTATCGACATCCTGCGCTGCTTCTCCACGTCCCGGCCGGACCTCTCCTTCGCCGACGTCCAGGCCTTGACCGGCAAGCCCAAGAGCTCGACCTCGCGGCTCCTCCGCTCGCTGCGCGACTGCGGGCTGTTGGAGCAAGACCCGAACAGCCGCCGCTACCGCCCTGGCCTGCTCACCTTCGAACTTGGCCGGCTGCACCGCGCCCATGACGACCTGATCGCCACCGCCGAGCGCGAGCTGCGCGAGGTCTGCACGCGCACCGGTCACACCGGCTACATCGCGGTGCTCGACGGCTATCAGCAGGTCGTGCTGCGCATCGTGCCGGGATCCAATCCGCTGCGCGTCGTCAATCCGCCGGGTCAGCGCACGCCGGCAATCATCACCTCGAATGGCCGCGCCATGCTGGCGCGCTTGTCCGACGCCGAGATCCGCGCCCGGGTGCCGCTCGACTACCCGAAGGTGCCGGCGAACTCGCCGCAGAATTTCGAGCAACTGATCGCGCGCCTGAACGAGATTCGCCGCACCGGCGTCTCGGATGCGGCCGACGAAGCGATCGAGGGCGTGGGCTCGCAAGGCTTTGCGCTGGCGAACGGCGAGACCGGCGAGCTGATCGGCATCGCGATCTCCTATTCGGTGCAGGCGACGACCGAAATCGAGCGCGCCATCGTCCGGCGCGAGCTCGGCGCCATGGCCGAGAAGCTTCGGCGCATGACCGGCGATCCGCTCGGGCAGCCGGTCGAGCTCCGCGCCGGATTGGCATCCTGATGGGCCGGCCCGTCGGGTCTCATATCAATGGGCTCGCGCTACTCATCCTGCCCAGCGCGCTGCTGTTCGCGTTGTTCTTCTTCCTGCCGATCGGCCTGATGGCGGTGATGAGCCTGCTCACCGGCAATCCGGTGGTCGTGCCGCACATCGCCTTCACCACCAAGCATTATCAGAGGTTGGCGGACGACAGCTATTATCTCGAGGTGATCTGGACCACGATCCGGATCGGACTCTGGACCACGCTGATTGCACTCCTGATCGGCTATCCGCTGGCGCATTGGATGGCGCGGATCAAGAGCCGGGCCGGCCACGCGCTGTTATTGATGGCCGTGCTGGCGCCGATGCTGACCGGAATCGTGGTGCGCACCTTTGCCTGGATGACGCTGCTGTCGGACAAGGGCGTCATCAACCAGATCCTGCTGTCGCTTGGGTTGATCGAAAAGCCGTTGCAGCTGATGTATAATGAGACCGGTATCATCATTGGCCTCGTCCACATCTATGTGCCGTTCATGGTGCTGACCCTGACTGGCGTGATCGGCCGCATCGACGAGCGGTTGGAGCAGGCCGCGGAAAATCTCGGCGCGAGTCCCTTGCGCGCGTTCTTCGAGGTGACGCTGCCATTGAGCCTGCCCGGCATTCTCGCCGGCTCGCTCCTGGTATTTGCGCTCGCGATCAGCGCCTATGTCACGCCGATCCTGCTCGGCGGTTTCCAGATCATGACGTTGCCGATCCTGATCTATCAGCAGATCTCGGCGAACTTCAATATCGGCTTTGCGGCAGCACTCGGCATGGTGCTGCTCGTGATCTCGTTCATGCTCGTGGTCGCCTATAATCATATGCTCGGCCTGGTTTCCGGGCAGCGCGAGTTGCAGTGAAGGGGGCATCGATGGCGACGTCAGTCACGCCCTCACCGACCCTGGCCCGGCCGGAGCTCGCAGGCGCAAGCCGCAGCACGGATCAAGTGATAGCACATCGCTCGGCGCCCGGCCGCACTGGCCGCGCCATCTATCTCGCGGCCAATATCGCGATCCTGGTGTTTCTGCTGGCACCGATCGCGATCGTGTTCGTGTTCGCGCTCAATCCAACGCCCTTCATCCAGTTTCCGCCCGTCGGCGTGTCGCTACGCTGGTTCGAAAAATTCTTCTCGGCGCGCGACTTCATGCATGCGCTGGTCTTCAGCCTGGAAGTGGCCGTATTGACGACGATGGCCGCCACCGTGCTTGGCGCCTCCGCCGCGCTTGCGATCGCGCGCGGCAATATTCCGGGGTCGCGGATCATCGTCGCGACCATGCTGTCACCTCTGATGCTGCCGGCGATCCTCACTGGGCTTGCTCTGTTCCAGGCCTATGTGCTGCTCGACGTCGGCCGGCCGGTCTGGGGCCTCGTTGCCGGCCACACGCTGGTCACCATTCCCTATGTGGTTCGCACCACGCTCGCCGTGCTGCATAATTTCGATACCAGGCTGGAGGAAGCCGCGCAGAACCTCGGTGCCAGTCCGACGCGCACCTTCTTCGAGGTGACCCTGCCGCTGGTCAAGCCCGGCGTGCTCGCCGGCGGGATCTTCGCCTTCATCGTCTCCTTCGACCAATTCCCGGTATCGCTGTTCCTGGTCTCGCCCGGAAACGAGACCCTGCCGATCACGCTGTTCAACTATCTCAAATTCGATCTCGACGGCACCATCGGCGCCGCCTCCGTGATTTCGATCCTGCTCGCCGTCCTCGTCGTCATCGCGCTCGACCGCACCGTGGGCCTGCGCTCCACTGTCAAACTCTAACGGAGATCCCGCCATGACATCCGCATCGCGCGCGCATCTGACCCGCCGCCGGCTGCTGGCCGCCGGTGCCTCGCTCGGCCTCGGCGCGGTCGCTGCCCCCTATGTCGCACGTGCCGAGGAGCCGGTGCTCAACATCACCGGTTGGGGCGGCAAATGGGGCGACGTGATGAGCACCGAGATCGGACCGGCGTTCGAGAAGGAGTTCAAGTGCAAGCTCAGGACCGACACCGCCCTGCCGTTCCTGCCGAAGCTGCAGGCGAGCTCGCGCGCGGCGCCGATCTATGACGTCCTGCATACCAACTCCAACGAACAATGGGCTGCGGCCGAGATGGGTCTGGTCGAGCCCAAGGTTGATCCCAAGCTGGTGCCGAACATCGCCGACGTCTATCCCTACGCTGCGAGCGACAAGATCGTCGGCATCTCGATCTTCACCAGCGCGATCGGGCTCGGCATGCGGACCGACAAGGGCTATGGCCCCATCACCTCCTGGAAGGAGCTGTGGGACGCGAAATACAATGGCGTGCGCGGTGGCTATGTGATTCCGGTCAACAGCCTCGGCCAAGCCTTCGTGATGATGTGCGGCACGCTGTTCGGCAAGGGACAGACCGACCTTGATGCGGCCTATGCGGCGCTCGAGAAGCTGAAGCCGATCAAGCTGGTCGACTTCACCGGCGCGATGGAGAAGCTGTTTTTGTCGGGCGAGGTTGGCCTCGGCGTCATCCACGATTCCGGCATCTACCGCTATGACGGCCAGAACCAGCCGATCGACTTTGTCACCCCGAGCGAGGGCGTGCTGTCGCTGGAGCAGGTGCTGACGATCACGCCCGGCAGCAAGATGAAGGAGCTCGCCAACGCCTACCTCAACTACATGCTGCGCCCCGAGGTGCAGAAACGGCTCGCCGAGACCGTCTGGTACTCGCCGGCGAACAAGAAAGTTAAGCTCGAGGCCAAATACGACGCCAAGCTCCTGACCACGCCGGAGAAGGTCTCGAAGCTCATCCAGGTCGATTGGAAGTGGTACAATGCGCAGAAGGATGCGATCGACAGCCGCATCAACCGGATCTTCCGGGCATGAGCGCGGGCATTGAGATCGCCGAGGTCAGCAAGGTCTATGAAGGCGGCGTCCGCGCGGTGGACGCGGTGGCGATGGAGATCAGGGCCGGCGAATTCTTCTCTCTGCTCGGCCCCTCCGGCTGCGGCAAGACGACCACCTTGCGGATGATCGCAGGTTTCGATACGCCGAGCTCGGGCGAGATCCGCATCGACGGCGCCGACATCACCCGCGTGCCCGCGCACAAGCGCGACATGGCGATGGTGTTCCAGAACTACGCGCTGTTTCCGCACCGGACCGTCGCCGAGAATGTCGGCTTCGGCCTGCGCATGCGCAAGCTCGACAAGGCGACGATCGCAGCCAAGGTGAAGGCGGCACTGGCCATGGTCGAGCTGTCGGGCATGGACGATCGCCGGCCGGCCCAACTGTCCGGCGGCCAGCAGCAGCGCGTGGCACTGGCCCGCGCCATCGTGATCGAGCCGCGCGTGCTGCTCTGCGACGAGCCGCTCGGCGCACTCGACAAGAAGCTGCGCCAGCAGATGCAGTTCGAGCTGAAGCAGCTGCAGAGGAACTTGGGCCTCACACTTGTGTTCGTGACGCACGACCAGGAGGAGGCACTGGCGATGTCGGACCGCATCGCGGTGATGAATGCAGGCCGCGTCGAGCAGGTCGGCACGCCGGTCGAGATCTACGACCGGCCGCAGACGCGCTTCGTCGCCGATTTCATCGGCGACACCAACATCTTCCGCGGCCAGCGCGTCACAGTCGACAATAACGGCACCGGGATTGCGGCCGGCAATGGCCTGGTGCTGGAATTGCCCGGCCCGCCTGCTGCCGCCGACGGCGCGGTGCTTTCGGTGGCGCTGCGTCCGGAGAAAATCCGACTCGCACCCAAGGTCGATACACTGCATCCGAAGCACGCGTCAGCCAACGGCACGGTCGAGAGCACCAACTTCCTTGGTGGCGCCGTGCTGTATCGCATCTCGCTCGATAACGGCCATCGCGTGCTGGCGCAGCAGCCCAATGCGGGCGCGGGCCAACTCTATGCACCGGGCGCCCCGGTCATGCTGGGCTGGACGCCTGCCGATCTCGTCATCCTCAAGGATTAGTAACTCATATGAACAAGCCACTCCAACACCGACGCATGGGCGTCGTGGTGATCGGGCAAAGTCCCCGGCCCTCGATGCAGGCCGAGATCGCGGCGGTGCTGTCGCCTGCTGTTACAATCGAGCTGCGTGGCGCGCTCGACGGCATGAGCCGCGATGAGATCGATGCGATTCCGCCTCTCGATGGTGCCGACGCGCTGTTCACGCTGCTGCCTAATGGCGACAATGTCCGCATCAGCAAGAAGGCGGTCGAAGGCCGCGCCAATGCGCAGCTCGCCCGCTTCAAGCAGGAGGGCATCGACGTGGCGATGCTGGCCTGCACCGGCAAATTCCCCAACCTCACAGCCGATGGCCTGGTGATCCTGCCCTCGGCGGTGCTGCATCGGATGGTCGAGGCCGTGCTGCCGAAGGGCCGGCTCGGCGTGTTCTCGCCGCTGCGCGAGCAGACCGCGCTGATCGCCACCAAGTGGCAGCGCGAGGGTGTCGAAGTCATTGGCGTCACGCTGCAGCCGGGCTCAGACGATGCCACGGTCGATGCGGCGGCGAAGGAGATGGCGAGCAAGCAGCCCGATCTCGTTGTGCTCGACTGCATGAGCTACACCAGCGCCAACAAGGCCCGCCTGCGTCAGCATTATTCCGGGCCGGTGATCCTGTCGATTGCGGCCGCTGCACGCGTGGTCGAGGAGCTGGTCTCGTGAGTGCGACCGAGTTGAAGACGATCAGCCTCGACGACATCGAGGCGCTTGCGGTCGGCGCCTGGATCCTCGGCACTGGCGGCGGCGGCAGCCCGTATCTCGGACTGCTCAATCTGCGCAGGCTCTACGCCGAGGGCCATCGCGTGCAGCTGATGTCGCCGCTCGACCTCGACGACGACGATTGGGTCGCCGTGGTTTCCAACATGGGCGCGCCGTTGGTGGGCCAGGAGCGTCTCGCCGACAGCCGCAGCATCGCGCGCGCCGTGCGCATGCAGGAGGAGATCAACGACATCAAGTTCCGCGCGGTGATGTCGGTCGAGATCGGCGGCGGCAACGGCGTGCAGGCGCTGATGGCAGCCGCGCATCTCGGCATTCCCGTTGTCGATGCGGACTGCATGGGCCGCGCGTTCCCCGAAGCGCAAATGACGTCGGTCGCGATCGGCGACCTGCGCCCCTACCCCTGCACGCTCTATGATCCTCGGGGTATCGAGGCTGTGGTCACCAAGGTGCCGAGCTGGAAATGGATGGAGCGGGCCAGCCGCAAGATCTGCGTCGAGATGGGTTCGATCGCCTCGACCAGCAAGGCGCCGCGCACCGGACGCGAGGTCAAGGACTGGGGCATTCATTTCACCACCACGAAGGCGATCAGCATCGGCCGCGCGGTGCAAGAGGCCAATCGCCGCCATGAAGATCCGATCGCGGCCATCCTCGCCTGCGAGGGCGGCCAAAGGCTCTTCACCGGCAAGATCGTCGATGTCGAGCGCCGTACCACCGAGGGGTTCTTGCGCGGCAGCGCGGTCGTCGAAGGCAGTGACGCCGATCGCGGCACCAAGCTGAAGCTCTCGTTCCAGAACGAATGGATCGTGGCCTGGCGCGACGGCGAGGCGATCGCGATGTCGCCGGACCTGATCTGCGTGCTCGACAGTGTCAACGGCCATGGCATCGGCACCGAGACGGTGCGCTACGGCCAGCGCGTCACCGTCGTGGCACTGCCCGCGCCGGCGGTGCTGACCAGCCCCCGCGGCCTCGAATTCGTCGGCCCTCGTGCATTTGGTTACGATCTCGATTTCCGGTCGCTTTTCGCGCCCGCAGGAGTTTGATTGATGAAGCGTATTGGTATCGATGTCGGTGGCACCAACACCGACGCCGTCCTGATTGCGGACGACAAGGTGGTTCATTCCGTCAAGTGCCCGACCACGGCCGACGTCACCTCCGGCATTCTTCAGGCGTTGAAGGCGTTGCGCAGCAAGCCGGCGGCGGCCGTACCGGTCGATGCGGTCGTGATCGGCACCACGCATTTCATCAATGCGGTCGTGCAACGCCGCCATGTGCAGAAGATCGGCGCCATCCGGATCGGCATGCCGGCCTCCGCCACATTGCCGCCGTTCTGCGATTGGCCGGCCGATCTCGCCGCGCTGGTGAGTGGCGAGGTGATCATGCTGGAGGGCGGCCACGACTACGACGGCCGTCCGTTCATGCCGCTCGACATCGCAGGACTGAAAGCGGCAGCGCGCAACATCAAGGACAAGGGCTTGCGCTCGGTGGCCGTGAGTTCGTCCTTCTCTCCGCTCGACCCGAGTTGCGAGATCATCGCGCGTGAGATCTTTGCCGAGATCTGCCCGGACGTTGCGGTCACCTTGTCGCACGACCTCGGCCGCATCGGTCTGCTCGAGCGCGAGAATGCCGCGCTCTTGAATGCGGCACTCCATGATCTAGCGGTGACGACGGTCGCCGCCTTCCGCAAGGCGATTGCCGATTCCGGCATCGATGCGCCGCTGTTCCTGACCCAGAACGACGGCACCGTGATGCAGGCGGAGATCGCGACCGCATTTCCGGTGATGAGCTTCGCCTCGGGCGCGACCAATTCGATGCGCGGCGCAGCCTATCTCTCCGGTCTCGACGATGCGATGGTGGTCGATGTCGGCGGCACCACCAGCGACATCGGCCAGCTGCGCCACGGTTTTCCGCGCGAGGCCAATGCGGTGGTCGAGGTCGGCGGGGTTCGAACGTTGTTCCGGATGCCCGACCTGCTCTCGATCGGGCTCGGCGGCGGCAGCCATGTGGATGAGAATCCGGTCCGCGTCGGCCCGCTCAGCGTCGGCTATCGCTTGACCGAGGACGCGCTGGTGTTCGGCGGCAACAGGCTGACCGCAACCGATATCGCGGTCGCAGCAGGCCTCGTCGACATCGGCAACCGCTCGCGTGTGGCGCATCTGGGCAAGAGCCTGATCGAGGCCGCGCTGGCCGACGCCCATCGCAAGCTGGCCGACGACATCGACCGCATGAAGACCGAGGCCGGCGACGTGCCATTGCTTGCGGTCGGCGGCGGCGCGTTCCTGGTGCCGGATCGGCTACCCGGCATTTCCGAGATCGTCCGCGTGCCCCATGGTGACTGCGCCAATGCGGTCGGCGCGGCAATCGCGCAGGTCAGCGGCGAGGCCGACCAGGTGTTCCGCGATCTTACCCGCGACGAGGCGATTGCGGCCGCACGTGCCATCGCCGAGGATCGCGCCGTGCAGGCCGGCGCCGAGCGCGAGAGCCTGAAGACGGTCGATGTCGAGGACATGCCGATCGCCTACCTGCCGGGCAATGCGTTGCGGGTGCGCGTCCGTGTCGCCGGCGCGATCGCCGATCCGAACATCGATGCGGCGGCCTGAGGTGCCTCGTCGGATTTCCATTCACGACGCAGAGGAGGAGCGGGTCGCCGCTCCTCGTCACTGAATCCCGGTCGCAGCCCTCACCGCGTTGCTGACCTCAATCACGCGCTGTGCGGGGCCCGATTTTGCATCGGGCGCCTCATTGCCCATGCCCAGGCTGAGGACGATCGTTCTGCCCTGATATTCGATCGAGAGCTGATGAGCATTGACCGGCGGAATGTCGCCGATCTGGGACGGAAGGCTGTTGAGGCCCGCGGCCGCGAGCACCTTTGCAAGTTCGGCCTGCTGCTCTGGCGTCAATTGGCCGCGCCGATGTGGCGCGCTGATCTCTGCACCACGGAACTGCGCGACTTCATAGCTGCAGTCCGCGTTGATGGTCCAGATCGTCCCGGTTTTCCCTGCAAATCCGTCCTGCGAATCCTTGACCGTAAGCATGGGACCACCCGCGCAGTTGGCGGCGCCCGACGGAACGGACTGCATCATGATGGCAGCCAACGCCAGCAACACGACACGTGCTGCAGCCAGAGGCCTGATGCTGGGGTTCTGCCGTCTCATGATTTGAACATAGTGACCGAGATCGTTTGCGGAAGGGGCGGACGAACCGTCCGCCCCTTTGGCGCGCTCTATTGCAGGACCGTGATTGCGCGTCCTCCATCGTCTCGCGACAGCGAGATGTTGGGCAGGCCGGGTGGACTGCGCGTTGGGTTCGTCGCGGACATGCCGACCGTCACGCCGGGCTCTTGGTTTTGTCCGAGCGCGACCGTCGTGAGCGCCGCCGGCCCGCCGGCCGCCTCGAAAGCCTCGATCGTCATCACGCCAGAGCTGAGGGAGAGCGATCCTCCGGCAATCCACACTTTCCAGTAGATCGTGTGGTCGCCAGCCGGGAGATCGATGGCGAACTTGGTCTCCATCGCCGCCCACTGGTTGGCGGCTGGCAGGCTGAAGCTGCGATAGGAGTCGGTCCAGACGACATTCGGCTGCGCGCCGTTGTAGACGCCGCTCTCGAACTGAACCGGTCCGGTGCTGCTGGCACTGGTATCAGCCGAGATGTGGACCTGACCCGGCTTGTCCAAATGAATGGTCGCCTGCAGGATATTGCTGTTCGCATTGACGGTCTTCACCGGCGTCCATGGGAACGAAGCCGATGCGCCAACCGATGGTCCACCGACAGGGGGATCGGCCGGCCGCGGAATCTTGCGGGAGTCTGCCGCGTTCGCGATGGCACGGAAATGCGGCGTTCCATTCGCGAGGTTGCCGTCGTTGTCGTCGACGATAAAGCTCAGGCGAACGGCGTCGGCGACATCAGCCGGATTGGCGGCAGCTGCGCCGAGCACGAGGCGTGCTGCGATGGCATAGGCCTCATCATCCGAAAACGTCTGCTTGAGCTGCTGCACGAGCTCCCAGGTAAAGCCCGCATAGGGCCGGCCGACCACGTGCGGGTCAGGACTTGCGGCAGGCCACAGCACGACGTCGCTCGCCGGCCTGAGGCAGGTGCCCGGTCCGAAGAAGTCGCGGCCGACGCAGGGTTGACGCGTCGCAAGCACCGCCAGGGAATCGCCGAAGCCCTCGCTGTAGCCGGCGTGCACGATCCCGCCCTTTGCGGCATCGATTCCATGACCATACTCGTGCATCACGACGTCCGAATACGCCGTGTTCGGGCAGTTGTTGCCGGCCTTGAAGAAGTTGAGCGATGACCCGTTCCAGAAGGCGTTACAACTATTGTTGATGTTGGTGAGCACCGGCAGATTGGCGAGATCGGTCGGAGCGAGGATGTTGTGGGCGAGATCGCGGGCGAAATTCGCCCAGTAGAATGCGGATGTCTGAGCAAGCTGGTCATCTCCGCCGGCACCGAAATTAAGATTGACCGACGAGCTCGCTGGTCCGCTCTGTGCCGTCTCCATGCTGGGGCTGGACTGATTGTTGATGACAAAGAACGGTCCACGCAGCTTCGCGCGAATTTCGGTACTGGGAGCGGCGGTCGAATATCCGTAGCGTCCATCGGCTCCTGTGATCTGCGTGACGCCGTCGGATTGACGCGAGACCTCAAGCTCCTCCAAGGCGCGGTTCGCGGTCGTCGGCGACGGGCTCGTGGCCCAGATATTACCGGTCACGATGCCGCTTTGCGTGTGATAGACTTCGCTTTCCCAGTTCAGCACACGCGGTTCACCAACCGCAGCGACCCAGTATTTGCGCACATTGGCGTCACCGGGCGCGCCGGAGCTGAGTGTGAATGTCCAGCTCAGATTTCCCTTCTGCTGATCGTCGACCCAGATCTGCAGTTCGGGCCGCGGGTCGGGCCCCCCGAAGGCGGCGCCGGCATCTCGGCGTGCCGCCTGCACCGCAGCGGCTGGTGCGACCGTCGGCTGCGTGGCATCGAATGTGTTCGGCATGCCGCGCTTGCGCGTCACCAGAACACGGCCATCACCCGCGACGACAGTGAGATAGTCGCTTCCTTTCGACAAGGGCACGCCATGGTAAGCCAACGGAAACACCGTGATGAATTTTTCCGTTGCAGCCGCGGCAGCGGCGGTCGGGTTCGCCCCGGGCGCCACACTCGCCTGCCGGTCGGCGGCGCCGATATGGCTCGCCGTCGCCGGCAGCAGTGAATAGCCGTCCGGAAGATCGGTCTGCACCGCGGCGGCAGACGCAAATCCTGCAGCCGCGGCGCGCACCGCGGCCGACGCCGCCGGCAACGCGACCGACTGATTGACCGACGCATATTGCGCCTGCAACCTGCTTCCATCGGGATAGCGATTGTCGGCGGGCGCCGCTGCCAGCGGGCTTGCGGGCACTTGCTGCGCGGAAGCCGGGACGACGGTCGTAGCGACGGCCGAAATCATTCCAAGGACCTTGACTGAGTCCCACATCAGATCACGTGGACACATTTTTGGTCTCCCTCCGTGGATTTGGATTCGCATCGAGCATGGGCGCGACGGGCCTCGCTGACGGATTCCCAAACGTCAGGCGACCGAGAGAACCTTGAAGTCCTATCGATGTCGGAAGCGCTTGGAGTCCGACGGCGACGCTCTCGCGGATGCTCCAATAAACAGACCACTCAAGGTTGTCCTATGAACAGCTTCACAAGTTCGGCGTATTTGTCCCTGTCAGCCAACAACACCCAGATGTGGGTTGTGCAAAGCCCATTGCATTTTCATTTGCGACTTGAGGTAGAAAGCGCCCCACTACCCTGATGCGGCCTCGCAAGCTGGGGCCGGACTGCGTCATTGCGCCGCGCTTTCTTCTGTGTGCGCCGTCCAAGCAATGCGCAGCCTGGTAAGGGGGTTCCGCATCGGCGCGGTTGCTGATCTCCGAATGTCCCGCTTACGGGAGATCCGCAATCCGCTGCACGCCGGCCTCGGCCATCTCGGCATGAGCGCGCGCCAGCGAACCTCCGAGATCGATCGCCCGGCAGCCGGCGTCGATCACGACGGCTTCGAAGCCGAGCTGCCGCGCATCCATTGCCGAATAGTGCACGCAGAAATCGGTGGCGAGCCCGACCAGGAATACGCGCGTCAGCCCCCGCTCGCGCAAATAGCCGGCAAGGCCTGTCGGTGTGGTCTTGTCGTTCTCATAGAACGCCGAGTAGGAATCGATCGCCCGGCGAAAGCCCTTTCGGATGATCAGCTGTGCCTTGTCGGTCTCGAGACCCGGATGGAACGCCGCACCCGGCGTACCTTGCACGCAGTGGTCCGGCCACAGGGTCTGCGGGCCATACGCCATGGTCGCCGTCTGGAATGGCTCGGCATCTGGATGGCTCGAGGCAAACGAGCTATGGCCGGCAGGATGCCAGTCCTGCGTCAGCGCCACCTGGTCGAATTTCGCAGCAAACCGGTTGACGATGGGCACCACCGCATCGCCATCGCCGACGGCGAGCGCGCCCCCGGGGCAGAAATCATTCTGCACATCGATAATGAGCAGCAGGTCTTCACTTGGCCGTATCTGCATCAAGTCCAATGTCCGCGTTACCCGACATCCGGCTGGTAGCATGGCGTCCTGCCGGCCTGATCTCAAGCGGGACCGCTTAATATTTCTGTCAAGTGGCGGTCATAAGACACTGCTGCACGACACGGGATGCGCCGCAGGCCGCAGCGTGCCGCTGTGAGCCCACCAAAGCATCGCGATGACCACCATCTCCTCTGATACCGACCGCAACTCGGCAGCGCCGCAGAGCATCACAGCGACTGGGCTCGCCACTGAGGCATCGGCGCGACACACAAGTCCGGCAAGCTGGGCGCTGATCCCGATCGTCACGGCCTCGGGCTTTGCGGGGCTCGGCTATGAGATCGTGTGGACGCGGCAGCTCAGCCTTGCGCTTGGCACCGAGATGATGGCCGTGCTCGGCTCCGTCGCAGGCTTTTTCGCCGGACTTGCGCTCGGCGCCTTCGCGCTCGATGGATTGATCCGCCGCACCCGCTCGCCTGCGCGGGTCTATGCCGCACTGGAAACCGTCATCGGACTATGGGGCGTGGTCGCGGTCTGGCTGTTGCCGGCCGCAGGCCGCACCCTCGCCCCGCTGCTCGGCACCGAGCCGGCGCCGGTGCTGCTGTGGGCCACGAGCTTCGCACTGCCGACGCTGGCGCTGCTGCCTGCGACCATCGCGATGGGTGGCACGCTTGCCGTGCTGGAGCGGATCACGCGCGAATGGCGCGGTGCGAGCCGCGTCAGTGCCGGCGTCTACGGCGCCAACACCGCGGGTGCGGTCGCCGGCACGCTGGCCTCCACCTTCCTGCTGATCCCTGCGCTCGGCTTCTCCGGCACCCTGCTTGCGCTCGCCTGCATCAATCTGCTCTGCGCGCTCGGCGCGCTTGCGCTCGGTCGGACCATGCGGTCGACCAAGCCAGACGTCGAGAATTTGCCGCGCACGATCGATAGCCCGCGGCTGACGCTCACGCTGTTTGCCACCGGCTTTCTTGGTATTGCCTTCGAGATGCTGGTGGTGCGCCTTGCAGCCCAGGTGCTCGAGGATACGGTCTTCACCTTCGCCGGCCTGCTTGCGGCCTACCTGCTGGGCACCGCTGCAGGCGGTCTGATCTGGCAACGAATGCCCAGCCGCGCGCGCGAGAGCGGAGAAGGCTGGCTGCTGGGCGGGACGGCGTTGGCCTGTCTGGCCACGGCATTCCTCGTGCCCGCAATCCCTGACATGGCCGAGTTCGCGCGGGAGGCCGGCATCATCGGTGAACTTGCGGTGGCGATGGCGCTGTTCCTGGTGCCGTCGGCGGCGATGGGCGCGCTGTTCGGTCAGCTGGCTCAGCGCGTCCGCGATCAGCGCGGCTCGCTGGGCTGGGCGGTCGGCGTCAACGGCGCCGGTGCTGCGCTGGCACCGTTGGTCACAGCGCAAATCCTGATCCCTGGCTTCGGCGCCTGGACCGCTCTGTTGCCTGTCGCGCTCGCCTACCTGCTGCTTGTGCCGGTACGCCGGACCGCATTGGTGTGGTCTGCCGCCCCCTTGCTTGCGGCGCTCGTGCTCTGGCTCCGCCCGACTCCGCTGCTGACCCGCGTTCCCGCCGGCGGCTCGCTGCTCGCGATGCGCGAAGGACCCATGGCCACAGCAAGCGTCGTCGATGATGTCTCCGGCACGCGCTATCTCGAGATCAACGGCCATTTCCGGATGGGCGGCACCAGCTCGGCCCGCTCCGACTATCGCCAGGCGACACTGCCGCTGCTGCTGCACCCGGCCCCGAAGCGTGCGCTGTTTCTCGGCATCGGCACCGGCGCCACCGTGATCGGGGCCGCGCACATGCCTGATGTCAGCGTCCACGGCGTCGAGCTGTCGCGAGAGGTGGTCGAGCTGTTGCCCTATTTCGCCAATCCGGCCGCCAACGACCGCATGCCACCGATCACGGTCGCGGATGCGCGGCGCTATGTGGTTGCGGACCAGGCCTCTTACGACGTCATCGTTGCCGACCTGTTTCATCCGGCGCTCGACGGCAGCGGCGCGCTCTATACGACCGAGCATTTCGCGGCCGTGAAACGGCGGCTCGCGCCCGGCGGCATCTTCTGTCAATGGCTGCCGCTGTATCAGCTCGATCTGCCGTCCTTGCGCGCGATCATCCGAAGCTTTCTGGCGATTTATCCGAACGGATCAGCCTGGCTCAATCACTACAGCGTCCGCACCCCGATGCTGGCGCTGATCGGCCCCGTCGATGCGAGCGATCTCGATCTGAATGCGCTTGCCGCGCGGTTGCGCGCTCCCACCACGCGCGCCGTCGTGCAACCGCTGGGATTCGAGGCTCCGATCGACCTGCTCGGGCAGTATGTCGGTGGTCCGCATGCCCTCGCCGCCTTCGCCGGCGAAGGTCCGCGCAACACCGACGACTATCCGTTCGTGACCTTCGACGCGCGCCGCAATGTCGTCGCGCTGACCGCGCCGCCCTGGTCGCTGCTGCTGTCGGTGATCAGAACCATGCAGCCGGATCCAGCCGAACTGCTGACCCAACCTGACGCTCTCTCCGAACGGCTCCCTGCTTACTGGCGCGCCCGCGATCGATTTCTCGAGGCCGGCGCCGCGCTGCCGGGTGATCCCCGCGGCAAGGCGCTGATCGAGGCGGCCTCGCCCGGCCTGCTCGAGGCGCTGCGCGCGAGCCCTGAATTCGATCCTGCCTATGTGCCGCTGATGGGCATGGCGAAATCACTGCTCGGGTCCGACCGGGCTGCAGCACAACAGTTGCTGCAGGCGATCGCGGCGGCAGCGCCAGCGCGTCGTGAGGCCAGCGAGCTGCTGGCCCGTGAATTCGGCCGCTAACCCCCGTTGCGCCTAGGGAGCGAAGGTGACCCGATAGCCCCAGCAGTCGAGATGATCCGGGATCGCATTGAAGGCGATCGTGATCCGCTGCTCGCCCTGGTTTCGCGGCACCTCATGATAGAGATAGCTCGGGAACAGCACGAGGTCGCCCGGCTCCGCCTCCGGCAGCATGTACTTGCCGGCGTTGTATGGCCCGACGGCAGCGCCACGCGTATGGTGGCGGAACGAGAAATCATAGCCGCCCGGCGGGCGCACGAAGACGGTGTTGCTCGCGGGATGCGACGGCGTCAAATAGAACACGCCGGAGATGAAGCTGTTGGCATGGGCGTGCAAAGTCTGATTGCCGCCGGTCTCCAGCATGTTGGTCCACATCTCCTTGACGGTCCATTGCAGCTTCTCGCCGAACAGCAGCTCGCCAAAGTCCACCAGCTTCGGCACCGCGAGCTCCGCGATCGCTTGAAACAGGTTGTTGTTGCGGGGATCGGCGACCTGGGTGTGGAATAGCTGGCCCGAGCGCAGATTGGTCTCGATCTTGGCGCTGCGGATCGCCGCGACGGCCGCGTCCTTCAACTCTGCGCTCAAGAGACCAGGGGATCGCATCAGCGGAATCGGGAAAAGCGGCTCGATCGTATCCATGGCTCAAGGCATCCAGCGTGTCTGAAATCCGGCGGACAATGTGCCCAGGAGCATGACAGGCGAATGACAACGCGGCGCCGGCGCCTGTTCAGCGCGGCGGCAGCTCGTTGGCCTGCAGCACGTTGAGACGCTCACCGGGCTTCAGGGCGTGGCGGTGCTCGCGTAGTTCCACCGTGGCGCGCTCGACCGCCTCGAGACAATCGTCGAACTCGCCGTTCCCCGCTTCGACCAGCGCCTGATGCAGGTGGCGCTCGGCGAAATAGCGCGAGATATCATCCGCAGGAAAGGTTGCGGCCAGCCCCCTGGCCTCGGCAACAGCGGCCTCGCAAGCCTCACGCGTCGGCTCTTCGGCCGATGCCGGCCGCGCGCCGCCAATCAAGACCAGACTGCAAACGCCGGTGACGAGAAGACAAAACCCAAGACGATCAATTCGACTCAAAATATCCCCCAAGAGAGGAAGCACCGGTTGCAGAAACCGGTGCTTCGCATTCGTTGTCTTGACGGGACACCGAACACGGTGCCCGCCATTGAGGATGCGACTCAATCAGTCGTTCCAGGCCCAGTGACCCCAGTGACCCCAATGGCCCCAGTGATCCCAGTTGTTCCAGTGATTGTGCTCGAACGCCAGCTTGCGAGCGAGCTCCGCATTCTTCTCGACCAGAAGCTTCGGCGTGCCGAAAGGCCGCACGAAGATCGGGTTCGCGTAGAACCAGAGGTTCGAGTAGGCCTGGACGTCGTAGGTCACCTTCTTGACGCCATTGACCACATCGAGATGTGCCGGGCAGGCCGCATCGGTGCAGCTGACGTTGGCGTTGTTGAGGTCCAGCAGCGGGTTGCCGGCGCTGTCCGTCACGTTCGGCGTGGCAACCGGAATATTGGTGCCGCGCGCGCGGATGTAGAACGGCGTCTTGGTCGCAGTGAAGGTGGTCGTGAAGCTCAGCCGGACGGACCCGTCCTTCTGCTTCTCGCTCTTCATCTTGGTGGCATTGATCTGCTTGGCGATCTTGGCCGACGTGTTGTAGACGATCGCCGCACCGGCAGTGCCGGCGGCGTTCGCCACCGCATAGCCCGGAGCGCCCGGCTGGATCACGCCGGTAATGTCGCTGGTGATCAGGTCGACGTGGTCAAGCGACGGCTTGTTCAGCGGCTGGTTGATACCGACCTGCGCCAACAGCGGGTTGTTGAAGCTGTAGGGGCTGTTGTTCTTGGCCGGGATCGTCAGCTGCATCTCGACCACGATCTTCTCGCCCGGATAGACTTCGAGCGTTTCGCCCATGGTCTTCCAGTCGAAATCCCACTCGCCCTTGGCGCGGAACTTCAGGTCGGGTCCGATGATGTCGCCGTTGACCGAGTAGGAATTGCCCGAACGCATGCCGTCGATGATCGACTGCGCGCGGAAATCATCCTTGTTCGGCACGTAGAGCTTGGTGTACTCGCCGGGAATGAAGTCCGACGTCGTCGCGGCATCGCGCGCACCGAATGCACCGCGGTTATGCCAGTCGGAGCTGACATAGACGAAGGTGTTGCGGCCTTCGCCGAGCATGCCGTCCCACAGACCGCCGACCTTGGCGGTGTAGATGCCGGCCATGCCGTAGGTGCCGCCACCGACCGCGCCCGAGCCGTAAGATCCCGAGCCGCCGCTCTTCGACCCCTGGGCCATGTGGCCGGGCGATTCGATGCCGAACGCCACGGTCGGGCCGGCATTGTTGAAGTCGCGGAAGTGCTCGATGTTGTAGCCGGCAGTGCCGCTGGCATTGAACGGACCCTGGCGCTCGGTGTGCGTCGGAATCGCGTAGGAGGTCAGCGGATAATTCGCCTGCAGCCACTGGATACCGGCGACAGCCTTGCCGTGTCCTGCGGTACCGGAGTTGTTGACGTTGTCCTTGCCGGTCCAGATCTGGTTGTTGCTGGCGTCGACAGGGCCGATCGCGTCGGTGTCGGCGCGGTCGAAGCGGAATTCATATTCGGCCATCTTGTCGGCATTGCCGTAGCCGCGCGGATTCTGGCCCGAGATCACGGCCACGTCGGTGTGCTCGTGACCGGGGACGATCCACTCCAGACCTTCGACCAGCACCTTGTCGTACATCGAGGTGCGGTTGACGATGATTGGATATTCGACTTCCTTGATCGACTGCCAGCGCCACATCGTCTGACCGGTGCCGCTGCCGTTGGGCGTGCCCTTCAGGCTGGTGATGGTGATGCCGTCGATGGTCTGACCGAGCGTCTGGCTCCAGGTGGTCGTGGTGTCGCCCGGGATGTTCGCGCTGGTGTCGCTGAAGCGGCAGTCGCGGTTGCCGGAACCGCCGTGGTTGCCGAGCGTGAACCAGTCGAGATTGAAGTTGTTGCCGCCCGCAGCCGCCGTACCGGTACCCACCGAACGATCGATCGAGTAGCCCGCGGCAACCGAGCCGTCGGTGCAGGTATTGTGATTGTGCATATCGCCAGCGACATAGGGATTGCCCCTATGCTTTTCGCCGAACCGCTCGTCGGCGGTGGCGCCCTGCGTCAATGCCAGCGACACCGAGGCCGCTGTCAGCAGGATCTTCTTGGAAGACGGAACCATGTAGTTGCCCCTACAGAATTTTCACGAGTGCAAAAATACGAAAATGCCCACCGCTGACGCGGCGCGCCAATTTCTTCGCAGCTCGGACCAAATCAAATCTCGGAGACAGTTTGTTGAAGGTTTTATTAGGGATCACTGCTTTGGGGAAAAATGCACCGCCGCATCGGCGTGCGAAATTTTTGTGACAGCGCGGATTGCCGGGTGACAACAGTAAGTTGGCCGTTGCATATACGCGCCGCACTTGCTGTCCCGCAGAATTGTAAGAAGTATGGCTTCGCCCGCGATGTCGAACGCGACACACACTCTTGATATTGCCTCCGCAATTCCTTCCGACCACAGCAACAGCAAGCCGAGCGAGCGCGACGCGAGCAATGCACGCTCGCCGCTTTCCGCGCTGCGGAAGCTCGCTCGCGAGCCGCTCCTGCATTTCGCTGTACTGGGCGGCCTGATCTTCGCGGGAGACCGGATTCTTCATCCGCCCGCGAAAGACGACAAGGTGATCGTGGTCACCAAGGCGATGCGGCAATCCTTCATCGACAATTTCGACGAGGACAAGGAGCGCAAGCCGACCGAGGCCGACATCCAGAAGATGGTCGAGGCCTGGGTGGCGAGCGAGATTCTGTATCGCGAGGGCAAGGCGCTCGGCGTCGATCGTGGCGATGAGATGATCCGTGATCGCGTGGCGTTCAAGCTGCAACTCCTGATCTTCGACCAGGTTCGTGTGCCGCAGCCGACCGACGAGCAGCTCCAGACCTGGTTTGCAGAGAATCATGCCCGTTTCGACGCGCCGGAGCGTGTTGGCTTCTTTCTGACGCCCCCCACCGATCAGGCGACTGCGCAACAACAGCTCGAAGACATCCGCGCGCAGCGCGAAACCGAGGATTTGCGCGACCAGACCCGCGCCATTCTTGGCCGCCCGGTCGCAAGCCTCGCCGGCGCCTTCGGCCAGAGCTTCAGCGACGGGCTGTTGAAGCTGCCGCTCGGCGAATGGAGTCTCTTGCAGTCGAAGGACGGCTGGCACGTGGTGCGGCTCGATTCCCGCGAGCCGGGCACGCCCGCGAAATTCGAGGACGTGCGCGACGACGTCGCTAAGATGTGGCACACCGAAGAGACCCGCAAACAGGCGTGGGAAGCGGTGACCCGCCTCAAGGCCAACTACAAAGTGCGGTACGAGCAGTGATCGACCTCCGTTATCTGCGGATCGCGCTGCTGCTTGTCACGGCGCTGATCCTTCCTCGCGCCCTGTTCGCCCATGAGGCGACGCTGGGGGTGCTCGAGTTTCGTGAAGTGCGGCCCGGCGCCTTCATCGGGCTCTGGACCATGGAGCCCACGGTTGGGGCCGATCGCGTCGACCTCAAGGTCCCGCCGCATTGTTTTTTGCGTCTGCCGGAGCTGAACTGCGGCGAGAAGGGCCTGGTCGGCCAGATCACGATCGGCAATCTCGGCGCCGACATGTCGGCGGCGCTGATCAAGATCATTCCGCTCAAAGGCGAGCCGCGCAGCTACACGATCTCGACCGCCAACCCGGTCGTGACCGTGCTCGGCACCGATGCGCCGACGATCGATACCTGGCTCGAGCTGGCCAAGACCTATATCAACTACGGCATCGACCACATCCTGCTCGGCGCCGATCACCTGTTGTTCGTGTTGGGCCTGATCTGGATCGTGAACGGCGGCTGGCGGCTGGTGAAGACGATCACGGCCTTCACGGTCGGCCATTCGGCCTCGCTTGCGGCGACGGCTTTCGGCCTGATCGGCGTGCCGGAGCGCCCGCTCAATGCCTGCATCGCGCTCAGCATCGTCTTCGTCGGCGTCGAGATCGTGAAGCAGCAGCGCGGCGAGATCGGATGGACTGCGCGCTATCCCTGGGCTGTCGCTGTTACCTTCGGCCTTGTGCACGGCATCGGCTTTGCGAGCGCGCTCGCCGGCCTCGGGCTGGAGCGCCGCCTGCTGCCGCCGGCGCTGCTGTTCTTCAACGTCGGCGTCGAGATCGGCCAGCTCGCCTTCGTGCTCCTGGTGCTCGCATTGATCTGGGCGCATCGCCGGCTCGACGCGGTCCTGCCGCGCTGGGGCGAGGCGCTGCCCGCCTACGCCATCGGCTCGGTGGCGATGTTCTGGTTCATCGGCCGCCTCCTCATTGTTCTGTCCACATGACCCGCGATTGAACCATGTCATTGCGCTCTCTCCGCACCCTGCCGCTCGCCGCAGCCGCCATTCTGCTCTCGCAGCCGGCGCTTGCCCATGAACAGGCCGATGTCGGCGGCGGCCTTGCGGCCGGGCTCTTGCACCCGCTGACCGGCGCCGATCATCTGATCGCGATGGTCGCGGTCGGCATCTGGGGCGCGCAGCTCGGCGCGCCTGCGATCTGGGTGCTGCCGATCACCTTCCCGTTGGTGATGGCGTTCGGCGGTGTGCTCGGCATCCTGCACGTGCCGCTGCCGATGCCGGAGGTCGTGATCGCTCTGTCGGCGCTGGTGCTTGGCGGCGCGGTCGCGCTGCGGCTGAAGCTGCCCTTTGCCGCCGCTGCCGCGATCGTTGCGGTATTCGCGATCTTTCACGGTCACGCCCATGGCGCCGAGCTGCCCGGCTCCGCCAATCCGCTCGCCTATGGCATCGGCTTCGTCGTCGCCACCGGCCTGTTGCACCTCTGCGGGATCGTGATCGGCACCCTGACGCGCTGGCCGGCCGGTGAGCGCATCGTCCAGGGACTGGGCGCCATCATCGCATTGCTCGGCGGCTATTTCCTGCTTCATAGTTTGGGAGCCTCCGCATGAGGCGCACGCTCAAGCACGGCCTGATCGCCACCGCGTTGCTGCTCGCGCAGGCGCCTGCGGCCGAGGCCCACATCGTCGCGATCCGGCTTGGCGATTTCTATGCCGGCGCGCTGCACCCGTTCACCGATCTCCAGGACGTCCTGCTCTGGCTGGCCATGGGCCTGCTCGCGGGCTCGCTGGGCGCCGCACGCGGCCGCTGGCTGGTCGCGCTGTTTCCGCTCGGGCTGCTGGCCGGCCTGGCGCTGGGCGCAAGAGTTGGGACCATTGCGGCCAATCCCGCGATCGATGCTGTGATCGCGGTCGTGCTCGGCCTGCTTTTGGCCGCCGGTGCGCGCGTGCCGACCGTTTTGCTCTGCGTGATGGCTTTCGCGCTGGCCGCATTGCGGGGCGCCGCCAACGCCAGCGATCTCGCCCCCAACACCGACCGTCTGCTGTTCGCGGGCGGCCTCGCTTGCGCTGGCTACGCTGCGATCACCTTGATCATGGCGCTGACGCTCGCCTTCCGCGGGCCGCTCTCCGACAGCTCCAAGGATAGTTCGAAGGATACTTCGAAGGATTGGCGTGGCATCGCCTTGCGCGCGCTGGGCGGCTGGATTGCCGCGATCGGGCTGATGATGGCCGGGCTCGCCTTCGCGTCCTAGCAGAGGATCGTTTACCCGCTGCTCTGAATGCGACAGACGCAACACGGTCGCGGCCAGCCCGGGCTGCGGTGCAATCGCGATGAATTCGAGCACGCGTCCGTCCGCAATACTCACATAAGTGATTCCACAAGCCGATCTCTCTCCCTTAGCTTCGACCAGGGAGACGGAGCCTTGGCCAAGCCACCCGAACTGCCACGACGCAAGCTGTGCCCGACCTGCGGCAGGTCGCTTGCCGTGCGCGAACAGGCCGACGGACGAAAAGAGCTGACCTGTCCGACCTGCGATGGCCCCGATCCGCTGCACTCGCCGAGAGCGATCGGCTGGACCAATAGCTCGCTGCAGCCGCCGAAGCGGCCGGAATGAATCGCCCTGCAGCTCCCTCGCTCCCCCTGCTCCGCACAGCGATGCACCCTACCGATCCGAGCCCGCTCCGACCTCACGCGATGTCGAACCTCACTCCCTGCGCCAGCGGCAGCGTCCGGCCGTAATTCACGGTGTTGGTCGCGCGGCGCATATAGGCCTTCCATGCATCCGAGCCGGACTCGCGGCCGCCCCCGGTCTCCTTCTCGCCGCCGAAGGCCCCACCGATCTCGGCACCCGACGGGCCGATATTGACGTTGGCGATGCCGCAATCGGAGCCGCGCGCCGACAGAAAGATCTCCGCCTCGCGCAGATCGTTGGTGAAGATCGAGGACGACAGGCCTTGCGGCACCGCATTGTGCAGCTCGATCGCGGCGTCGAGATCGCGATAGGGAATCACATAGAGAATCGGCGCAAAGGTCTCCTGCGCGACCGGCCCGGCCTGCGTTGCGAGCTCCACCAGTGCCGGCCGCACATAATAGGCCTGCTCACAACCGCCGACCATGATGCGTTCGCCGCCGGACGCCAGGCCGCCCTCGCCGCGCGCTGCGGCCAGCGCCGCCTGCATCGCCTGATAGGCCCGCGCATCGATCAGCGGTCCCACCAGCGTGCCGTTCTCCAAGGGATTGCCAACCGCGACCGAGGCATAGGCCTGCTTGAGCCGCGGCATGAAGCGTTGATAAACGTCCTCGTGCAGGAACAGGCGACGCAAGGTCGTACAGCGCTGGCCGGCCGTGCCCATCGCGGCGAAGGCGACCGCACGCAAGGTCAGATCGAGATCGGCCGACGGTGCGACGATCGCGGCGTTGTTGCCACCGAGCTCGAGGATGGCGCGGGCGAAGCGGCCAGCGAGACGCGCGCCGACCACGTGCCCCATTGCGGTCGAACCGGTCGCGGAGACCAGCGGCACGCTGGCGTGATCGACCAGCACCGCGCCGGCGTCGCGGCCGCCAAGCAGCAGTGCCGATAGCCCCTCCGGCGCCTGCCCGCCCTGATCCCGATAGCGGACAATCGCCCGCGCCAGCAAGGCATCGGTTGCAAGCGCCGTCAGCGGCGTCTTCTCGGATGGCTTCCAGACAATGCTGTTGCCGCAGACCAGCGCCAGCGCCGCGTTCCAGGCCCATACCGCGACCGGAAAATTGAACGCCGAGATGATGCCGGTCACGCCGAGCGGATGCCAGGTCTCCATCATGCGATGTTCGGCACGCTCGGTCGCGATGGTGAGACCATAGAGCTGACGCGACAGCCCGACCGCGAAGTCGCAGATGTCGATCATTTCCTGGACCTCGCCGAGCCCCTCCGAGACGATCTTGCCGGCCTCGATCGAGACCAGCCGGCCGAGATCGGCCTTGTTGGCGCGCAGCTCCTCGCCGAGCAGGCGCACCAGCTCGCCGCGCTGTGGCGCCGGCACCAGCCGCCAGCGCAGAAAGGCCGCATGCGCCTGTTCGATCGCGGCGCGCGCCTCGGCGGCGCCGCTCTCATGCACATGCCCCAGCACCTCGCCCGTGATCGGTGAATGCGCCGCCAAGGTGCCGCCCACGATGGACTGAGGCGCGACGCCGAGCGCAGTCAGGATGCCTGCCGCCTCGCGCGCGAGATCGGGGACCAAAGATCGGGCTGACGTTTCGGACATGACAGACCTCCAAGCATAAGACCAAGCAGACGATGTGCTGCGGGAACCGGATCAATGCTGACATTGCACCGCTTCGATGCCGAAACAACATCGTTGGTGATCCCGCCCGCCCGATTTACCCCACCATTCGTTTCCGATAATTTTTCGCACAACCAAAAATAACTATTCACAACGGGAGGAAGTCATGGGCAAGCGGCGTCTGCAATGGATCCTGGCGTTCGGATGCGTCGCATCTCTCGCGGCGGTGGGGACCGCACGGGCCAACGACATCATGAACGATCGCGGCGGTCGCGACTACGGCGACCGCGATGATCGCTTCCGCCAGTGCGATCCGCACAGCTATGGCGCCGTGGGTGACGGCAAGACCGACAACGCCACCGCGATCCAGACCGCGATCGATCGCTGCGCCCGCTCCGGCGGCGGCATCGTCCGGATCAGCGGCGGCGGCACCTATATCACCGGGCCGATCGAGCTGAAGAGCCGGGTCTATCTGCGCATCGATGCGCCGACCGTGCTGAAGAACACCACCGACCACAGCCGCTACCAGCCGGCCTTCATCGGCTATCCCTTCCGCTTTGCCAATGATCCCACTGTGACCGGCACCGGCCCGACCCTGCCGGGCAAGCCCGAGGCGATGATATCGGCCGTCGACGTCGTCGAATCCGGCATCATTGGCGACGGCACCATCGACGGCTCCGGCGCCGACCCGGCGGCGGCCGCGACCAGCGACAATCCGAGCGCGCTGAGCTGGTGGCAGCTCGCCGCCAACGCCAAGACGCTGACCTCCTATCCCGGCTTTCCCGATATCCCGACCTCGAACGGCCTGCCGCGCCCCTGGCTGGTGGAGTTCTACAATTCCAAGCACATCCGCATCGAGGGCGTGCTGCTGACCAACTCGCCGATGTGGGACCTCGGCCTGCGCTACGACACCGACGTAATCGTCGAGGGCTTGCGCGTCTACAACAACGCCAATGATACGACCGGCGCGCCCAACACCGACGGCGTCGACCTGGTCGGCTCGACCGACGTGCGGCTGACCCATCTCGACATCGACACCGGCGACGACGATATCGCGATGAAGTCCGGCCTGCCCGGCATCGATCCTGCCGTTCCCGGCGTCCCGACCTTCGCCTACTACAAGCCACCCTATAATCTGCCGAAGCTCCCGCTGACCCACGTCCACATCGCGAATTCGACCTTCAAGCGCGGGCATGGCATGTCGGTCGGCAGCGAAACCGTCAATGGCGTCAGCCATATTCACGCCCATGACATCACCTTCCTCGGCACCGATAACGGCTTCCGCATCAAGACCGGACGCGACCGCGGCAACGATATCTCCGACATGAAGATCGAGCGGCTGACCATGACCGACGTGACGACGCCGATCTCGATCAGCGAATATTATCCGACCATCCCCAGCGCAACCCAGGGCGATCTGAGCCAGCCGCACATTCCGGCGACGCAGCCGCATGTGCATGACATCACGATCTCCGATCTCACCGCCACCAATCCGAAGACGGTGCGCAATGTCGTCACCACCGGCGGCCTCATTATCGGCCTGCCGGAATCGCCGGTGCTGAAGATCGCGCTGAACCGAGTGAGCATCACCTCGGCCAATGCGAGTGGCATCTTCATGCGGCTGCGCAACATCACTGGGCTGACCTGCAACGCCGTCACGCTGACGCCGCTCAATCCCGCCGCGCCGGCCAGCGGCCACATCTTCGACAACGAAGGCGGCCTCTCCGACCTCAACGGCTGTGACGTGCCGCCGGCCTCGATGTAGTGACCAAGAGCGAAAGTCCAACCTGGCGCCGCCTTCCAAGGCGGCGCTTGTCTTTGAGCACGCAACGTCGCGCCTGCGCATGCGACCTCTCGATTTGTGAATCTTTCAGACACCAAAACGAAAGGTCTGCGCCACGGCCGCCCACACCGCATCGATCTCGCGACGCACCCGGCGTCCGAGCTTTGCATCGATCTGAAGACCCTCCGCAACGAGGGCGCAGGGAAGACCGGGAGCTCGCCGCCCCC
>NZ_CAFK01000254.1 GCF_000239815.1 Bradyrhizobium sp. STM 3843 | reverse complement strand
TTCTGCAGGCGGGCCATGGGTGAGGCCTTCACCCGGCATTCCCTGCGCCCTCTTCCTTATCAGAGGGTAACGACTGATTGATCACTCGGACGCCGATGGGCGCCGCGAGAAGGCGAGGTCATGAGTGGACGCCCGCGCGACATACACGGTGTCGTCCCGGCCTCGAGCCGGGACCCATACTCACAGGCCGTCGTTTGTGGCAGGTCGGGACATGCAGGACACCGGAACAGCTCTTCCGGTGGTTATGCGTCCCGGCTCGAGGCCGGGACGACGGCGGAGTGTGTTGGAGCGCTTAAGCTCTTCGCGACGAGACGAGCGCCGCTCAGACCGCCCTCACCCGTTCCGATACGTGTAGCTATAGCCGTTGATCGCAGGCGCGCCGCCGAGATGGGCGTAGAGCACCTTCGCTCCTTCCGGGAAGTAGCCCTTCTTCACGAGGTCGATCATGCCCTGCATGGATTTGCCTTCGTATACGGGGTCGGTGATCATGGCTTCGGTACGTGCGGCAAGGCGGATGGCCTCATTGGTCTCCGCGCTCGGCACGCCATAGGCCGGATAAGCATAATCCTCGAGGATCACGATCTCGTCGTCGCGAACCTTGCGCCCGAGCTCGACCAGCTCGGCAGTGTTGTCGACGATCTCGCGCACCTGGGCGCGCGTCTGCGCCGGCGTGCCGGAAGCATCGATGCCGATCACGCGATCGCCGCGGCCATCAGCAGCGAAGCCGACGATCATGCCGCCCTGGGTCGAGCCGGTGACCACGCAGACGATGATGTAGTCGAACTTGAACCCGAGCTCGGCCTCCTGCTTGCGAACCTCCTCGGCAAAGCCGACATAGCCGAGCCCGCCGAATTTGTGCACGGAAGCACCCGCCGGGATGCCGTAGGGCTTGCCGCCGGCATCCTTGACCGACTGGATCGCCTCTTCCCAGCTCTTGCGAATGCCGATGTCGAAACCGTCAGGCACGATGCGGCTGTCGGCGCCCATCAGGCGGGTCAGCAGAATGTTGCCGACACGGTCATAGACCGCGTCCTCATGCGGCACCCAGCTTTCCTGGACCACCACGCATTTCATGCCGATCTTGGCGGCGGTGGCCGCGACCATGCGGGTGTGGTTCGACTGCACGCCGCCGATCGAGACCAGGGTGTCCGCGTTGGACTCGATCGCATCGGGCACGATGTATTCGAGCTTGCGCAGCTTGTTGCCGCCGAACGCGAGCCCCGAATTGCAGTCGTCGCGCTTGGCGTAGATCTGGACCTTGCCACCGAGGGCCGCGGTCAGCCGCGGCAGATGCTCGATCGGCGTGGGACCGTAGGTAAGCGGATATTTCTTGAACTTGTCGAGCCGAAGCACCTGACATCTCGCTGCTTGGAGGGGAAATCACCTCGAAAGCATAAGAGCAAAGCCAAGAAAGGTGCTCTCTTTGTTCGGGATTAAATATGTGCTTTTATTCGCCAAATGCGATCAAGTAGAGATATTATCCATTGCAAAGCCAATAATATGAAAGACTCTTCCATCTCGGATCCGATCGATCGGATCGACCGCAAGCTCCTGCAGCTGTTGCAGCGGGACGGCCGCATGACCAATGCCGACCTGGCGGAAGCGGTGAACGTCAGCCCGGCCACCTGTCACCGGCGCACGCAGCGGCTGTTCGAGGACGGCTACATCAGAAGCGTGCGCGCCGAGGTGGCGCCGGAGAAAGTCGAGCGCAGCGCCCTGGTGCTGGTCGGCGTCGTCCTGGATCGCTCGACCCCGGAAAGCTTCCGCACCTTCGAGGCCGCGATCAAGAAGCTCAAATTCGTGCTGGACTGCCACCTGGTCGCCGGCGACTTCGATTTCTTCCTGAAGATCCGCGTCCGCGACATCCACGATTTCAACCGCCTGCACGGCGATCAGCTGATCTCGCTGCCGGGCGTACGCCAGACCCGCACCTTCTTCGTGATGAAGGAGGTCGTCGACAATGCGCCGCTGGATTTCTGAGAGCGGCCGACGGGAGCGTTCATTGAACCGCTGCGGTTGCGTTTAAGACTTAAGCAGGGAGCGTGACGTGGATCACGTCGCAGAGAGGTTAGGCGCCGGAGGCATCATGAAAAGGCTGTTGGCTTTCGCCGCGCTTTTGCTCGCGAGCAATGCTGCTCAGGCGCAGTACACCATCGATTACGGCGGCAAGACCATCCGCATCGATCCCGACCGCGGCACGGTGTCGATCCCAGGGGTGTTCGACAACACCGGCGCCAAGAAGCCGAAGCGGGCCAAGCACGATCAGGACGCTGCGCGGAAGCCGGCGACACAGCCGCCGTCCGCGACGGATCCTGCGCCGCCAGCCGCTGATGCGGCTCCGACCACCGCTGCCCCGCCAACCGCCAATACACAGCCGGCACCGGCGACGGCTGGATCACCTGCTGCGACATCGTCGCCGGCGGTACCCGCGCCACCCTCCACTTCGATTCCACTTCCTCCGCCACGTCCGCCCCAAGCGCCCGGTAGCGCGCCGGCCGCAGCTTTGGCGGCCGCGCCGGCCACGGCCCCGGCTCCTGCTGCTGCCCCCACGCCGGCTCCGGCGCGCGATCCCAGCTCGCCGATCGGCGTCTGGCTCACCGAGGAGAAGGAAGGCAAGATCCGCATCGAGCCCTGCGGCGCCAATCTCTGCGGCTACGCCGTCGACGAGAAATCGAACGAGAACCGCGAGCAGATCCTGATCAACATGCGACCCGGCGCCGACAAGAAATGGACCGGCCGCATCTTCGATCCCGACAGCGGCAGCACCTATGATTCCACAATCGCGCTGAAGGGCCCGGATGCCTTGCGGGTGCAGGGCTGTGCGCTCGGCGGCATGTTCTGCGGCGGCCAGACCTGGACGCGGGTCAACTGAGATGAAGCCGCCGTATCTCTACCGACGGCGGCGGCAAGGCCCGTCGAGCGGCTGGACCGCGCAGCCATCTCAGCCGCGCGGTCCGGACGCTCTCAATGGCAGACCGCAGTCTCAGCCGACCGGGGTCGCGTATTCCTCGTCAGTGACGTGCTCCATCCAGGTCACGTGCTCGCCGTTGAGCGATTCATGCATCGCGACGTGAACCATGCCCGTGGTCGGAGCGGCACCGTGCCAGTGCTTCTGGCCCGGCGGAATCCAGACCACGTCGCCGGCCTTGATCTCGCGAACCGGCTCGCCCTTGGCCTGCACCCGGCCGACGCCCTGAATCACGTAGAGCGTCTGGCCAAGCGGATGGGTGTGCCACGCAGTACGTGCACCAGGCTCGAAGGCCACGCGCGCCGACGCGACGCGCGCCGGCGCCTGCGGCGTGATGATCGGGTCCTGCCAGACCGTGCCGGTGAAGCTCTCCGCCGGAGCCCGGCGGGTCGGGCGCGAACCCGCGGGATAGATATCAACCATGACGTTTCCTCGTCCTGCTTGCGCTTCGATTTGCCCTTGGATTGCTCTGTCAGCTCACTTCTTCGACGCAGCGTAGCGCGCCTTGGTCTCCGCATTCATCGGATAGAGACCGGGCAGCACCGCGCCCTTGTTGACCTCATCGACGATCCAGGCCTCCATGCGCTCCTGCTCCGGGCCCTCGGCCAGCACGTGGTCGAGCAGCGCCTGCGGGATCAGCACCGCGCCGTCCTGATCGGCGACCACGACGTCATTCGGGAACACCGCGACGCCGCCACAGCCGACCGCCTCGCCCCAGCCGACGAAGGTGAGACCGGCGACCGAGGGCGGCGCGGCATAGCCATCGCACCACACCGGCAATCCGGTGCCGAGCACGCCCTCGAGGTCGCGTACGACGCCGTCGGTGATCAGCGCGGCGACGCCGCGCTTGACCATGCGTGCGCAGAGGATGTCACCGAAGATGCCGGCGTCCTTGGTGCCCATCGCATCGACCACGGCGATGCAGCCTTCGGGCATCGCCTCGATCGCAGCCCGGGTCGAGATCGGCGAGGCCCAGGACTCCGGGGTCGCCAGATCCTCGCGCGCCGGGACGAAACGCAGGGTGAAGGCGGGCCCGACCAGCCGCTTCTGTCCCGGCCGCAGCGGACGGGCGCCGCGCATCCAGACGTTTCGCAATCCCTTCTTGAGCAGGACCGTGGTGATGGTCGCGGTGGTGACGTTGGAAAGGATGGCGATCGCTTCGGGGGTCAGGGACATCTTCGGACTTCGGCTCCAATGGAGGATGAGATATGCGCGCGCATCTTGCGGGGCGCGGCGCCAGCGTCAAGGGCCGCTGCCACGCGTTCAACGGATGGTGTCATCCAGGCGCGCGATAAAGCCGATTTATCGCACGACATCGGTTTAATTTATTGAACTAACGACAGATTTTCGCGTGAACCAATTCCGCTCGCGGCGAAAAGAGGCTACAGCAGAACCATCGATCGCTGACGTTCCAGAGGCCATGGCCGACACGCTTCCACCCCCTCGCCTGCTGCCCAGTGGCGATAGCGCCATCACGGTCGAGTTCAGCCGCACCATCGATGACACGGCCAACCGCAAGGTGCTTGCGCTGGATCGCGCGCTTTCGGCAGCGCCGATTGCTGGCATCACCGAGACGGTGCCGACCTATCGTTCGCTGCTGGTGCACTACGACCCCCTGGTGATCGACTACGACGCGCTCGGCCCACAATTGCTCGTACGCGCGAGCGGCCCGCTTGCGCTGGAAGCCACGACGCGGCGCTGGCGCATTCCCGTCTGCTACGGCGGCGAGAACGGTATTGATTTGGAGGACGTTGCGAAGGCGCTGAGCACGACGCCGGACGATATCGCAGCGCGCCATGCAGCTGGCCGTTATCGCGTGGCGATGATCGGCTTCACGCCGGGCTGGTCCTATCTTTCGGGACTCGACAAGTTCCTGCACATGTCGCGGCGCGAGAGCCCGCGCCTCTTGACCCCTGCGGGCACGATCGCGATCGGCGGCATCCAGACCGGCATTCAATGCCTCGCCGGCCCAAGCGGCTGGCACCTGCTCGGACGTACGCCCGTGCGGACCTATCAGCTGCATCGGCAACCGACGTTTCTGCTCGAGCCGGGCGACGAGGTGACGTTCTACGCCGTCGACATCAAGATGTTCACTGAGCAGGAGCGCGCCGCCGCCGCCGGCGAAATCATCGCCGAGCGGATCGCGGCATGAGCAAGCTCGTCGTCTCCAGCATCGGTCCGGCAAGCTCCATTCAGGACGGCGGCCGCTTCGGGGCTCAGCGTTATGGCCTCACGCCATCCGGCGCGATGGACAAGCTGTCGCTGGCGGCCGCGAATGCGCTGGTCGGCAACGCACCGCTCGCCGCCGCAATCGAGATTGGACCATTCGGTGCGGCCTTCACCGCCAAGGGCGGCGCCGTGCGCGTGAGCCTGGCGGGCGCGCCGCGCCCGGCCGACATCGCCAAGCGTCCGGTCGAGGTCAATACATCGATGACGCTCGCCGACGGCGAGACCCTGACACTCGGTTTCGCGCGCGGCGCTTCGTTCAGCTATCTCGCGATCGAAGGCGGCATTGCCGGCGAAGCGGTGTTCGGCAGCCTGTCCGTCAATGCGCGCGCCGGCCTCGGCAGCCCCTATCCGCGCCCGCTCCAGGCCGGTGACGTCTTGGAGGCCAAATCGGTTGGCGACGTCATCGAGCGCAGGATCGAGCTGCCCAAGCCATTCACCGGCCCGATCCGGGTCGTGATGGGACCGCAGGACGACGAGTTCACCGACGAGATGAAGGCGCTGTTTCTCGACAGTGAGTGGAAGATCTCGGCCACCAGCGACCGCATGGGCTATCGGCTCGAGGGCCCCGCGATCCGGCACATTCACGGTCACAACATCGTCTCCGACGGCACCGTCGATGGCAGCATCCAGGTCACCGGCAGCGGCGGGCCGATCGTCCTGATGTCCGATCGTGGCACCAGCGGCGGCTACCCCAAGATCGCGACGGTCATCACCGCTGACTACGGCCGGCTGGCACAGACCCCGGCAGGAACGGCGTTTCGGTTTGCGGCCGTGACGATGGCCGAGGCGCAGGCTGAGCTGTGCAAGTTCACGGATCTGCTGCGCAGCCTGGCCGATCGTGTCAGCGAGGTCGTGAACACCGATCTCAATCTCGATACACTGTTCAGCGCGAACGTCGCGGGCACAGCGGTGAGTGCCACCGATCCCGCGACCTGGCTCACGGTGACGCCGGATTAAGGCCAGCCCATCACCCAACTCTGACGAGGCCCATGCCATGACAACCATCGATCTGAACTGCGATCTCGGCGAAAGCTTCGGTCCCTGGGAAATGGGCAACGACGCCGCGATGATCGAGCTCGCCACCTCGGTCAACGTCGCCTGCGGCTTCCACGCGGGCGATGCCGACATCATGCGCAAGACGGTGGAGATGGCGAAGGCGCACGGCGTCAGCGTCGGCGCCCATCCGGGCTATCGCGATCTGCACGGCTTCGGCCGGCGCCCGGTGCCGGGCCTGAAATCATCGGAGATCGAGAATCTCGTCGCCTATCAGATCGGGGCGCTGCAGGCGATCGCGACCGCCGCGGGCTATAAGGTCACGCATGTGAAGGCCCATGGTGCGCTGTCCAATGTCGCCTGTGAGGATGACATGACCGCAAACGCGATCGCCAGCGCGATCAAGGCCGTCGACCAGAACCTGATTTTCGTCGTGCTCGCCAATTCCAGGCTAGTGCAGGCCGGTGAGAAGGCCAACCTGCCGATGGTGCATGAGGTGTTCGCCGACCGCGCCTATGGCGATGACGGCCTCCTGGTGTCGCGCAGCAAGCCAGGCGCGGTGCTGCATGATCCCAAGGTGATCGCCGATCGCGTGGTGCGCATGGTTCAGGATGGTGCGGTCGTGTCGGTAACCGGCAAGGTCATCAAGATGCGCACCGACACGGTCTGCATTCACGGCGACACCGCGGGGGCGGTTGAGATCGCCCGCGAGGTGCGCAATGCGCTGGATGCTGCCGGTATCAAGGTGGCGCCGTTCAAGACGGCGCCGTAGTCAGAACGGGTGAACAGAGGCGGTGCCGAGCGTGATTGCCGCGATCAGGGCAAAGGCACTGAAAAACGCAACGACCGGCCATGCCGCGCCGACGCGCTCGGCGCTTCGCGTTTGCATCTGACGTAAGGGCGCTGACGACATCCGCATGACCGGCCTCCTGAATTTCCGGTCATGAGAAAAGCGTTCTCGCGGCCGGGTGCAAGACAACCGGCGAAATAACGACGATCCCCCTCCCTACGGTTCCGGTCTTGTGAAAAAATTCTCGCCCGGTTCCGCAGTTGAGAATTTCCTTGCCCCGATCTTTCGGGGCCGAGCGGCCTCAATACACGTCCAGCTGGAACCTGCCCTTCTTCTTAAGTTCCCCGACGAACGCGACCGCCTCGTCAGTCGACCGCGCGCCAAACTGGGTGACGATATCGACCAGCGCGCGCTCGACGTCCTTGGCCATGCGTTTGGCATCGCCGCAGATGTAGAGATGCGCGCCTTCGGCGAGCCAGTTCCATACCTCGCGGCCGACCTCGCGCATCCGGTCCTGGACGTAGAACTTCTTCTCGCCGTCGCGGGACCAGGCGAGCGCCAGGCGCGTCAGCAGCCCCGACGTCTTCATTGCGTTGAGCTCATCTGCATAGAAGAAATCGCAATCCGAGCGCTGATGGCCAAAGAACAGCCAGTTCTTGCCCGGCGCGCCCGCTGCCCGGCGATCCAGCAGGAAGGCTCGGAACGGAGCGATGCCGGTGCCGGGCCCGACCATGATGATCGGAGTCCTGGGGTCGGCCGGCAGCGCGAAGCCGTGCGCCTTCTGCACATAGACCTTGACCTTGTCGCCTGGATTGATGCGCTCAGCGAGGAAGGTCGACGCGAGCCCGAGCCGCTTGCGCTTGCCGATGACGTAACGGACGCTGTCGACGGTCAAGGAGAGCTTGCCTGGCGTCGCGTTGTGCGACGATGAGATCGAATAGAGCCGCGGCTGCAACGGCTCCAGCGCCTCGATGAACGCTTCCGGATGCGGCCGGACGCCGGAGAACTTCTGCAAGACCGCCATCACGTCCAGCGTCGCGGCGTCGCCATCGGGATCCTCGCCCTGCGCCAGGCGCCGCGCCTTTTCCCTGATGGCGCCGCCGGTCACGAAGGAGATCAACTCGAACAGCGTGTCGGGGGCGGGCGACAACGAGACGTCTTCGATCAGACACTCCCGCAGCGTCTTGCCTCTCACCTCCGTGGTATGGGAGGCGCCAAGCAGCGCGATGATCTGGTCGACGAGGCCCACATCGTTCCTGGCAAAGATGCCGAAGGAATCGCCCACGACATAGTCGAGGCCGCTCTCAGCAAGATCGAACTCGATGTGCCACGTTTCCTTCTCCGAGCCGGGCTTGTTGAGAAGCCGGCGCGACAGGAAGGTCGCTTCGACCGGATTGTCTCGCGAGCGGCCGGGCTCGCTCACGACCACCGATACCTTCGCCGACGATGCCGGCTCCTTGGATGGCTTGGCGGTCTCAGGCGCTTTGTCCAGCTCTTCGTGGAGTGTCTTGAGCATCCGCGCGGTTTCCTTGCCGCCAGGGACGCAGAGATTGAGCCGCGCCTCGCTGCGGCTGGAAATCGCCTCCGAATAGTCGCGACAATTGTAGCCGCACTGGCCGCAATCCTGCTGCGCCATGGCCGCCATCATCCGTCGGCGCAAGGGGCGCCCTTCGGCCAGCTTCATGCGCTCGGCGATCGGCAGGGTCTGGTCGTGCCAAGGCTCTTCGCCGTCATCGACCTCGCCCGACGGCGCCAGCACCGCGCCATTCTGCGCCGGCGACAGCGGGACCGAGCCGTCGAACCCAAGGGCGCCGGCGAGGAAGCCGTTCAGCCAGGCGCGCTGCGCGTCCGAGAATGGCGCGCCGGGCGGGATGATTTCGATCTTGGACGGCGGCGTGATCTGGTTCATGCGGACACCTCAGCTTCGGCGAGCTTGCGCAGGGTTTCGCCGTCATGCCGGCGGGCAAATGTCAGGAATGTTTCGTCTGGAGAGGCGCGATGGGCGAGATAAGCCTTGAGCAGCTTCTCGACGGTGCGCGGCGCATCCTCGGCCTTGAGATCGCGATAGACCTCCTGGCCGATCTCGGCTTGCGGCCCAAATCCGCCGCCGGCGAACAGGTGGTAGCCTTCGACAGTGTCGTCGCTGTCGCCAACCGGCACCTTCGTCGCGATCAGGCCGATATCGCTGATGTAGTGTTGGGCGCAGGAATGATGACAGCCCGTCAGATGGATGTTGAGCGGCGTGTCGATTCCAACCCGGCTCTCGCACCAGTCGCCGATCTCGGCGGCATGGCGCTTGGTGTTCGACGCCGCGAACTTGCAACCGGCATTGCCGGTGCAGGCGATCAGGCCGGCGCGGATCTGCGACGCCTGCACCGACAAGCCAATCTGCTCGATCGCGGCGCTCGCCAACGCGACATTTTCGTCACGCACGCCTGAGATCAAAAGGTTTTGCCAGACGGTCAGTCGGATTTCGCCGTCGCCGAGGTCCTGGGCGATCTTGGCAAGCCCACGCATCTGCGCGCAGCTGAGCTTGCCGACCGGCAGCACCACGCCGATCCAGTTCAGCCCGACCTGCTTCTGCTTGTTCACCCCGATATGGGCCATGCGGTCGGCTTCAGGCCGCGGAAGCAGCGCCTCCTCCGGCACGTGCGCAAGCTTGCGGTCGAGCTTCGCCTCGACCGCCTCCATGAACTTGTCCACGCCCATGCTGTCGAGCACGTATTTGAGCCGCGCCTTGAGACGATTGGTGCGATCACCAGTCTCGATGAAGACCCGCACGATGGCATCCGCCACGGCGGTGGCCTCCTCCGGCCTGACCACGATCCCGGTCGGCTTGGCAAAATCCTTGTGCCCGGTGATGCCGCCGACGCCGAGCTTGAACCAAATTCCCGCCTCGCCCCCAAAGCCGTCCTTCACCTCCACCGCCGAGAAGGCGATGTCGTTGGTGTCTTCGAGGGCGGCGATCTTGCCGGCACCATCGAAGGCGACGTTGAACTTGCGCGGCAGCCCGTAGAGCGAGCGGTCGTTGAGAATGTGATAGTGCCATTCGCGCGCGTAGGGGCGCGTGTCCAACAGCTCCTGCGGATCGATGCCGGCAGTCGGCGTGCCCGTCACGTTGCGGATGTTGTCGGCGCCGGAGCCGCGCGAGCACAGCCCCAACTCCTGGATGCCCTCGAGCAGTGCCACAGCATGCTTGGGCGGGATCTCACGCAGCTGCAGATTGGCGCGGGTGGTGACATGACTGTAGGGCCCGCAGAGCTGCTCGGCGAGGTCGGCCAAGCCCGACAACTGCCAGTGCTTCATGATCCCGTTCGGAATGCGCAGCCGGCACATGTAGGAATCCTGTGCCGGGGCCACGTGGAATAGCCCGTAATAGCGCCAGCGGAAATTGTCGGCCCCCGACGGCGCGGCATTGCTGCGCGCCTGCTCCTTGAGCCGCTCATAGGCGTCGAACGGATGCAGCTCGCGCTTGAACTTCTCCTGGTCGGCAAGCTTCTTGCCGGCCGCGATCACCCTGTCCTGCGCCTTGATGTGGATGGCGTCAGGCCCGGTCGGCTCCGCAGGTGCGGAGCTGCCGCCGACGGCGCGGCCTGCCTGGCTGACCTTGAGGCCGGCGGCAAGTCCTTCCAGATAGCGCTTCTGCTCGTCGGTGAAGTCGACTGAGAGCGTTTCGATTTTCATGATCGCGACGAAGCTCCTGCGGCCACGTCAAGTGGCATCAAAGGAATTGGGAAACTGACCACGTCTCGACCGATCGGCATGTGCCGAGGCGATCTGAGGGGGCGGTCCGACCAGCTTCGTTGCTGCGGAAATCCGACATGGATTGCGGTCAACGGCATCTGCGGCGGCTGACCGCACTGCAATATTCAAATTGCGTGCCAGCTGCGGCACCAAAAAATATCTTGAAAAATCAACGGTGTGATCGAATCACTTCATGCGGCTCGGAGCGGCGAGCTCACGGCAATTGGGCAGTCAGCACAAAAACTAGTCGGCTTGAGCCCCTGCCTCGTTTCCGTGCGCTCGCCTCAGGCGGTCCAGCGGCCGATCTTGAAGGCCTTCAGATGCCCCAGAACATCGTCCGCCGCGAAGGGCGGCCCGGCGAAGGCGCCAATTGCCGGCGCCTGATCCG
>NZ_CAFK01000255.1 GCF_000239815.1 Bradyrhizobium sp. STM 3843 | reverse complement strand
CGAGAGGGACACACTGATCAGAAGCCTCGGGCATCGGTTGCCGCGAGAACGCGGACCCTTATCCATGCTGTAGATTGCACCTGGCTGTTTGAGATGTGAATCCGCTTCTCTCTCCGGGTCGTCCCGGGCAAGCCATGGCGCGCGCAAGCGTGGCGCGGCGCCGACCCGGGACCCATACGCCGCGGCCGGTGTGGTGTGCGAGCAGGGAGTAACCAGCGTGCCTCGAACATCTCCCTGGGAATATGGGTCTCGGCTTTCGCCGGGACCACAATGGTGTCTGTCGATGCAGCCGCGCCCTGACGGAGTTGCTGGGGAGAGCCCAGCATCGAAGACTGCCTGCCAACTGTCGACCTGCCCCGGCATTTTCAGTTGTTCCGATCAATGCTAATCCGCGGTCTACGCCCGCGCCATCCATACCCGGGAGGCATCGATGTTCGATCTCAACCAGCTTCGCTGCTTCGTCACGGTGGCCGAGGAGCTGCATTTCGGCCGCGCCGCTAGCCGGCTCAACATGACCCAGCCGCCCTTGAGCCGGCAGATCCAGGTGCTGGAGCACATCATCGATGCGGCACTGCTCGAGCGTACCAGCCGCTCGGTGAAGCTGACGCCCGCGGGGCGCAGCTTCCTCCCCGAGGCGCGGCGCATCCTGAAAATGGCGGAAAGCGCGGCGCAGGTGGCGCGCCGGATCGCCAGCGGCAAGAGCGGCTCGCTCAAGATCGGCTTCACGGCCGCCGCTGCCTACGGGTTCATGCCGGAGCTGCTGGCGGCCTGCCGCACCCGGTTGCCCGAGGCTGATCTGTCATTGAGCGAGATGGTATCGGGCGACCAGATCGAAGCGCTCGCCTTTGGGCAGATCGATGCCGGCCTGTTGCGGCCGCCGATCGCGCGGCCGGAATTCGCGACCAAGCGCGTGGTGGCCGAGCAGCTGCTCGCCGCCGTACCGCGGCGCCACCGGCTCGCCTCCGCCGACAGCGTCTCGATCAAGGACTTCGACGGCCAGCCCTTCATCATGTATTCGCCCTCGGAAGCGCGCTATTTCCACGACCTGCTGGTGGCGCAATTCATGCGAGCGGAGGTGCTGCCGCGCTATGTCCAGCATCTGAGCCAGATCCACTCCATTCTTTCGATGGTGCGCGCAGGTCTCGGGGTCGCCATCGTGCCGGAGGCGGCGAGCAGTCTTCGGATCGCCGACGTGAAGCTGCGTCCCCTGAAGCTGCGCAATGCCACCCCGGTCGAGCTGTTCCTGGTCTGGCGGCGTGAGCACGACAATCCGCTGCTGCCCGCGTTGGTTGAGATTGCAAGCAGCCTCGCCGCGCTGCAGCAGAGCGAGGATTGATGCCGACCTGGTATTGATCGATACCGTGATTGGCTTGGACCGGCATCGGACTTGGTCTTAACGAAAGGCCTCAAGGACGCGATGTCTGAGCCCCAAGGTATATGGCCCAAGGCTTATGGCCCAAGTTCCGCGTCGATGATCGGAATCCGAGAGGAACGCGCGATGAGCAAGATGACCCCCAAGGAGATGGCCGCGCAGATCGGCAGTGGCCTGCTCTCCTTCCCCGTGACGCCGTTCAAGGCGGACTATTCCTTCGACGAGGCGACCTATCGCTCCAACATGGACTGGCTGTGCGGCTATGACGTTGCCGGCCTGTTCGCCGCCGGCGGCACCGGCGAGTTCTTCTCGCTGACGGCGACCGAGGTTCCGGAGGTCGTTCGCGTCGCGGTCGAGGAAACCAAGGGCCGCGTGCCCGTGCTCGCCGGCACCGGCTACGGCACCGCGATCGCGCGCGAGATCGCTGTCGGCGCCGAGAAGGCCGGCGCCGACGGCCTGTTGTTGCTGCCGCCCTATCTGATGCATGCCGAGCAGGAGGGTCTCGCCGCACACGTCGAGGCGATCTGCAATGCGGTGAAGATCGGCGTCATCGTCTACAACCGCGACAATGCGATCCTGCAGCCCGATACGCTGGCGAAGCTGTGCGAGCGCTGCCCGAACCTGGTCGGCTACAAGGACGGCATCGGCGACATCGAACTGATGACCCGGGTCTATTCCAAGCTCGGCGACCGCCTCACCTATATCGGCGGCCTGCCGACGGCCGAGACCTTCGCGCTGCCCTATCTCGACATGGGCGTCACGACCTATTCCTCGGCCGTGTTCAATTTCGTGCCGGAATTTGCGGTCAAGTTCTACGCCGCGGTGCGCCGGCGCGATCACGAGGCGATCCACGCCGGATTGAAGGATTTTATCCTGCCTCTGATTGCGATCCGCAACCGCAAGAAGGGCTATGCGGTATCGATCATCAAGGCCGGCATGAAGGTGATCGGCCGCGATTCCGGTCCGGTACGCCCGCCGCTGACGGATTTGACGGAAGCCGAAATGGCCGAGCTCACCGCGCTGGTGGCGAAGCTGCCGAATGCGATGCCGGCGCGTCAGGCGGCGGAGTAATTTTCACGGTCATTCCGGGGCAAGGCCGCAAGGCCTTGAACCCGGAATCTGGAGATTGATGGAAAAGAAAAGACGCAAGCCAATGCCAAGATTCCGGGTTCAGCCCTGACGGGCTGCCCCGGAATGACGGTGGTACTAACAAGACGACCAAAGGAGGAGCAGATGGTTCAAAACGCGATTGGCGCCGGTTTCAGCGGCGCGCCAGTCGTCACCGCGATGGAGGTCATCCCCGTCGCGGGCCGTGACAGCATGCTCCTCAACTTAAGCGGCGCGCATGCGCCGTTCTTCACCCGCAACCTGGTCGTCCTCACCGACAATTCCGGCCATACCGGGCTCGGTGAGGTGCCGGGCGGTGAGAAGATCCGAAAGACGCTGGAGGACGCGCGCGACCTCGTCGTCGGCCAGACGATCGGCGCCTGCAACAACATCCTGGCGTCGATGCGCGAAACGTTCGCCGATCGCGACGCCGGCGGCCGCGGCAAGCAGACCTTCGACCTGCGCGTGATGATCCATGCGGTGACCGCGGTCGAATCCGCGCTGCTCGACCTGCTCGGCCAGCATCTTGGCTTGCCCGTCGCGGCCCTGCTCGGCGAAGGCCAGCAGCGCGCATCGGTCGACGTGCTCGGCTATCTGTTCTTCGTCGGCGACCGCAGCAAGACTGACCTGCTCTACGCCACCGGCGACGGCGAGAAGGACGGCTGGTTCAGGCTGCGCCACCAGGAGGCACTGACGCCCGAGACGGTGGTGCGGCTCGCGGAAGCCGCGCATGACCAATACGGCTTCGCCGATTTCAAACTGAAGGGCGGCGTGCTGCGCGGTGAGGAGGAGATCGAGGCGGTGACCGCGCTCGCGAAACGCTTCCCTGACGCGCGCGTGACGCTCGATCCCAATGGCGCCTGGTCGCTCGACGAGGCGATCGGCCTGTGCAGCAACATGCACGGTATCCTCGCTTATGCCGAGGACCCCTGCGGTGCCGAGGCCGGCTTTTCCGGGCGCGAGATCATGGCCGAGTTCCGCCGCGCCACCGGGCTGCCGACCGCGACCAACATGATCGCCACCGACTGGCGGCAGCTCAGCCATGCGCTGCGGCTGGGCGCGGTCGACATCCCCTTGGCCGATCCCCATTTCTGGACCATGCAGGGCTCGGTCCGGGTGGCGCAGACCTGCCGCGACAACGGCCTGACCTGGGGCTCGCATTCGAACAATCATTTCGATATTTCGCTGGCGATGTTTACCCATGTAGGTGCCGCGGCTCCCGGCAAGGTGACGGCGATCGACACCCACTGGATCTGGCAGGACGGCCAGGCCCTGACCAAGGAGCCGTTCCAGATCAAAGGCGGCAGGATCGCCGTTCCCGACCGACCCGGCCTCGGCATCGCGCTCGACCGCACGGCGGTCGACAAGGCCCATGCCCTCTATAAGCAGCATGGGCTCGGTGCGCGGGATGACGCAATCGCGATGCAGTTTTTGATCCCTGGATGGACGTTTGATGACAAACGCCCCTGTCTCGTGCGTTGAGCGTTATGACGAGAGCTGCCACCGCGAATGCCGTA
>NZ_CAFK01000256.1 GCF_000239815.1 Bradyrhizobium sp. STM 3843 | reverse complement strand
CCGCATGTCCCGATCTCGGCAAGACAGGTTCGAAGACTGGTTCGAAGGCAACCGGCTGCTCGCCCTCCTCGCTTTGATGCTGATCGCGCTCAGCCTCTGGCTCGCCTCCATGAGAGGCTTCGAGGTCGAGGGCGTGCGGATGGTGATCCGCTTCACCGCCAAGACATCGCTGGCGCTGTTCTGCCTCGCCTTCTCAGCCGGCGCACTGGCACGTCTGTGGCCGAACGGCTGGACCGGCTGGTTGTTGCGCAACCGCCGCCAGTTCGGACTGGCGTTCGCGGCTTCGCACGCGATCCATGCGCTCGCCATCCTCGCCTTCGCGCGGATCGACCCGGCGGGCTTTGCCGCCGCAACCAGCCCTGCCTCGTTCATCTTTGGCAGCATCGGCTACGCCGCGATCATCGCGATGACGGCCACGTCGTTCGACCGCACCGCCGCAGCACTTGGCCCTCGCAACTGGCGACGGCTGCATCTGTTCTGTGGCTATTACCTGCTGCTGCAGTTCATGGTCTCCTTTGGCAAGCGCGTGCCTGCCATGCCGCTTTACGCCCTGTTCCTCATCCCGCCGCTCGCCGTGCTGGTCGTCCGTCTGGTCGCACGAGCGTCCGCACGCCGCCCACATCGTGCGACCACGGTGACGACAGCCAGTGAGGCAGGGATTTAGGCGGATCCGCCGGTCGGCTCGGATTGATCCGCGATCAGGTGAAATTCGCGGCCCAACCGGCGCTGCACGCTCATCACCGCGCGGTCGACATCGCTGATCAGGCTATCGCCGAGCACGACCTCCGGGATCTGCCAATTGCGCCCTTCGCGCACATGCGGCAGTGGCGTCACCGCAGGAACCTGCACCGTCTCGCAGCCCGGTTCGCTCCGGATCGCGTCCTCCACGAGACGGGTCAGCTCGGCCTGCGTCTTGCCGATCGGCGCCATCAGCAGCCGCCTCCAGGACTGAGATGCAGGCAAATACCGCAGATCGTCAGCGGGCTAGGCCGGCCAGTGATGATCATTGAGGGCATGAGGATCTTTCTGCGAAGCGCCGGGTGCGAGACGAACGCGCCCCGTCGCGAAGCGGCAGCAGAGCCAGTCCCAAGAATTTGCATTAAAGCACAATTCTTCGGAGGCTTTCATCCGAAGTGAGCGGGGCTTCGATCAAGGAAGAGGATGAAGAAACCCGGCTTCGTGCCTGATCTAACAAGCGCTTTGCGCTTCTAACTTGCCATCGAGCAAGCCGCACGAAGAACGCTGATCAATCCTCAGTTCTTCGCCGTCGCCGCTGTCGGCACGCGTCTCACAACCAAACTCTTCGGTTGCTGACAAACTGCCCGAAGCGCTGCATCCGAAATCGCCAGACGAAGCTAGCGCGCCGAGCTTAATTTTTCCTCTCTTTTTTCCGGGTTTCTACGGAGCCACGATCTAACGCGTTGTTATCTGGATCGCGCAAGACTTCTGCCGCAAGCGATATGGCCATCGCGCCAGACCGCGGCTCGGACAACGGACATCCAGGCGACCATCATCGTGCAGCAGCCAGAACAGCTCATGCTCTCGGAGCATTCGATCATTGCCGAGCTCGAAACCGCGGTGCGCAGCGGCTCCTCGGAAAAGCGCGTCAACACGCTGCGCCAGGTCACCACGCTGTTCCTGCATGACGGCGAACGCCTGAGCGAGGAGCAGATCCAGGTATTCGATAACGTGCTGTGTATGCTGGTCTCCCGGGTGGAGGCGCGAGCGCGTGCGGAGCTGTCCAAATGCCTGGCGCTGATCGATTACGCGCCGATCGACGTCATTCAGCGGCTTGCCCGCGACGACGAAATCGCGGTCGCCGAAAGCGTGCTGAAGCATTCCACCCGGCTGACGGAGAACACGCTGGTCGAGGTGGCCTCGACCAAGGGCCAGGCGCACCTGATGGCGATCTCCGGCCGTGCGCATCTAACCGAAGCCGTCACCGATATCATCGTCGACCGTGGCGAACGCCGCGTGCTGCGCAAGCTCGCCACCAACGCCACCGCGCGATTTTCCGAAGACGGCTATTCGGGGATGCTGGCGCGCGCGGAAGAGGACGACGAACTGACCGAGCTCATCGGCCTGCGCGTCGACCTGCCACCGAAACATTTGCGCGATCTGCTGCGCCGCGCCACCGAGACGGTGCGCACCAAGCTGATGGCGCAGGCCAGCCCGGAGCTGCAGCAGGAGATCCAACGGGTCCTGAAGACGTTCACGGACGCGGCGCGTGCCGAAACCGGGCTTTCGGCCCGCGACTTCGCGCTCGCCGAAGAGGCGGTCAAGCGCATGAAGGGCCTCAACGAGCTGAACGACGCCGCGATCGGCTGGTTCGCCGAAGCCCGGCGCTTCAGCGAGATCGCCGCCGCGCTCGGCCTGCTCAACAATGTGCCGACCGAGCTGATGGCGAAGGTGCTGGAAGGTCCGCGTGCCGACCTCGTGCTGATCCCCTGCCGCTCAGCGGGGCTCGGCTGGTCCGCGGTCGCAAAGATCCTGCGCTTCCGACCGGTAAAGCACGGCATCGACCCGGAAACCCTGCGGCTCGCCGAGAAGGACTATAGCCGGCTCTCGCTCGATACCGCCCAGCGCACGGTGCGGTTCTGGATGGTGCACAACAAGGTCGGCAAATAGCGCACCACCGGACGCTCAGTCCGGAGCCGGATCGCTTCGCCTCAACGTCGTCACCCAAAGCACGCGGGCCACCCGCTGGGTCGGGTTGTCGAACATGTGCGGCACGATGCTGGGGAAGCGGAAGCTGTCGCCAGCCTCCAGCACATGGGCCTCGTGATCGAGCCAGAGGCGAAGGCTTCCCGACAGGATGTAGCCGGCCTTCTCGCCGGTATGCTGGACGAAATCGGTCCCCGACGAACCGCCCGGATTGAGGGTCAGCTCGTAGAATTCGAGCTCGCCCTTTCCGGCCGGCGTCAGCGCCTCCTTGACGACGCCGCTGGAGGTGAGCCGAAGCAGCCGCCGGTGGTTCTTGCGCACGATGTAGCGCTGGGGCGCAGGCGCAGCGCTGTCCTCGAAGAAATAAGAGATCGGCACGTCGAGCGCGACGCTGAGCAGACGCAGCGTGCGGATCGAGGGCATCGCGCGCGCCCGCTCCAGCTGGCTGATCATGCCGGTCGAGAGCCCCGTGCGGTTGGCGACATCCTGGATCGACAGCCCCGCGCGCTGACGCAGCAGCCGGACGGTCTCGCCGAGACGCTGGTCGCCGGCCTCCTCGGCGTCAGCTAGCGGAGCGTTCCTGGTGACCTTCGTGGGGCCGCGCTCGGTCATATCCATTGTCCCTTATCCCTTGCTGCCCAAGCGATCAGCATCCTGCGCGGATTAGTATCATTGAAAGCGAGTGCAATCGTCATCAGTAAGATTGACTCGCATATTTAGCCATGATGAAATTTATGTCGAGCGATTTAGGTGTGCTGAAGAATGGCCGGCTCCTGCGGCGGTGAGTGAGCCCGCGCCAGGATCAGGCATTGAGGTCACAGCGGAGGGGGAAACATGGCGGACGCTTCGAATCGACCCGGCATTCCGGCGTTGGATCATTCCTCCCTCGGCCTTCCCAGCCGCCGCCGCTTCATAATGTTGAGTGCCAGCACGCTTGCGGGTGCCGGCCTCGGCCTTTCGAACGCATTCGCCCAGTCCGAGGGACCGGGCAAGCCGCCGGAGAAGCCGCGCGGGCAGGTCATCGCGGCGCTCTCGCAAGAGCCGACCGTGTTTCACCCGCTGATGCCCGCCATCGAGGTCGATCAGGGCCTCTGGTGGCAGCTGTTCTCGCCGCTCTGGTTCATCGATCCCGACGGTAAGCTCGTGCCCGACCTCGCGCGCGAAATCCCGACCATCGAGAATGGCGGGCTCTCGGCGGACGGGCTGACCTGGAAGATCAAGCTGCGCAACGACGTGAAGTGGCACGACGGCACCGCGTTCACCGCTGACGACGTCAAGTTCTCGCTCGATCTGGTCAACAATCCGGATTTCCGCGCGCGCAGCCGGGTGGGCTTCAGCCTCGTCAAGGACATCGAGGTGGTCGCGCCCGATGAGATCCATTGGCGGATGGAATCCGCCTATTCGCCCTTTCTGTCGATCCTGTCCCTGACCTTCATGGTGCCCAAGCACATTCTGGAAAAGGTCTCCGATCCGAACAGCTCCCCATTCCACAACGCCCCGGTCGGGACCGGGCCATTCCGCTGGGGCGAGCGGGTGCCCGGAGACCATATCCTTCTGAACGGCTACACCGGCTATCACGGCAAGGGACCGTATCTCGAGCGCGTGGTCTTCAAATACATCCCGGACCTGACGGTGCTCTACACCCAATTTCGCACCGGTCAGGTCGACTACACCGGCATGCAGGGCATCCTGCCGAACTTCGTGCAGGAGGCGAAATCGCTGCGGGGCCGCAAGGTCTTCGTCTCCTCGACGTCGTCGGTGGAGCATATCGCGCCCAACCTGCAGTTCGGCCCGTTCGCCGACCGCGCGGTGCGCGAGGCGCTCTATCTCGCGATCAACAAGAAGGCGATCATCGACGCGCTCAATTATGGCCTGCCGACGCCAACCGAGAGCTTCGTACCGCAGCAGGCCTGGTCGTTCCAGCAGGGCCTGCCGCAGCACGCCTACGATCCCGCCAAAGCCAATGCCCTGCTCGATGCGGCCGGCTGGGTGCGCGGCTCCGGCGGCATCCGCGAGAAGGGCGGCGTCAAGCTCGAATTCACCAACTCGACCACGACCGGCAACGCGGTCCGCGAGCAGACCCAGCAGCTCCTGATGCAGGATTGGCGCGCGATCGGCGCGGCGATGCGCGTCAACAACATGCCGGCAGCCGTGATCTGGGGCGACTTCTGGCTGCAGTCGAAGTTCAATTCCGTTCTGGTCGGGGTGAACTTCATGCTGGGAAGCGATCCGGACGTGACGCCGCGCTTCGGCTCCGGCGCAATCCCCGCCAAAGGCGGCCGCGGCTACAACACCTATCAGTATCAGAGCGCGGAGGCCGACCGGCTGCTCGCCGCGGGCGCCAAGGAGTTCGACCTCGGCAAGCGCAAGACCATCTATGGCGACCTGCAGAAGCTCGTCCGCAACGATCTCGCCATCCTGCCGCTGTTCCAGGCCACCATCAGCGAGGGCGTCAAGGAGGGATTGCAGGGCTTCCGTCCCAACATCAACACCTCGTCGAACTGCTGGAACATCCGGGAATGGTATTGGACCTGAGGCGGTTGGATGGAGAAAGCACGGCGCCATGTATCTCGCCACGTTGATTGCGAACTCGCGCACCGATGACGGTCCGCCCCCTCTCTCTGTTCTTTACGGGGTCGCGACGAGCTTCACTCGCGCTGAGAGGGTTGGGATGAGGGGCAGACGCCCGAACGGTGTGAGTGTTGGTACCCCCTCACCCGGATTGCATCTTTTGATGCAGTCCGAGCCCTCAGCGCGAGCGAAGCTCGTCGTGTCACCGCAAGCGGCAGCGCTATCGCATATAGCGATATGGGGCGGACACGACGAGCGAGCCTGCCCATTAGTTACACCGTCATGCCCGGGCCTGTCCCGGGCATCCACGTCATTCCCAGGATGCCGAACGACGTGGATGGCCGGGACAAGCCCGGCCATGACGACGTGGAGAAAGACTCGGACAAAGTTTCGATCATTCTATGCGATAATCCTGCCCCCAGCGGGGCGAGGTTGGCACCGGCCGCATCACGAGATCGCAACGATGCTTATCGACGCTCGAACCAACGACATCGCCTGAGATGCTCCGCTACGTCGCCAATCGGCTGCTGCAGGCGGTGATGCTGCTGGTGATCGTCTCGGCGATCGGCTTTGCGATCCTGCATCTGGCACCCGGCGGTCCATTATCGCAATTCGCGGCGTCCTCGCAGATGACGCAGGAGGATCTCGATCGCGTGACCCGGCAATTGGGCCTCGATCGTCCGCTGCCGATCCAATATCTCGACTGGCTCGGCCGCATGGTCCGCGGCGATTGGGGCCACTCCTATCGCGACGGCGAGGCGGTGCTCTCCGTGATCGGGTCGCATCTCGGCGCCACGCTCGAGCTGATGGTGACGGCAACCATCATAGCCGTCCTGCTCGGCGGCTGGGTCGGAGTGATCGGCGCAGTCAGGCGCTATTCGCTGTTCGACCAGCTCGCGACCGTCGGCGCGATGATCGCGCTGTCGATCCCGACCTTCTGGTTCGGGCTGGTGACGATCTACGTGTTCTCGATCCAGCTCGGCTGGCTGCCGGCCGGCAACCGGGAGACGATCGGCGACGGCTCGATGCTCGACCTTTTGCACCATTTGATCGCGCCGGCGATGGTGCTGGCGCTGGTCGAGACCGCGATGTGGGGGCGCTACATGCGATCCTCGATGCTGGAGGTCATCAACCAGGATTACATCCGCACCGCGCGCGCCAAGGGCCTGCCGGAGCGGCGCATCCTGGCGCTGCATGCGCTGCGCAACGCATTGCTGCCGATGATCACCATCGCCGGCCTGCAATTTCCGACGCTGCTCGGCGGGGCCCTGGTCACCGAGACCGTGTTCACCTGGCCCGGCATGGGCCGCCTGTTTCTCGATTCCATCGGCTATCGCGACTATCCGGTGGTGATGGGCATCCTGATGTTCTCGGCCATGATGGTGCTGGTCGGCTCGCTGCTCGCCGACATTCTTTATGCCGTGGTCGATCCGCGGATCCGGATGGAATAGGCGATGAGCATCGTCGTGTCGCAGAGCGCCCACCCCACGCCCGGCTATGCCGCCTGGCGGCGTTTCCGCCGCCATCGGCTCGCCATGGCGGGCGCGCTGATCATCATCCTGCTTGCGCTCGCCTCGGCGCTCGGGCCGTATCTGCTGCCGTTCGACGACACCTATATCGACATCATGAAGCGGTTCGCGCCGCCTTTGTCGGGTGCGCATCTGCTCGGCACCGACGAGCTCGGACGCGACGTGCTGGCGCGGCTGATGATGGGAGGACGCGTCTCGCTCTCGATCGGCATCATCGCCATGGTGATTGCGATGGCGATCGGCATCCTGGTCGGCGCATTCGCCGGCTTCTATGGCGGCGCACTCGGCGCGGTCCTGATGCGGCTGGTCGATGCCGTGCTGTGCTTTCCGACCATCTTCCTGCTGGTCACGCTTGCCGCACTCACTGAACCCGGCCTGCTCACGACCACGCTCCTGATCGCCGCCACCTCCTGGATGAGCGTCGCCCGCGTGGTCGAGGCGCAGATCCGCGCACTTCGCGAGCGCGACTTCGCGGTCGCAGCCGTCGCGTTCGGATCATCGAACCTGCGCATCATGTTCCACGAGCTCGTGCCCAACGCCATCGCGCCGATCGTGGTCGCCGCCACGCTCAACGTCGCCACGGCCATCCTGCTCGAATCCTATGTGAGCTATCTCGGCTACGGCATCCAGCCGCCTGCGGCGAGCTGGGGCAACATGCTCAACAACGCCCAGATCTATCTGACCAGCGCGCCCTGGCTCGCCATTGCGCCGGGTGTGGCCATCACGCTGGCCGTGACCAGCTTCAACTTCCTCGGCGACGGACTGCGCGACGCGCTCGATCCGCGCATGAACGTCACGTGATCGACCACTGCAATGACCTTCCTGTCAGGAGAATGCCATGTCCCCGCCGCTCAACCGCATCGCAAGCGATGAACGCTTGCCGGCGCAGGCCGATGTCGTCGTCATCGGCGGCGGTGTCATCGGCGTCTCGGCGGCCTACCATCTGGCAAAGAAGGGACTCTCGGTCGCGCTGATCGAGAAGGGACATGTCGGCGCCGAGCAGTCGAGCCGGAATTGGGGCTGGTGCCGCCAGCAGGGCCGCGCCCGCGCCGAGATCCCGCTCGCGCGCGAGGCGCTGCGGCTGTGGGAGGACATGCAGAACGAGGCCGGGGTCGATGCCGGCTTCCGCCGGACCGGCGTGCTGTTCCTGACCAAGAACCCGGAAGAGCTGGCTGCCTGGGAAAAATGGGCGGCGATCGCGCGCGAGCAGCAGGTGCACTCGACGGTGCTGTCGCCCGCCGAAGTCGCCGAGCGCATGCCCGGCAACACCGATACCTGGGTCGGCGGCCTGCACACACCAAGCGACGGCCGCGCCGAGCCGTCGATGGCGGTGCCCGCACTTGCCATCGCCGCGCGCAAGCATGGCGTCACCATCCACCAGGACTGTGCGGCGCGCGGGCTCGAAACCGAGGGCGGACGCGTCAGCGCTGTGGTCACCGAGAAAGGCCCCATTCGCACCGGAGCCGTGCTGCTCGCGGGCGGCGCATGGTCTTCGCTGTTCTGTCGCCGCCATGGCATCGAGCTGCCCATCGGGCTCGTCAACGCCACCGCCTGCCGGACCACGCCGGGGCCGGAGATCACCTCCGGCGCGCTCGGCACCGATCTCTATTGCATCCGCCGCCGCCTCGACGGCGGCTTCACGCTGGCGCTGCGCGGCCGCGGCACGGTCGAATTGTCGCCGGACCTGTTCCGCTATGCGCGCGCCTTCCTGGCGACCTACAAAGAGCGCCGCAAAGGGCTGAAGCTGTCGTTCGGCAAATCATTCTTCGATCAGATCATCCGCGGCACCCAATGGAGCCTGGACAAGCCGTCGCCGTTCGAGGCCGAGCGCGTGCGCGATCCGGCGCCCGACATGTCGCTGGTCAATGCGGCGCTCGCCGAGCTGATCAAGGCCAATCCCGACTTGAAGGAGATCAGAATCGCGGAGGCCTGGGGCGGCACCATCGACACCACGCCCGACACCATTCCGGTGATCTCCAAGGTCGATCCCCTGCCCGGCTTCTATCTCGCGACCGGCTTCAGCGGTCACGGCTTCGGCATCGGTCCTGCCGCCGGCAAGCTCGCCGCCGATGTCGTCACCGGCGACACGCCGCTGGTCGATCCGGCCGCTTACAGCTATGCGCGCCTCGTCGACGGCCGGCCACTCGCGCCGGTCGGCCTGTTCTAGCGAGGCGGCCCATGACCTTCCTGTACAAGGCCAATACAGAGCGCGGCGCGGAATGGGCGCGCTTCTTTGCGGCGCGCGCGCCCGAACTGCCGTTCCGCCTCTGGCCTGACGTCGGCGAACCTAAGGACGTGCGCTATCTCGCGGCATGGATGCCGCCTGAGGATGTCGGCACAGCCTTCCCGAATCTCGAGCTGATCTTTTCAGTCGGCGCGGGCGCAGATCAGTTCGATCTCTCCAAACTTCCCCCGCACATTCCGCTGATCCGCATGATGGAGCCCGGCATTGCCGAGAGCATGGTGGAATATGTCACCATGGCCGTGCTCGCTCTGCACCGCAATCTCGTCAACTACATCGCGCAGCAACGCGAGCAGACTTGGCACGAGATCCGGATCACACCGGCGGCCAAGCGCCGTGTCGGCGTGATGGGGCTCGGCATGCTCGGCCAGGCCGTGCTCGACCGGCTTACATCGTTCGGCTTTCCGCTGGCAGGCTGGAGCCGTTCGCCACGGACCATCGACGGCGTCGACTGCTATGCAGGCGCGGATGCCTTGCCCGACTTCCTGGCGCGCACCGACATCCTGATTTGTCTGCTGCCATTGACCGACGAAACCCGCGGCATCCTGAACCAACCGCTCTTCGCGCGGCTGCCGCGCGGCGCCAGCCTGGTCAATGTCGGACGCGGCGGCCATCTGGTCGAGGCCGATCTGCTGGCGGCGCTGTCGCAAGGGATGCTGTCGGCGGCCGTGCTCGACGTCGCCGAGCGTGAGCCGCTGCCTGCGGATCATCCGTTCTGGAACCACCCGCGCATCCTGCTGACCCCGCACATCGCCAGCATGACCTCGCCGGCGGCGGCGGTGGACTACGTGCTCGATACCATCACACGCCACCACCGCGGCGAGGCCCTGCCCGGACGCGTCGATCGTGACCGCGGCTATTGACGATCCGGACTGATGATGACGAGCCCTGTCCCGCCAGCCTGCTTCGACGCCGTCGCAACACCGGTCCTGTCGGCCACGGGACTGACCACGTCGTTCAGCCGCGACGGCCAATGGCTTCCCGTGGTGCGCAACATCTCCTTCGACGTCGCCGCGCGGGAGACCGTGGCGATCGTCGGCGAGTCCGGCTCGGGCAAGAGCGTGACGGCGCTGTCGATCATGCGGCTGATCCCGCAACAGAGTGGCCGCATCGAGGGCAGTGTCCGGCTTGCGGGGCGCGAGCTGCTGACCTTGCCTGAGCAGGCCATGCGCGAGGTCCGCGGCAACGAGATCGCGATGATCTTCCAGGAGCCGATGACGAGCCTCAATCCGGTGCTGACCATCGGAACGCAGATCTCAGAGGCGCTGGTCTATCACCGTGGCCTGTCACGCACGGCGGCGGAGGCCGAGAGCATCCGCCTGCTCGATCATGTCCGCATCCCCGCCGCCGTTTCGCGGTTCGCCGACTATCCGCATCACTTCTCCGGCGGCATGCGCCAGCGCGTGATGATCGCCATGGCGCTGGCGTGCAAGCCCAAGCTGTTGATCGCCGACGAGCCGACCACGGCACTTGACGTCACGATCCAGGCGCAGATCGTCGAACTTTTGAAGGAGCTGCAACAGGACGAGGGCATGTCGATCCTGTTCATCACCCACGACATGGGCGTGGTCGCGGAGGTCGCTGACCGGACCGTGGTGATGTATCACGGAGAGGCCGTCGAGACCGACCGGACTACACGGATCTTCACCGCACCCTCACATGCCTATACGCGCGCGCTGCTTTCGGCGGTGCCGCGCCTCGGCTCCATGGCGGGGCGCGCGCAGCCCATGCGGTTTCCGATCGTCGATAAGGTCACCGGCGGGTCTGACACGCCGGTGGAGATGCCGGACACGGTGGCGCGCACCGAACGGCCGGTGCTCGAGGTCAAGCACCTGACCACGCGCTTTCCGATCCGCTCCGGCCTGTTCGGCAGGATCGCGGGCCGCGTGCACGCCGTCGAGAACGTCTCATTCAGTCTTCACGCCGGAGAGACGCTGGCGCTGGTCGGCGAGTCCGGCTGCGGCAAGTCGACGACCGGCCGCTCGATCCTCAAGCTGATCACCCCGGACAGCGGTTCGGTCGTGGTCGACGGCGAGGATGTGCTCGGCATGGGCGCGCGCGAGCTGCGCGCCTTGCGCCGGCGCATGCAGATCGTGTTCCAGGACCCGTTCGCGAGCCTCAATCCGCGCATGTCGGTCGGAGCGGCGATCGCCGCGCCGCTCCACGCCAACCGGCTTGCCGCAGCGTCGGAGGCCCGCGACAAGATCGCCGATCTCCTGGTCCGCGTCGGACTGAGCGCGGACATGGCACGACGCTATCCGCACGAATTCTCCGGCGGCCAGCGGCAGCGCATCTGCATTGCCCGCGCGCTCGCGCTTCAGCCCAAGCTGATCATTGCGGACGAGGCGGTGTCGGCCCTCGACGTCTCGGTCAAGGCGCAGGTGGTCAATCTGATGCTGGAACTGCAGGACAGCATGAAGCTGTCCTACCTCTTCATCTCGCACGATATGGCGGTGGTCGAGCGGATGAGCCACCGCGTAGCGGTGATGTATCTCGGCGAGATCGTCGAGATCGGACCGCGCGCTGCAGTATTCGGGGACCCGCAGCATCCCTACACCAAGAAGCTGATGGCGGCGGTCCCGATCCCCGATCCGGCACGCCGTACGACCAGGCGTGGCATATCGAACGACGAGATCAGAAGCCCGGTGCGCGCGCCGGACTATCAGCCGCCGGCGCGGCAGTATCGCGAGGTCTCGCCGGGGCATATCGTCCAGCTCTGGGACGCGTAGAAACGACAACGGGACCACGGCCTGCAGCAGTTCGGGGACGTCCTACCGGCATCGAATCTGTCCGCGGACGGTCCTCGAGTACGAGGGCAAGGTAAAGGGTCGCGATCCCGAGCGGATCCTTACTTGGATTGGGTCTGCGCCGGTTGCCCATTTGCGGACTGCTGCAAGCCGTTGTGCAAATTGGCCGGCAGGACATCCATCACAAAGACCGATACTTTTTCGTCGGGACCGAACGGGCCGGGGACATCATGCCTCACCGGCGGCAGACTTTGCAGATATGCCGCGATGGCCAGTGCGTCCGTCTTCGTCAACTGGGCGTAGGCTCTCCAGGGCATGACAGGGGCGAGCACGCGACCGTCCGGCCGCTTGCCGGCTGTGATGGCGGTGGCGATCTGCTCCCGCGTCCAGGAGCCGAGGCCGGTTTCCTTGTCCGATGTCAAATTGCGGCCCACAAAGACTCCCATGCCCGGAATCGCAAAGCCTACATCCGAACCAGCCAGGAATCTGGTCATGTCCGGCTTTCCAAGAAGATGGCCGGGCGTATGACAATCGGTGCAGCCGCCGACGATCACGAGATATTTGCCACGGGCCAGTTCGGCATCCTCAGCCCGCGCAGGAGCCACAGAAATACTCAAACTCATCAGTGATCCGATCATAAGCAATGAAATTTTTTGTACCGCGCCGCGCCTTGCGTTGTTCGGCCTCATTTCAATCCTCTCCAACTACTTGTTGTCCGACTAACAGGCAGCTTGGTAGCCGGACCGACCCGCGTCCGTATTGTAAGAAGCCGACGTGGCCCGCGTTGATTGTTTGATCGCGAGGTCTCGCAGGCGATGATGCCGTTCACCAGTTCTTTCCGATCGATAACTGCGCGCGGCGCTGCGGCGCTGGATGCCAATAACCGATGCATCTATCCCGCACCGCTTTCGCGCCGCACCAGCTCAGTCGGCACCGGCCGTGGTTCCGTCAAACGAGCGAACGCTCGATATCATCAGCGGATTGTTTCAATTGTAACACGCGATAGCACCGACGGTTGGAAGGTGATCGATCAGCATCCTCCCGGCTCTTACGGCCGCCGCCCTGGCATGTGATGCGCCCCTCAAATGTCTGCTTTATACAATACGGGCCGCTCATAAGTTGCTATATTCAGTGGTGGTCGACGCGTCACAGAACGCTCGACGATGAGGCGGCTTCACACCCCAGGGCCAATCGAACCACATCACTTGTCGAGGCTCCCTTGTCCGGGTTCAAATTCTTTGCTCCGCACCCGAAGATTGCCGACGTAGTCGATGTGATTTGGGACGTCGACCTTGCCCATCCGGAGCTGGCACGCGGCGTCTCGTTCAAGGTGCTGCCCTCCGCCGCACCGACATTGTGTGTCCACTATCGGGCTCCGACAGAATCGGACCAGCGCATCAATCCCGGAAATTCCCGGCAAAGAATGACAGGGGTCCAAACCGGAACGATCACGATACGCCCCACCGGACCGGTCGGTGCTCTCATCATTCACCTGAAACCGGAGGCAGCTTCGGCCCTGACGGGTTACGGCCTCAACGAGTTCACAGACGCCAACATCGGGCTCCGCGATCTTTTTGGCCCCATCGCGGTCTCTCGGCTCGAGGATATGCTGGGAGAAGCGAGAGATGGGTCCGAGCGAGCGCGATTGATCCAACGTTTTCTGTTTGCTCGTATCCGTCGAGACGCGACAGATCTCATGGTACGACACGCCGTGCAGACATTGCTGCATCATCCCAATTGCACGGTGCGCGACTTGGCCTCAGGCCTCGACATCGGCGAACGGCAATTGTCCCGCCGATTTCACACCCTGATAGGAACGAGCATCAAGCGTTTTGCCCGGATCGTCCGCCTCGGAAAGGCCGTCACCGCACGTCGCCGCGGCGCGAATTGGGCCGAGATAACCTACGCCTGCGGCTATTCCGACCAGGCTCATCTGATTCGCGATTTCAAGCTCATGACGGGCCACCCGCCCGCTGCGCTGTTGAGGTCCACGTCGGCGGCACAATACGGCAATCTGAATGCCGCGCTCGCTATGTCCGGCTTTTCCAATACATTCATCGTCTAGCGCCGCTACTCTGCGAAACAAGCCGGTCGCGCGCAGCTTCGCCGCCGGCAACACGCGAGTGTGAGGTGTGAAAGCGATGATGACGATTCCGCCCGGCCTGTCCTCGGATGGCGACTTGATAGTCGAGAAGGACGTACTCATTCCACTGAGCGACGGGCACGTTCTCTGCTGCAACGTCTTTCGTCCACGCCATGTTAGCGGCAAGGTTCCGCCGATACTTGCCTTTACGCCCTATGGGAAAGACTCCGATGTCGCGGTCGACTTCAAGAGGTATTGGGACATTGTTCTGCGCGACCATCCCGAAATCGTGCGCGGCGACTCTGACGGCAGATATCTGACCTGGGAAGTACCCGACCCACAGCGCTGGATTCCGGACGGCTATGCGATCGTGGTCATCGACGCACGCGGCACCGGAAAGTCCCCGGGCTTCTACGAGATGATGTCGCCGCTCCAGACGCGCGATTTCTATGACGCGATCGAATGGGCTGGTGTCCAACCCTGGTCCACCGGCAAGGTGGGTCTGCTCGGGGTGTCCTACTTGGCCGTCAAGCAGTGGCAGGTCGCCGCTCTCCAACCGCCGCACCTTGCGGCAATGATCCCGTGGGAAGGCCTGTTCGATCACTATCGGGACTTCTATCGCCACGGCGGGATCTTTTCGTCGGCTTTCCTCAAGCTGCTGTGGGACACGCAGATCGCGGTGAACCAGAACGGCAATGGTGCAAGCCCCTATCGCGATCGCTTCACCGGAGAGCGGTCAACGGGCGCCGAGATTAATCCGAAGCTGCTTCCGGGTAATCTGTCGAATGTCTATTCCGCCGGGCAGCAACATCCATTCGATGATGCGTATTTCAAGCTGCGCACACCCATCGGAGCGCGCATCAAGACACCATTCCTGTCCGCCGGCAATTGGGGAGGACTCGGTCTTCACCTACGCGGTAACATTGCGGCCTTCATCGAGGCCGCCTCGCCCGAAAAGTGGCTCGAATTGCATACGGATACGCATTTTGCCTCGATGTATCTGCCGCAAGCCGTCGCGCTGCAGAAACGATTCTTCGACTACTTCCTGAAAGGAAAAAACAACGGATTTCACAATGAGCCGCCGGTTCAGCTGACGATACGCGACCCGCGTGGGCCTTACCGGCGCAAGGCAGATACGTGGCCGCTGCCACGAACAAGGTGGGACAATTTTTATCTCGACGCCACATCGATGACGATGTCGACGGACCGGCCTGCGTCGTCCTCGTCAACGGCATATCGCGCGCTCGAGGACGAAATCAGCTTTCTCACCGCACCGTTTGCGGCAGATTCGGAGTTCACCGGTCCTGTTGCCGCAAAACTATTCGTGTCATCCTCGACGACGGACATGGACATCTTCGTCACGCTTCGCGCCTTCGATGCCGACGGGACAGAGGTCGTCTTTACGGGCGCCAACGATCCAAAGGCCCCGGTATCGCAGGGCTGGCTTCGCGCCTCGCAGCGCAAGATCGATCCCGCTCGATCGACGCCATATCGTCCCTACCATCCCCATGATGACAGCGCGAAGTTGCGCCCCGACGAGGTATATGAGGTCGATGTTGAGATATGGCCCACCAGCATCGTCTGTCCGGCAGGCTATCGACTCGCGTTGACGATCGGTGGCAAAGACTTCGAGCGGCCCGGAGCGGAGGGCCTGATGAAGGGATCGGGTCTGTTCCTGCACAATGACTCAGCCGATCGACCCGCAACTGAGTTCGGAGGCGTCAACCGCATTCATACCGGCGCAGATCGACAGAGCCGGGTTGTTCTGCCGTATATCGCCTGACCGCCGGGTGTGATTGCGCTTAACCAAGGAGCCGCTCGCGGAGCCGCGAGCGACGCTGGTCGGGGCCCTAAGAACGCGGAGAGAGAGTGCAACGAGTTCTGCGAGATAGCTCGGAACTATCATCCCGTTGAGGACGGACAAACGACAACGGGATCGCAGGCGAACCCACGATCCCGCACCCAGCAGTGATAGCCTGCTTAGTTCTTGCTCTTGTCGACCAAAGCGCCCTTCTTGATCGTCGAGATCGCGTCTGCGCGATCTCGTGACCAAGAACGGGGATCAAGCCTCAGTTCTTCGATTTGTCGACCAGAGCGCCCTTCTTGATCCACGGCATCATGTCACGCAGCCGGGCACCAACCTCCTCGATCGGGTGCTGGGCGAGCTTGGCGCGGGTGGCCTTGAAGGAGGTCTGGTTGACCTTGTTCTCCAGCATCCAGTCGCGCGCGAAGCGGCCGGACTGGATGTCGTCGAGCACCCGCTTCATCTCCTTCTTGGTCTCGGCGGTGACGATGCGCGGCCCGGTGACATATTCGCCGTATTCGGCGGTGTTGGAGATCGAGTAGTTCATATTGGCGATGCCGCCTTCGTAGATCAGGTCGACGATCAGCTTCACCTCGTGCAGGCACTCGAAATAGGCCATCTCCGGCGCGTAGCCGGCCTCGGTGAGCGTCTCGTAGCCGGCCTTGATCAGCTCGACCAGGCCGCCACAGAGCACCGCCTGCTCGCCGAACAGGTCGGTCTCGCACTCTTCCTTGAAGGTGGTCTCGATGATGCCGGCGCGGCCGCCGCCGATCGCCGAGGCGTAGGACAGGCCGAGGTCATGGGCGTTGCCGGAGGAATCCTTGGCGATCGCGATCAGGCAGGGCACGCCGCCGCCGCGCTGATATTCCGAGCGCACGGTGTGGCCGGGGCCCTTGGGCGCAATCATCAGCACGTCGAGGTCTGCCCGTGGATCAAGAAGATTGAAATGCACATTGAGGCCGTGGGCGAACACCAGCGCCGCGCCCTTCTTCATGTTGTCGTGCAAATGCTCGCGATAGATGTCGCCCTGCAGCTCGTCGGGGGTGAGCATCATCACCAGATCGGCCCATTTCGCGGCCTCGGCGACTTCCATCACCTTGAAGCCGGCGGCTTCCGCCTTCTTGGCCGACGCGGAGCCCTTGCGCAGCGCGATCGCGACCTCCTTGACGCCGGAATCCTTCAGGTTCAGCGCATGGGCGTGGCCCTGGCTGCCATAGCCGACGATGACGACCTTCTTGCCCTTGATCAGGTTCAGGTCGGCGTCGCGATCGTAGTAAACACGCATGGTCGTTCCTCTTCAGTGGCCGGAATTGGCTGATAGTCCGTTACAGTTGAAACTCAGGCGACGGCCGCCCGATGGAAATTCGGCCGTTGTCTAGAGCATTTTGGCGCGCATGGGAAACCCTCAATCCGCATGGCGAGAACCTCCCTCATGCGTCCATGAAGACCGGATAGAGCGAGGCGAGTAGCAAAATCGCCATCACGATGTTGAAGGCGCGCACTGCGCGTTCGGAGTTGAGCAGCGGCCGCAGCGCGGTCCCGAACAACGTCCAGGTAATGGTCGAGCCGACCGCCATCGCGAAGCTGATCGCGCTCTGCAGCACGATGTTGACGGGAAAGCGCGCGATCGCGGCATAGGCGGTGATGGTGCCGATCACCATCACCCAGCCCTTGGCATTGACCCATTGGAAGATCGCCGCGCCCCAGAAGGTCATGGGACGTCGGCTCCTGCTCTCCTCCGGCTTGGTCGAGCCGGACATCGCGATCACGGCCGCGAGATAGATCAGGTACGCCGCGCCAAGATATTTCAAGATGGTCTGCAGCACCGGGTAGGCGATGAAGATCGCGCCTAGGCCGAAGCCGACCGCGCCGACCATGAAGGCGAAGCCGAAGCTGACGCCGAGCATGTGCGGCACGGTGCGGCGAAAGCCGTAGGAGACGCCGGACGACAGCAGCATGATGTTGTTCGGCCCCGGCGTGAACGCCATCACCAGCGCGAAGATCACGAAGGCCCAGAGCAGTTGCTGCGACATGGCTCAGGCAGCCTCCGAGACGTTTATCTTTGGCCGTCTTTTCGCGGCCCATCCTTCGAGACGCATCGCTTGCGCGATGCTCCTCAGGATGAGGTCACTCCCGCGGAAGCATTTCAAATCCTCATGGTGAGGAGCGCCGCTTGCGGCGCGTCTCGAACCATGAGGCCACGATGCGTTTCCCACCTGATCTATTCCGCGTCGGCTCATCGCTTCAGCCCTGCTCCGCCGGCTTCTGCAGCAGATAGGTGCCGTGCAACGGCGCATGATAGTCCGTCGAGATCAGGGTGAAGCCGGCTTCGGTCAGCAGCCGCTCCATCACCCAGGCGAAGGTCGAGTTCTCGTCGCGCATATGGGTGATGACGCTGTCGCGCGAAAAATCATGATTCTTGATCGCGAAGTCGGCCCATTGCTCGATCGAGCGCTCGGTTCCGTCGGGCACGCCGACATAGACGATGTCACGCAGGAAGAAGTTCGCGCCAGGCTTCAGCGCCGCGAAGATCCGCGCCAGCGCCACTGCCTTCCAGAAGTCCGGCAGATGATGCAGCGTGAACTCGCTGACGATCAGGTCGTAGGAATTGGGCTCATAGGCGAACGACAGCAGGCCCGCGGACTGGGTGCGGACGGCGGCGCGGCGATCGCGGGTATAGAGCTCGGCAAGCGCGAGCATCGCCGGCGAAATGTCGATGGCGTCGACCTCGGCCCCGATCAGCGCGGCTTCGCAGGCGAGCACGCCATTGCCGCAGCCGATATCGGCGACGCGCCAGCCCGGCTTCACCCCGAGCATCTTCAGCGCCGCGCGGGCGCGCAGATCGGCGTCGTCGGCCGCGCCGCAGATCGAGGCGACCGCATTGTCGAGGCCGATCCTACTCCGCTCGTTATAGTACCAGTCGCGCGCCAGCATGACTCACATCCCCTCGGGTCCCCGTCCGATCGCAGCCACGCCCGTTCGCGACACTTCGACCAGACCGAGCGGACGCATCAGGTCGATGAATTGGTTGATCTTGCCGCTATTGCCGGTGATCTCGAACACGAAGCTCTCGGTGGTGGCATCGATCACCCGGGCGCGGAACGCATCCGCCAGCCGCAGCGCCTCGACGCGGGGCTCGCCGGTGCCGCGCACCTTGACCATCGCGAGCTCGCGCTCGATCGCGCGCCCCGACAGCGTCATGTCGACGACACGATAGACCGGGATCATGCGGTCAAGCTGATGCTTGATCTGCTCGATCACCATCGGCGTGCCCGTGGTGACGATGGTGATGCGCGACAGATGCTTCTGGCTCTCGGTCTCGGAGACCGTGAGACTCTCGATGTTGTAGCCGCGGCCCGAGAACAGGCCGATGACGCGCGCCAGCACGCCGGGCTCGTTCTGCACCAGCACCGCAAGCGTGTGCGTCTCGTTCGGATCGTGACGGTCTTCGATGAAATAGGCCGATGCAGGCTGGTTCATGGTTGTCCCCTTATTCTTCCGTCATGCCCGCGAAAGCGGGCATCCAGTAAACACCAGCCGTCGTGAGACTCACAGCCGCCGCGGCGTACTGGATCGCCCGACCAAGTCGGGCGATGACTACGTGTTTTTGTCTCGCGCCGAGTGCTCTCATGACACTGCCGCCTTCTCGACGTTCGTCGCGCCCGGCATCACCCAGCTCCTGAACAGGTCGAGATCGATGTTGCCGCCGGACAGCACCAGGCCGACGCGTTTACCGGCGAGCCTGCCCTTCTCCTGCAGCGCGGCCGCGAGCGACGCCGCGCCGGCGCCCTCCGCGAGATTATGCGTATCGGTCCATAGAATCCGGATCGCATCCGCGATCTCCGCGTCCGTGACCTGCACGATGCGCGAGGCGCCCTTCAGGATAATCGCGAGCGCATCGGCATCGGGGCTGCGGGTGGCGAGACCGTCGGCGCGCGTGTTGGCGCTGTTGGTTGCGACCACGGTACGCGCGGCAAAGGACAGCGCATAGGACGGCGCTTCGGTCGACTGCACGCCGACGATCTCGGTCTTCAGCCCGAGCAGGTCGCGCGCCAGGATGCAGCCGCAGATGCCCGACCCCTGCCCGACCGGCGCGTACAGCACGTCCAGATCGGGAGCCGCGCGAAACAGCTCCAGCGCGTAGGTGGCGACGCCGAGAACGATATCCGGATGGAACGACGGCACCATCCGCAGGCCGTCGCGGGCGGCGTGCCGAATGGCTTCCTCGCGCGCCTCCTGGAAATCATGGCCATGCTCGATGAGTTCGGCGCCGAACGCCGCCATCGCGCGGTTCTTCTCGACCGAATTGCCCTTGGGTACATAGATCGTCACCGGCAGGCCGTGACGGCGGCCCGCAAAAGCGACGCTCTGGCCGTGATTGCCGCGCGTGGCCGTGATCAATCCGCGTGTGTCGGGATGCGCACGCTTGAGACGATGGACGTATGTAAGCCCGCCGCGCACCTTGAAGGCGCCGGCCGGCGTGTGGTTCTCGTGCTTGACCACGACGTGAGTGCCGAGCCGCTGTGCGAGCAGCGGCCAGGCATGCGCCGGCGTCGGCGGCACCGCGGCGGAGACGATGGCGTGGGCCTGTTCGAGCTCAGCGAGAGTGAACATCATTATTCCCTCAGTCGGTCATCCCCGCGAAAGCGGGGATCCAGTACTCCGTGCCACCTCGGCTCCAGCCGAGACGCTGCGGCGTACTGGATCGCCCGGTCGAGCCGGGCGATGACAGCGTTGGTTGTGGTGCGCTCCGCGTGCTCATCACATCAGCCGACCGACTCAAACCAGCGCCTTGCCGCTGGCAAAAAAGGCGGCCGGGTCCGCGGCCTCCGTCGGCAGGATCATCTCGTTATGCGCCTTGCCGGAGGGGATCATCGGGAAGCAGTTCTCCAGCGCCGCGACGCGGCAGTCGAACAGCACCGGCTTCTTCACCGAGATCATCTCCAGAATCGCGCCGTCGAGATCGGCAGGCTTGGACACCTGCAGGCCGACGCCGCCATAGGCTTCTGCGAGCTTGACGAAATCCGGCAGCGCTTCGGAGTAAGAATGCGACAACCGGTTGCCGTGTAGCAGCTGCTGCCACTGCCGCACCATGCCCATGTAGCTGTTGTTGAGGATGAAGATCTTGACCGGCAGATCGAACTGCACGGCGGTCGACATCTCCTGCATCGTCATCTGCACCGAGGCATCGCCGCCGATGTCGATGACGAGGCTGTCGGGATGGGCGACCTGCACGCCGATCGCGGCCGGTAGGCCGTAGCCCATGGTGCCGAGACCGCCCGAGGTCATCCAGCGGTGCGGCTCCTCGAAGCCGTAGAACTGCGCCGCCCACATCTGATGCTGTCCGACCTCGGTCGTGATGTAGGTGTCGCGCCCGCGCGTCAGCTCAAACAGGCGCTGGATCGCGTATTGCGGCATGATCACGTCGCGGTTCGGCTTGTAGGCCAGCGACTTGCGTGCCCGCCAGGTGGCGATCTCGCTCCACCAGCCCTTGATATCAGGCTTCTTCGCCTCGGCCTTGAACACCTGGAGGATGTCGCCAAGCACGTCGCCGCAATCGCCGATGATCGGGATGTCGACGCGGATGTTCTTGTTGATCGAGGACGGATCGATGTCGATGTGGATCTTCTTCGAGCCCGGCGAAAACGCGTCGGTGCGGCCTGTGATGCGGTCGTCGAAGCGCGCGCCGACGCACAGCATGACGTCGCAATCATGCATCGCCATGTTGGCCTCGTAGGTGCCGTGCATGCCGAGCATGCCGAGCCAGTTCTTGCCCGAGGCGGGATAGGCGCCCAGCCCCATCAAGGTCGAGGTGATCGGAAAGCCGGTGATCTCGACCAGCTCGCGCAACAGTTTCGAGGCTTCTGGCCCCGAATTGACCACGCCGCCGCCGGAATAGATGATCGGGCGCTTGGCGGAGGCGAGCAGCGCCACCGCCTTGCGGATCTGCATCGCGTCGCCCTTGACGCGCGGCGCGTAGGAGACGTGAACGTCCGACTTGCGCGGCGGATGATAGGTGCCGGTCGCAAACTGCACGTCCTTGGGCACGTCAACGACGACGGGACCCGGACGCCCTGAGGTGGCGACATAGAACGCCTCGTGCAGGACCTTGGCGAGATCGTTGACGTTGCGGACCAGCCAGTTGTGCTTGGTGCAGGGGCGCGTGATGCCGACCGTGTCGCATTCCTGGAAGGCGTCGTTGCCGATCAGATGCGTCGGCACCTGGCCGGTGATGCAGACCAGCGGGATCGAATCCATCAGCGCATCCGCCAAGGGCGTCACCATGTTGGTGGCGCCCGGGCCCGAGGTCACCAGCACGACGCCGGGCTTGCCGGTCGAGCGCGCATAGCCCTCCGCCGCATGGCCGGCGCCCTGCTCATGGCGAACCAGGATGTGCTGCATCTCGGTCTGCTGGAAAATCTCGTCATAGATCGGAAGCACCGCACCGCCGGGATAGCCGAAAATGTGCTGCACGCCGTGGTCGATGAGCGCGCGCACAATCATGGCGGCGCCGGTCATCTGGTTCGGATCGTGGCTCTTGTCGCTCATGGCTGGCTCCGGATCGCTGTTCTCAGCGGCTTTCGATGGTATCAGGGTGGTCTGTCGGCTTCGTGGTGGTTTGGGCAATAAAAAAGGGCCCTAAGAGGCCCTGCGCACCGCTCGGATTTCAGATGGCCGCTAGCCATCCCCGGCGGTGCGCCTGGGTACGACGGCGATAAGGAGAATGGCAATAAAGTTGCGCATGATGCCGAGCGGACTTCCCAAAGGTTGCGCGAACATAGCCCGAGATGCCTCAATGTCAAGGCACAGCGGCGCCATTAGCGCGATTTTGTCAGGTTAACGCGGATTCCGACATTCGGCGAGAGGGAATTTGGCCGATGCCGTCATTGCGAAGTGTTCAGCCCTCCGCAAATGGCTCTCTGGATCGCTTCGTACTGTTGCTCCTCGCTATCGCGGTCTGAGTCTGGCGCTGACGATGAGGCCCTTCAGGCTGCCCAAGGGTTGATCAGCCTCAATCCTAATCCCTTGAAATCACCGACGTTGCGCGTGGCGAGATCAAGCCCATAGGCCGATACGATGCCGGCGATCTGAAGGTCCGCGAGCTTATTTGGGAGCTGGTGTAATCCGTGTCCCTGCGCGCGCGCCTGCGCCAGCAGCAGTGCTGCCGATTGCGCAGCAGCAGTATCAAATGCGTAGATGCGAGTACCAAACCGGCGAATTGTCCTGGCAATAGCGTTCTGAAGACCGGCCTTCCGTCTCCCGTCACTGAGCAACGCCAATCCGGCACCAAGTTCGAAAATCGCAATGCTCGAAATCGCAGTGTTCGAAAAATTGGCGTCAAGCCAGTCGATTACCTGTCGTGCCGGCGCTGATTTCAACACCTCCGAGATGACGTTGGTGTCGAGCAGGATCATTCGAACGAAACGGGCCGAACAGGCGCGGACCGGATCGTCTCAAGCGCTTCGTCAAGGTCCACACCTGGTCTCGAAATCGCGAAGAGCCAGCTGCCAAACGGCTCTGCATCATCAGGCGATTCCGCTTCCTCGCGTGCCAGCCTCTCAAGCGTCTCGCGAAGGTCTGCCTCCAGACTTTTGCCACGCCGTTCCGCGCGGAGCCGCAGCAGCTCTTTCGTCGCTTCGTCCACTTTGCGGATCAGTATATCGGCCATCAGAACCTCTCGGCGATCCTGATATCACGATATCATCCAACTTTCAACCGCACCCCGCACCGCCTCCGGCGTCACCCATTGGAACTCCGGCAGCTGGTGCCGGAACCAGGTGAACTGGCGCTTTGCATAGTGGCGGGTATCGGCTTTGCCGATCGTGGCGGCTTCCTCCAACGTCAGCTCGCCCTTGAGATAGCGGATCAGCGCCGGCACGCCATGCGCCTTCATCGCGGGCAACAGCGGATCGAGGCCGCGCGCGGCAAGCCGCTCCACCTCCTCGATTGCACCCGCTTTCAGCATCGCATCGAACCGGGCGTCGATCCGCGCGTACAGCGTCTCGCGTCCCGGTGCCAGGAACAGCGCCTGGTACGCGCCTTCGCGCAGCAGCGGCGGCTGTGCCTCGCGGTGCCAGTCGGCGAGCGGCCGCCCCGTTGCCTCGATCACCTCGAGCGCCCGTGCAATTCGGGTGCGGTCGCGCGGCTTCAGCCGTGCGGCAGCGTCGGGATCACGCTGCGCAAGTTCCGCATGCAGCGCCTCGACGCCCGCGCGCGCGAGCCTGTTCCGCACCGCCTCTCGGATCTCCTCCGGCACCGGCGGGACCGCGGACAAGCCGCGTGTCAGTGCCTTGAAATACAGCCCGGTGCCGCCGATGAAGATCGGTCGCCGTCCCGCGCTCATCTCCTCTTCCAGCACCTTGGCGGCATCGGTGACGTAAAGCCCGGCTGAATAGTTCACGGCAGCATCGACATGGCCGTAGAGGCGGTGCGGCAGCTGGGCCTCTTCCTCGGGTGCCGGCCGGGCCGTCAGCACGCGCAAATCACGGTAGACCTGCATTGAATCGGCGTTGACGACCACACCGCCAATTTTTTCTGCAAGCTCGAACGCCAACGCCGACTTGCCGCTGGCGGTCGGCCCTGCGATAAGCACGGCTTTACTGTCGGTCTCCGAAGTCACCTGATGTCTCTCGTCGCCACCTTCATATGCAATCCCGCCGATCCCGCGCTCGACACCACGATCGTCGAGGCATTCCTCGCCGTGTTGCCATCGCCCGGCACACCCCAATGGCTGTTCGACGAGGTCGCGATCGACATCCCCTTCGAAGGCGAGGGTGAGGTGCATGCGATCGAGGCCCGCCTGCGCGATCTGCGCGGTGACATGCCGATCGACATTGTCGTGCAGCCTACCGCGTTCCGGCGCAAGAAGCTTTTTCTCGCCGACATGGATTCCACGATGATCGGCCAGGAATGCATCGACGAGCTCGCCGACTTCGCCGGGTTGAAGCAGCATGTCTCCGCCATCACCGAACGTGCGATGCGCGGCGAGATCGCGTTTGAGCCGGCGCTACGCGAACGCGTCGCATTGCTGAAGGACCTGCCGGTCAGCGTGGTCGACGAGGTGCTGCGAAAGCGGATCGTGACCACCCCGGGCGGGCGCGAGCTGGTGATGACGATGCGCGCCCATGGCGCCTATACCTGCCTGATCTCCGGCGGCTTCACCCTGTTCACCAATGCGATCGCGGCCAAGCTCGGCTTCCAGGAGAACCGGGCCAACGAGCTCGTGATCGACGCCGGCAGATTGACCGGCGAGGTGCGCGAGCCGATCATCGGCCGCGCCGCCAAGCTTGCGACCCTGCTCGAATTGCGTGAATCCTTCGACCTCGACGAGATCGATACGCTCGCGGTCGGCGACGGCGCCAACGATCTCGGCATGATCGAGGCGGCCGGCCTCGGCGTCGCCTATCATGCCAAGCCTGCGGTCTCGGCCGCCGCGAGCGCGCGCATCGATCATGGCGATCTCACCGCCCTGCTCTACGCCCAAGGCTACAAGCGCGACGAATTCGTAAGCTGATCAGTCGCCGTCCGCTGGGCAAAGCGGTGCGCAAGCACCCATGTCAGTAGTTATCCGGATCACCACATGAGCATTTTTAATGATGCTCGCCACACTATTGCCTAGCGGCGGCCTTACAGCGATCGCGAAATTTGCCAACAGGCGCAAATTGGCGCCCGGCGCAGTTCCGGCCGGCCCTTAAATATCGGGCCACCAAAGCGGGGAACTAATGCGATCGGGAGGGCCCTATGCCCACGACAACTCGCAGAGATTTCATCGTGTCAGCCGCCGTGGCCTCGGCTGCGTTCGGGCTTGATGGCTGGCTGAGCTTACCGACTGCTGCTGCCGCGCGACACCGGCACCACGCGCGACACAAGCACCAAGCGCAACACGCGCAACAGGTGCGCGCGAAGACACCAGACCCGCCCCGCGGTCATTTCCGATATACGGTCGGCGAGGCAGAGATCATCGCTCTCTATGATGGCATCTGGGAAAAGGCCCACGACCCAGCCTATTTCAGCAATGCCAGCATCGATGAGACCAAGCAGGCCCTGGCAGCCGGCGGATTTACAACCGACTTCGTCACGATTCCGATCACCGTTTTCGTCGTCAAGTTGAAGGGCAAGATCATTCTGTGCGACGCCGGCGGCGGTGATCAGGTGCAGGCGTTCAACCCTCAATCGGCGTTCGTCTCCGGCAAGATGATCCGGCACCTGAACGAAGTGGGGATCGATCCCAAGCAGATCGAAACGGTCCTTGTCTCGCATTACCATCCCGATCACATATTTGGGCTGCTCGGAAAGAACACTGATGCGCCGGTATTTCCTTCGGCCGAGATCATCGTTCCGGCGGCCGAGCACAAGTTCTGGACCGATCCGGCGGTGATCGATCGACTGCCGGAGGCGCGCCGACCGCTCGCGCGGCGCATTCAGGCCGTCGTGGCAATGTGGAAGAACGTGCTTCCGGTCGATGGTGAAGACGAGGTCGTGCCTGGAATCCGCTTTGTGAGCACGCCAGGCCACACACCGGGGCATACAGCGTTCCACCTCAGCTCCGGGAACGAACAGCTGATGTTTTCCAACGACACCGTCTATGTGCCGGCTTTGTGCGCGGCACACCCGGGCTGGCACGGCGTTTTCGACCAGGATGCGGTGCTTGCCGAGACCAGCCGCCGCAAGCTGATGGATCGGGTCGTTGCAGACAGGATGCTGATCTGCGGCACGCATTTCCCATGGCCCGGACTTGGCACGATCACCAAGGATGGCGCCGGCTACTCCGTCGTCCTGCGAACGGCGTGACGGCGGTCAAGGCTTCGGTCACTGCACCTTAAGTGCCTTCAGGTCTTCGTCGCCGAGGATCGTGTCGAGGCGCGAATGGCGTTCGTCCTCGCCGACCCGAACGCTCCGCCGTCCGGATCACATCTGCACGAACTGCGCGGTAGGAGATCACCATGCTGTTCCATAGCCCGCTTCGCATTGATCGAAACGATACTGTCAGCTGGAAATACCTCAGCGGCGCCATTGCTGTGGTGATATTCGGCGTCGCCATGATTGCACAGCTCGTCTGGATTCCGGTAACCAGCATCGTCGAAGGTGAACATGCGACGAGCATCGAGACGAACAGAACTGATGAAGATACCGGACAAGCACGGGTCGAGGTTGCTGCTGTCCCACCCGCGCCAATAACGGCCAGCGAGCCACACGACCAGCAGGAGGCGGACGCAAACGCGCTTCAAGGCGAGATCGAGCAAGCGCTGGCTACGTTCGATCGGGCGATTGAACGCAACCCGCGTGATGCGACCGCTTTCAGAAACCGCGCCAAGGCCTGGGAATCCAAGGGTGATACCGATCGCGCGCTCGCGGACTATGATGCGGCGATTCGTGTCGCTCCAGACGACCCCACCGCGTTTCGTGATCGAGGCGAGCTATGGCGACGGCTCGGCGCACTCGATCGTGCCCTCGCCGACTTTGATCGAGCAATCCGATTCACCTTCGCGGACGCCGGGATTTACTGTGATCGTGGTCTGGTCTGGAACAAGAAGGGCGAGCACGACCGAGCGATTGCCGACTTCAGCCATGCGCTCAAACTCGATCCGCGCCGCGCCTGCGCCTATATGGGCCGCGGACTGGCTTTGCTGGGCAAGGGCGAACTGGCTGATGCCCGCGCCAACATCAATGAAGCGATCCTGATCGATCCGAGCTTGCGCTCCATCGTGGGACGTTCGCTGCTGGAATTGAAGTTATCGCTGGAGGAGGATTTGAACGGGAAACAATGAGCGCGGGCGGCACCCTCAGAGGCAGGGGTTCATCACAGGCGGTCGCTTGACGGACAAGAGCCTATTCAGATTTGAAACCCGCGCGTCGTGAGACATCGACCTCAATGCGAGACTGATCGGACGAACAGCGTCCGCTTCGCATTGCTTGGTGTGATCGCCATTGGACTGTCCGCGCACAGCATCTCCAACCTGCCGCTTGCGTTGCTCGACAGCATCCTGAAGCTGCGACTTGGTCACCGGGACGAGGCTGTTCTCGACGATAAAGTCATTCATGCGCTTGATCGCATCATCCAGATCAACTTCAAAGGTCCGATCTTCACCCGGGACGCATGCTTCGACGTAGGCCCGGACCGCGACATAGATCTCCCAACTGCATTGGACCGCCCCAAGGCCCGTATGGTCGCTCCCCATGCTGGTGATTTGATCTGCATGCCGCTCTAAATCGAACGACACCCCCGATGAGAGCTCGATCCGCCGCGTCGGCTCGCCCTTGTCGCTGACGCCATCAATGACCTTTGCATCGGATCGTGCCGCCAATTCATCCCAAAATGGAGACCAATGCGCGTCTTGGGCAGGGGCAGCCGCTGCCGAGACCAGGATCACGACGGCGGAGCGGATCACAGTTCGGACGGCGGGCCATCCGCGATGATCGAACATATCCGATCCTTCTGATCGCAATTTCACCGGGAACGCAGATCTACGGCGACGAGAGATCGGCGGGTCCCCGGCAAGATTAGCGGACCGTGTGCGATTCGCGATCCCAATTAACTGATGGATTCCGATTCGCTTTCGCGCGCGTGCCGTTGTGACTCCGGCGATGATCATCACAGATCGCAATCATGCCATTCGCAATCCAAATTGAGGCAGGTATCTTACTGCCTTTTTTGTTGCATCGCAAAAGAATGAATTGTCAAACGGGGCCCGCATAACTTACAAGCGAACCAGGTTTAGGGAGCGGTCAAGGAAGGCGGAATGCGATTGCGGATCACGCGATCGAACACTTCGTCAACCAAAGGGCTTCCCATGACCTTCGCGAAATATCTGATTCCGGGCACTCTGCTCGCTTTCGCCACGCTGCAGGCGGCCGCCGCCGGCGAGCTCCCGACCTACGAAGTCTCGTCCTTCCCGGCGACCCAGCATCAGCTCACGGTTATCGGCGCTTCCGCTGCCGACCAGCAGGCACCTGTGGCAACGCTGACCCGCGCGGACATGCCCGCCACCCCGGTTCAGCTTTCGGTGCTCTCGCCGCACCACCGCAGCGCCTCCGCCGAGGCCGTCACCACGGTCGGCGCTGTCCGGAACTGATAGCGCCCCCGCTCATCCTGCTGACACCATCGATGTGCGGCGACGCGCTCGCCGCTTCGTCTCCCCTCCCCCTTGCGGGGAGGGGTCGCGGGTAGCGGCCAATCAAACATCTCGCAGCGGAGCGATGTTTCAATTCGCATCCGCGATCCGACGGGCAAATCGGAGCGACGTGGTGACGGAATCACGGAATGCCGACGCCAGCGAGCCCGCTGGATGCCCGCGCGCAACAGCCAATTTCAGCAGCACATTCAGGCTGATTTGCCCTGTCCAGCCCCGCGGCGGAAAATTAATCGCTTTCGCTTTTTCAGAAAATCAGGATTACTGTGCCCATCCCGCCTCGACGAGAGGGGCGTTGCGCGCGATCGTCACGACACGAGAGGCGGGGATGCGATGGACGTGAGAGCTCGCAGCGCATCCTTGATGCGCGGACGAACGATGCTGTTGCGGACGTGAAGTCGTAGGGTCCTGGCATCCCGGTGCTGATGCCTGCGCGATGCGCCTTGGCGCATTGTCGCTACGGGGGCAAGAAAGCCGGTCCCCGAGGAGACTGCGTATAAGCGTTAAAACCGTCGCGC
>NZ_CAFK01000257.1 GCF_000239815.1 Bradyrhizobium sp. STM 3843 | reverse complement strand
TGGTGGACGAACAAACTGAAGGTAATGAACACGTCGCGTTCCATGGGCATCCGCCAGCCGAAAGCGTGTTCCTGCACGTCGCTTGCGGGTGCAAGTCGCCGCAATTCGTCCGCAACATCCAACGTCGCGTAGCGGCCGCTGCCAGCCGGAAAGGTGTTGCGCCGATAGCCTTGCACCGTGTCTTCGTGCAATTCCTCATAGGCGGCCAGAAAGGGACTGTCCCACCAGCGCCGCACATTCTGCACGATCGCGAGTTGGCCATCTTCGCGCAGGCATCGGAACGCCTGCTCATAGAACACCGGCCGGTCAAACCAGTGCGCCGCTGTCGCTGCCGTCACGAGCGCGAGACTGCGGTCCGGGAATGGCAGGTTTTCAGCGGCTCCAGCGACGAAGGACAGGTTCGGGATATCGCGCGAGGCCGCTTCTGCTGCACGTCGCATATCCGCGCTGGGCTCGACGCCGATGACGCGGGCTTTAGAAAGCGTTTGCGCCAATTGGCGGCTGAAGAGGCCGGTGCCGGCGCCGACGTCTGCCACGAGGTCACCCGCTTGCGCCGATAAGATTGCAAGCGCGGCAGGCGGATAATCCGGCCGCGCGCGATCGTAGCGATTGGCGAGCCCGTCATAGGGGCTTTCGCTTTGCAGATTGAGGTGGCCCTGCGTCATCCCGATCACTCCAGTAGCTTGCGAACATCGGCGGTCAAAGCAGGCATCGTCTCGTCGGCGGTCTTCTTGCCGGTGACCACGGCCTCGGTATGCCCTTTGATCACGTCGATGATCTTGACCGCGTTCGGCCCCGGAAAGGCGTACCACCCCGTCAGGATCGGAACCTGGGCGATGTTGGCCTGAAAATTGGCATTGGCCTTGTAGAAATCGCCGAGCAGTTCGGGCGTGTTGATCGCGATGCTGTTGCTCGGCAGATAGCCGGTATGTCGGGCCATGATGGTCTGGCCGACCGGGCCCGTGGCAAACCTGATATATTTCCACGCCGCGGCCTGTTTCTGCAGATCCCTGGTCAACATGACCGCGAGATTGCCCCCGGCCGGCAGCCGTCCATCCGCCACACCAAGCGGAAAGCGCAAGGTGCGCAGCTCGAAGGATTTGCCGACCTGTCGTATCGCCGTGCCAAGATTGGAGCTGGAGTCGGCGAAGATGCCGATCCTGCCGGCCATGAATGCCGATCGCGACTGGCTCGTCGGCAGGTTCGGCATCTTCGCCTTCGCGAAAAGCTCCAGCGTTTCGAGCGCGGCCTTCCCTGGCGGCTGATCGAAGGCGATAGCCTTCTCATCCGGCGACATCATGCTTCCGCCATTGGCGAACAGCAGGCTCTGGAACATCCAGTTGCCGGTGATGTCCCACTGGAAATAGAAGCCGACGATGTTCCGCCCGGGATCGTCGATCTTCTTGCCGAGTGCGACGATATCCTGCCAACGCGTCGGGAAGGCGTTGATGTCGATACCGGCCGCTCTGACCAGATCGGCATTCAGATAGAGGAGAGGCGTCGAAACCGCGAAGGGAATGCCAAAGGTCTTGCCGTTCAATCCTCCAGCCCGCAGCATGGCCGCATCGTAGCCGAGCTTGCCCGCGCCTCCGTCGTGCACGATGAAGGGATCGAGCGGAACGGCGATGTCGCGGTCGACCAGACTGCGTAGCAGATTGAGTCCCTGAAATGTCACGTCCGGAAGGTCGCCGATCATGGCACTTCGGATGATGCTCTGCGAGGCGTCTTCGTAGTTCTGCGCAGCGGTGAGAAACTCGACGGTGATATCAGGATTTTCCTTTTCAAAGCGCTCCTTGATCTCCTGATGCGCCTGAGCCGTCGTCCGGTCGAAGGCATAGAGCACCTGTAGATTGGTGGCGTGGGCAAGGCTCGTCGCCCATCCGATCAGTCCGCAAACAACAAAGGTCGCCAAACAGGTCCGCATCGCACGTCCGCCAGATCGTTATTTCAGGGAAGTCGAGGTCAGCCCTTCGATAAACCACCGCTGGACGACGATGAAGGCAAGCACGAGCGGCAGGATCACAAGCACCGCTCCGGCCATCAGCGGGCCATACTCGGTGCTGGCCTCGCCGCCGCGGAAGATGACGACGCCGAGCGCCGGCGGCATCAGCTTCGGCGACTTTACCGCAATCAGGGGCCAGAACAGGTCGTTCCAATGCGCGACAACGGAGAGGATCGAGAAGGCGACGATGGTCGGCATCGCCATCGGCAGCATGATGCGCCAGACGATCGCGAGCTCGGAGAGACCATCCAGTCTCGCCGCATGGACGATCTCATCGGGAATCGATCTGAAGAACTGCCGGAACAGGAAGATGCCGAAGGGGGAGACGACAAAGGGGAAGATCAGCGCGGCATAGCTGTTGAGGAGGCCGACGCGGTAGCCGAGGATGAAGAGGGGCACCGCCAGCACCTGATGGGGGATGAGCAGGCCGACCAGGACGAGGCGGAACAGGAGATCGCGACCGGCGAATTCCAGCTTGGCGAGCGCATAGGCGCAGGGAGCGCAGATCAGGATCTGCAGCGCCAGGATCGAAGCGCAGACGAGGACGCCATTCGCCATGTAGCGCGGCAGCGCCGCCGCCGTCAGTGCCTTCGCGTAGTTCTCGATCACATACCAGTGCTGGGGCAGGAGCGAGAAGGAGCTTCGGAATATCTCTTCCGGAGGCTTCAGCGACAGGCTGATCATCCAGACGAATGGCAGGAGCATCAGCCCGCTGCCGGCAAGCAGCAACGCATGACGCGCCATCGCTACCGGCCACGACAGTCGATGATCGGCCCGGCTCATTGATAGTGTACCCTCTTGTCGATGAGACGGGCCTGGATCAGCGTAAGGGTTATCGCGATGACGAGAAAGACGACGGTGATGGCGGCTCCATAGCCGGCTCGCAGGAATTCGAAGCTCTCCCGATAGAGGGTATGGAGCAGCAGCTCGGAGGCATGGCCTGGGCCGCCCTGGGTCAGGATCTGCACGGTATCGAAGGCTTCGAAGGCTCTGAGCGCCACCACAACGACGACGAACATGGCGATCGGACCCAGCATCGGCAGGGTCACGGTGATCAACCGGTCGAGCCACTGGTCGGCGCCGTCGATGTCGGCTGCGTCATAGAGGTCCTGCGGAATGCTCTTGAGGCCCGCGAGGAACAGCACCATGGCAAAGCCGAGATTCTGCCAGATACCGATGACGGCGAGCACCGGCAGCACCGTCGTCTCGTCGCGCAGCCAGTTGGCGGTAGGCAAGCCGACCGCCGCGAACGTGTTGTTGACGAGGCCGATGGTGGGATGCAGGAGCGCCTCCCAAACGGTCGCCATGGCCGCAAGCGTGGCCATGAATGGCAGAAAGTGGATGGCGCGATAGAAGCCGCGCAGGCTATCACCGCTCTCGATCAGCAGCGCGATGGCAAGGCCGCCGAGGACGGTGCCCGGCATCACGATTGATACATAGATGGCCGTGTTGCGCAGCGAAGCGAGAAAGATGTCGTCCGCGAAGATCGCCCTAAAATTCGCCAGGCCGATAAAGTTCAAGCTCCTGGTGCCGAACTGCCAGTCAGTCACCGCGACGGCAACGATCGCAACCACCGGCAGAATGAAGAGCACGAGCAGCAGCGCCATCGCGGGACCGGCGAGCGCGACGGCTGCAAACACCTCGCCGGGCCTGCGCCTCGGGAGCGCCCTCACCTGTCGTATACCGTCTGGCTGGCGCGAGGACGCGTCGTATGAAGGAGCGTTCACCGCACTCATCGCGCATACTCGGCTCTGGCCGCGGCCCTCAAGCCGCTGACGACGGCGACAGGTCGGCGGTCGGTAGCAGCGCGAATGCGCCGTCCGTCCGATGCAAACAGCAACATCCGTTCGGCGTGCACCGCCAGATGGATCTGCTCGCCGATGCCGATATGTGGCGCTTGCGCCGCATCGAGCCGCGCGATCACAGGTTCGGCCTGTCCCGCTCCTTCGAGATGGATGTAGAGATCGGAGCCCAGATGTTCGACGAGCCGCACCCGTCCGGCCAACAACTCCCCTTCCGCGCCCGGAGCCACGAGCGTGAAGGCTTCCGGCCGGATGCCGAGAACAATCAGGCTACCCGGCGGCTGGGCCGTCTCAATCGGAAGCAGACGGCTGCCGACATGAACCTGCCCACCCTCGCCGACGCGAGCTTCGATCATGGTGATCTTGGGCGAGCCGATGAACTCGGCTACGCGCCGCTCGGCCGGATCGGCGTAGATCTCCAGGGGTCGACCGACCTGCCGCAGCTTGCCGTCGAGCATCACGGCGACGCGGTCCGAGAGTGTCATAGCCTCGGCCTGGTCGTGCGTGACATAGACAAACGTGACGCCGAGCCTGCGATGCAGCTCCTTGATTTCCGCGCGCATGGTGACGCGCAACTTGGCATCAAGATTGGAGAGCGGCTCATCCATCAGGAATACCGACGGACGGCGCACCATCGCACGGCCGACCGCGACACGTTGACGTTGGCCGCCGGAGAGCTGACCGGGCTTGCGGTCAAGGACATGCTCGATCTCGAGCGCGGCCGCCGTTCGGCGCACATCCTCCTCGATCTGACGGAGCGTGGCTCGCGTTCTCGCGAGAAGACGGCATACGATCGGCAATCGCTGCAACAGCGTCAGCCGACGCATCTTCAACGGCAGCGCCATATTGGCCGCGACCGTCATGTGCGGGTAGAGCGCGTAGGACTGAAAGACCATGGCGACGTCACGCTGCTTCGGGCGCAGCCCGTCGACGGCAACGCCGCCGATCGCGACGCCACCGGAATCCTGAGACTCGAGACCTGCGATGACCCGCAGAAGCGTGGACTTTCCGCAGCCCGACGGCCCGAGCAGCGTGAGAAACTCCCCGTCCTGGATATCGAGAGAAACGGCATCCAGCACGGGATTGCCGCCATACCTTTTCGATAGCCTGTCAAGGCTGATCGCTGCCATCCTTATATTCCGCTCTGCGCTCAAGTCCTTCTCGACTTGGCGATAAAATCTGTCTAGACAGGTTTTGCAACAGGCGGATGACACTCAAAACTGCTGATGCCGTCAAAGATTCGGCAGGCGTCTTGTGGCAGTGCCAGTCCTGTTGGGGAATCATGGCCACAAGGCCTGTTCCATTCTGATTCGAGCGAACGTGCGGATGCGACCCAAACCGTCGGCAGACTCTCAAGACCCCCTGTGGAAGCGGCTTGAGCACAAGCTGCTGCAGGATATTCGGGGCGGCCGCTTCGACGGTGCGGGACGATTGCCGTCCGAGCACGAGTTGGCCGAGCGCTTCGGCGTCAACCGCCATACAGCACGTCAAGCCATCGCCGGCCTCGTCCAGCGCGGGATCGTCTTCAAGCGCAAGGGGGGCGGCTCCTATCTGGTCCCCGCCGTGATCGACTATGAGATCGGAGAGCGCACGCGCTTCAGCACCAACGTTGCCCTGCAGGGTCGCGAGCCCAGCCGCACGCTTCTGGAGGTGAACGAGCGCAAGGCTCACGATCGGGCATGCTCGGCACTGGCCATGGCCGACGGGGAAATGTCGATTTTTATTCGGGTCATCGGCGAAGCGGACGGCATCCCGATCAGCATTGGCGACACATACCTTCCCGCCCGCCGGTTTCAGGGTTTCGGTGAGTTGTATCGCGAGACCATGTCGATCACGAAGACACTCGCGCGTTACGGCGTTCACGATTATACCCGCGAGATGACCCGCGTGATTGCGCGCAACCCTTCTGAGGAGGAGGTCCGGCATCTGCGACAATCAGTCGTGACGCCGATCCTTGCTGTCGAAAGCGTCGACATCGATCGCGACAGGCGCCCGATCGTCTACCACGAGACCAGGTTTGCAGGGGAACGTGTTCAGTTCGTGGTGAAGCACGGCGAAGCAGACCTGTCAGGCTTCGAGAAGCAAGGCTGACGTCCTCAGTCCCAAATGGCCGATGTAACCTGCTACGTCGCCCTATCCTTCGTGATGAGCGATGATAGTCCTGCGGACCTTGACGGCGTTGAGTGCCCAAGCGCCAGCGCAGCTATCCTCCCTGGGAGATTTTTTGGATGCTGTTGTGCTGCGCGCGTTCGGCGGGGTCCGACCGATTTGAGGACTCTGTGACCTGCGATTAGCGGGAGGCCGAACGCAAAATCTTCCCGCAAAACGCGCGTGCATCCCGTATAGAAGCATCACGCTGCCAACTGCGGAGAGGCGTGGCGACACTTGCGCTTCCGATAGAACCGCTACTCGTGGAATGGCTCGATAGCAGCGCGGCACCTGTTCGGCCTTACCCGTGCGACCGCGGCCAAAGATCACGCGCTACCGCGAAAGCCGTGCCCAACCGTGGCGCCGAAGCGCCCGATCACAAACGGCCGTCTCAGATCGGCCAATCGGTATCCGCCTGGCGGTGTTGCCAATCGTGAATAGCAACCTTTGGTGGCCGTGCCATGCTGTTATAATCTGGAGGGACGACAGCTAGGAGCGTTGTCATGAACATCGAAAGGATGCACTCGCCGAGATATTTTCACAGACGGGCAGAGGAGCTCAGCAAACTAGCCAGGCGCGCACCGATGCCAGAGGCAAAGAACTCTCATCATCGGCAGCGCCGGCATCGGCACATTGCAATCCCCCGGCTGTGCAAGTCTGGGCTTTTCGCAATAGCCTTGGCGGCCGCTTTGCCGCTGCAGACTGTCGGAAGTTCAGCTGAGACGATGGGATTACCCCAGGTATTGGTTGTGGGAACAAAGGAGGCGCCTCCCTTCGCGATGAAAGACCAAAGTGGCAAATGGACGGGCATCAGCATCGATCTTTGGAATCGAGTCTCCAACCAGCTGGGATTGCAATATCGCTTTGAAGAGACCGACACCGTTCAGTCGCTGATCGATGGGCTGAACGAGGGCCGATATGATGTCGCCGTAGCTGCTATCACGGTGACAGCCGAGCGAGAGCGGAAGGTGGATTTCACGACTCCCTATTTTCACACCGGGACCGGCGTAGCCGTACAGAGCGACCGTATCGCGAGCTGGCTACCCGTTTTTCATTCAATCACATCCTACAGTTTCCTGCAGGCCATCGGCGCCCTACTCGGCCTGGCTCTTCTCGCCGGGGTTCTCATCTGGCTATTCGAGCGTCGCAGCAACGAAGGATTCGGCGGCGGGATGATACGCGGACTCAGCTCGGGAGTGTTCTGGTCCGCCAATGCGATGACGCAGCGCGCTGACGCCAGCGTGATTCCAATGACTTTGGCCGGACGCGTGGTGGCCGTCATTTGGATGGTGGTCTCAGTAATTGCAATCGCAGTTTTCACGGCCGGTATCACCTCGACGCTCACCACGAAGCGGCTGCACGGCATGGTGAACAGCGCCGCTGATCTTTCCAGCGTGCGCGTGGGAGTCGTGCAAGGAACGGCGACCGAGGAAGCCCTTATGGGAATGCGGATAAGATACAAGACCGTGATCTCACCTCAAAAGGGCTTTGACGCGCTAAAGAATGGTTCGATCGACGCCTTCGTCTATGACAGGCCTATTCTTGCATGGATGATCCGCCGAGGCGGACTCACAGCTGATCTCAGCGAGGTGACATTTGAGCCTCAGGACTACGCGATCGCATTGCGGCGCGACAGCCCGTTGCGCAAGCGGATCAACGTCGTATTGCTTGACACGCAAGAGACCGACTCGTGGAAGGAAGTTTTGTTCCGTTATCTCGGGCGGACAATGAATTGAACGGGCGTGGGCTCCACGATTGGCCCGACGTAAGCAGCGATCGTAGGCTGAAACTACTATCCGGCTAGTGAAGGACTCGCGTTAGGATAACGCGGACCACCGCGTCAGCTTTGCGCCCAGGCGATGTGTCCCGGTCCCGGGTACGGAAGCATGTCTCGCTTGATGCTAGTCCGGTCCTTCGGTGGCAATGAAGGCGTCTCGACCAGTATGCCCAATCACGTATTGCGCTTGGTGCAAACCGTCGGTCTCGTGACTAGACACTGGGGCGGCCCCATGCTCGCGAGCTTGCATGCGCATTCCTCCTGACGATCTGATCCTGCACGGCGATGCCGGGCGTCGTGACCCCTTGAGTTGCCGATCGGCAGGTTGATTCCCTGACTTCGACTTCACGCGCTCTCATTTCAGATCGTGCGGCAAGAATGAGACGGAGCCGAGTACGACAGGTCAGGAATGGAAAGCGCGCCGTCACGTTATCTTCAAGATCCAGGCCGTGCCCAGGAGCTTGTTGTCAGGCCCCGCGCTTCATCCCCGCTGCACGGGGTCGTTATCTAGGCTGCGTCGGAGGATGTCCATGGTCGACAGCATCCGGCCCAAAGAAGCTCCGCTGCGCGCCCCGATGGTCACCCCTTGTCCGCGGATGATTTTCGCAGGTTGCGCGACGAAATCGCCGAGTTTGACCACATCGAGTGAATTGACGAGGCCACGCGAGAGATCGTGGAAAAATACATGCCGTTGCGCAGGCTGGCTTCAGCACGGCGGCCGGTCTCACGCGGAACCGGATTCCCTGCCCTCCCACTCCTCGCCCCAGACCGTCACAACATGATCAGGCGAGACCTCCCGGTACTGCCGCGCCGGCGGGGCGTAATCAGGCGATCGCACCGGGCTCATGAGCTCCTCGTCCGAGACCCGACGCTTCAATCGACGCCGCGCCGGTTCGGCGATCGGCACGGCTGCCAGCAGGCGTTTGGTGTAGGGGTGCTGCGGGTTCTGGAACACTGCGTCGCGTGGCCCGATCTCGACGATCTCCCCGAGGTACATCACCGCGACCCGATGGCTGACCCGCTCCACCACGGCCATGTCGTGCGAGATGAAGAGATAGCCGAGCCCCATCCGGGCCTGCAGGTCGAACATCAGGTTGACGACCTGCGCCTTGACCGAGACGTCGAGCGCAGAGACCGCTTCGTCCGCCACAATGACGCGGGGCTCGAGCGCGAGCGCCCGGGCGATGCAGATGCGCTGGCGCTGTCCGCCAGAGAATTCGTGCGGGAAGCGGTAGGCCATCTCAGGAGACAAGCCTACCTGTTTCAGCAGATCGATGACCTTGCCGCGCGCCTCGGAGCGGCGGACGATGTTGTTGATCACCAGCGGCTCGGCGATGGCCGTGCCGATGTTCATGCGCGGATTGAGCGAGGCAAAGGGATCCTGGAAAATCATCTGCATGCCCTTGCGCTGCGCACGGAGCTCGGTGTGGCCAAGCTTCAGCAGATCGATATTGTCGAGCAGTACCGATCCGGAGAGTGGCTGGACCATCCGCATCAACGAGCGGCCGATCGTCGACTTGCCGCACCCGGATTCGCCGACCAGCGCCAGTGTCTCACCTGCACTCAGCCTGAAAGAGACATTCTCAACCGCATGCACGCGGCCGCGAACCGTCGAGAGCACGCCACCCCGTATGTCGAAGCGTGTCGTCAGCCCTGTGACCTCCAGCACCGGCCGCTCCGTCGCCTTCACGGTGTCCGGCACCTCGCCCGGCGCGTCTGAGCCGCCCGTCGTGCGGTCGACGATCGGGAAGCGCATTGGCCGAGCCTTGCCGGCCATCGAGCCGAGCTTCGGCACTGCGGCGAGCAGCGCCTTCGTGTAAGGCTTCCGGGGAACGGCGAAGATGTCCTCGGTCCGACCGGCCTCGACCTGCTCTCCGTTGAACATGACGACCGTCCGGTCGGCGATCTCGGCGACCACGCCCATGTCGTGGGTGATGAACAGGACGGACATGCCTTCCTCGTCCTGCAGCGACTTGAGGAGCTCGAGGATCTGCGCCTGGATGGTCACATCGAGCGCGGTGGTCGGCTCATCGGCAATCAGCAGCTTCGGCCGGCAGGCCAGCGCCATGGCGATCATCACGCGCTGGCGCATGCCGCCCGAGAAGCGATGCGGATATTCGTGGAAGCGCGCCTTCGCTGCGGGTATGCGGACCCGATCCAGCAAGCGGATCGTCTCGGCCTCGGCCGCGGTGCGCGACAGGCCGCGATGCAGACTCAGGGTCTCGGTGATCTGGAAACCGATCGTCAGCACCGGGTTGAGCGAGGTCATCGGCTCCTGGAAGATCATTGCGATCTCGTTGCCGCGTATGTCGCGCATCTTGGCCTCGGGCAGCGTCAGCAGCTCCCCGCCGTTCAGCTTGATCGAGCCTTCGATCCTGCTCGCACCCGGCGGCATCAGCCGCATGATCGAGAGTGCGGTCACGCTCTTGCCGGAGCCGGACTCACCGACGATCGCAAGCGTCTCCTTCGGCGCGATCTCGAGCGAGAGATTGCGCACGACGGGCCGCCACGTCCCGCCGACGCGAAAGCAGCAGCTCAGGTTCGACACCGAGACGATCGGAGCGCTCATCGGGCGCGAGACCTCGGGTCGGACGCGTCGCGCAGAGCGTCGCCAAGGAGATTCAAAGCAAGGACCGTCACCAGGATGGCGAGGCTCGGGAAGACGGCCAGCCACCAGGCGTCGAGGATGTTCTCGAAGCCCTCGCGGACCATGCTGCCCCAGGTCGCGGTCGGCGGCGGCACGCCAAGCCCGATGAAGGACAGCGAGGCTTCGGTACGAATTGCCGAAGCGAGCCAGAGCGAGCTCATCACGACCACATCCGAGATCATGTTCGGCAGGATGTGGTGCGTCATGATGCGAACCGGGCCGCAGCCATACGCTCGTCCCGCCTCGACGAACTCGCGCTGGCGCAAGGTGATGGTCGGCGCGCGGGCGACGCGGGCGAAGGGCGCGATCTCGGTCACCGCGATTGCAATGATCAGGTTGTGCAGGCTCGCGCCGAGCATGGCGGCGATCATCAGCCCGAGCAGGAGTGTCGGGAAGGCAAGCAGCACGTCGAGCACGCCCATGACGAGCTGGTCGAACATGCCGCCGACATAGCCGGCCAGCACACCGATCGCGGTACCGATCACCATTGCGATCAGGATCGCAACGAAGCCGACGACGAGCGAGACCCGCGCGCCGTAGATGAGCCGCGACAGCACATCGCGGCCATAGGAGTCCGTGCCGAGCCAGAAATCGGGCGACGGCGGATCGAGTCGCGCCACGATGTTCTGCTCGAGCGGATCGTGAGGCGCAAGCCACGGCCCGAAGACCGCGATGACAACAATGAGCGCGAGCAGGACGATCCCAACCCATGCCAGCTTGTTTTGCATGAGGGCAAGCCACAGGCCGCCCGGCCGCATCTCGACGGTGACGACGGCGGTCATGTGTATTCCACCCTCGGATCGACCAGCCCGTAGGCTAGATCGGTCAACGTGTTCACGATGATCACGCAGACGGCAAAGATGATCATCAGTCCCTGCAGCAGGGTATAGTCACGGGCATTCAATGCGCCGATGATCAGCTTGCCGAGGCCTGGACGGTTGAAGATGATCTCCGTCAGAACCGAGTTACCGATCAGGGTGCCGAAATAGAGTCCCACGACGGTGATGATCGGGATCAGGCTGTTCCGCAGCGCGTGCGTCATGACCAACTGGCGCGGCCGCACCCCCTTGGCGCGCGCGGTCCGAATGTAGTCCTCCGTCAGCACACCGAGCATCGCTGCGCGCGTCACGCGCGCCACATAAGCCGTCATGATGATGCCGAGATTAAGCGCCGGCAGCACGAGGGCGCGCAGCCCATCGACGAGATCGCCGGAGCCGCTGGTGTTGCCGAGCACCGGAAACCAGCCGAGCTGGATTGCAAAGACGATCAACATGAGGATGCCGGAGACGAAGGCCGGGAAGGACAGTCCGACCAGCGAGACGACGCGTGAGGCGTAGTCGATCCAACCATTGCGGTTGAGCGCCGCGACGATGCCGAGCGGCAGGCCGAGAAAAAGCCCGATCGCAATCGCAGCAACCGTGAGCTGGATCGTCGAGGGCAGGACTTGAAGAACCTCGCTGATCACACTGCGGCCGGTGCTGAGCGACTGGCCGAGATCGCCGGTCAGCACCTTGCCGACGAAGGTGAGATATTGGACATAGATCGGCTGATCGAGCCCCAGTCTCGCCCTGAGCGCGGCGAGCGAAGCCGCACTCGCCTGATCACCGAGAATCACCGAGGCGGTATCGCCCGGCACGAGGCGGACCAGCACGAAAACCGCGGTCAGCATGATCAGCAGTGTCGGAATGACGAGAAGCAGCCGCCTGAGGAGATAATGCATCATGCCGCAATCCCCTCCCCCATCAGTCGCCGCGGCGTGAAGACTGCGATATTGCGCCTCGTGCGCCCGTGAACGGCCAACTCCGCGAGAATGGCGCCGACGATCGGGACGAGCTGAAAGCCGTGTCCCGAGAACCCGAAAGCATGGAGAAGCCCGGGTGCCTTGGGCGAGGCGCCGATCACGGGCAGACGATCGGAGGTCTGCGCTTCGATCCCGGTCCAGCAGCGGGCAATACGCACGTCGCGGGCGGCCGGGAAGAGGTCGGCCGCGGCGCGCGCCCCCTTCGCCAATTCGTTGAAGCTCACCGTGCTACGCTCGCGGTCGAGATCGGCGGCGCCCTGCAGGCCGCCGCCGATCACGAGCGTGCCCTGGTCCGACTGCTTGAAGGAGAGCGCGCGGCCGACAACGCCGACGACGGGTTCGAGCAGCGGCGCAACACGCTCCGTCACGATCATCATCGAAGCACGCACGCCGAGCGCGATGTCATCGCCGAACAGCGCCGCGACCCGGCCAGCCCATGCGCCGGCCGCGTTGACGACCATCGGAGCCTGGAAGCGGTGAGCTCCGCAGCTGAGAAGCCAGATTCCGCGCTCATGGGAGACCGCTTCGATGCCGCAGCCTTCCGCGATGACGACGCGCTGCGCCTCGCATGCGCGACGGAACGCGAGGATCGTTCGGTGCGGATCGGCAGCACCGTCGCACCGGGCGATAAGAGCGCCCACGCAATGCCGGCTCAGGGCGGGCACGAGATGTCGCAACTCCGCGGCATCAATGATCTCCTCGTGACGATAGCCGAGCTGGCGCATGCGCGCTTCCCGCCGATGCAGGCCTGCCATGTGCTCCTCGGTCTCGGCGACCAGGAGCTGGCCGGTGGAATGAAATCCGCAGTCGTCTCCAACCAGTCTCTCGATCTCGTGCCAGCTGTCCATGGCCTCGAGCGAAATCGGGATCTCCGCGACATCTCGATTGAGTGTGCGCACGCCGGCCGCCGTCGCGCCGGAGGCATGGCGCCCTGTCCAGCGGCGCTCGATCACCACCACCCGTCGTCTGGCACGGGCCAGATGCAATGCTGCCGACAAGCCGTGCAGTCCACCGCCGATCACGGCTGCGTCGAACGCTTCGGCATTCATGCCGCCGGCTCCCGCTGGTCGAGACAAGCCAGTTCGCCGAGTGTGACCGGCTTCAGCGGCGGCCGGATGCGGAAGAAGCCCACCTCCTCCACCTTCCGGTTCTGCGCGGCGGCAACGATATGAGCCATGGTGTAGCCGCATTGTCGGCCCTGGCAGGGACCCATGCCGGCGCGCGTGAAGGCCTTGAGCTGATTGGGGCCGGGCCGCCCCTCGACTGCACGCGCGCGCAACGCGCCGGCCGTGACCTCCTCACAGCGGCAGACCAGCGTCTCGTCGGCGGGCGCGAAAACCTGCGCTCGCGGGCCGTAGAGGGTATCGAGGAAGGGCCGCAGGGCAAGCGCACGGGCGAGCGCGGCGCGCTCCGTCTTTGCGGCCCGCTCGGCGCGGACAGCATCGAGCTTTCCGAGGCGTGTGGCGACCCGCAACGCGGCAAGTCGTCCACGTGGCTCGGCTGCTTCGGCCCCGCCGATGCCGGCTCCGTCACCAGCGACAAAGAGGTTGGCCTGCGAGGTCTCACCCCATCCATCCAGCAGCGGCACGTAGCAGTGCTGAGCGGGATGCCATTCCACCGTGCAACCCAGCGCCAGCGGCACATGGATGCTCGGCACCAAGCCCTCGTGGACCAGCAGCACCTCGGCGGTGACCTCGCCTTCGCGGCCGTCCTCGGTGCGATAGCGCAGGCGTTCAACGCGTCCGTCGCCTTCAGCGCGTAGGTCCGTCACGTGACGGATGATCGGAATCCCGGCGCGTCTCAGTGCCAGTGACCAGGCGAGCCCCTTTGCGAGCTCGCCTGCCCGGCGCAGACCCGCTGGCAGGTGGCGCAGCGCGGCGCTGGCGCGCCCGCGCGGCGTGGTATCGAGGAAACCGGCGATCTGTCCGCCCGCGGCGAGAAGTTGCGTCATGTAGAGCAAAGGCAGTGGCCCGCAGCCGGCGATCCACACGGGTCTTTCCGGCACTGTGCTGGCTGTCTTGAGCAGGATCTGTGCCGCTCCGACCGTCAGCACGCCTGGCAACGTCCAGCCGGGAAACGGCACCGGCCGCTCCTGCGCACCGGTGGCGAGAATGACCGCATCGGCTGTCACGCTGCGAGCCTGACCGTCCCGTGTCAGGAAAGCCCGGAAGCCAGGTTCGATCTGCCAGAGCTCGCTCTGCGGCTCGTACACGGCGCCGCAGGACCGGAAGGCGCGAGCGCGATCGGCCCCTGCGCGGTAGGCCTGTCCGAGCCGTGCCAAACGCGGTGTCGATGCGACGGTTTCGATGGCACGCCAGATCTGGCCGCCGGGCGCCGGCTGATCATCGACCACGCGCACGGAAAGGCCGTGGCTGCAAGCCGTGACGGCAGCAGCCATCCCCGCGGGACCGGCGCCGACGATCAGGAGATCGGTATGGGGTGCGGTCACGCGGATAGGCTCCGGCGGCCTTGCTGCCGGGTGACGCGCATGCCGTCACGAACCGGTGTCAGACATCCTTGCAGCGAGCCTTTGCCATCGACGGCAACCAGGCACTCGAAACAGACGCCCATCATGCAATAGGGCGCGCGCGGGCTTTGCGAGATGGATGTCGTTCGGCTCCAGCCCGTCGGCTGGCGCAGCATCACGGCGGCGATGCTTTCGCCTGCTTCCGCCGTGACGGCGCAGCCGTCGATGTAGATCGTGACGGTGGCCGAGCCTGGATTATGCAGCTTGCGGAACATCAAAGCGTCTCTGATGGAAGGGGGAAAAGGTGTCGGGCAGAGAGCCCTCAGCGATCGCTTCGGCCAGCAAGCTGGCATGGACGGCCGCGAGCGTCACGCCTGAATGGCAGATCGCGACGAACGCGCCAGGATGGGATCGTGATTCCGCGTAAATCGGGTAGCTGTCGGGCGTCATGATTCTGAGGCCTGCCCAGTGCCGGACGAGTCTGACGCCGGCCAACGCCGGAATGATCTCGGTCGTCTTGCGGCTCAAGCTGGCGGCAGCCTCGGTCGTTGTCGAGACGTCGAAATCGTGGCCATCCTTGGTCGCGCCGATCATGATCGTGCCTTCGTCCGTCTGGCGCAGGCCGCTCGCCGGCAGCGGCAGGAAGCGCGCGAGGCGCTCAGTGACGAGTACCTGTCCACGTTCCGGTCGCAGCGGCACTTCGAGGCCGACCTGCCGCGCCAGCGCCGAGGACCCAAGCCCAGCTGCAATGACGATCCGCGGCGCCGTCAACGTCTCGCCGTTGAGGACGAGGCGAAAATCCGCACCCGCAGGCTCAATTCGATTGACCCGCGCCCGATGGCGAACATTGGCGCCCCGGCGCAGCAGCGCCACATGCAGCGCCGCCAGCAGCCGCAGCGGATTTGCATGCCCGTCCCGTCGGCCGAAGCTGGCGCCCGCAACCTTTGGACCGAGCGCCACTCCCGGCAACAGACGCTCCAGAGCAGCCCGGTCGAGCATCTCCCAGTCGGGCTCGCCTCCGCCCCGCTGGTTGTGCAGACGCAACAGGTCGAGGCGGCGTTTTTCCAGACCCTCCTCGCCCAGGCAAAAGGCAAGTCCGCCGTTCTGCTCGAGGAAGAGTTCAATCCCGCTTTCGGCCTCGAGCTCGTCGGAAAAGCCGCGCCAGAGTTCGGTGCTCGATCTGGTGAGCGCCTGGTACGCTGGCATATCGAGCCCTTTGCCCTGCAGCCAGACCAGTCCGAAATTCGCGCGCGCCGCGCGGAAATCGCCGTCGTCGCCGTCGAGCAGCAGGACTTTCTGCCGCCGCATCGCCAGCCCATAGGCAACGGCAGCGCCGACCGTCCCTCCTCCAATCACGACAATGTCCGGTTGCATCAAGAGCCCCTGTCAGAATATGACCGTAGGGGCGCGGCTCGTATTTCGTCAAAGTCATTTTTCTTTCGCTCCTATTCTCCGAGGTTATGGGGTGATGCGCGACAACTTTGACGTTTGGCATGGATGTTGTATGCCCTGGTGCCGATCTTTTTCGTGATCTATTCCCCGGGATTATACGATGACGCGGCGCCTGAACCTGCGGCAGATCGAGGCCTTCAAAGCCGTCATCGAATATGGGACCGTAAGCCAGGCAGCGGAGATGATCGGTATCTCTCAGCCGGCGATGAGCAAGCTGATCGCACATCTCGAAGACGATACCGGTCTTCGGTTGTTCGATCGGGTCAAAGGGCGGCTCCTTCCTACGCGCCGCGGCATGCGGCTCTACGAAGAGATAGATCGGATATTCGTCGGCGTCCGTCAGGTCGAAAACGCGGTGGAGGCAATCCGCCGCGACGAGCAGAGCGGCCTCGTGATCGGCGTCATGCCGGCGCTTTCCGGCTCCTTCATTCAGCAGGCGACCTCACGCTTTCTTGCCAAGCAGCCCGGTGTGTTCTGCTCCGTGCAGTCGCGCAGTTCGCAATGGATCGCCGAGGGTCTCACCACCCGCAATCTCGACGTCGGCCTCATCATCGCCCCGATCGACAACCCCTACATCGTTGCCGAGCCGCTATTGGGTCACCCCATCGTCTGCATCCTTCCGCTTGGCCATCCGCTGACCCGGAAGAAGGTGATCGCACCGCACGATCTTCACGGCGTAGGGTTCGTCTCTTTCGACCCGGAGAGCCACACGAGCCGACGTATCGGTCAGGTGCTCGATGCACACGGCGTTTCTCCCGAAATCGCGATGATCGCGAACGTCTCGCCCACCGTCTGCGAGTTCGTCGCCGCCGGCGTCGGCGTCTCGCTGGTCCATCCGCTGATGGTCGGCGGCTTGCGGCAAAAGCTCGCGGTCCGCAAATTCAAGCCGGCGGTTCAGCTCGACTTCCAGATCTGCCGCATCCGCGATAGCCGGAACGCACGTCTGGTCGATGCATTTCTGGAGAGCGCCCGGGAAGCGTCGGCAGCAGTCTCGCGGGCGATTCTCAGGCCTGACCGAGCCTTAGAGTCCTGAAAACCTCTTGCAGCGGCGCGTGATCGCCGTCGCGCAATTTGTTAAGCGCATCGAGCAGCATGTCCTGCTGGCTCGGGTTCGCGACGTTGCGGGTGGCCTTGCGGAGCTTGTCCTCGAGCTCGAGCCAGGATGGAGGCGCGTCGGCCTCGCCAGACGGCGCCGTGATCGGCGAGACGAGAGTCCGCCCATCGATACGTATCCTGACGCGCGAGAGCGTTTCGGCCGGGAAGCGCGCGTCGAGCTCGGGATCGAGCCGCACCGAGACCCTTTCCGCGACAGCCACGACATCGGGCCGGCCGACCGCTGCTTCCGTCAGCGGGAGCAGCGCGTCCGGCCCATCGACCGCAGCCAGGCCGAGGCAATACGGAATAGAGAACTGAATGTCGGTGAAGCCCTCCGGCCGCGGGCGGTTGGCGATACGGAGCGCACCGCCATAGGTCTCGACCTCAATCGCCTCGATGCGCTGCGGATCGCACCGGTGCTGCGCGAGCAGGCCGAGCAGCGCCTCGAGCGGCCCATGCACATGCCTGCAGCACGCATGAAACTTCACATAATTCCGGGTGATGTAGTTCTGCCGGCCAAGGCCCTCGACGAGCCCCTCGAGCCGAAAGTGCTTGTGATCGTTGAGGAGCGCGAGAGGGCCGCTATGCCCAGACTCCGCGAGCAGAAGCGCATTTGCAGCCGTCACGCCGGACCAGGGAATGCCTTCCTTGACGTCGCTGCCTTCCTGCGCACGAAAGGCCGGACCGGCGCCGGCATGGAGCTGGTTGGGCGCGCCCACACCGGCTATGGCGAAGGCATGCGCCAGTTGCCCGGCTCTGGTATGTCTGAGAAGTCCGAGCGCCGCCACGACGCCGTAGCCGGACCACATGCCCGTATTGGCGTAGAAGCGTCGCGCAGCGCCGACCGCGACACCGACCTCGTAGCCGACGACGATCGCCTGCAGGAGCTCCTCCGTGCTGGCTCCCTGTTCCTGGGCGGCGGCGAATGCCGCGGGGATCACCGCAGCGCCGGGATGGCCGCGCGCGATGCGGTGCCCATCATCGAGATCGAGCGCGGCGGCCGCCGCCGTATTACACCAGATGGCACCCGCGAGGCCCAGGGCCTGACCGGAAAACCAGATCGGCAGCGCTCCCCCGGCCATCGTCAGGATGGCGGCCTTGCGGACCGCACGCGGACCAGGGGCGTCGATCCCGGCCGCTGCCGCTGCGACGAGATCGAGCACACACCGACACGCGGCATCGCGCTGCGCATCCGTCAGGACCTGCCCGTCCGCCGCCGCGACATAGGCCGCGAGCTCCCGTACAACTTCCATGGCCGCTCCCCATGCACTGGGACGAACTCTCAGTGGGCTTTCAGCGTCGTTAACTCGGTGATCGGCGGCGCGAGGTTGAGCGCGCCATTCAGCTCATAGCCAAAATTGAGCCGGTCGCTATGGGCCCAGACCTGGCGCAGCTCGAACAGAGGAATCGCGCACACAGCGTCCATGATCTTCCGCTGCGCCTCCTTCCAGAGCGCAAGCTGCGTCTCGGGATCGGCCGCCGTGCGGGCCTGTTCGATCTCCCTGTCCGCGACCGCACAATGGGAAAAGTTCGTGGCGGCTGTCGGCGTCCCGACGATCGCTCGCGAATGGAAGAATTCGCTGAGATAGGTATCGGCAATCGGAAACCGCGCTGCGCCGTAGAACACGACACCACTGAGATCCTTGCGGATCTGGGCCTGATAGGTCGGGTGATCGACGACCTGCATTTCGAGCCTGATCCCGGCCTTGGCGAGTTGCGCCTGGATGATCTCCATGATGGGCTGCTGCGCCGAGATATTCGAAACGATTGCCTTGATCGTGACGCCGTCCGGATGGCCGGCCTCGGCCAGCAAGGCCTTGGCTTTGGCGAGGTCGAACGTGTAGTGCACTGAACAGTCCTCGCCGAGATAACCGGACGGAACCACCGAGCACCCCCTGGGGCCTACATTCTTGCCGACGTAGCGCACAAGGTCATCGACGTTGATCGCAGCGGCGATGGCGCGACGAACGCGAACGTCGTCGAGCGGCGGCATGCTCTGATTGATGTGCAAGAGGCGGTATTCGCCCGGCTGGAAGATATCGACGTTGAAACCGGCGCGGCGATGGGCGGAGTCGACCCACCGCTGTTCGCGCTTGCCGGCAATCAGGTCGAGTTCTCCAGAGGTAAGGGCCAGCTCGCGCGCGCTGTCCGAAGGAATGACGCGCGCCATGATTTCGTCGATCTTCGGCTTGCCGCGGAAATAGTTCGGATTGGCTGCAAGCTTGACATATTGCTGCGTCGCCTGCTCGACGAAAGCAAAAGGTCCGGTTCCGATGGGCCGTGAGCCGAACTTGTCGCCCAGTTCCTCTACTGCCCTCCGGCTGACGATGTTACCACCATGATAGTTGGAAACGCGAGCGAGAAAGTTGATATCAGGATATTTCAGCGTGATGCGGACGGTCAGATCGTCGAGCTTCTCAACGTTGTCAACGGCCGCAAAATCCGACGAAAAAGTCGACCGCCCGGGATCCATCGCACGCTGCAACGAATAAACGACATCATCGGCGTTGAGCGAACCCCAATCGCCGTGGAATTTGACGTCCTTGCGCAGGTAAAAGGTCCAGATCTTGCCGTCTGGTGAGACCTCCCAGCGCTCGGCGAGATCGGATTCCAGATCCTTTGGGTCGGCGCTTCCAGGTTTGAAACGGACCAGGCCGTTATAAATCCAGCTGACCAAAGCGACGTCTTGTGTGGCGCTGGCGCGGTGCGGATCCAGCGTGGAGATGTCGCCCGTGCCTGGGCTGACGTGCAGCACCGCTTCCTCACCCGAGGCCAACTGAGGCAGGCAGAGTGCCAGCCCCAGACCTACCAGCCCAAGAACCCGCAGCTTCATTGTCTGATCCATTGAAAATACGCTCGAGCCTGTTTTGCTGGTGCACGAGCTTAACTGTCCAAGTCAAAATGGAATTGTTCCATACTCAATGGTTATGGTGTGTGCGGCAATCGCGGCGGAACGGGAGGCCCGGCTCGGGACGCGCATTGCTTCGGACCGTGCGAAAGACGGCAATGTAGATCGCGGATGAGAACAACCCTAGAACGTCGGAGCGGCGGTCGCCTTTGCGGCGATATCAATGGGTTGCCCTGATCATTTCAGGAATAAGGTGCGTTTCCACCATAAAGATACGTTGCAGCAAGGACACGTTGAGGTCATCGCCAAGCCTACGGCCAACGCTCCTCCGGAAGATCCCGTCGGCGACACTATCCAGTTAGCCGCCAGGGCCGGGCTTTTGGCCTTCGACCATCCACACTTATCGCACTTTCCCGGCGATCGCTTGAGATCCACTCGCCACGTGATCTCATAATGGGGCTCGCCCTCAGCGCGGGACTCGTCAGCATGGCAGACGTCCGTTTCGATCTCGACCATGTATAGCGCGCGGCACTCCGAACTGACATGTGGCATCAACGTCGGGAAGCGTGCCTGAGAAAGTGGACAATACGGTTAGGCCAGCGGCTTCGGGCGGGTATATCACCTCGCTCCTCGGCGGAGATGGAATCCTGTCACCCCATTGATTTGGTGGAACACAACGATACAGGCCTGTTTGAGCAGACCGCCAAGCTCTCAGCGCAGCTACGACGATCGCCAAAGGCTCTGGAAAGGAATCCACGTTCTAATCGCGGGCATCACGGCGGAGCCCCGTTCTGGCGCGGTCGATCCGGCGGAGCGCGCCGTTAGACGCCCGCATCTGAGGCAGCAATTCCGCAGCTATGCCCTGCTCTGGCGGCGGCGCTACCGTCGAGAAAATATGATCGCTCTCTCTTGCTGCGACTTTGCTAGCAAACAATGGCGCTGGTGGATTCTAGCTGTCCGAACATGCTTCAAACTTTCTCTGCCTTCTATGGCGACGCCGTTGGCGCGCTGATTGAATGAGTCGTCCGAAGGAGTCGCATTTCCCTCAACGCGGCGCTCTCGCCTTGCCAGCCGCAATCTGATGAAGTGCCCATCTTGCGTTCTTGCGCACGTCGGGATCGAGATCGTTGGCGACCAACGCGAGGAACGGCTCACCGTCGGGAGCAGAAATCTCGCCGAGCGCCGCGGCCGCCTCCTTCCGAAGATTGGCTTGCTCGTGCGTAATGCAATGACCGATCGGTCGGACCGCATGTGGGATCTTCATCCGACCGAGGCTCCGGATCGCCTTGAGCCGTACCTGCCAGAATTCATCCGCCAGGCACGCGATCAAGGCGTCGGCCGCAACCGAACCGTTGACGTTGAGGCCGAGCGTTTCGGACGCCATCTCGCGCACCATCCAGTCGACGTCCTTAAGGGCTCGCGTGATGGTCTCAGCGGCGATCTTCATGTTCGAGAACGCCAGCGCGCTGACCGCCGCGCGACGGACATGCGGATCGGAATCCCCGATCAGGGCCGTAAGTGCCGGAATCGACTCCTCGAGCTTGAGAAAGCCGATGACGCCGATCGCCTGTACGCGCACCGACGCGTCCGGGTCCTGCAGCGCTTGCAGCGCCGGCTTCAGAGTGTCCTTGCGCCGCAGCTCCTTCAACGCGCGCAGAGCCCCCATGCGGACGAAGGCATGGCCATGCTTGACCAGCGGCAGAATGGCGTCGGCCGCGGCGGGATCCTTGAACTCGGCGAGACTGTCGGCGGCCGCCGAGGCAACGATCCGTTCCGGATCGACCAGCAGTTGGACCAGCGCTTCTGCTGCCTCCCGACCGTCGAACTCGCCAAGCGCCATGGCGACCTGCTGGCGCACGCCGGCATCGGGATCGGCGATCATGCGGGCGAGATGCACAACCGCAGCGGGATCACCGCAATGGCCGAGTGCGATGATCGCGACCCGGCGCTCCGCCGGATCGGCGGCCTGCAGCCGCTCGTCGGCGTCGTCGAGATCGTCGTAGGCTTCGAACGGACTCGTCATGATCACCTCAACAGATAGGGGATGTTGACGGTGACGGCGCCGGTCGGGCAATCCGCCTCGCAGGGCATGCAGTACCAGCATTCGTCATAGGCCATGTAGGCCTTGCCGGTCATGTCGCTGATCCTGAGAACGTCGAGTGGACAGACGTCGACACAGACTGTGCAGCCCTTGTCTGCGATGCACTTGGCGTCATCGACGACAACGGGCACCGACGTCTGGTGAGTCGCAAGAGGCATGTCTCTTCTCCTTCTGGTCGGTCAGGCGCTGGCGCGGATGCGCTGCTTGTCGTACAGGTCCTTCTCGTCGTCCGCGATCGGCACGACGTAGGGCTGAACCGCCCGCTTTTCACTGGTCATTCTGCCATCCTGCTTGCTCAAAAGCGTGTGGCAGAACCAGTTCTCGTCGTCCTTCTCAGGGAAGTCGGTGCGCCAGTGATAGAGCCCCCAGCGGCTCTCCTCGCGGAACAGCGAGGCGTGGGTCGCCATGTCGGCGCAATCCATGATCGACTGCACCTCGAGCGCGCGCAGGAGCTCATGCGCGTTGCGCGCGATCATGCGCTCCTGCATGTCGTCCCGGACCTCTGCGAGCCGGCGCATGCCGAGCTCGTATTTGCGGGTGACTTTCGGCGGTTGCAGATAGTCGTTCACCAACCGCCGCGTCTTGTACTCGATTTGGTTCGGTGGAATGCCGTCCTCACGCCGGGTCGGCGCCAGCACGCGCTCGCGCTCGCGCGCGACCTCCGCGGCATCGATGTCGCCGAAATCGTGGTTATCGGCAAAGTCCATGGCGTCGAGCCCGGCAAACGAGCCGTTGGTGAACGCGCCCAGCATGTAGTTGTGCGGGACGCTCGCCATGTCGCCGGCTGCGTAGAGCCCGGGCACGGTGGTGCGCGCGTTGTCGTCGACGAAGACGCCGGAGGCGCTGTGGCCGGAGCAGAAGCCGATCTCGGAGATGTGCATTTCGATCGATTCCTTGCGGTAATCGACGCCGCGGCCCTCCTGGAACAATCCTCGCGTCGGCCGCTCGACTTTGTGCAGGGTCTGCTCGATCTCCTCGATCGTCTTGTCGTGTAGGTGCTTGAGCTGCAGGAACACCGGCCCCTTCCCGGACAGCAGCTCGTTGTAGAATTCGAGCATCATCTGGCCAGACCAGTAGTCGCATTCGATGAAGCGGCGATCCTCGTTATTGGCGGTGTAGGCGCCGTAGGGGCCGGCCACATAGGCGCAGGCCGGGCCGTTGTAGTCCTTGATCAGCGGATTGATCTGGAAGCATTCGAGGTTGGCGAGTGCCGCGCCGGCATGATAGGCCATGGCGTAGCCGTCGCCCGAATTCGCCGCATTCTCGTAGGTCCCGAACATGTAGCCCGAGGTCGGCAGGCCGAGCCGGCCGGCCGCCCCCATGCAGAGAATGACCGCCTTGGCCTTGATCACCAGGAATTCGGCGGTGCGGGTGTTGACGCTGATCGCCCCGGCGATCCGGCCATCGCTTGATTTGAGCAGCCGCGTCGCCATGTAGCGGTTGGAGATCAGGATGCGTGCCCGCCTCAGCTGGCGATAGAGCGCCTTCTTGACGGTCTCGCCATTCGGCATCGGCAGGACGTAGGTGCCGATGTGGTGGACCTTCTTGACGGCATAGTCGCCGTTCTCGTTCTTGAGGAAGCGGATGCCGAAGCCGTCGAGCTCCTCGATGATGGAGTAGCAGCTCTGCGCGTATTTGTAGACCGCCTTCTGATCGACGATGCCGTCATTGGCGATCGTGATTTCCTTGGTATATTGCTCCGGCGTCGCGTAGCCCGGAATGACGGCGTTGTTCAGGCCGTCCATGCCCATCGAGATCGCGCCCGACCGCTTGACGTTGGCCTTCTCCAGCAGAACGACGTTGGCCTTCGGATTCTTCATCTTGGCCTTCAGGGCGGCCATCGGGCCGGCCGTGCCGCCGCCGATCACCAGCACGTCGCAGGACACCTCCGAGAGTCCGTCGACGATCTCATCCATTGCCATTTTATGCTCCTGCGTGGCCGGCGGACCGGCGGTCCGGGTCAGAGTTGTTCAGCTGAGCGTCCGGCGATAGCAATTAGTTGTCGCGGGGACGAAATTCCTCGAATCGGCGCGGTCAGCGCTCGACGAACGCCTTCTCGACCACGAAATGTCCCGGCGTGCTGTGATTGCCTTCGGTGAAGCCCCGCTCCTCCAGCATGACTTGGAGCTCGGCCAGCATGGCCGGACTGCCGCACAGCATGACCCGGTCGGTCTCGCTATCGAGATCGGAATGGCCGATGTCGGCGAACATCTGCCCGGTCGCGATCAGATCTGTGATACGGCCGCGGTTGCGGAACGGCTCGCGAGTCACGGTGGGGTAATAGAGCAACCGATCACGAACCAGCGGCCCGAAGAACTCGTGACGCTGCAGGTCGTCGACGAGTTGCTCGCCATAGGCGAGCTCCGAGACCTGCCGGCAGCCATGGGCCAGCACGATGGTCTCATAGGTGCCGTAGATGTCGGGGTCCTTGATCAGGCTGGCGAACGGCGCCAGGCCGGTCCCGGTCGACAGCAGCAGCAGCCGCCTGCCCGGAATGAGGTCGCCGGCGATCAGTGTGCCCGTCGCCTTGCGCCCGACCAGGATATGGTCGCCCTGCTTGATCCTCTGCAGCCGCGACGTCAGCGGTCCATCGGCGACCTTGATGCTGAAGAACTCCAGCTCGTCCTCGTGGTTGGCGCTCGCCATACTGTAGGCACGCATCAGCGGCCGGCCGTCGACCTCGAGGCCGATCATCGCGAATTGTCCGTTCTGGAATCGGAATCCGGGATTCCGCGTGGCCGTGAAGCTGAACAGCGAATCGGTCCAGTGACGGACCGACAACACCGTCTCGGTCTGAAAAGCGCTCATCGTCGTCTCCTAAGGCGCGCAAACGCGCGTGTTGCGCCATTGGTGCGGACGATATCGCGGAATCGGCGGGGCCCCGCAATTTCGGAAGCGCAGGCCCGGTGGATTAGTTGCAAACTTTATCCGCTGGCAGACCGGGCGCGGACTCGCCGGCGCGGCCGCATACCCGCTCCATGTCGATCGAGGCAATTAGTTGCTGGTAAAGCCCGAGCGGCCCCCGTAGCATCGTGCGGAGGTCCTTGGCACAACCAGGAGGCAACATGATCGCGGCGGAAATCGCCGACGGCGAAATCAGCGCGGATCTGACGTCATTGCTGCTGCGGACCGCGGACGGAGACTGCGCCGTGGTCTCCGCCGAGCGCCTGCGGCTGTCGTGCCGTTGCGCGCATTGCCAGCGGGCGCGCTTCGACGGCCGCTTTCCCGCGCAGTTTCCGGGCATTGGCATCGTCGCCGTCGGTCAGCTCGGTTACGGCTTCAATATCGCGTTCTCCGACGGGCACGATCGTGGCATCTTTCCGAACTCCTACCTTCGGGAACTCGCAACCGGTTGAGCCGCCGCCCGCCACGCAGGGTGGCACGAACATTGCTCCGCTTTCGGTCAGTATGATCAATGCGGAGGCAGAACATGTTGCTGCAGGCGGCCAAATCAGCAGCGGAAGCCGTGCCTTCGTCCCTCACTTCCGCGCGGGCCGTGACAACGTCGTCGCTCCTCCTCACCGAAAGCCAGCAGTCCATCGGTGGACCGCCATCGCTGATCGAGCGGCTCAGCCTGCGTGAGCGCGCGCTCGTGCTCAAGCAGGGCCGCCGCAAGGTGCTCAATCGGGGCCAGACCCTGTTCAGCCAGGGCGCCAAGCATGACGGCATCTTCCTGATCGAGAGTGGCCGCATCCGCGTGTTCTATACCTCGCCGCAAGGGCGCGAGATCACGCTCGCCTATTGGCATGTCGGCAATTTCGTCGGGGGCCCGGAGGTGTTCGATACCGGTGTGCATCAATGGTCCGGCGTCGCCGCCAGCAATGCCAGCGTCTTCCAGCTTCCGGGAAAGGAGTTGCGCGGCTTGGTCGCCGAAATTCCCAACCTGGCGGTCGGCCTGATCGAGGGATTGAGCTTCAAGGGCAAGTGCTATTCAGCGCTGGCGCAGATGCTGGGGACGCGCTCGATCACACAGCGCCTCGCCCATCTTCTGCTGCATCTGGTCGATCTCTACGGCGTCGATGACCCCGACGGCAAAGTCATCGCGGCCGCCTTTACCCACGCCGACATCGCCCACATGGTCGGCGCCACGCGGCAATGGGTGACGATCAGCCTGAAGCGGATGCAGGAGAAGCGCATCGTCCAGACCCGACGTTCGCAGATCGTCGTCTGCCGGCCCGACATTCTGGACGAGATGCGTGGCCAGGCGGCCGACTGACGGTCCTGCTCATGCAAGCGGCTGTCATGAGCAAAATTGCCCAAGGAGTACGCAACCGGTTTTTGACGGCAACTAATCCACCCGCGCCTGAAGTCCGGATTTGCGATCGCGGACGCGGCAACCATCATGGCGTCATCAGCCATCCAACCGAACGGGGATGAGAATGGTCCGCCGCTGTCAAGCGCTCTTATTGTCCGTCACCTGTCTTTCCTGGATCGCCGCCCATCCGGCCGCAGCAGAAACCGTCACGATCGGGATCGGGACCCAGGACACCACGACCAATACGGTAACGGCCGGCACCGTCGTGCGGCAGCTTCACCTGCTGGAGAAGTACCTTCCCACCGGCGGCAAGTACGCCAACATCAAGTTCGAGATCGAGTGGCAGAACTTCACATCCGGTCCGCCCATCACCAACGGGATGATGGCGAACAAGCTGCAGTTCGGCATGATGGGCGACTATCCGCTGATCGTGAACGGCTTCACCTTCGAGAACAATCCCGACAGCAAGAGCCGGCTGATCGCGGTCGCCGCCTACAGCCTCTCCGGCTCCGGCAACGGCATCGTCGTTCACAAGGACTCGCCCTACTACGAGCTCTCCGATCTCAAGGGCAAGCTGGTCAGCGTCCCATTCGGCTCGGCCGCCCATGGCATGGTCCTGAAGGCGCTGCAGGACCATGGCTATCCATCGGACTTCTTCCAGCTGGTGAGTCAGACCCCGGAGGTCGGCTCGACCAGCCTGCAGGAAAAGAAGATCGACGCTCACGCCGATTTCGTGCCGTTCGCCGAGCTGCTGCCGTTCCGCGGCTATGCGCGCAAGATCTTCGACGGCGTCGAGACCAACCTGCCGACCTTCCACGGCGTCGTCGTCCGCACCGACTTCGCCGAGAAATATCCCGAGGTCGTCATCGCCTATGTCAAGGCGATCATCGCCGCCAACCAGTGGCTGCGCCAGGATCCGATCGCGGCTGCCGAGAAGATCCAGGAATGGACCGGGATCAACAAGGAGGTCGTCTACATCTTCCTCGGCCCCGGCGGCAACATGACGACGGACCCCACGCTCAAGCCGGCCCTGATCGACGCCGCGTCCACCGACGTCAAGGTGCTGCAGAGCCTCGGTCGCATGAAGGAGTTTGATCCGAACAAGTGGGTCGATGATTCCTACATCCGCAAGGCCTATGCTGAGCTCAAGCTCGATTATGACAAGGACCTTGCCAGCACCGCGAACTACGAGATCTCGGGACAGGACAAGTTCTGCAACAAGCCGATCACCGAACCGCGCAAGGCGGGCGAGGTCTGGGTCGACGGCGAGGGCATCTCAGCCTTCGCAAGTGCTTCCTGCACGCTCGGCGCCTACGCCGACTTCAAGGCCAAGGGCAAGAAGATCAACGTCGCCTATGTCTTCGATACGGCGCGCGGCATCAAGCTTTTCGCCGATCAAGCGTTTTTCGCCGCAGGCGATGGCGAGATCGCGCCGTTCCTTCTGAAGAAGGACGCCGAAGCGTATGCCGCGAAGATCGGCGGCAAGGTGATGGGACTGGATGACGCCGTGAAGCTGGCCGTGGCGGGAGGCAAGACTTGAGCAGTCCCGCTTTGATGACATCGCCCGACCAGGCCGCGGCATCCGCCGCGCCTGGTGCCGCGATCCCGCCGCGCCGGCCGGCCTTCTCCGCCCGCACCCTGCGCTGGTTCAGGCTGAACCAGGACAGGCTGCGGTCATTGCTGGTCGGCACGGCATCGTTGATCCTGTTCCTGATCGCCTGGCATCTGCTGACGACCTACCGGGTCGTCTTCTTCGTCAAGTTCACCAATGTGCCGGCGCCGCTGGCTGTCTATGCGAGCTTCACCAAGGCGATCCACGATCCGCATTTCCTGATGCACATCCTGCTCAGCTGCCGACGGATCTTCATCGGATTCTCGCTTGCGGCCGTGGTCGGCGTCCCGCTCGGCCTTATCATGGGCCGTTTCAAGTTGGTGCACGAGGTTGTCTTCCCAGTGGCGGAGGTGCTGCGCCCGATCCCGGCGATCGCCTGGGTGCCGATGGCGATCATGTTGTGGCCCACCAACGAGCAGAGCATCGTCTTCATAACCTTCCTCGGCTCGTTCTTTCCGATCCTGGTCAATACCCTGCACGGCATGACATTGGTCGATCCCGTGCTCGTGCGCGCCGCCAAATGCCTCGGGGCGCGTGAGGCCGCGATCTTCCGCGAGGTCTACTTCCCTGCGTCGCTGCCACATATCTTCACCGGCCTCACCGTGGGCATGGGCGTCGCGTGGGTGTCACTGATCGCAGCCGAGATGATCTCGGGCCAGTTCGGCATCGGCTACTTCACCTGGGAGGCGTACTCGCTGGTCCAATATGCCGACATCGCGCTCGGCATGATCGCGATCGGCGTGCTCGGCCTTGGCTCGAGCCTGGTGATCCGCGCCGCCGGACAATTGGTCATGCCATGGAGGTCGCGATGAGCCAGGCCGCACCTGATACGAGACAGGGCCACATCGAGGTCCGCAATTTCGCTCTGAGCTACGAGACCATCGACGGCGCGGTCGAAGCCGTGACCGATACCCACATCCATGTCGAGCCCGGTGAGTTCGTCTCGATCGTCGGACCGTCGGGTTGCGGCAAGTCGACGCTGCTCAACGCGGTGGCGGGCTTCCTCAAGCCGACCAGCGGCGTCGTCACGGTCGACGGCAGCGCGGTGACCGGCCCGAGTGCCGAGCGCGGCATGGTGTTCCAACAATATTCGCTGTTTCCCTGGAAGACGGTGCGCGAAAACGTCGAGTTCGGACTGAAGATGGGTGGCATGCCGAAGTTCGAGCGCGAACGCGCTGCGCGCACGTTGCTCGGGCTTGCCGGACTGGAGGCGTTCGAGAACCACTATCCAGAGCGGCTGTCCGGCGGCATGAAGCAGCGCGTCGGCATCGTGCGTGCGCTCGCCACCGGTCCCAAGGTGCTGCTGCTTGACGAGCCGTTCGGGGCCCTCGACGCGCAGACCCGGATCATCATGCAACAGATCCTCACCAACATGTGGCAGCGGCTGAAGATCTCCGTGCTGTTTGTCACCCACGACATCGACGAGGCGATCTTCCTGTCTGACCGGGTCTATTGCATGACCGCCCGCCCCGGCTCGATCAAGGCCGAGATCAGGATCCCTCTGGAGCGGCCGCGCCAGCAATCGATGATGATGTCGTCGGAGTTCCTGGCGCTACGGCGCGGCCTGATGTCGCTGATCCGCGAGGAAAGCCTGAAGGCGATGGGAGGCGAGATCACCGATCTCGGTATGCAGGGCCTCGGCATCGAGTTCCAGGGCCATTCCATCGCCGACGTCCTCTGAGCACGCACGACCTCACAGGGCGTTTCGACACGTCGATGATCCATGCGCTGGTCCCCGGCCTCGATCAGCGGCACGTTTTCCTGTGCGGACCGGAGCCCTTCGCCGCGGAGGTGGAAGCGTGAAAGACGATGCACGGCCATGCCGTGACCCGAGGCCTGGCCGGCTGCACCATGGTCAGGGACAACAAGGCCGTCATGGTGGATTGGAAATTTGGGATGCTGCAACGATGTCCGCACCGGATGGCCAAGTCCGCAAGCTGCGCCCGGGAATATGATGGGCTCAGCATCCTGGCGGCAGGATCGGCGATACACCCGGTGTTGGCGCCGCGCCTGAGGCGTTGGCCGGCAGCACCGTCGCGGGCGAGGCCAAATTCATCGAGACGCCTTCCGCGCAAGCCGAGCTGTTCGGGCTGGGCGCGACAGCGGCATTCGGGTCTATGCCCGTCCCGCCACCGCCGCTGGTGTCCGCGAGGATCGTGCCAGGCGCCGGGCTTGCAGGGACCTGCGGAATCGACAGCGGTAGAGACGCAGCGCTCATCACCTGCCCTCCCGGCGTTGAACTGCAAACCACCGTCGCACCCGTTCCCTCAGGCGCAGCCGCGGCGATCGTCCCGATGGAGCTGCCGTTCTGTCCCGTAACCGGCAGGATCGGCGCCGCGATGCCCGATGTCGAAACGCCCGTGGGCGATACGGTCGGAGTCGCCGGCACCGGCGTTGGCGATGACGATGATGGAGCGCAGCCGACCACTGTTCCCGGCGTGGTCGGGTCCAACGCGAGGGGGACTGGCGCCAACGTCGTATCCGGCGCACCCGACACAGTGGTCGCGGAAAACGGCCCCGGACTGTTCAGCGGCGAGATCACGATTGCGCCCGGCACCGTCGGCAGATCCATGGCCGTGCTTCCGGTCGTTGCGACCTGAGCCAGGCCCGGAGAACCGCCGAGCAGCAGAACCATCATCGTTGCGAGCGCGATCCGCATCATCGTTCGATCCCTAACCCACTTTGATCTTGCGAACAGTGACCTTGCCGCCCTCAGCCAGATTGACCGCCGGATTGAGCACGACCTGGTCGCCCGGCTGTACGCCGTCGCGCACTTCCACCGTGGTGCCATAGTCCCGAGCGATCGAGACCTGCTGCAAATGAACCGTGCCATTCCGCACGACCGCGACATGAAGGCCATTCTGATCGAAGACGAGGGCATCGGACGGGATCATCATGGATGGCGTCCTGCGCGGGATCGATAATTCAACCGTGCAATAGATGCCAGGACTGAGCAGGCCGTCAGGATTGGGCACGTCGATCTCGGTCAGCAGTGTCCGGCTCCCTGGCTGCAGCGCGGTCGCGATCCGTGTGACCTTGCCGGCAAACGTCCGCCCCGGAATCTCGGGGACGCGAATGTCCGCATCGACGCCCGGGCCGACGCCGAATGCCTCGTCCTGCGGCACGAACACCTGGGTTCGGATCACGTTGGAATGCATCAGCGTGAACATGAAGGTCGACCCCGCCTGAACCAGGCTGCCATTGTCCACGTTGCGCTGCGTGACGACGCCATCGAACGGCGCCACCACACGCTGATAGGACTTCTCCTGCTGGAGGACGCGAATCTGCGCCTCTTGCGCCGTGATGTTCGACTGCGCGACGCCCACTGCCCCCTGCTGCGCGCGCAGGGTGAGACGATCGTTGTCGCCCTGCTGTGCCGTGAGCCAACCTTGCTTGACGAGATTGCTGTCGCGCGTATTGGTGACGTCGGCGAGCTCCCGGCTCGCCTGCGCCTGCTGGAGCGCGGCCTGATCCTGGGCAAGCGTCGCCTGCGCCTGTGCGATCTGCTGGTCCAGCTCGGGCGCAGTGATCTCCACGAGCAGATCGCCCTTTTTCACCCGATCGCCAATGTCGACATAGCGCTTCTCGATATAGCCGCTGGTCCGCGCGAAGATGTTGGCCGCCTCGAACGCGGTCGTCGTCGCCGGCAAGCTCACCTTCATGAAGTCGCCGCTGGACTGGACAGTCGCTACCCGAACCTCCGGAATGTCGGTTCGAGCCTGTTCCGCCACCGCGGCTACATCACTCGCCGCTTCATAATGCCGCCAGCCACCAATGCCGAGGCCACCTGCCAGCAGCAGGAGCACGCCTCCGCCAAGCAGCGCGCCGCCGTAACGGCGTCCGGATCGCGCGCGCTTACCTGGCAGCTCAACGATCCGGAGGCTTTCAGCCCCGGGGCGGTCTCTCGCCTCGTCATCGTTCCGTACACGAACGTCGCTCATTCCGGTTGCTCCTCGAATACGCCGTGGCGAGGCTTGCCGTCGTTGCCCTTGCGCAGCACCGCGAACAGATAAGGCACGATCAGCAAGGTGGTCGGGGTTGCGAACAGCAGGCCGCCGATGACCGCCCGCGCGAGCGCGGCATTCTGCTCCTCGCCGGGCCCGCCGATCGCCATCGGAATCATGCCAACGATCATCGCCGCCGCGGTCATCAACACGGGCCGGATACGCGTCCGGCCCGCGCTCAACGCCGCCTGGAACGCGGAGTGCCCCTTCAATTGCTCGTCGCGCGCAAACGTCACGAGCAGGATGGAATTTGCGGAGGCAACACCGATCGCCATGATCGCACCCATCAGCGATGGCACGTTCAGCGTCGTCCCGGTGACAAACAGCATCGTCACGATGCCGCAGAATGTCGCCGGCAGCGCCAGGATGACGACGAAGGGATCGCCGAAGTTTTGGTAGTTCACGACCATCAGAAGGTAGACGAGGATCGCCGCGAACAGCAGTCCGAGTCCGAGATCGCGGAACGACTGATGCATGCTCTGGATCTGCCCCAGAACCTGAGCCGAATTTCCGGGCTGGAGCTGCTTCTGCAGCGTGGACGTCACCTTCTCGATGTCGGCCGCGACGCTGCCGAGATCGCGGCCCTGCACGCTCGCATAGACGTCGTAGACCGGCTGGACATTGGCCTGGTTCGAATTGGTTGGAACGGTGCCTCGCTTGAAGGTCGCGACATTGCTGAGCAGGCCGGGCACCGTCTGCCCGCTTGCGGCGAGCGAGGCCGACACCGGCGTGTTGCCTAGGGCATTCAGCGAATTTGCCCTGTATTCAGGCGTCTGCACCGCCAGGTAATAGGGGATGCCCGATGTCGGATCCGTCCAGAAATTCGGTGAGACCTGCGCCGACGAGCTGAGGCTGACATTGATATTGGTCGCCACCGTGCTGGCATTGAGGCCCAGTTGTGCCGCGCGCGTCCGGTCGATGTCGGCATAGAATGCGGGAGCGTCGACCTCCTGCTGCAGATGCGCATCGACGACGCCGGGGATCGCGGCGAGACTCTTCTGCAGTTCCTTGGCGACGGCCAGATTGTTGTTGCCGTAACCAACCGTACGAACATCGATCTGGGCCGGAAGACCGAAGTTGAGGATCTGCGTGACGATATCGGCCGGCTGGAAATAGAAGATATCCTCCGGGAATGCCGACGGCAGCACCTGCCGCAGCTTCCTGATGTAGTCCGCAGTCGGCTTGTGCCCTTCCTTCAGCGACACGAGGATGGTGCCGTCGTTCACCCCGATCGTCGAGCCGTCGGTGAAAGCGAGGTTGTAGGCACGCGCTGGCAGGCCGATATTGTCGACGATCAGCGCCCGATCGTGCTCCGGAATGACGTCGCGGATCTTGTCCTCGACCGCTTGGAAGATCGCCTCCGTACGCTCGATCCGGGTGCCCGCGGGCGCGCGAACATGGAGCTGGATCTGGCCGCCATCGATCACGGGATAGAAGTCCCGGCCGACATAGACGAACATGGTGGCTCCGAGCGCGAGCACCAGCACGGCAACTACGGGTATGATCACCCGATGCCGCAGCAATTCCAGCAGCAGATCGGAATAGCCATCCCGCAGGCGCTCGAACCCGCGCTCGAACGCGGCGGAGGCACGCGCGAAGATGCCCGACGGGCGATCGCTCGCGCCATGACGCCGCTCGCCCTTCAGCAGCAAGCCGATGGTGATCGGCGTCAGCGTCCGCGATAGCCCGTAGGACGCCAGCATCGCGAACACCACCGCAAGGCCAAGCGGCGTAAACAAATATTTGGCCGGGCCCTCCAGAAACACGACCGAGATGAACACGCAACTGATCGCGAGCGTCGAGACCAGCGTCGGCACCGCGATCTCGGCGGCGCCGTGCAGAGTCGCCTCCGGTAGCGGCCTTCCTTCCTCGGTCCAGAGCCGGTGCGTATTCTCGATCGTCACGGTCGAATCGTCGACGAGGATACCGACCGCAAGAGCGAGGCCGCCGAGCGTCATCGTGTTGAGGGTCTCGCCGAGGAAATACAGGACGATCAGCGAGGACAGCATCGCCAGCGGGATCGAGATCAGAACGACCAGCGTCGATCGCCAAGATCCCAGGAACACCAGGATCATCAGCGCCGTCAGGCCGGCCGCAATCGCGCCTTCGCGCAGCACGCCATCAACCGAGTGGGTGACGAAGATTGACTGGTCGAACAGCTCGTTGATCTTCAGCCCCGCCGGCGCCGATGCGCGGATCGACGCCAGGGCCGCCTTCACGCCGTTGACCACGGCGAGCGTGGACGCATTGCCGTTCTTGATGACGCTGAGCAGGACGGCGCGGTGGCCGTCCTCGCGCACGATGTTCTGCTGGACCTGGGCGCCGTCGCGGACCTGGGCGACGTCCTTCAGGAAGATCGTTGCCCCGTTCGCGAACTTGACCGGGATCATGTTGAGGTCCTGGACCGTCGCCGGCGTTGCGTTGGTACGAACGGTGTACTGGGTATCGCCGATCTTGGTCGTGCCGGTCGGCAACGTCAGATTCTGCGTGTTCACCGCGTTGACGATGTCGAGCGGCGTCAATCCGCGCGATAGCAGCTTGTTCGGATCGATGTCGACCATGATCTGGCGGTATTTGCCGCCGGCAGGCGTGGGCAAGGTCACGCCCGGAACGGGAGCCAGTTGCTGACGCACCCGATAGATGCCGAAATCGTAGAGCTGCTGCTCGTTCAGGCTGTTCGATTCGAGGCTCAGCTGAAGCACAGGCACGCTCGAGGCATTGAACTGCACGATGATCGGCGGCTGGATGCCTGGTGGCATCAGGGCGCGGATGGCGTTGGTCGCCGAGACGATCTGCGAGATTGCGAGATCGAGATTGACGTCCGGCTGGAAGTAGATCTTCTGGATCGATAGGCCGTTGAGGGTCTGCGCCTCGATATTCTTAATGCCGCTGACATTTGCGCTGATCGAATACTGGCTATAGGTGCTGACGCGCTGCTCCATCTCCGGCGTCGAGAGGCCGGTGTAGCTCCAGATGACCGTGACGACGGGGATCCGGATCTCCGGAAAAATGTCTGTTGGCATCGCGCGGATCGCAATGACGCCGAGGAACAGGATCAGCGCCGCAAGCACATAGAATGTGTGCGGAAGCCGCAGCGCGAAGCGAACAATTCCCATGATGGTCTGCCTGAAGCAAAATGACGCGAGATCGTCGACAAGTGAGGACGGCCTGGCCTCCGTTCAAATGAAAACGTATTCAGTCGCTGCACGCGGCGGCGCGCGGCATATCCCGCGCGGCGAGCATGACGGCCCGCTTGACCTTGGCGAAGGTGCGGATCTCGATCTGCCGGACGCGCTCGCTGGATATGGACAGCTCCCTAGCGAGCTGATCGAGCGTCATCGGACATTCCGTCAGCCGCCTCGCTTCGAAGACACGACGGTCCCGCGCCGCAAGCCCGTCCAGCGCAACCCGCAAGGCCTTGCTGCGCTGCTCCGTCTGCTCGTGATCGGCCAGCATCGTCTCCGCGTCGAGTGCCCCATCAACCAGGAGGCTTTCCAGCTCGGTTCCACTGTCCTCGTCCCCGACGCGCGCGTTCAGCGACATGTCACCATTGAGTCGCGCGTCCATCTCGATCACCTCGCGCGCCGTCACCTCGAGCTTCCCGGCGATCAATTCGGCGACGTCGGGCGTGAGCCCTGCCATCACGCTGCCGGTGGCTTTCCTGATCTCGCCGCGAAGCTTGAAAAACAGCTTCTTCTGCGCAGCTGTCGTCCCGATCTTGACCAGGGACCAGGACCGCAGGATGTATTCGTGAATGGTGGCCTTGATCCACCAGATCGCATAGCTGGAGAATCGCGCGCCACGGCCGGGTTCGAAGCGTGACGCAGCGATCACGAGGCCGAGATTCGCTTCCGCGATCAGATCGACCAGAGGCAGGCCGTATCCCTTGTATCCTCGCGCCAGCTTGGCGGCGAGCCGAAGATGACTGGTGACGAGGACATCCGTGGCGCGCCGGTCCCGCGTTTCCTGCCAGCGACGTGCCAGCTGCTGCTCCTGACCCGGCTCGAGCAGGTCGAAGTGCCTGATGGTCGCGGCATAGGCGGCGAGGAACGGCGTCGACACCGATACGGCCGGCATGGCAACTGGATCGTGCCTCACGACGTCATGGCTAGTCTGCATTGGTCACTCCTATAGTCCAGGCCAGCTGATTGATCTCGAAAGCATCGGGAGTCACTTGGCTCATTCCATCTGGCTCGCGTCTGCGTGCAGCAACGTCCGCGACCGGTGCGTGACGGGCTTGCCCGCCCTCCCGGTCCAGGCAAGGATCTCGATCCGCCCGCCGGGAGCGGGGCCAATGACCAGCCGGAAACCATGCAGCTTGACGATTGCAGCCACCAGGCTCAGCCCCAACCCGACGCCCGGCGTATGGCGCATCTTGTCGGAGCGGTAGAACCGCAGCAGCACCGCCTCGCGCTCCTGCTCGCTGATGCCGGGTCCGGTATCGCTCACGCGCACCAGCGCCGTGTCGTCCTCAGCTTCCAGAGTGAGCTCCACCCGTCCGCCCGACGGCGTGAACTTGATGGCATTGTCGACGAGATTGGCGACCGCCTCGAACAGCAGGTCCCGGTCACCCCATACTTTCACATTGCGCTCGTTGACGACGCCGAGCCCGACACGCTTGTCCTCGGCGATCGGCTCGTAGACGTCGCACACTTCCCGCAGGATCTCGTCGAGCGCGACGTCGCCAAAACCTGCCATGCGGCGACTGTTCTCGATCTCGGTCAGGCGCAGCAAGGCCGTGACGATTGAGAGCGACTGGTCGATGCCGCCGATGGCCTTGTCCGTAATGTCCTGGAACTCTTGCAGCGTTGCCGCATGCGTCCTCCCGCGCTCCAGCGCCAGGCGGACGCGCGTCAGCGGGGTCCTGAGATCATGAGCAATGTCGTTGCCAACGCCGGCGAGCGCACTGATCATCATCTCCATCTCGTCGAGCATGCCGTTGACGATCCTGGCCAGCCGTGCAAACGGGTCGTCCGTTCCACCCTCCGGGAGCCGCTCGCGCAGCTCGCCGGCCACGATGCGCTGGACCCGCTGGTTGACCTCCTCCACGCGTCTCTGGGCACGCAAGCTCAGCCACGCACCGGCGAGCAGGCAGAGGCCTAAGGCCGGCAGCAAGCCCAGGGCCAAGGCCTGGCCGACCACGCTCGATATCTCGTGCGTCTCATCGACGTTCCGTCCCATCACCAGGACATCGCCGCCATCCAGACGCGTGCCGACCACTCTGACGACCGGCGGATGTCCCCCCGGCTTTTTGAACAGATCGAGCCGCACGCCCTGCGCCGCTCCATCTAGTCCCAGCTCGCGCGGTACCCGATCGATGTTGCCGGCAAGGCGGGTGCCGGCGGCATCGAACAGTCCCGCGTACTGCACGCCCCTCGAATCCTGCGCGAGGTGATCCGCGATGGCGCTGATACGCCGAGCGGGCGGGAGGTCAGCGATGAAGCTGATCTGCGTGGTGATCATGCGATCGGATCGCGCGACCAGATAACCATCGAGCTGCCAGTAGATGTATGAAAACAACGCGACCACGAACAGCGCGAAGGCGGCCGCCACGGCCAGGGCCCAAAGGAACGTGCTGGAGCGGATCAACCGGATCTGGTGCATCACCCGCCCCTATTGCCGCGAGCGCAGAACGAAGCCGGAGCCTCGGACGTTGTGGATCAGCGGTGTCTCTCCGGGACCGTCCACCTTGTGCCGAAGCCGACCCATATGCACGTCGATCAGGTTCGTTGTCGCGGGAACGAATTTGTAGTTCCAGACCTCCTCGAGCAGCATCGCGCGCGTCAACAGCTGATCGTTCCGGCGCATCATGTATTCGAGCAGACGGAGTTCGCGCGGCAGCAGATCGAGCCTGCGCTCGCCGCGTCGCGCAGTCCGCTCGATCAGGTCGAGCTCGAGCGGCCCAGCATGCAAGATGGTTTCACGGCTATCGATCGGTCGGCGCAGCAACGCCTCGATGCGCGCGACCAGTTCGACGAGCGCGAATGGCTTTGTGAGATAGTCGTCTCCGCCCATGCGCAACCCGCGCACCCGGTCATCCACGGCGCCGAGCGCACTCAACACCAGCACGGGCGTCCTGACGTGATCCTTACGTAACGCCTCGATGACAGTCAGCCCATCCATCCCCGGCAGCATGCGATCGACGATCATCGCATCGGGGCTCGAGGCACGCGCCCGGCCGAGACCGTCGACACCGTCGCCGGCCCACTGCACCTCGAAGCCGCGATCAGCGAGCTCGGCGACGATCGCCTCGGCGGTCTCGGTGTCGTCCTCGATCAGGAGAATCCGGTTCATGACTATCGTCCTACGTTCCCCGCTGCGCCTTGGCGCGCGGTGCGGATGCGCAGGCTCGGCGGCGCGCGGTGTCATGCTCGACGCCCGCCCGTTTCGAACGTGCGGCGTTGATGCCGCCTACTACCGGCCACCCGCTGCATTACGAGGTAGTGCCGCGGCGGCCGGGGCGCCATTAAATTGCAGTTCATGATGTCGGTTGCGCGCCTCGCGAGCAGCGCCAGCATAAGGGCGATCTGTCCTGCCAACGTCGCGATCATCTTCCAGGCTCCGCTGCGAACTGCGCTGGATCATATGACGTCGACGGGCGTGCTGTCGTTTCAGGGGCCACGGACATTATGCATTCGCACGATCGTGGTCGCAGCGCATCGGGTCACGGGCCGTTGAAATGCGGTGAGCAAATCGTGCGTTTGAATCGCAACCGATCGTTCACACCTCGATGACCAACCGGCCTGGTTCGGCCTGATGTCATGGAGAGAGCGAATGACCACGTCCAGACTGCGTCGATGGGATTGATCGTAGCCACCATGTTTGACGGTCCTGTCATGGCGCGCGAGCACCTTCCTCGCAAATTCGCCAGCTCGAGCCTGATGCCCTTGAGCTAGCGGCGGACCGGATTATCGCGGCATGTGATGGGGATGTACGGGCCGCCGTCTGCGCGCTGATCGTCGCCAAAGGTCGGCTCGGAGCGGAGCTGAGCGTAACTACTACGTCGCCCGATCCTTCGTGATGAGCGATGATGGTCCTGCGGCTCGTGACGGCGTTGAGTCCTCAAGCGCCGGCGCAGCTATCATCCGCGCTGAACGCCTCGCGAGAACAGAATGCAATATTGGCGCGGTCGCCTTCAGCCGAACCGGCGATCCTGCCTTGGTTTCTATCACCCCATTGCGGCCGGAAGCCAACAGGGTCTCTTCCCTCTCGTCTAGATGCTGCGATAGCGTTCGATAGAGGGAAGATCGGGCACTATTCCGAGCCCGGGGTCTTCGCCCAGTGTAACGGTACCCTCCGTCACGTTGATGATCGAGCCGCAAAACAAATCGCGCAACGGGTTGTCGTTGGCATCGACTTCCAGCCAGCCATCACCTCCGATACCGGCGAGAAGATGCGCGGACGCGAGCAGGCCGAGACCTCCGCCAAGATAGTGCGGGCAAAACGTCTTGCCCGCCTCCAGGATGTCGCGAGCTAGCCCGGCGCAGAGGCTGAGGCCGCCCCATTTCGCAATATCAGGCTGAACCACCCCAAGCACGCTTTCGGACAGAACCTCCTTGAAGGCTTCGATGCTTGAAATGTTTTCGCCAGCAGCAATCGGCATCTTCGCTATGGCGCGCAGACTGCGCCATTCCTCGCGCTGCCGATCGGCGCGGATCGGCTCCTCCAACCAGCGCAGATCGAATTCGGCAAGCCGCGGCAGCATCTGAAGCGCCTGCGCCATTGACCAGCCCTGATTGGCATCGGCGGCGAGCATGCCGGCGCCGACAAGTCCGCGCAGCGCGGCCAGATTGGCGAGGTCGGTATCTGCGCCGAAGCCGACCTTGAGCTTCAACGCGCGATGGCCCCGCTTGAGCGCGGCTTCGGCCGTCTGCGTCGCGCCGCCCGGATTGATGCCGCTGGCATAGACCTTGATCCTGCGCGACTGCCCACCGAGAAGCCGCCACAACGGCAGGCGCTGCCGACGCGCCGAGAGATCCCACAGTGCCAGATCGATGCCCGAAATCGCCTGTGCGAACGGACCGGGCTCGCCACATTGAAGCGCGAGCACTTCGGTACCTTTGGAAAGAGCCTCAAACGCCTGAGCGGGCGCGTCGAACCTGCGCCCGACGAGACCGGGCGCAAGTACCTCATTGACGAGCCGAGCGCGATGCTCCGCGCCCGATGCCGGAAAGTTGGACCAGGCTTCGCCCCACCCCTCGACACCGTCCTCGTCGACCGCGCGGACGAAGACGGCCGGACGGTTGAGCATTTTGCCGAACGACGTCACCACCGGCGTCGCCAAGGGATAGCGATAGCAGAATGCCTCGATCGAGCGGATGGTGAAGCTGTCAGTCATGTTGCAGATCCTGCGAGACCGCGCGGAGCCGCCATAATCTCAGTAGGCGCGCGCGAAGTCACCTTCCTGTTTGATATCGGTGAACACCGGATAGCGCGCCTTCCAGGGCGTGCCCTTGGCCGTAGTCAACTCGCTGAGCCGTTCGAGCACATTGAGGCCATCCTTGCGCAGGCTCGCCGACACCGCCGCGCGGTCCGGGAAATTCTTCAGGACGGCATCGAGCCAGATGGTGCGGCCCGCCAGGAAGCCGCTCGCACCCGCGGCATAGGAGTAGTCGAGCACGCGTTCGAACTTTTCGGGCACAGCGCCACCCGACAGCAACACCCAGGGAATGCTCCGCTCGCGGCAGATGTCGCCGATCGCATCGAACTCCTTCTGCGCAGCCTTTTCTTCCGCGCTGCCATCACGGGCCGGCAGGCCGTTGGCCGCAAGCGGGCTCTCCAGCTTGAGAAGATCGACGCCGTATTCGGGCTTGGCAAACTCGCGCACGCTGTCGATGACGAGACCCGAAAGCTTGCCCGGCGATTCCACGTAGTCGGCGGTGTGATTGGCGCTGCCGAGGAACGGATAGACCAGAAGTTCGAGCACATAGGGAATGTCGTGGCGGGCGCAGTCCTCGCCGATCTCGCGCACGAACGTCTTCTGGTGCTCGTTCACCGCGGCATCGGCGTCCGGCCGGTACCAGGCCAGGACCTTGACGGCGTCGCCACCCATGGCGCGGATCTTTTCCACGCTCCAATTGGTGATCGCGCGCGACTTGCGGCCGCCCGCGGTTTCCTCGACGCGATGCTCCTCCAGCGTCATGATCAGTCCGCAGCGCGGCGGCAGCAGGTCGATCGCGGCAGGCACAGCGAAGTTCGGGTCGAACAGCATCGAGCTGCAATGCGGGGCAAGGTTCTCGACGAGGAGGCGCTTGGCCGCCGTGACGTCGGAATATTCGACCTGCTCCCGCGTGATGCCTTTTGCCTTGGCGATGGCATCGAACAGTGGGGGCCGCTGATCTAGTGCGACCATGCGAAAGTGGCCATCCGCGTCAGCAAGCCGTGCCAGGCCGCGGTTCTTTCCAATCGTTCTCATGGCTTCGTCCTCATAAATACAAGACACTCGTTGATGGTGGGGATTCCGTTGCGGCCGCCGGGGTGGCGGCATTTCATGGCAGCCGTGGCCGCCGAAAACGCCATGGCGGCGCGCACGTTGAGACCAGCGCCGATCGCCAGGGCATAGGCCCCGTGGAAGACGTCGCCTGCGCCCGTGGTATCGACGACGTCGACGGCATAGGCGGCCTGCCTGTGCAGGTGGCCACTCTCGTACCAGCTCACGCCATCCTCGCCGCGCGTCACGGCGACGACGCGGCAGCCGAAACGCGCCAGCGCTGCGAGGGACTCGTCCTTCGCAGATCCGGCAAAGGCCGTGAGCGCAGGCTCGGAGAAGATGGCGTGGTCGGTCAGCGGCAGCAGCCGCTCGAACACGTCGGGATCCGCCACGTCGCCGTCGAGCACGGTCGGAATGCCGCGCGAGCGCGCTTCCCGGAACAGCGTCGCGGCGCCCTCGACCCAGCGCGGGTCGACCAGCACGGACGAAGCGTGCGCGACGGCGTCGAGTGGAAGCCAGTCCGCGGCTTCCGGGAAAAGCCCGCGGAAATTGACGATCTGCCGTTCGCCGGAACTGTCGACGATGACGCCTGAAACGGAGGAGCGCCCTTCCGGAAACAGCCGAAAGTTTTCGACGTCGACACCTTCAGCGGCGAAGGCCGATTTCATCTCCTGACCCGCGGCGTCATTCCCTGCCCGCCCCCAGAACGCGACGGACGCGCCGAGCTTTGCCACCGCAACGCCCGCATTGGCGGCCATGCCGCCGCCGAGCGTGCCGTACTCGACGGCCTTGATCTTCTCGCTTCCGCCCGCGAACGGCCGGTCGACGCGCCAGACCAGGTCAAGCGCCGACAGCCCGAGACAGATCACGTGCACAGGCTTGGCTTTGGACGCGACGTCCGCCAGCGCCGAGAGATTGCCGATGTTGACCGACGCGCTCACCGCAAAACCTGTCCGTTGGCGGCATCGAACAAATGCGTCTTGCCCGGCTGCGGACGGAGGCTGAGCCGATCGCCGATCTTCGGCCGCAGCGACGGGTCGACCCGCGCGATGGCGGAGACGTTGGCGAGATCGAAGTGGAGCAGCGTATCCGAGCCCAGCGGCTCGACCAGCTTGACGTTGATGGCGATGCCATCGGCGTCGGTCACGACGGCGAAATGCTCAGGGCGAATGCCGAGCACGGCATTGCCGGGCTGACGCAGGCGGCCTGCGGTCTCGCCGTCCAGCGGCACCGCTGTCGCACCCTGCGAAAGGATCGCACGCTCGTCGCGCCACTCGACCGGGAAGAAGTTCATGGCGGGCGAACCAATGAAGCCGGCGACGAACTGGTTGGCCGGCCGCTCGTAAACCGTCTCCGGCGTGTCGTATTGCAGGATGGTGCCGCTCTGGAGCACCACGATCCGGTCGGCCATGGTCATGGCCTCGATCTGGTCGTGGGTCACGAAGACCATGGTGGTCTTCAGCTCCTGTGACAGCGCCTTGATCTCGGCGCGCACCTGCCCGCGCAGCTTTGCGTCGAGGTTGGACAGCGGCTCGTCGAATAGGAACGCCTTGGGATTGCGCACGATGGCGCGGCCCATGGCGACGCGCTGCCGCTGGCCACCGGACAGCTCCTTCGGCTTGCGGTCCAGATAAGGCTCGATGTGCAGCAGGGCTGCGGCGCGCTTCACCCGAGCGTCAATCTCCGCCTTCGGCGTGCCCCGCAGTTCCAGCGCAAACGACATGTTGTCGTAGACGCGCATGTGCGGATAGAGCGCGTAATCCTGGAATACCATCGCAATGTCGCGCTGCGCGGCCCGGACGCCATTGACCCGCTTATCGCCGATATAGAGGTCTCCGGACGAAATCGGCTCGAGGCCGGCAATGATCCGCAGCAAGGTCGACTTGCCGCAGCCGGACGGGCCGACGAAGACGACGAACTCGTGGTCAGCGATCTCCAGATTGAGATCGGGGATCACGGTGAAATTACCGTAGCGTTTGACCAGGTTGCGGATCGAGATCGAGGCCATGATCGCTCAGCCCAACGCCAGCACAGGCTTGATCAGTTCGCCCTTGGCGAAGCGGGCGAAATTTTCGGGCAGAGTCTGTAAGCCGAACTCGCCGTCGACGAGGACGCGGTACTCGTCCTTGTACTTGCGCAGCAGCTCGACGTTTGGCTCGAAATCCGAGACCGGGAAGTAGAAGGTCCGGATCATGTAGAAATCCTTGCGGCGGAAGACCTTGCCTTCCTCGATGGTCCAGGGCGCGGCGTTCTCGCCGACCAGCACCAGCGCGCCGCGTGGCAGTACGAGCTCGATGCCGAGATTGCGCGCCGCATGCGCCCCCGAGCATTCCATGATCAGCTCAAAGCGCCTGGAGGTGTCGCCGACGGGGTGGGCCTTTGCGCCGAAGGATTGCGCGATCTTCAATCGCGCTGCATTGGGATCGGCGACGTAGACATCGTCATAGCCGAGCGCGCGGAGCGCCAGCACGACGCCAAGGCCGACGGGCCCCGCGCCCATCACAAGAACTGGCCCGGCTTCGTTCGCTGGCACCACGCGACTGACGAAGCGCACGGCGTGACCTGATGTGCCGATCGTGTCGAGCAAAAGTGGCGCGAGGCTGTCCTCGATATCATCGGGCACCGGCAGCAGGCAGTTTTCCGGCACCGGCACATATTCGGCATAGCCGCCCGGCCTGTTCCAGCCGATCAGGCTGGAGACTTCCAGGCACATCTGGGTGTCGCCGCGCTTGCAGGCTGCACAGCGATCGCAGTGCAAGGGAATGTAGACGGCGCAGCGCCGGCCATGCAGGCGGTGACCGGGCCGCTCGACCACGCCAAAGATCTCGTGGCCGGCGGTGAACTCGGCTCCCTTGTGCCAGAGCTTGAAGTCCGAGCCACACAGCGCGGTACGCGACACGCGGACCAGCACCTCGCCAGTGCCGACGTCCGGCATCGCCACACGTTCGATGGTGATGCGGTCGTTGCCGTGAAAGACCGCGGCCTGCATGACCGAATTTGGACGGGCGGACACGTTCATCAGATACCTAGCCTTTCACTGCACCGAGCGTCAGTCCGGACACCAGCCAGCGCTGAACCAGAGCGGCCAGCACCAGCGGCGGCAATGCGATCAGCGTCGCAGCTGCCATGAGAGCGCCCCATTGCGTCGAGCCTTCGCCGATGAAGTTGAAGGCTGCCGCGATCAACGTCTTGGTGTCGCCATTGGAGAGCACCAGCGCAAACAGGAAGTAGTTCCACGAAAACACGAAGGCGAGGATCGCCGAGACCGCAATGCCTGATGCCACCAGCGGCATCGCAATGCGCCAGAGGATACGCGTGACGCTGCATCCGTCGACCTGCGCCGCCTCGAAAACACTGCGCGGAATGGCATCGAAGGACGGCAACAGAACCCAGATCACGATCGGCAGCGTAATGACTGCGTGGCTGAGGATCAGCGCAGTGTAGGAGCCGATCATGCCGATTTGCCGGAACATCACATACCACGGCAGCAGGAACAGCGTCCCGGGTGCCATGCGCGCGGCCAGCGTCAGGATCGCCGGCCACGAGATGCGGGTCCAGGAGACGGCGAAAGCGGCGGGAATTCCGAACAGTAACCCGAGCGCGGTCGAACCGACGGTGACGACAAGGCTGTTAAGCGCGTAGCTGAGGAACGGCGTGGTCCTGGTCAGCTCGACATAGTTTTCGAGCGTCGGCGAAAAGATCAGCGTCGGCGGATAGGCCGTGACCTCGAAGGATGGCTTGAACGAGGACAGCACCATCCAGACCGTCGGCGCCATGATCAGCACGCCGGCGAGCACGAGCTGCAATGTGTTGAGCCAGCGGATCCAGCGGTCGGTGTTGGCGGCATCGTTCATGACGTCACCACGCCACGGCGCTGCGCAGGCGGTTGAAGGCAAGCACGGCGCCGAACACGATCGCCGTCAGCGTCAGCATCAGGGCGCTGGCATAGCCGATGTTGAAGAACTCGAAGCCGACCCGGAAGCCGTAGATGTTGAGCGTGTTCGACGCATTGCCCGGGCCGCCCTGGGTGGTGATATAGATGATGTCGAAGAAGCGCAGGAGATCGACGCTGCGCAGGATCGCCGCAGTCACGATGGTCGGCAGCAGAAGCGGCAGCGTGATACGCTGGAACGTCTTGAACGGCGATGCGCCGTCGATCTGTGCAGCCTCGTAGACGCTCGGCGGCAGCGACTGCAATCCGCCCAGCACGATCAGCGCGACGTAAGGCGTCCACTGCCAGCTGTCGATCAGCGCGACGGTCGGAATGACCAGGGACGGCGAGGCCAGCCAGTCCGACGGTGGCAGGCCGAACGATTGCAGGATATAGTTCGCAGCGCCAAGCGACGGATCGAGGATCACCAGCCACATCATGCCGGCCACCACCGGCGGCATCATGAAGGGCGAGATGAACAGCGAGCGCACGATGCCCGGCAGTCGCCTGGCGTGGAACAGCACCAACGCGAGCCAGATGCCGAAGACGAGCTGGAGCGTCAGCGACAGCACGAACAGCGCGATCGTGATCCACAGCCCGTGCCAGAACTCGATGTCCGAGACCAGCTTCGAATAATTGGCGAGGCCCGCAAAGGACTGCTTGCCGGTCGAGGAAAAGGTCTGGAAGCCGAGCCAGATCGTGTAGACGACCGGAAACGCGATCATCGCGACCGTGAAGATCACGGCCGGCGCCGAAAGCGCCGCCATTTCCAGCTTCTGCCGGTCCTGCGTGAGTGTCGCAGCCGTGTCAGACATGCATTCGTGTCCTCGATCGAATGAGCTTCCGGCCGGTGCGAAGCCAGCCGTCATCGGGCGGCTAGTTCAGCGCGATAAGCGCGTCGAGCGCCTTGTCGGCATCCGCGCAGGCCTGGTCGATCGGTTTCTGCTTCAGGATCAAATCCTGCACCGCCTGGCCGATGAACTCGCGCGATTGCGGATTGGCGACGATGGGATAGCCGACTTCGGATGAGCCCTTGGTGGCGAGCACGTCGAGCGCGGCCTGCCATTCCTTGCGGACCGGCTCTTCGTCGATCCACTTGCGGTATTCGGGGTCATTGGCGACCGAGGGACGCGGCGGGGCAATGCCCTGGAGCGCCATTTTCTTCTGCACCTCCGGGCTTGTCGCCCATTGCACGAAATACCAGGCCGCATCCGGCTGCTTGCTGTGGGAGGACACCGCCATGCCCCAGCCGATCGTGGTCGGCACCTGGCCGGCATCGCCCGCGGGGAACGGCAACAGACCAGTGTCCTTCAAGCGCGCGCCGCCTTCCATCACCGTGCGCAATTCGTTCGAGGATTCGAACGCCATCGCAGCTCGGCCGCTGCGATAGAGCGCGGAAATCTGCTGAAAACTGTAGTTGACGACGCCGGGCGGGCCGAAGTCACGCAGTAGTCGGCTATAAGTGTCGAGCGCTTCCTTGCCTTTGGTCGAGCAAAGGTTCGATTTGCCATTCGCGATATAGCTGCCGCCGATGTTGTGCAGCATGTTGCTGAAGGTGTAGGCGACCGCGGGCTTGAGGCCGCGCGAGACGAACGGCGTCAGCGTGCTGTCGCAGGTCTTGATCTTCTCGGCGGCCGCCTCGACCTCCTTGATGGTCTTCGGTGCCTCGAGACCACATTTCTTGAAGATGTCGGTGCGGTAATAGAAGATTGGACCTTCGATGTTCATTGGCATGCTGGTCAGCTTGCCGCCGAAGGTGGCCGCCTTCAGCAAGGCCTGGCTTAGTCCGTTCGGGTCATAATCCTTGGCCACCTCGTTTTTGGCCATCGCGGTGAGATCGCTGTACCAGCCAGCGGCGGCAAACTGCTCGCCCTCGCGCGAGGGCAGCGTCATGAACACGTCGACCTCGTCGCTGTTCGCATTCATGACCGTGACCAGACGCTGGCGCATCTGCTGTTCCTGATAACCGTCGACCTTCAGGGTCATGCCGGTCAGCTTCTCGAAATCGGCCTTGTAGGTCAGCAGCGCCTGCGAGACCGGATTGTTGTTGGCAAGAAAGGTGACGGTCTTGCCCTTGAACTTCATCCAGTCGAAATCGGCTGCGCGCGACGGCGCAGTCATCGCGGCAATCGCGAAAACGGGCAACGCGACGTGCGTCGCGAGCATCCTGGCCTTCATCGAACTCTCCTCCCGGCTGGCCGCCTTAAGCTGACGGACCATTTTGAACAGGTTTAAAACCCTTTGAAAACGGTTACAAAATAGACCTCACAATGGTGGTGTCAAGCAATGGACAATGCACATAATCTGCGCCAGATTTGCGATATTCTCGCTACTTTGCGGTTCGCACTGCACCATGTAACGTTACATCCATGAGACTGACCAACGCCAAATCTGCGAAACAGGGCATCCGCGCCGTGGCGGCCCGGGCCGGCGTTTCGACCGCGTCGGTCTCGCGCGCCCTCAACAATCCCGATGCGGTGAGCCCCTCCTTACGTGCGCGCATCGACCAGGCCATCGACGCGCTCGGCTACATCCCGCACGCACCGGCGCGCATCCTGTCTTCAAGGCGTTCGCGCACCCTCGGCGCGATCGTGCCGACGATCGACAACACGATGTTCGCGCGCGGCATCGCCTCGCTGCAGCAGTATCTGTCCTCGGTCGGATACATGCTGTTCCTCACCACGAGCGGTTATGATCTCGACGTCGAATTGCAGCAGGCGCGCAATCTGGTCAGCCGCGGTGTCGACGGCCTCGTGTTGCGCGGCGATTGCCACCATGACGGACTGCGAAAGCTGCTCGCGGACAATTCGGTGCCGTTCATCAATGTCGGCATCTACCAGCCTGACCGGCCCTACCCTTGCGTCGGCACCGACAACGAAGCCGCCGCCCATCGCGCGGCCGCGCACGTCATCGAGCTCGGCCATCGCCGCATCGGGATCGTCTCTGCGCTCCAGCGCAACAACGACCGCGCCAGCGCGCGCGTCGCGGGATTTCGCCGCGCCTTGGCGGAAAGCGGTATCGAGCTTCCCCCGCAATGGCATGTCGAGGTGCCCTATACGCTGGACGACGCGCGTGAGGCGGCGCGCTATCTCCTCAACCTCAAGGACCGCCCGACGGCCGTGGTGTGCGGCAACGACGTCATCGCCTATGGCGTGCTGCTCGAGGCGGAGCGCGACGGCTTCTCCGTGCCCCGCGACCTTTCCGTCGTCGGCTTCGACGATCTCGACTGGAGCCGGCATTTGCGGCCGAGCCTGACCACGATCCACGTGCCGACCGGAGAAACCTGGCAGCGCGCCGGCGAATATCTGGTGCGCAGCCTGGCCGGCGAGCAGACCATCATGCATCGCGAGATCGACTTCTCGCTGGTGGTTCGCGAGTCGACGGCCCCGCCTCCGAAATCCCTGAAGTGAGATCCTCCCCATGAGTTCGAATTTTTCTCTCGCGCCCGGCTTTCATGCCGTAGTGATAGGCGGCGCCGGCGACATCGGCGCTGCGATCAGCAACCAGTTTTGCGATCTCGGCGCGACGGTCACTGCAACCGGCGCCAACGAAGCCGATCTTACCCGCACGCTGCTCCAGCCGCGCGCGGGCCTCACGCTGGTGACGCTCGATGTCACCGACGATGCGGCCGTGACGTCCTTCGCCGGGACTCACAAGCGCGTCGATGCGCTGGTCAACTGTGCCGGCATTCTCGCGCGCGACAAGGAATTCGAGATCGAGACATTCGTGAAGGTGATCGACGTCAATCTCACCGGGACATTCCGCACCTGCATGGCGTTCCACGCACTGCTCGCGGAGGCCAAAGGTTCGATCGTCAACATCGCCTCGATGAATGCGACCTTGGCGCTGCCGCGCATTCCGGCCTATTGCGCCAGCAAGGGCGGCGTCGTGATGCTGACCAAGGCGCTAGCCTTGAAATGGGCCGAGGAAGGCATCCGCGTCAACGCGGTTGCGCCCGGCTATATCGAGACCGCGATCAACGCCGCCGGCCGCACCGACTTGGCGCATTATCAGCGCATCGCCGACCGCACCGCCTTCAAGCGCTGGGGACAGCCGGAGGATATTGCCGGCGCGGTCGCCTTCCTTTGCATGCCGGCCTCGCAATATGCGACCGGCACCGTCGTTGCCGTGGATGGCGGGTTTCTCGCCGGATGAGCCATGGATTCAGAACGCGATATTCTCGACGAGGATGATGATCCGACAATCGGCCTGAAATCGGCTAAGGCGCGAGCAAGCCGGGAGAGCGGCGGCTGGATCCCATGGACCGATCAGGACTTGGCGGCCTATCGGGATCGCTGGCCCCTCGGCACCGAGGCGCGCCTTATGATCGATATTCTCGCGCACACGATGTTGCGTGTCGGCGGCGCCTCCCGGTTCGGACCGCCGCACCTGATGAAGATAATCAAGCAGATGGCTTTCCAGATCGCCGCTGAGAAGAGACAGGGCCGCACCGTCGCGTCGGTGCCGATCCATCCTGACTTCGCCGTGAGTCTGCGGGCAGCACGCGCTGCCGGGGTCATTGGCGAGCAGGTGTTCGTCGGCGGACCGGAACGGAGCAGTAATACCGATCAGTAATTTCCGGAAAAAAAGTTGAGGGATTTCAATGGTAAACGTGAGGAAATGGTGCGCTCGGAGGGCGGGGAAGTGTTTGGACTTTCAATGCCTCGGAGAGCAAGGCAAGTCCGCGAATTGCATTTCCCCCCTAGGGTGCTTTTCAGCAGCTAGCACGTTATTGCCCGGGCTGCGGCGAGGACGACAACCCATCGAGCAGGGCCTTCGCATCGACCAAGTCCGCCGCATCCCGCCCTGCGTCAAAGAACCGATAGATGTTCAGCAGGCGATCATATGCCTCCGCGTGCCGACCCTGATCGGACAAGACACGAGCGAGGCTCGTTGTCGCGCGCAGTTCGAACGATCGCGATCCCTGCTCGCGGGCGACGGCGATCGCCTGTTCGTAATGGGCGACCGCCTCGGCGCTCGATCCACCGCGGATAAGGAGATCGGCGAATAAGCGATGAATTTCCGGTTGAGCCCATCGCTCGCCAGTTTCGCTCGCAGTCCGAAGCGCCTCCTCGAACGTGCGATGAGCCAGGTCCGGCTTGTCTGCGGCATAGGCCTCGGCGAGGAACGCCAGGCAAATCGGGCGAAATATCCGTGAGCCCGTTTGCGCCCAAAGCTGCAGCCCCTCTTGCAGCAGCCCGACCGCATCTCCCGCTCGGCCTGCGCGCATGGCGCACCAGCCGCACAAAAAGTCGGCGAGTGCCTGCCAATACCGAAGCTGGCGATCATTGGCGAGTTCGGTCAGTTTACTTCCGATCTCTGCCGCCTTGTCCACATTGCGCAGCAGCACGTAGGTGATCCCGGCATGCCATAGCGCATAGAGACGTGACTGATCGTCGCGCTCCAGCGCCTGACCTCGTTCCAACTCACTTTCCGCAGCCTTCTCCGCGTCCGCGGGCTGGCCGGAGAGCCAAAGCGCCCATGATCGATACGAGTACATCGTCACGCCCACATCGTGGCCGAAGCGCGCGCGTAGGCTTCGCCCGACCGGCGAGGCGGCGTCGTGCATGTCGGGATCGTAGCGCACGAGCGCCTGATACAGTGCGTCGCTCGCGCCCGCGATGTATCCGTTGATCAGACGGGAAGTTCCGACCAGTCGGTACCCGACCATGATCGGGCCCGTTTCGCCTTCGCGTTCGGCGAAGGCCAGGAATTCATTGGCCTGCTCCAGCATCGCGGCGGGTTGGCCACTGAGGTAATGATACGCCCAGAGCCCATAGAGCGCCGCGAGATGCATTCCTGCATCGCCCAAGCGTTTCGAGAACTCGCTCGCCTTGATGTAGGCCTCACCCACTTGTCGGTCGGCGTAGCCCTTCTGTTCTTGCAGCGTTCGGGCGAGCGCAGTCTGCAGCTTCAACTCCCCACGCCGTCGGATGTCATTGTCGGGCAATGCGGAAATCAGCTGCAGAGCCTGAGTGATGTGCTCGTACGCCTCCTTCAACGCCGAGTCCGACAGCGCGCGGTCCCCGGCGGCGGACAAATAGGCAACCGCCTTTGCCACATCGCCCGCCTCGCGGTAATGATGGGCAATCAGCTCGGGTCGATTCTCGGAGATATCGGTGAAGTGACTTTCGAGGGTCTCGGCGATTCTGGCATGGAGCGCATATCTTGGCTCGCGCAGCAGCGTGCTGTAAGCCGCGTCCCGTACCAGCACATGTTTGAAATAGTAGGTTGGGTACGGCACGCCACCGCGCCGGAGTAGCAAACCAGCCGAAATGAGACGCTCAAGCGCCGCTTGCAGTTCCGCCTCCGGCTTGTGCGCGACCGCCGCCAGCAGGGGATGGGAGAACTCGCGTCCAATCGCCGCCCCGATCTGCGCCAACTCCTTGGCGGGGCCGAGCCGGTCGAGCCGTGCCATCAAGGATGCGTACAGGCTTGCGGGGACCGCCAATGCCGGCGAAGGAACCAGGGCGGCGGTCCGCCGTGCTTCGCTTTCGCTCTCCGCTTCCAATACCGCCTTCGTCATCTCTTCCACGAACAGGGGGATGCCGTCCGTGCGCTCGATGATTTCCTGCCGTATGTCCACCGGCAGCGCCTTGTTTCCGACGATGTGGTCGATAATGGCGCCGACCTCGGGGCGCGCCAGCCGATTGAGACTGAGGGAGGTCACGTGCGGCTTACCTACCCAGCCGGGCTTGAATTCCGGCCGGAAGGTTACGATCAACAACACGTTTAGTGCTTCAATCCGGTCTACCACCCGACCCAGCAATTCCAGGCTGGTGGGGTCGGCCCAATGCGCATCCTCGAAAACCATCAGCACCGGACAGGAGCGGGCCAAAGCCTCCACTTGCCGGGTGAGTGCTTGCAGCGTTCCTTGCCGGCGCTGCTGCGGAGTGAGCTCGACCACGGGAAAGCGTGGGTCGTGTGGGAGCGATAGCATTACGGCAAAGAGTGCGGCGTCTTGCGTCGATGTCGAGGTCTGTTTGAGTAATCCATCGAGTTTATCGAGTTTCGTGCTCGGGGTGTCCTCGCGCGCCAGTCCGGCGGCACGTTCGATCTGGTCCATGATCGGGTAAAGCGGGCTGTCAGCGTGTTGTGGGGAGCAGGAAAAGCGCAGGCGTATGTGGGGCTCGCCAGCAAGAAGTCCCGCAAACGCGCTCATGAGTCGTGATTTCCCGATACCGGCTTCGCCAGAGAGTAGTACGACTTGGCCTTCGCCGTCCGTTGCCTTGAAGAAGCACCGCCGTAGCAATTCAATTTCTTGTTCGCGTCCGACGAGGGCGGTCAAGCCAGTCGCGTGCAGGGCCTCGAAGCGGCTTGTCACGGAACTCGCCCGCAACACCGCCCACGCCCGCACCGGCCCGGCGATACCTTTGAGGCTCCTTATCCCGAGGTCATCGAGCTGAAAGAAACTGCCGAGAAGCCTTCGCGTGCTTTCGGCGATGACGACCGTGTCCGGTTCGGCGATGCTTTGCAGGCGCGCCGCAAGATTCGGCGTCTCGCCTACCATGCCCCGCTCCTCCGCCTCACCCGATGGGATCAGGTGCCCGACAACAACCACTCCGGTCGCAATGCCGACCCGGACTTGCTGACGCGCAGGCGTCCTGAGGCCCGCAACGACCGTAACCAGATCAAGCCCAGCCCGCACAGCACGCTCGGCGTCGTCCTCATGGGCGTACGGATAACCGAAGTACACGAGGACACCATCCCCCACACATCGGGCGACGAACCCGCCGAAGTGGTGCACGGCGTCGGCGACGCATTTCTGGTAAGCCGAAATGACCTCTCGCAAATCCTCGGGATCCATGCCGGCGGCGAGCGCGGTCGAACCGACCAGATCAGCGAACATCACCGTGACTTGCCGGCGCTCGGCTTCGTCCCGCTGGCCCGGTTCTGACCCAGGCGCATGTTTTGGTGTGATGGGGGCGGCTCCGGCAAGTTCGGCAATCGCTCGGAGCAATTTCCGGCGATCTCCAAGAGGTATGATGCCAAGATCCTGCTTGAGATCCTTGTCCGTGAGGTCCTGAAGGATCGAAAAGTCAATACGGTGTTCTGCAAAGCGGTCCGCATACTCGGACTGTCCGAGCGAAGCTAGCCACTCTCTGATCGACGGCATTGCGTTACGCCTCCCGTCGCGCGAGGTCGTGGATGCAAGCGCCCGTACATTCAAGTTCGGGATTTGCAGGCAGATTCCCGAATCCTGAGCGGTCGACTTGGCGCGCCGCAGCCGCCATCTCTTGATTAACAATCATGTTCGCCGTCCTGCTGCCGCAGACAATAGCCAGCATCTTCAGGAGCGTGGATTGGCAATTGGCCTATCAGCGTTTTCGGGCTTTCTTGACCCAAATCAATAGGGCGCAAACCGGCCCGGAAAAAATCAGGGTGATTTTTAGGACGCGCTAAAGAGAAAATCTTGTGATTGCGAGCCAATGATTTTGGCTTTTGGCGTCGTAGCCCTGATTGGACCGGTTGGGAGACATGCACCCCGTCACACCCAGAAGTTTCGGCAGGATACCGAGCGCCACTGGAGGGATCGCTCGCCTAGCATTGGCCCAGCTGCGCAAGTTAGGCAAAGACCCCAGGCCCGTGATGTCGGGCGCCGGACTGACCGTCCAGGAGGCCGATGACCCGGGTACTCGGCTTGAGGTGCGCACCGAGATCAAAGTTCTGGAAATAGCCGCCCGTGAGCTTCAGGACGAATTCTTCGGATTTCACCTGGCACATGACTTCGACCTGCGCGAGCTCGGTCTGGTTTACTATGTGATGGCGTCCTCTGCGGATCTTGCGGATGCTCTCCGCAACTGCGAGCGCTACAGCAAAATCAACAATGAAGGTGTGCGCCTGCGTTTCAGCTTGGGTCGAACGGCGACCATCGGTCTCGATTACATAAGTGTTGACCGATCGTCGGACCGGCATCACTTTGAGTTCTGGCTGGTTACGCTGGTGCGAATCTGCCGACAGATGACAGACAACACGCTGACCCCACACAAATTGAGAGTCAGGCATTTTCGCGATGAGCCGCCGGTGGAATTCAAAATCTTTTTTGGGGCTGATGTTGAATTTGGCGCTGATGCTGACGAGATCACCTTTCCGCTATCCGCGGCATCGCTTCCGATTGTGGGACGCGACAATTATCTAAACAAGTTGCTGCGACGATACGCGGACGAAGCCCTTGCTTCCCGGCCAAAAGAGCGCGCGAGCATTCGTTCAAACGTGGAGCGAATAATAGTGCAGCTCCTTCCTCACGGCAGAGCCAATGCGTCGGAAGTCGCGCGCCAGCTTGGTATGAGTTCTCGAACGCTATCGCGGAAACTTCGTGACGAGGACGTTACCTACGCGGATATGCTAGAAAAACTGAGGGCCGCTCTCGCCAAACGATATTTGAGCGACCACGAGTTGCCGGTTTCCGAAATAGCGTGGCTGCTGGGCTATCGGGAAACTAGTTCTTTGACAAATGCATTCAGGCGGTGGACTGGAACGACCCCAAGGCAATTCCGATCATCCGAGTGCCGTCGTCGCAAAGCGAACAGACCGCCGGCGCGTTTCAAAAAGGATGGTCGGCAAGGAACGGAATGGTAATCGGCGACGCTGCACTCGGGCTGATCACTGCATTACCTTGATTCGGAAATGGCCTCACCGGGCGCCCGAACGGAGCAGTTGGATTCCGCGGCCAACAACTCGGAATTTAGTGAGATTTCAAAGCTTCAAAGTTGGTTTGGCGCGCTCGGAGGTGCCGGCATGACGCCGGCAGGCCTCAATGTCTGGCGGTAGAGCCTTTGCTAATCAAACCTGGAACCACCGCAAGAATTCCGACCCGCCGATGTCTACGCTGGGCTAAGCCCTTGGCCCCAACTGAGCAGATAGAGGTTTTCAGACGCGGGCGCGTCGTCCAAACAAACTTGCGACAGTGCAAGAAAGAGCACGACACACGAGGCAAAAGGAAATCTGCTCGCTAACGTTCGCCGCGGGTAACAATGTGGGAATAAGTCTTGGCGAATCTTCTTCGGATCAATGACTTATGCCCCCTTGGTGCGCTCGGAGCGGCAGTCGCATTTGTTGCGATTTCAATACTACGGGCATGGGCTAGGTTCAGCGTGCATTTTCCGCCTCTAGGTGCTTTTCACGCCCTGCGTCAGGCGCACCAGTTCGCAGCCGCCTACGCATCTGTGCGCGCCGCGATGACTTAGCGGATCATCCGCGCAAGATCCGATTTCCGGTACGGCTTGCTGAGAACGGCAACGTCCGGATTGAGCCGACCCTGGTGAATGATGGTGTTCCGCGGATATCCCGATGTGTAGAGGACGGGAACGCCGGGCCGACGCTTGAGAATTTCGGTGACAAGTTGCCGTCCGTTCAGGCCGCCAGGCATGATCACGTCCGTGAACAGGAGATCGAATGGAACACCCCGATCCGCCAATTCCAGCGCTTCAACGGCATTGCCGGCCGCGATCACCGTGTACCCGAGACTCTCGAGTTGAACGACGACGTTGCGGCGGACCAACGGATCATCCTCGACAACCAGGATCGACTCGCCCCCGCCCTGCGGGGCGGCGGACTCGGCGAGGTCTTGGGGGCGCGATCGACATCCAGCAGCAGTCGCCACCGGACATGCTGGGCGGCCCCGCCGACCGTCTGTTGCCGATCCTCATGACCTCGCTCCTGACCAACCTCGGGCTGCTGCCGCTCGCGCTCGGCGCGGGCGAGCCTGGCCGGGACATCGAGGGCCGCCCCATGGCCGTCGTCATCCTCGGCGGTCTGTCGACGTCGATGGCGCTGAACCTGCTGGTGCTACCGACACTCGCCTTGCGTTTCGGCCGGTTCGTCCACAATGCGCGGACGGGGCGCAATACAGGCGCCGCTGCCATTCGCTGATCGAGAGCTGGGACTCGTCCTCAACCGAAGCGCCGGTCATAGGCGAGCACGGCTTCAAGCAGCACCTGCGCGCCGCTGCCGCACTCGTCAAACGAGGTGGATTCGGATTCGTTGTGGCTGACGCCGCCGGCGCAGGGAACGAAGATCATGGTGGTCGGTGCGACGCGCGCGATATAGGCGGCGTCGCGGCCCGCGCCGGACACCATGTCGCGGGTGAGATAGCCGGCCTTCTCGGCGCCGCCGCGCACGCAGCCAATCATCTCCGTATCGAAGCGCACCGCCGGACTGTCCCAGATGCGCTTCTCTTCATAGGTCAGCCCGAGCGGCTCGATCGTGTCCTTCAGCGCAGCGCGGAACTCCTGCTCCATCGTCTCCAGCACAGCTTCATCGGGATGCCGGAAGTCGACGCAGAAGAACACCTCGCCCGGCACCACGTTGCGCGAGTTGGGCCGCACCTCCATCAGCCCCACGGTGCCGACGGCATCGGGTGAATGCTTGATCGCGATCGCGTGGATCTGCTCGACCATGCGCGACGCGCCGAGCAGCGCGTTCTTGCGCAGATGCATCGGCGTCGCGCCGGTGTGCGCAGCCTGACCAGCCACTGTGACCTCGTACCAGCGCATGCCCTGCACGCCGGTGACGACCCCGATGGTCTTGCCTTCCGCTTCCAGGATCGGCCCCTGCTCGATGTGCAGCTCGAACATCGCGCCGATCTTGCGCTGTCCCACCGGCTCGCTCCCCTTGTAGCCGATACGGGTCAGCTCGGCCTCGAACGCCTTGCCGTCGCGGTCGCGGCGCGAATAGGCGAACTCACGCGTGAAGGCGCCGGCGAACACGCCAGAGGCCAGCATCGCCGGCGCGAAGCGCGAGCCCTCCTCGTTGGTCCAGTTGATGATCTCGAGCGGCGCGTTGGTCTCGTAGCCTGTCGCGTGCAAGGTGCGCATCACTTCCAAACGCACCGAGCACGCCCAGCACACCGTCGAACTTGCCGCCGGTGGGTTGCGTATCGAGGTGCGAACCCATGCAGATCGGCGGCAGGTCGGTGCGCTTGCCGGGACGGCGCGCGAACATGTTGCCGCAATCATCGACGGTGACCGTGCAGCCGATCGCCTCGCAGGCGCGCTTCAACCAGTCACGGACCTTGCGGTCGTCATCGGACAGCGTGAGCCGGCAGATGCCGCCTTTCGCCGTGCCGCCGAACCGCGCCGTTTCCATCAGGCTGTCCCACAGCCGCTGCGGATCGATCGACAGATTGGTGCGGTCGCCCTTGGCCGGAGTTGTCACGGTCTCGCTCATGGCACCACCAGCATGCTGCGCGACACCGGCCTGGGCGCCGAGAATTCCTTCCAGGTGCTGTTGGCGACATGCGACGCGGGGAATGGCGGCCGGGCGATGAATTGCCCGTCGCCGTTCTCGGCGCGCAGCTCGCCGTCCTGCCAGGCGATGCGGCCACCCGAGAGCGTGATGCGCGGCGCGCCGGTGCAGGCGATGCCTTCGAACACGTTGTAATCGATGCGGCTGGTCTGGGTCTTGGCCGAGATGGTCTTGCTTTTGGCCGGATCCCAGATCACGAGATCGGCGTCCGAGCCCACCGCGACCGCGCCCTTGCGCGGATAGATGTTGAGGATGCGTGCGATGTTGGCCGAGGTGACTGCTACGAACTCCTCTTTCGTCAGCCGTCCCGTGTTGACGCCCTTGGTCCACAGCACCGGCAGCCGGTCCTCGACGCCACCCGTGCCGTTCGGGATCATGCGGAAATCGTTCAGGCCGAGCTGCTTCTGCTCGCGCGTGAACGAGCAGTGGTCGGTCGCGACCACCTGCAGCGAGCCGGACTGCAGCCCGGCCCACAGCGAGTCCTGATGCTTCCGCGGCCGGAACGGCGGCGACATCACGCGCGCCGCCGCGTAGTCCCAATCGGGATTGCGGTATTCGTCCTCGTCGAGCACGAGGTGCTGGATCAGCGGCTCGCCATAGACGCGCTTGCCGGAGGCGCGGGCGCGGGCGATCGCCTCATGCGCCTCGCGGCAGGAGGTGTGGACCACATAGAGCGGCGAGCCCGCCATGTCGGCGATCATGATCGCGCGGTTGGTGGCTTCGCCCTCGACCTCGGGCGGCCGCGAATAGGCGTGATTTTCAGGTCCGGTCGCGCCCTTGCCCATCAAGGTCTCCTGCAGGCGGAACACGACGTCGCCGTTCTCGGCATGCACCAGCGGCAGGGCACCGAGCGCGGCGCAGCGCGAGAACGAGTTGAACAACTCGTCGTCGTTCACCATCAGCGCACCCTTATAGGCCATGAAATGCTTGAAAGTGTTGATGCCGTAGGTCTTCACCACGGCTTCCATGTCGTCATAGGTCTCCTTCGTCCACGACGTCACCGCCATGTGGAAGGAATAGTCGCAGGCCGCCTTCTCGCTCTTGTGGCGCCAATCCTGATAGGCTTTGAGCATCGACTCGCCCGGAGCGGGGATGCAGAAGTCGACGATCATCGTAGTGCCGCCGCACAGCGCCGCCTTGGTGCCCCATTCGAAATCGTCCGCCGACACCGTGCCCATGAACATGAGCTCCATGTGGGTGTGCGGGTCGATGCCGCCTGGCAGAATGTCGCAGCCGCCGGCCTCGATCACCTCACAGTCTGTCGGCGCCGACAACTTCTCGGCCACTGCTGCGATCTTGCCGTCCTCGATCAGGACGTCGGCGCGGCGGGAATGATCATGGTTGATGACGGTGCCGCCGCGAATGAGAATGGTCATGAGCGCTCCTCCGGCTGGATGGCGTGGTCGTGTCGAGCTTGGTGATCAGGAGTGGATGGCTGCAGCACCGTGAGGCGCTGCAGCCGAGATGGCTGGCGATGGCGCGTGTTTACTTCAGAGCGGCGTCGATCACGGCGTGGGACCAGGCGCCCTCCGGCTTCTTGGTGATGACCGGCTGGTCGCCGCCCGCACCGAGCAGCGTCGTCACGGTGCGATCGAAATCGGCCGGATCGAGCTTGCCGTTGGAGCCGGCGGTGAGCTTGTTGATCTCGCCCATCATACGCTTCTGATGCGCCTCCATCTGGGCACCGGTCGCATCGTTGTCGAGCACGATCTTGACCGCCTCGTCCGGATTGCTGCGCGCGAATTCCCAACCCTTCATCGTGGCCTTGACGAACTTCGCCATCTTGGCGGTGAAGGCCGGGTCCGACAGCTTGCTCTCGAGCACGTAGAGCCCGTCTTCCATGGTCGAGACGCCCTGGTCGGTGTAGTTGAACACCACGAGCTCGTCGGGCTTTAGCCCGGCGTCGATCACCTGCCAATATTCATTGTAGGTCATGGTCGAGACGCAGGCGGCCTGCTTCTGGATGAGGGGATCGACGTTGAAGCCCTGCTTGATCACCTTGACGCCTCCGGCCGAGCCGTCGGTCTTGTAGCCAAGCTTGGCCATCCAGGCCATGAACGGATACTCGTTGCCGAAGAACCAGACGCCGAGCGTCTTGTCCTTGAAATCGGCCGGGGTCGCGACGCCGGAGTCCTTGCGGCAGGTCAGCATCATGCCCGAGCGCTTGAAGGGCTGGGCGATGTTGACCAGCGGCACGCCCTTCTCGCGCGCGGCGAGCGCGGCCGGCATCCAGTCGATGATCACATCGGCGCCACCGCCGGCGATCACCTGCGGCGGAGCGATGTCGGGACCGCCCGGCTTGATGGTGACGTCGAGGCCTTCCGCCTTGTAGAACCCCTTGTCCTTGGCGACGTAGTAGCCGGCGAACTGCGCCTGCGTGACCCATTTCAGCTGCAAGGTCACCTTGTCATCGGCCGACGCAGGAGCCGCAATTCCCACCAGCAGCGCCGCGCCGAGTATCAATCTCTTCAGCATCCGTCGTCTCCCCTGTTCAACACCACTAACCAACAAACCTCGTCTCAACCCCGGTTGGACGGGTGCCAGAAAGTCACCCGTTTCTCGAGCAGCACCAGCGCGCCGAAAAAGGCGGAGCCAGCGATGGCTGCGATCACGATCGTCGCCCACACCATGTCGAGCGACATGCGGCCGACCTCGGTCGAGATGCGAAATCCCATGCCGAGCGTCGGCGTGCCGAAGAACTCCGCCACGATCGCGCCGATCAGCGCGAGCGACGCGTTGATCTTCAGCGCATTGAACAGGAACGGCATCGCTGCCGGCAGCCGCAGCGCCAAGAGGGTCTGCAGCCAGGAGGCGCCGTAGCTGTACATGAGGTCGCGCTCGAGCCGCCCGGCCGCGGCAAGGCCTGCGACCGCGTTCACCAGCATCGGGAAGAAGGTCATGACGACGACCATGGCGGCCTTCGACTGCCAGTCGAAGCCGAACCACATCACCAGGATCGGCGCGATGCCGATGATCGGTAGCGCCGAGACGAAGTTGCCGATCGGGATCAGGCCACGGCGCAGGAAGTCCGAGCGGTCGCAGGCGAGCGCGACCAGAAAGCCGGCGGCTGAGCCGATCAGCCAGCCTGGAACGGCCGCTCGGACGAAGGTCTGTACGAAGTCGGCGCCGAGCGTCGGCAGCGACGCGAACAGCCGCGCCAGAATCAGCGACGGCGCCGGCAGCAGCACGGTCGGCACCTTCAAGCCGACGCAGATCACTTCCCACAGGAACAATAGCGTCAGTCCGAACAGCAGCGGCACAGCGGCCGGGGCAAGCCGAGTCAGTAGCGAAGGCAGACCTTCCGAGCGGCTCCAGATGACGTTGGCAAACCAGGCGATGGCCCAGGTCGCGAGTGCGAGTGTGATCACGACCGAGCCCGATGCGCCGCGATGCGCGAGCATGAGTGCAAGGGTGGCGAGCAGGCTTCCGGCTGCGAGCAATGCCATCAGTGACATCGCCTGCTTGCGATCGCTTGCGGCTGACGCGATGGCACTCATGGCCGCGTCCCCATTGCCTTCAAGGTCAGCCTTTCGGCGAGCGTGATGAGCGCCACGAGGAGCGCAGCGAGGAGCGCGGCCATCACCAGCGCCGACCATATCTGTACGGTCTGGCCGTAATAGGAGCCCGAGAGCAGACGCGCGCCAATGCCAGCCTGCGCGCCGGTCGGCAGCTCGCCGACGATGGCGCCGACCAGGCTGATCGAGATCGACACTTTCAGGCTGGCGAACAGCAGCGGCACCGCGGCCGGCCGGCGCAGCTTGGCGAAGATCTGCGTCGCGGACGCGTTGTAGGTGCGCATCAGGTCGAGCAGCATCGCGTCGGGCGAGGTCAGGCCCTTGACCATGCCGATGGTAACCGGGAAGAACGACAGATAGGCCGAGATCACGGCCTTCGGCAGCAAGCCGACGATGCCGATCGAGCCGAGCGCGACGATGATGATCGGCGCGATCGCCAGGATCGGAATGCTCTGGCTGGCCACGATCCACGGCATCAGGCTGCGGCGCAGCGCATTGACGTGCACGACCGCGACTGCTAGCGCGATGCCGAGCAGCACGCCGATGACGAAGCCTGCGAGAGTCGCAGAGATTGTCACCCAGGCGTGGGTGAGAAGATTGCGCGGATTGAGCACGAGGCCGCCGGCGGTCTCGCGCAGCAGCCGCGTCCCGATGGTCGAGGCATAGAGTTCGCCGATGATCTGGTGCGGCGCCGGCAGCACCGGCCTCTCCAGGCTCCAGGCCACCTCGTAGCGATTGGCGAACCCCTCGACACGCGCGAGCTGCGGCAGGTCGCGGTTCATCGGCAGACAGGCGAGATACCACACCGCCAATACGATCGCCGTCAGCGTCAACACCGGGACCAGTCTGCCGCGCCGCAGGCCGTCCCACGTCCGGTGGGAGGCCGAAGCTTCGCGCGGTGACCCCAGAGCGACGCTAGTCATCGTAGCTGTGGCCGGCGCGCAGCCCCTCCCTGACACGGTGGGCCACTTTGAGAAACTCCGGGCTTTCGCGAATGTCGAGCGTGCGCTCGGCACCGAAGTCGCAATCGATCACGTCGATGATGCGGCCCGGGCGCGGCGACATCACCACGATGCGCGACGACAGGAACACAGCCTCGGGAATTGAGTGCGTGACGAAAACGACGGTCTTGCGGGTCTCGTTCCAGAGCTTGACGAGCTGCTCGTTCAGCTGGTCGCGCACGATCTCGTCCAGCGCGCCGAACGGCTCGTCCATCAGCAACAGCTCAGGTTCAAACGACAGCGCACGCGCGATCGAGACGCGCTGCTGCATGCCGCCGGACAGCTGCCACGGATATTTCTTGGCAAAGCCCGACAGCCTGACCATGTCGAGATGCTTGCGCGCCCGCACACGGCGCTCGGCTTTCGGCAGGCCGAACACTTCGAGCGGCAGCATCACATTGGCTTCGACCGTGCGCCACGGATACAGCGCCGGAGCCTGGAACACGTAGCCATATTGGCGCTTCAGACGCGCCTCATGTGGCGCAAGGCCATTGACGGTGATGCTGCCGGATGTCGGCTGCTCGAGATCGGCGATCACGCGCAAGAGCGTGGTCTTGCCGCAGCCTGACGGGCCGATGAAGGAGACGAACTCGCCCTTCGCGATTGTGAGATTGGCATCGGCGAGCGCGTAGACCGGACCGTCGCCGGTCTGGAAAGTCAGCGACAGATTGCGAATGTCGATGGCCGTCTGCGCGCTCACCGCTCACCCTTCCCTGGTGCCGCTCGATCGCGCGCATCGAAGCAAGCCGTATGCCATGCCCTGCTCCCTAACGTAAAAGGCATTACTTGCGAATGCGTCCAATCCGCCTGCGCAAGATTTGACCATCTGGTCAGATCTGTTGCATGCTGCCTGCGGACCAATCTACACGATCTCATCGATTTGCAACGGACTGTCTGATGGCGGCGCGCACGATCCTGAAACGCAAGGCCCGCAAAACGGCGGCTCCTGATACGGAGACTCGGGCCAAGACGCGCGGCGGCGAGGCCAATGTGCAGCGCATCCTTGACGCCGCGCTCTCGGTATTCGCCATGGACGGCTTCGCCGGCGCCCGCATCGACGCCATCGCCGATCTGGCGGGCCTGTCGAAGCCGAACCTCTTGTATTACTTCCGCACCAAGCAGGATCTCTATCTCGCGGTGCTCAAGCGGACGCTGGATATGTGGCTGGTGCCGCTGGCGCGGATCGACGCGCAGAGCGACCCGCGAATCGCGCTGACCGACTACATCACCGAGAAGCTGGAGTATGCCCGCGACCATCCCAAGGCATCGCGGCTGTTCGCCATCGAGGTGATGCGCGGCGCACCGGTGCTCGGCAAGGTGCTGCAGGACGACCTGAAGCAGCAGGTCGACAGCAAGGTGACCTTGCTGCGGCGCTGGATGGCACAGGGCAAACTGCCGCGACGGGACCCGCATCATCTCATTTTCATGATCTGGGCGACGACGCAACATTACGCCGATTTCTCCACACAGGTCGAGGCCATCACCGGCCGCACGCTTGATCATCCCGCCTTCTTCACCGCGGCACGGCAGTCGATCCTCGACGCCGTGCTCGGGCCGTAGCAGGACTGAGCCGAACTACTCCGCGGCATATTTGGCGGGCCTCGGGCTCGTCGCCATCGGATTGTTCGGATGTTCGAGCCAGGTGCGGTGGCCGCCGACCTTCAGGCCGGTGCGACGATCGACGTCGCCTTCCCTCAGCGGCACCATGGTGATGCAGTTCTCGATCGGGCAGACAACGGCGCAGAGATTGCAGCCGACGCATTCCTCCTCGATCACCTCGAAATGGCGCTGGCCGTCCTTGAGGCTGGTGATCGCCTGGTGCGAGGTGTCCTCGCAGCCGATATGGCAGCGGCCGCATTTGATGCAGAGGTCCTCGTCGATGTGGGCCTTGACGACATAGTCCAGGTTCAGATGCTGCCACTCGGTCTTGCGCGGCGCGGCAAGGCCGACAAAATCCTCCGTTCGCGCGTAGCCCTTCTGGTCCATCCACTCCGACAGGTCGGCGATCATCTCCTCGACGATCTTGAAGCCGTAGGCCATGGCCGCCGTGCAGACCTGGACGTTAACCGCGCCGAGCGCCATAAACTCGGCCGCATCACGCCATTTCTCAATGCCGCCGATGCCTGAGATCGGCAGGCCTTGCGTCGCCGGGTGGCGCGCGATCGCCGAGACCATGTTGAGCGCGATCGGCTTGACGACCGAGCCGCACATGCCGCCATGCGTGCCGTAGCCGTCGATATGCGGCCACGGCGCCATCTGGTCGATGTCGACGCCCATCAGCGCGTTCACGGTGTTGATCAGCGACACCGCGTCCGCACCGCCGCGTTTTGCCGCTTCCGCCGGCGGCAGGATGCTGGCGACGTTCGGCGTCAGCTTCACGATGACCGGCATCCGCGTCGCCGCCTTGCACCAGCGCGTGACCATTTCGATGTACTCGGGCACTTGGCCGACCGCAGCACCCATGCCCCGCTCGCTCATGCCGTGCGGGCAGCCGAAATTCAGCTCGATGCCATCAGCGCCGGTCTCTTCGACCCGCTTGATGATCGCGGTCCAATTCGGCTCCTCGCAGGGCACCATCAGTGAGACCACGACGGCGCGGTCCGGCCAGTCGCGCTTGACCTGCGTGATTTCCTGCAGGTTGACCTCGAGCGGACGGTCGGTGATCAGCTCGATGTTGTTGAAACCGATAACGCGGCGGTCGCTGCCATGGATGGCGCCATAGCGCGGACCGCTGACATTGACGATCGGCGGATCCTCGCCGAGCGTCTTCCAGACCACGCCGCCCCAGCCCGCCTTGAAGGCGCGGATGACGTTGTAGGCCTTGTCTGTCGGCGGCGCCGAGGCGAGCCAGAACGGATTGGGCGAGGTGATGCCGGCGAAGCTGCTGCGGAGGTCGGCCACGACTCAAGCTCCTGCGTGCTCGGGCACTGCAGCGGACTGCAGCGCCGCGAGGATGGACGCCGCAGCCGCCTTGCCGTCGGCGACGGCGGCCACGGTGAGATCGCTGCCACCGGCAACGCAGTCGCCGCCGGCCCAGACGCCGGGAAGGCTGGTGCGGCGCGCAGAATCGACCGCGATGCGGCCGTTCTCGAAGCTGACACCGCTATCGGCGAGGTCGCTCGCGAGCAGAGTCTGGCCGATCGCGGTCAGCACCTGGTCGGCCGCGAGCGTGACCCGCTCGCCGGTCGGGACCAGCCGGTCGCCCTCGCTGCGCGTCCGCTCGAAGGTGACGCCGCTGACGGCACCATCGGCGCTCTCGAACGCAACCGGGACGAGGTTCTCGCGGATCAGCACCCCGCGCACCTGCGCCACGTCCTGCTCATAGCGCGAGGCCGGCATCTCGGCCTTGGAGCGGCGATAGGCGATGGTGACACATTCCGCGCCGAGCAGCTTGACCTGGGTCGCCGCATCGATCGCGGTCATGCCACCGCCGATCACGATGACGTTGCGCCCGATCGGCAGCACGGTCTTGTCCGGCGCCTGACGCAGCGCTGCGATGAACGCCACGGCATCGCTGACGCCCGCCGGCACCTCGCCGAAACCAAGCCCGTTGGTGCCGCCAAGGCCGAGGCCGAGAAACACCGCATCATGTTCCACTCTCAGGTTGGCCAGGGTGATGTCGCGCCCTATCGCCTTGCCGTATTCGATCGTGATCCCGCCGACGGCAAGAACATAAGCAAGCTCCGCTTGCGCGATGTCGCCGGTGACCTTGTAGGCGGCGATGCCATATTCGTTGAGTCCGCCGCCCTTGGGACGCGCCTCGTAGATCGTCACCTGATGACCGGCCCGCGCCAGCGCGTGCGCGCAGGACAGCCCGGCCGGACCGGCACCGACCACGGCGACGCGCTGTCCTGTCGGCGGACCGGCGCGATAGAGCTGGCGCCCGCTCGCGAGCAGCGCGTCGGTCGCATGGCGCTGCAACCGTCCGATCTCCACCGCCCGCGCCTCCGAGGACTCGCGCACGCAGGCGCCCTCGCAGAGATTTTCAGTGGGACAGACGCGGGCACACATCGCACCCATGATGTTGGCATCGAGGATGGTCTTGGCAGCAGCAACCGGAAGACCATTCGCGATCTGCCGGATAAAGAGCGGAATGTCGATCTCGGTCGGGCACGCCGCGACGCAAGGCGGGTCGTAGCAGAACAGGCAGCGCTCGGCGGCGACGCGCGCCTCGTTGGGATGGAGTGGCGCGACCAGATCCTTGAAATTCTCGCGGCATAGCTCGGCAGAGATTCTGCGGCCCGCGAGGCCGGCAGCCGGTTCGTTGCTCAACCTAGTCCTCCTGCAGTCTCGGTCGCTGAGCGACCAGTGCGAGAACGATCTTGCTCCGGAAGATTTGACCAATTGATCAAAATTGTCAAACGCCGACATGCGTTGCGGCCGCAAAAAAGATGTCGGCGCGCGCCTGAACACGGCCTCTGCCCGCGCGACCGGCGCACTGCCGATTCCCGTGGCAATGATTGCCCTTGGTTTGAGCGATCCGGCGGAGCTTGCAGATCACCAGGCGACAACGACAGGCGCGTCTTCGTCCGTACAGAGTCACGCGAGCGGCAGCGGAAGTCTCGCCAGGCCAGGCGCCCCGCGACGACAGCGAGCTCGCGATTGCTGCACGCATCATCGCGGCGGCGCATTGCAACGCAAGCGGTCGGATCGGCGAGGTCGCGTTGCCGGACAGCCGGTGGTGAGCAATGACGGAGGCACAATAATGAACGATAAAGGCGGCGCCAGGCGATTTCGCATCCAGCTCGAACGTACCGATGGGACATTCACGTTCGACGCCCCAGCCGACGAATATTTGCTCTACAGCATGATCGATGCCGGCATCGAGAGCCCCCACATTTGCGAGCAGGGCTGGTGCCTCGCCTGCGCGGCGCGCCTATTGTCGGGCGAGGTCGACCGCTCCGGCGCGCTTACGGTCTATCCCGAGGACGCCGAAGCCGGCCTCCTGCTGCTATGCTGCACCAAGCCATGTTCAGATCTGATCCTTATGCTTGACGAGCGTCAAGCCCGCCGGGAGATGGTGCAGCACCGGATCGCGCATAATCAGCTCGCGCGCGCCTATCCGCCGGGCGCGCGCCTCCGCTTCCGTCGCGGACGAGCCACACCGAGAATGGGACCTGGCGACTGGCTAGCTTGCGCAACAGACCATTTGCACAACTATTCGTCGCAAGCGCGGTCCAGGTCGCCGCTCCAAGCTCATCCGCCCATTCGATCACCGCAACAAGTCACACCGCAGACGATCCCAGCGAGACGTGACGACGAAACCGTCGTGGGTCATGCGATCAGTTATTCGATGAACAATGCGCACTCTTATGCGCTAAATTGGTCATTTGAGTAACCACCAACAGCTCCGAGCCTCGGCGCCTACCTTCTTTACTGCGGGTCGCGGACGCTTGGCGATTCCTTGTTGAAGCTTACGCGGCGCGGACGCCAGCGAGGAAGGTGTTCACTTCGCTCGCGAGTCGCTCGGCTTGCTTGGAGAGGTTGGCGGCGGCGGTGAGCACGCGGCCGGCGGCGCCGCCGGTCTCGTTCGCAGCGGTGGAAACACCGCCGATGTTGGCGGTAACATCGCGAGTAGCTTCCGCCGTCTGCGTCACGTTGCACGCGATCTCCGCGGTGGCCGCACCTTGCTCCTCGATCGCCGATCCAATCGTTGTGGTTATCGCGCTGACTTCTTCGATCGTGGACGTGATGCCAGCGATGGCACCGACAGCTTCCTTGGTCGCGGTTTGGATCTGAGCGATACGTTCGCCGATCTCCTGGGTTGCCTGGGCGGTCTGGCCAGCCAATGTCTTCACTTCAGCCGCCACGACTGCGAAGCCGCGTCCGGCATCACCTGCGCGCGCGGCTTCGATTGTGGCGTTGAGCGCAAGTAGGTTGGTCTGTTCGGCGATGCTTGAAATTAGCTCGGCGACATGCTCGATCTGCTGGGCTCCATCGGAGAGCGCACGCACGATGGTATCGGTGCGCCGGGCGCTCTCGACAGCACGCCCGGTCACTTCGGCTGACTGTGCGACCTGGCGGCTGATCTCGGTGATCGAGGAGGAGAGCTCCTCCGCGGCGGCCGCAACCGTCTGTACCCGCGAGCTTGCCTGTGTCGCTGCAAGACTGACGGCCGATGCACGCTGGTTGGTGCTTTCGGCGGTCCCGGTCATCGACTTCGCAGTGGTTTCGAGCTCGCCCGCGCCGGAGGCCATCAGAGCAACGAGCTGACCGACGGAAGCATCAAAATGGTCAGCAAGCGTGATCAGCGCCGCGCGCTTCTCTTTCTCGCCGCGCTGCTTGGTGATGGCCTGTTCCTCTTCGAGCGTGCGCGCGGTGATCGCGGTCTGGCGCAGCACCTCGAGCGTCTGGGCCATGCGTCCAATCTCGTCGCCGCGGTCGGTCTCGGCAACCGGCGTCTCCAGGGCGCCGCCGGCAATACCCTGCATCCGATCTTCCAGCCGATGCAGGCCGCCGACGACGTTCCGCGACACCAACCATGAGAGAAGGGCGAGCAGCAGCGTGAGACCGCTGCCGACGGTCCCAAGGCGCAAGAGCAGCGCGTTTACGTCCGCGTCGAGATCGTCGACATAGACCCCGTAGCTCATGCTGATGTTCCAGGGCGCGAAGGCACGGCCGTAGACCAGCTTGCGCAGCGGCTGGGTTTGGCCGGGCCGCGGATAGAGATAGGAACTTGTACCACCCTCTGGCCCCTGTCGGGCTGCACCGATCTGAGCCTCTGAGATCACAACGCCGTTGGCATCCTTCATGCCGAGCACCTTGCCTTCCAGCTTTTCGTCCGCACCATTCAGCAGCACCGAGGAATCGGCCATGTTATGGGCGATCGGATAAATCTGGCCGTTGTTGAATTTCATATGATGGCCGATGCGGCGAAATTCGACCTTGGCCTGGTCGATACTGATCTTTCCGGCGGCGACTTCATCCTGAAGCATTTGCGCCTGGCCGTACAGCAGGTCAACGGCCGCGTGGAGTTGTCCGATGCGATCGTTGATCATGCGCGTGCGGGTAAGGAAACTGGCCACACCAACGATCGCGCAGACTGCCAACGCAGCCAAGACTACCATGCTGGCGAACTTGGTGCGGATCTTGAAACGACTAAGCAGGCTCATCTTCTGTCCCCAGAATACAATCTTCCTAACGATAGCGTGCAACTGCTTACTAATAATGAATTATTGCCAGGCGTTCCGCTCCGATCGCTCGGATGTTCACAGCGAGTGCTCGGAGAACGTCGCCGTGCCGATCTGGACTCGGACGGACATCCACATGCGGCGGATGCGATCCGCGTCCGCCTGACCAGCGATGAGGCAGCAATTCAGAAGCCGTTCACCGGCCAACGAACATGCTTGACGGTCCCGAAGTTCGCTGTTGTGCCGGGAATCGCTTTCCTCACGCCTTCGGCGTGCCAACTATGTAATCTCCGTTCAGTCAAAAAACTTGAACAACGTCGCCGGATTCTTGACCAGAACCTTTTCGAGCAGGGCCTCGTCCGGTACGTACCGGTAAAGCAGCTCGAGCAAGTCGGCGTCATTAGGTGGCTGTACGACCGAGACCGGATGCGGCCAGTCGCTGGCCCAGACGCAGCGGTCGGGCGCCGCCTCCAGATAGGCGTGCGCGATCGGCAGCACGTCGTCCCAGGGCGGCCCCTTCTTCGATGTCTTCTCGCCAAGCGAAAGCATCACCCAGAAATTGCCCTTCGACAGCAGATCGAGCACCGCACGGAGATTTGGATCGTTCTTACCCAAGGCCGGGTCCGGCCGCCCCATGTGATCAATCAGGACCGGTACCTCGAGCGAAGCAATCTTGTCGAGATTGGCGACGATGCCGTCCTTTTCCGGCTGGAACTTGGCGTACCAGCCAAGCTCCTTGATCCGCGCGATGGCGCGCGCATAGTCGCCGTCCGACAGCACAGCGCCCAGTTCTTTGCGAAAGCTGAAACGCGCGCCACCGACGCCCGCGTCGTTCAGCTTGGCGAGATAGGCATCGTCACGCTCGGCAAATACCAGCGCGTTGGCACAGGCTTTGTAGTTCGGTCCCATGGCCGCGAGAGCGTCCAGCACGACCGCGTGATCCGCGCCATAGGTCGTGGTCTGCACGATGATGCCGCGCTCGATGCCGAGCGCCGTGTGCACCCGCAATGCGGCCTCCCAGGTCGCGCTCGGCATCTGGTACGCCGCACCTGGTCGGGCCGGATAGCGCTCCGGCGAGCCCAGCACGTGAAATTGGCTGTCGATGCTTTTGCGCGGCGGCTTTTTGGCGGGCGTGCGCGGATTGGGATCGAATGGCAGATAGGTCGGCATCAAACTCTTCCTCAATCGATGACGGCGGTGAAGTCGCATTGCACCAGCGCGCCGCCTTCCATCTCCATGGAAAGCGCGTGGCGCGCTGGACGCGAATGCTCGTCCGGAAACATCTTCAGCCACTCCACGTTCACCGGACCGCGCTGGCTGCGATCCTTCAGCCAGACCGTCATCTTGATGATGTCATCCGTGGTGCCACCGCCCGCCTCCACGATAGCCCTCATATGCGCGAACATGTTCGCGCACTGGTTCTCGATGTCGGCCGGCATCTCGCCAGTCTTCGGGTCGCGTCCGAGGATGACGCCGGACATCAGGAGATTGCCGATCCGGCTCGCGTTCGGGATCGGATTGACGTGCTTGAACTCGCCGATATGGACGCTGCGGCGTCGCTTCGAGGTCGATGTCATCGGGTGAACTCCAACTTCAGACAAACTGGCAGGAGACCGATCCGTGGGGACCGTAGTCGGCGTGGATGGTATCGCCGCGGCTGATCTCGATCGGCCGCGTGAACGACCCCGCCAGCACCACCTCCCCCGCAGCGAGATGCTCACCATGCGGCGCCAGCCGGTTGGCGAGCCAGGCGATGCCATAGGCCGGATGATTGAGGACACCGGCAGCGATGCCGGTCTCCTCGACCTGTCCGTTCTTGAACAGCAGCGCGCCGACCCAGCGCAGGTCGACATCGAGCGGGCGGAACGGACGGCCGCCGACCACCAGCGCGGCGTTCGCCGCATTGTCCGAGATCGTGTCGATGACCGTCCGCGGCTTCTTCGTTTCGGGATGGACGCGATGCATCCGCGTTTCCAGGATTTCGAGCGCGGGGGTGACGTAGCCGGTGGCGTTGAGTACATCGAAGATCGTGCAATCGGGCCCGCGCAGCTCGGTCTTGAGCACGAAGGCCAGCTCAACTTCGATGCGCGGCGCATGGAATCGGTCATAAGGGATAGTGCCGGCGTCCTGATAGAACATGTCGGCGAACAGCACGCCATAGTCCGGCTCGGAGATGCCGACCGCGTTCTGCATCGCTTTCGACGTCAGGCCGATCTTGTGGCCTTTGATGACACGGCCACGCTCCAATTGAAGGGCCGTCCAGCTGCGCTGGATCGCGTAGGCATCGTCGATCACCATATCCGGATATTCGGCCGTGAACATCGAGATCAGGGATTTGGTGCGCTCGGCCTCGTCGAGGCGGCGCGCCAGCATGTCGATTGTCTTCTGGTCGAGCACGTTCACTTCTCCTCGGCGACCGCGTTGCGCAGGATGCCGATCCGGGTCGACTCGACCTCGACGACGTCGCCGGGCTTGAGCCAGCGCGGCGGCGTAAACCGGGCGCCGGCACCGGTCGGCGTTCCCGTCGCGATCATGTCGCCCGGCTTGAGCGTAGCGAATGTCGACAGGTATGAGATCAGGTAGTCGAAGGTGAACATCAGCCGCTCGGTGGAGTCCTGCTGCCGTACCTCGCCATTGACCCGCGTGATGATATCGTGCGGGCCCTTTGGATCGCACTCGTCCGCGGTGACGATCCACGGCCCGATGCTACCCGAACGGTCAAAGTTCTTCCCCTGGGTGACGTTGAACTTGCCGTGGTGCAGCCAGTCCCGGACTGAGCCTTCGTTGCAAAGGGTCATGCCGAAGATATGCGACCACGCATTCTCACGGCTGATGTGTCGGCCTTCCTTGCCGATGACGATGACGAGCTCGCCTTCATAATCGAGCTGCTCAGACACTCTTGGCTTTTCGATTGGTTGCCCCGAACCGACGATCGACGACGGATTGCGCACGAACAGGCTGGGATATTTCGGCAGGTCCGAATTGTCCTTGTACTCCGCGTTGCGATCCCTGTAGTTGACGCCGATGCACCAGATCTTTTCCGGTGCCGGAATCGGCGACAGCAATGTCAGCTCGCTCAGCCGACGGTCCGGCTTTCGCCCCGCTGCCACGACCCTCGCCTTTGCGAGTGCGTCCGCGGCGATCAGGCTGCGCAGATCGGCAAATTCCGAGCCGAGTGGCTCGCTCAGCTCGACCACGCCATCACCGATGACGACGCCGTATTGGTTCTTCCCATCGACAAGATAGGTGCAGAGTTTCATCAGGGTCCTCCGAGAATAGCCCTCAAATCGCCTGCTGCCGGATCCTGGCGCTGGCGTGAACGCTGAGATCGCGGCCGCGCGTTTCCGGAAGCATCAAGGTCATGGCGAGGAACACGAACAGCGCGGGCGCGACGATCAGCATGCCCGCCGCCAGTTGCCCGCCGGACGCCGCCGCAACCATCGGCACCACCACGGGCGCGAGGCTTCCGACGCCGCGGCCGGCCATGTAGACGACGGAGACGGCGGTGGAGCGCACCTCGATCGGATAGAGCTCCGAGAGCCAGGTGCCGACGACACCGAGCGCCGAGTTACCGATCACGAAGGCGAAATAGATCCAGAGCATCGGGAAGCCGAGCACGCTGCCGCCGAAGGCCTGGTGTCCGTAAACATAGAGTCCGCCGACCATGACGATCCAGCCGAGCGCCGGAACGAGCGCACCGAACCGCCGGCCAAATTTGTCGTTCAGCAATCCCATGCTGATGTAGGAGAGCCCGCCGACGAAGGAGGCGACGACCGAGATGTTCCTGATGATATCGGGCGGGGTGCCGAGCGAACGCTGCAACAAGGTCGGCATAAACACGACGACGCCGTAGTAACAGAACATGTAGCCCATCATCCACAGCAGCGACATCACCGAGACCTTGATCAGGTCCCGGCCGAACATGGCGGCCAGCGTGTTGGTCGAGCGAGCCGCTACTGGTGCCGTACCGGCCTTGCGCTGGCGATCAAATTGCAGCCACGCCTTTGATTCCGGCATGAAGAAGCGGATGAAGATCATCAGAAGCAGCGGCGAGCCGCCGGTCAGCAGTGCGATCCGCCAGCCCCATTCGAGACTGAATGACGTCGTGGCCCAGACGCCGACGATCGAGGCGCCGGCGCTGGCGATCACCGCGCTGCCCTGGATGAAGGCGCTGCCCAGGCCACGGCGTTCCTTGTTCCAGGCTTCGTTGAACAGCACCATGCCGGCGCCCCATTCGCCGCCAAGCCCGACGCCAGTGACGAAACGCAGCATGGCGAGGCTCGCATAGTCCCAGGCGAAGGCCGAGGCGATCGAGCCAATGGCGAAGACACCGAGGGTCAGCAGGAGCGACTGGCGGCGGCCGATCCGGTCGCCGGCCCAGCCGAACAGCGCACCGCCCAGCACCGAGCCGATCAATGTCAGGCTGGTGACGCTGGCGACCTGGCCAAGCGAGATGTTGAGCGACCTCTGGATCGATCCCATCAGGAACGGCATGATGAGGACATCGTAGAGATCGAGCGCAAAGCCGAGCATGCACGACAGGATGATCGCGACGCGCTCGCGCGAGGTGTAACCTTGATCGGCCGCGATCGGCGCTGCGTCGGCCTGAAGCATGTCATCGGCTCGCGAGATTGTTGTCATCGGGTCACTTCGAGGTTTGAAAAACAGACTTCAGCGTGACGATCTCACCGAGCCGGGCGTAACGCGGCCCGGCAATCCGGGCGATCGGGTTGAGTTTCTCGGTCTCGATCTTGCCGTCGCTGAGGAGCTCCTCCCTGATGTGAAACGCGATCACTTCCCCGACGATCAGACGGCTGCGTGTTTCGCCGAATTCGAGGCATTGCCGGAAGAGGCATTCCATCGCGACCGGCGCCGCCGCCAGTCGCGGCACCGCGATGCGGTCACTTGCGACCGTCTCCAGGCCAAGCACGTCGACCTCACTGACGTCGGATGGATGTTCGACGGAGCTCTCGTGTACGGCATTCATCAGCGGCGCATCGGCGATGTGCACGACATACTCCTCGAGATCGAGGATGTTGCGCGCAGTATCTTTGTAGACATTTCCCTTGCGTCCGACACTGATGGCGAGCATCGGCGGCTTGGGCGAGACGAAGGTGAAAGCGCTGAACGGTGCCAGATTCACGGTCTTCGCGCGCGAAAGGCTCGTAACCCAGGCGATCGGCCGTGGCACCACGATGCCGGTCAGCAATCTGTAGGCCTGCTCGGCGCCGAGATCCCTGGGATCAATGCTTGGCATAAGCCGATCCCCGCTGCACACGCGCCTCGACCGGAGCTGCTACGCTGCGATAGCGCTTCGCGTTGTCGGGCGATGCATCTTGTTCATGTGGCTGCGGCGTATTGCCGCTACGATAACAATGTTTCCAACCCATCTGAAGTCCGCTTGCCGCGTCTGTTGTTGTTCACGCATTCCCGATCGATGTCGAACGCGTATAGTTGTGGCGTGATGTGAACCGTGGGGCTTGCAGCGTCCAGGAAATTATGTCCATTTTGTCCATATTGTGGACAATGGAGAAACGGGTGCAGCGCAACAAATCGATTGTGGATGCAGCGCCACGGCAACGCCCGCGCCAGGGCGCGCAGGCCATCCGGCGCGCACTCGCAGTTCTCCGCATTCTGGCGGCGGGCCGCGAGAACGGATTGCCGTTACGCGAGGTCGTGCGCGCCACGGGGCTGACGCGGCCGACCGTCCATCGCATCATTCACGTGCTGATCGAGGAAGGTATCGTCGAACGGATCGAGGCGAGCGATCGTTTCGCGGTCGGGCGGCAGGTGCCCGAACTCGCGCTGGCGCGCCAGACACGCTCGAAGCTGCTCGTCGTCGCCGAGCGCTCGCTTGCAGAACTGTCCGCAGAGATCGGCGACACAGTGTTTCTGACCACGCGCACGGGATTGGATACTCTGTGCGTGTCGCGACGCGTGGGCAGCTTTCCAATCCAGGTGCTGTCGATCGAGGTCGGTGCGCGCCGGCCGCTCGGCGTCAGCAGTGCTGGCGTGGCGATCCTGGCTGCCATGCCGGCGCGTGAAGCGCGCGCGATCCTCGAAAGGAACGCCAACCGCTTCGGCTCATATAAGACGACAGTCTCCGTGATCCTCGAGCAGATCGCCGAGGCACGCCGGCGCGGCTATAATCTGCGCGACAAGGGGCTGATCGAGGGCACCCGCTCGATCTCGGCCTGGATCACCGGCCGCGATGGACAGGCGCTCGCAGCGGTGACGGTGTCCGCAATTCGAAGGCGCCTCAATCCTCGGCGAGCATCCGAGGTCGCGGAGACGGCGATGCGCGCCGCTCGGTCAATTGAACACGCGCTTTGATGAATCCCATTGCCGCAACCAAGGGTAACGTATCCCTCCGCTAAGGGCCGCCTTGCGCTGATGGAATGAGGCGCGAAGGCTATCGCCGGCTGCTTGAACGCCAGGCCGGATTTCATGTGTGCGCCGAAGCCGAAGACGCGATACAGGCCTATTGCGCCTACAAGGACCACCGTCCAGGCGTTGCGATCATGGACATCGCCCTGCCCGGCGCCAGCGGCCTTGAGGCGGTGCGTCATATACAGCAGTGGGACGAGGACGCCCAGGTGCTCGCTTTCAGCATGCACGCCGGCCCGGCTTTCGCGCTCAAGGCGTTCGAGGCCGGCGCATCGGGATACGTGACGAAGAGCACCAAACCGGAAGACCTGCTGAGCGCGGTGAGGACCGTCGCGGGCGGAGGACGGTTCTTAAGCGAGGACATCGCGCGCGTCACGGCCGTCCGGGCCACGAAGCGTGGTCGAACACTTAGGCGCGCGCCGGCCCTGAGCGGCGGTCGAGGTATCCCCGCTGTTCGGCCGCCGTCAGGGGATAAGCAGACATCTGGCGAATGCGGCACGACCGCCGCTTTTGACCACCCTCATCGGCAGAGAGGGGCTGGAGTCCTGGCGTATGGCGCGCGCCACCACCTCGCAAGAAGCAGAACGTTCACAGCAACAACCTCGGTAGACCTCAGCCGACTCGTATCCTTCGGCGGCGCTTGCCGACCGATATCCGCGGCACGAACTGCGGCTGAGACGGACCAATGCAATTGGAGGTCGTTGGCCGCATCGCCGAGAAGGTTCGCCGCCCGAGATCTCGCCGGAAGCAGCGGCCGTCGCCGTCACGGACGTGCTCGAGTTGATCGTCGACACCTGCCCCGAAAGCCCAGGGACCGACTGGGCCCGACCGGCGACTTGCCTGGCAAGTTTCTGTACAATCCAGGTATGCCCGAGTCCGATCCGAAGCATGGCGCACCAGGAGCGCCCCATCGCAAGATCATCCACATCGACATGGATGCCTTCTACGCGTCCGTCGAACAGCGCGACAATCCGGACTTGCGCGGCAAGCCTGTCGCCGTCGGCGGATCGAAGGAACGTGGCGTCGTGGCCGCAGCGAGCTATGAAGCTCGAGCGTTCGGCGTCCGCTCCGCAATGCCATCGGTGACCGCTAAGCGCAAATGCCCCGACCTGATCTTCGTCAGGCCGCGGTTCGAGGTTTACAAGGCGATCAGCCGGGAGATCCGCGACATCTTCGCCGAGCACACCGCAATCATCGAGCCTCTCTCACTTGACGAGGCCTACCTTGACGTGACCGAGAACCTGCAGCACATTCCCGTCGCCACCGATATCGCCACGGCGATCAGGGCGAAGATCCTGCGCGAGACCTGCCTGACCGCATCCGCCGGCATCTCCTATAACAAGTTCCTGGCGAAGCTCGCCTCGGATCACCGAAAGCCAAACGGCCAGTTCGTGATCACCCCAAAGATGGGACCAGCTTTCGTCGAAGAGCTCCCGGTCGGGAAATTCCACGGGATCGGTCCGGCGACCAATGCGAAGATGAACAGGCTCGGTATCTTCACCGGCATGGACATGCGCAATCAGACCCTTGAGTTCATGAACGCCCATTTCGGCAAGGCCGGCGCCTACTACTACTGGATCTCACGCGGTGTCGACGAACGCCCCGTTCGCGCGAACCGTATTCGGAAGTCTGTCGGCGCCGAAAACACCTTCTCCGGCGACCTCACCGAGTTTGCGGCGTTGGTCGCGGAGCTCGACCCTTTGGTCGACAAGATCTGGGGTCACTGCGAAAGCACCGGCAATTTCGGCCGCACCGTGACGTTGAAGGTGAAGTTTTCCGACTTCGAGATCATCACCCGTAGCCGCTCGCTCGCATCGGCGATCTCCAGCCGCCAAGACCTGGGACGCTTGACCATCGGTCTCCTCGAAAGCGAGATGCCAACGCCGAAGCCGGTCAGACTATTGGGCGTCTCACTATCGTCGCTGCAGTCCGAGGCGGAGTGCGGACCTCAACTGGACCTGCCGATCTGAGCGATGCGCGGCTTGTTTTCGGCTCAGGTCCACCCGCCAGCGTTAGATCACGATGCGATCGAAATCTCTGGCAACCCGGCTGTTCGGGAAAATCGCCGCGGCCTCCGCCAGAATCTCCTCATCCGGATAGCGACCGGAGATGTGGGTCAGGACAAGCATCTTGACATTGCTCACCACGGCGAGCGTGGCCGCTTCCCTTGCGGTCAGATGTCCGTAGTCACGCGCAATGGCGGCGTCGCGGTCCAGGAATGTCGCTTCGATGACCAGCACATCGGCATCGGAAACGTGCTCTGCCAGACCCTCCATGGTTTCGGTATCTCCAACGATCGCGAGCTTCTTGCGACCCTCCGGCGGGCCGAGCACCTCTTTGGGATCGATCGTTGTGCCGTCTGGGAGCGTCACTGGCTTCCCCTCCGCGAGTTCCTTCCGTACCGGGCCGTCCGGTACGCCGAAGGCCGCGAGGCGATCCGGCCGAAGATGACGACGAGCAGGACTTTCGAAGGAAAAGGCGAAGCTGTCGGTGTCGCGGTGACGCACCGGAAAGCAGTGGATGGCGAATTCGCCGTTAGCGATGACCTGACCTGCAGTCAACTCAGCGAGTTGCAGCGGAATGGGCGCCCTTCCCTCGCCCCACAGGCCTGCGAGCATCCGGACAATGACTTCCAGGGTGCCCTGGCTGGCGTGAATTGTCATGACCTCGGCACTCTGCCGCAGCCGCAGGGTCGAGAAGAGACCGGGAATGCCCAGCACGTGGTCGAAATGCCCGTGGGTCAACAGCAGGCTGTCCAATCTTCGAAAACCGGCGCCGCTACGCAACAGCTGGCGCTGCGTCCCCTCTCCGCAATCCACCAGAATGCGTTGATTTCCCGCCTCCACGAGAAGTCCGGGGTGATTGCGGTCGGCGGACGGGACGCTTGCTGACGTCCCCAGAAAGGTGAGCGCAAACATTTCGTGGCCCGAAATCTCTACAATCCGTGAAAGTCGTCCGAGAGGCTCGGCCGCTTGTCGACATTGCGCAACGTCGGCACCTGGAAACGGCCGCGATTTTGCGCTGCCAGCGGTTGCCAGTGCGCATCCACGGCGGGCGGCTGACTAAGCGGATGCCCGTTGGCGAGAAAGCCGCCATCGACCAGCTTGTGTGCGTTTTCATGGAATCTGGCGGCACTATCAAAGATGTGCCGCGCGGCAATCGTGAGGGAGGAAGACGCGGCGCAGCCCATCAGTATCGATCCGAGAACGGCAGTAACGGGCCCGTGAGATGAGTCCCGTCCAAGGCTTCATATGTACACCAGGGGACTTGTGAGGACCCGGAGCGAAACCCTGGCGTTAACTCATCATGGGAGCAAACGGTACCACGTATCTTAGCATCGACGGCGGCGGAACTCGTCGCCGCGCGCGGATCGAGGACGAAAACGGCAGGGTGCTCGGTGAAGCAAGCTCGGGGCCTGCCAGGACCCGGATTGGCCTTGAGAAGGCACGGCGATCCATCATGGAGATCACTCAAGCGGCAGCCGCACAGTCAGGCCAGGCCCGGGAGGATGTCACGCGGACGCACGCCGGGATTGGCCTTGCCGGACTGCGCCGCCGGGGCGCGGAAGCGGCGTTCAACGAGGTCTCGTATCCCTTTGCGTCGGTTGCTTTCATCAGCCACGGCCTGGCGGCCTGTCTCGGCGCCCATAGCGGCGCGGACGGGGCGATCGTGGTCGCCGGCGCGGGCTCGGTGAGTGTCGGCCTGATCGACGGCTGCGAAATCCGTGTCGCCGGTTACGGCTTTACCGTGTCGGACGAATGCAGCGGCGCCGATCTCGGCCTGCAGGTCGTTCGACTTGCGCTTCGGACCGCGGATCGCCGGGGCGAGCTGATATCATTGCTTTCGGAGGCACTGGGCGCGTTCGATCATGATCCTGAACAGGCGGTGGCCTGGTCTGATGAAGCCAGGGCAACAGATTATGCGGTGTTCGCGCCGATCGTGATGCGAGATGCCAATCAGGGCGATCCGGTCGGCGGTCGCTTTGTCGAACGCGCGGCCGATGCCATTGGCGACCTGCTCGATCTATTCCTGGCGAGAGGATTTGACCGACTCTCGGCGTTGGGTGGGTTCGCGGATGACATCACGCCCTGGCTGACGCCCGATCTGCGCGCCCGCCTGAGGCATCCTGATGCCGGCGCTTTACGGGTGGCACGAGGACGGTTCGACTTGCCCAAGCCCGGCTCGTCCAAGCTCGACCGGCCCAAGAGAGAAACTGATCATGACCAGGATTCGAAATTCCGCGTTTGATCGCGCTTGGATCAACAATATGACAACCGAAGACGTCGATCTCCGTTTTGCCGATCTTGATGCATGGCCGCTGGGGTCCGCGATGGAAGCGATGTGGGAGGGCCAGCTTGCGGCTGTCGCCGCGATCGGCCATGCCCTTCCCGCGATCACTGCGGCGGCGGAAGCGGCCAAGTCGGCGCTGGGCGATCGCGGTCGCATTGTCTATGTCGGCGCCGGCACCTCGGGCCGTGTGGCAGTCCAGGACGGCGCCGAGCTGACACCGACCTTCGCCTGGCCCGGCAAGCGCGTCCGCTTCATCGTCGCCGGTGGGGACAGCGCATTCGTCACCAGCATCGAGGGTGCGGAGGATGATGTCGACGATGCGGTCAGGCAGATCAATGCCGCGCGGCTGAAACCGCAGGACGTGGTGATCGCCGTTGCCGCCAGTGGGACAACGCCATTCACGGTCGCGGCGCTGCAGAAGGCAGGCTCTTTCGGAGCAGTTACGATCGGTCTCGCCAACAATCCCGGCACCGCCCTGCTGGCATCCGCAAAGTTTCCGATCCTTATCGAGACCGGCCGCGAGCTGATCGCCGGCTCGACGCGGATGAAGGCAGGCACAGCGCAGAAGATCGTGCTCAACCTGATCTCCTCCGGGATCATGCTGCGCCTTGGCCGGGTGTATCGCGGCATGATGGTGAACATGCTACCGACCAATGCCAAACTGAAGCGGCGGGCCGAAGCCATGGTGGCGAAAATCTCGAGCTGTGATCTGCCGCACGCGGCACGCTCGCTCGAGCAGGCCGGGGGCGACATCAAGACGGCAGTCCTGCTGGCCTTGGGCGTCGACAGGAGCGACGCCGAGGCCGTTCTGAAAGATTGTGACGGCAATCTCCGGCGCGTGTTTGCGGAGTTAGCCGCGGATGTTAACGACAATGGCGAGCGCAAGCAAAGCGGGGCGAATAAGTCGTGACGACATCCGCGATGGCGAGCTAAATCCTTGAAAAGCGCTGACGTTGTCGCCAACGTCGTTCGCGAAAGCGCGGTCACGCGCGACAGTCATGCACGAAACTGCAGCGAATGTTGCTGCGCATTCACCGCGATGATTGTCATTCTGCGACCTCACCAGAGATAAGCGAAGATGAACACTCCTCTGCAAGCGCGAGGAGCATGCTGAGCTAGGGCGCGGCTGCATCCGAGAAGCGGATTCTCCGAGGTTGTTCAGTTCTCACGTTTTCACACAGCCAAGGTCACAAGCGGTCTTTTAGTCCTCCGGCCGCCCCTTCCGCTTGTCCCCCGACTCCGTTGAAAAGTCGGCAGTTGCGGCGCAGGGATATCGGTGATTCAGTCTGTCTAATTGGCAGGACTGAAGGTCATGATGGGCATCGGCAAGTCGAACAGGCTGCGTTGTGCCTTCCCGCCTAGCCGAGTCCCCCGTCGACCTGAAAGCACTGTCGCGTAATGCGCTGACTCTCGTCGGATGCCAGAAACAGTGCCATGCGCGCGACGTCGTCAGGCGTCACCGCATCTGGTATGGCCTGACGCGACCGCACCTCGGCAATCTTCTGCTCGTCTGGAAACCAGAGCCGGCGCTGGCGCTCAGTGATCACCATGCCAGGAGCAATCGCGTTTACGCGGATGCGATCGGGGCCGACAAGCCGCGCGAGCGAGTTGGTGAACCCGACGATCGCCGCCTTCGCTGCGGCGTAGGCCGGCAGCGCCGGCGCGCCGCGCATCCACGCCACCGAAGACATGTTGATGATCGAGCCACCGCCGCGCGCCTGCATTTGCGGCACGATCGCTTGCGCCGCAAAGAAGACGTGCTTGAGATTGACCCCGATCATCCAGTCGAATTCGGCCGGCGTCACCTCGGAGAGAACCTGACGTTGATCGTTGGCGGCGTTGTTCACCAAAACAGCGGCACCACCGAGGACGCGGTGAATCTCTCCCATCGCTTCGCGCAGGGCGTCGATATCAAGTAGATCGCATGGCACGAACAGCGGCGTGACACCGGACACATCGGCCACCTCGTCCACCAGCGCCTCGCCTGCTTCCGTATCGATGTCGAGAAAAGCGACCCGGGCCTGCTGGGCCGCGAACGCGTGCACCAAGGTGGCGCCGATGCCGCTGGCGCCACCCGTGATCAACACCACACGGCCCGCAAGTCCGGAATAACTCGTCTCAATCATGTGATCAGCCGCTCCGTCTCGGGATCGAACAGGCAGATGCGCCGCGTATCGAGCGCAAAGTCGGCGCATGCACCAGGTGTGGGCCGGAGATCCGGCGTGATCCGCGCCATCGCGGCCTCCCCGCCAAGGCGCAGCAGCACGATCGTCTCCGCACCGGTGGGCTCCACCATCTCCACCGGCGCGCTGACGATGATGGGCGCGGCGCCGGTAAACATCCGGCTGCTCTCGGCGATGCATTCGGGCCTGATCCCAAACACCACCTCGCGGTCGACAAACGAGGCCGCCGCATCGTATCGCTGCAAGTGGATGCGGACTTCGTCTGGCCGCCCCGCGCCTATCACGGCCACCGGGCCGCCGTTCCCGGCCTCGAGCCGCGCCCGCATTGTGTTCATCGGCGGCGAACCCATGAAGCGCGCGACGAACAGGTTGGCCGGATAGCGGTACACGGTGTCGGGATCGGCGAACTGCTGCACCTGTCCACGATGCATCACCGCGATCCGCGTCGCCATGGTCATCGCCTCGATCTGGTCATGCGTCACGTAGACGATGGTGGCGCCGATGCGCTGGTGCAGGCGTTTGATCTCCATCCGCATCTCGACGCGCAACTTGGCATCGAGATTGGACAGCGGCTCGTCAAACAGGAACAACAGGGGATTGCGAACTAGCGCGCGGCCGATGGCAACGCGCTGCCGCTGTCCGCCGGAGAGCTGCGACGGCTTGCGGCCGAGCAGCCGCTCGATCTGCAGCAGCCGGGCAACATCGGCCACCGCGGCATCCTGCTTCGACTTGGGCTCGTGACGGCATTCCATGCCGAAGGTGATGTTCTGGCGCACCGTCATCGACGGATAGAGCGCGTAGGACTGGAACACCATGGCGATGTCGCGATCCTTCGGTGCGACGTCGTTGACGACACGGCCGCCGATTTCGATCATACCGGAGCTTTGGCGCTCCAGACCGGCGATGATGTTGAGCAAGGTTGACTTGCCACAGCCGGAAGGCCCGACCAGCACAATGAACTCGCCGGTGCCGATTTCGAGGTCAATTCCTTTCAGCACCTCGACGGGACCGAACTTCTTGGTGAGATCGCGGACAGTGAGCGCTGACATGCGGATCCTATTTGACGGCGCCGGCGGTCAGGCCCCGAACGAAGTACCTGCCACCGAAGAAATAGACCAACAACGTGGGGAGCGCCGCGATCAGCACTGCGGCACTCTGCACGCCGTGCTGCGGGATATCCGCGATGGCCGCGGAGAGCGCGATCAGAGCAGCCGTGACAGGCTGCTGCTGGCCGGTCGTGAATGTCACGCCATAGAGGAATTCGTTCCAGATATGCGTGAACTGCCAGATGACAGTGACGATCAGGATCGGAGACGAGAGCGGCAGAATGATGCGCCAGAAGATCCGAAAGAACCCGGCGCCATCGATGCGCGCAGCCCTGATCAGTTCATGCGGAACGGCGGCGTAGTAGTTCCGGCAGAACAATGTGGTGAAGGAGAGGCCCTGGATGGTGTGAACCAGCACGAGCCCCGTCAGCGTGTTGATGAGACCGATGTCCCGCAGCACGACGGTCCAGGGCAGCAGACGCATCTGCTGGGGAAGAAAGAGACCAAGGGTTACGATGCCGTAGATCCAGCTGTCGCCGCGAAACCGCCATAGCGACACGGCGTAACCGGCCACCGCGCCGAGCATGGTGGAGATGATCGTCGCAGGGATCGTGACCAGCGCGGAATTCAGCATGTATGGACGGATGCCGGTGCAGGTCTCGGCGACGCAGAAGCCGCTCCAGGCTGCGGCGTAGTTGCTCCAGGCCCATTGTTTCGGCCAGCCGATCATCGAGGCCTGCGCGATCTCCTGGTTGCTGCGAAACGAATTCAGCACGACCACAACCAGCGGCGCGAGATAGGCTGCCGCGAGCAATGAAACGACGAGATAGATCAAGACTCGACTGGGCTCGAAGCTCAGCTTACGCATGACCGGCCTGCCGTCGCTTGACAAATCGCCACGCTGCATAGGGCAGCAGCACCGCCAGGAGAATGAGCAACATCAGCACCGCCGCCGCCGCACCGCGGCCGAGCAGGCCGCGCTGGAACATCAGGTCATAGACGACAAGGGCAGGTAGCTGGGTCGCAATTCCGGGCCCCCCATTGGTGAGCGCGCGAACGAGGTCGAAGGTCGAAATCGCGAACTGCAGCTGGATGACGACGACGGTGATGGTGATCGGCCAGAGTGTCGGCAGAATGACGCGCCGATACATGCGAACAGGTCCAGCGCCGTCGATCTGTGCGGCCTTGATCAGCTCGTTGTCGACCGACCGAAGCCCGGCGAGGAAGAGCGCCATGGCAAAGCCCGAGGATTGCCAGACCGCGGCGATGACGATGGTCCAGATCGCCATGTCGCGGTCGATCAGCCAGTCGAACCGGAACGAGATCCAGCCGAGATCGTGGACGAGCTTCTCGATCCCGAGGCCGGGATTGAGCAGCCAACTCCAGACCGTGCCCGTAACCACGAAGGAGACCGCCAGGGGGTAGAGGAAGATCGATCGCAGTACGTTCTCACCGCGAATGCGCTGATCGAGCAGAATCGCCAGCAAGAGGCCGGTCACCAAGCTCAGCAGAACGAAAGTGCTGCCGAACAGCAACAGGTTGTTGAAGGCGATCTGCCAATTCCGTGTTGCCAAGACCGCCGTGTAGTTGCGCAAGCCCACCCAGCCCGAGACTGGAACGAGGGTCGACGGCGTGAACGAAATCCAAATCGTCCACAGCGCAAACGAAACGATGTGTCCGGCGGCCAGCAGCAGCGGCACCCATATCATCAGTTGCTCGGGCAGCCGGCGGAGCAGGCCGGAAATCGCCGACCGGCCCGGCTGCATTGCCACCGAGAGCTCGCCGGTCAACGCGCGCCCTCGACGGCGTCGCTGAGACGGGCCACGCCCTGCTCCGGCGTCATCGCCTTGTTCTTCACGTACTCCGTGATCACGTCGATCATCGCTGCGGTCATTCCGTTTTCCTGCGCCATGTTATGCGCGAGGCTCAGGACGGCCTGGTCGCTGGCGACGGCGTCTTTCAGCGCTGCAGCGGTTCGCCGCTGACCATCGGACCAGCCGGCGCCGGACAGGTCGACATCGGAGCGCACGGGAATGGAGCCCGTGATCTGCGAATACATGGTCTGGATGGCCGGGTCCATGACGAGCTGCGCCATCAATGTCTGGCCGGCCTGCAGATCGGGCTCGTTGCGCTTCCAGAAGATGAAGGCATCGGCATTGAGCAGGAAAACCGGCTTGCCATTGTCGCTGGGCCCCGGCGCGATGATGAAGTCCTCGAACTTGAAACCAGCGTTGCGCAACACGCCCTGCGCCCACCCGCCCTGGATCATCATGCCCATGTCGGCTTCAATGAAACGCTTCAGGTTGGTAGAAAAGTGTTGGGCGCCGACGTTCGGGTCCATCCAGTCGGCGATCTTGCGTACCTGTACGAAAGCGGCTTTGACCTCGGCACCCTTCAAAGCCTTCTCGTCGAGATTCACGATGGCTGCGCGGTATGCCGCGGGACTGATGCCCGCAAGAGCGGCCTCGAATTTCTGTCCATCGTCGGGACGGGTCCCGCCGTTGGCGACGGGATAAGCCACTCCGCCCGCCTTCATCTTATCGGCGAGGTCATTGAAGTCCGCCCATGTGACCGGGATCTTGTCAGCCTTGGCCTTGTCCATCGCGCGTTTCGACAGAAACAGCATGTTGGTGCTGTAGATTTGCAGCGGCAGCGAAATCCAGTTGCCGCCCGGCTTGTGTAACCGTGCAAGGTCTGGCGCAACGACCTTCTCATACCCGGCTGCAGCGACAAGGTTGTCGAGATCGACGGTCGGTGCAATCTTCGACCAGGCCGCAATCTCGGGACCCTTGAGCTGCGAGCAAGCCGGCGGATCGCCGGCCATGATCTGAGCGCGCAGCTTGTTCATCATCTCCGTGGTGAACCCAGGAACGGGCGAGTGCTGCCAGATCCCGCCCTTCTCCTCGAATTTCTTGCCCAGCGCCGTGATCGCCGCGCCATCGCTGCCTGCCGACCATTGCGAGATCACGGTCAGGCGCGGCTTGACCCCGCTCTGCGCACGAACCAATGCCGGCAGTGCGAGCGCGGTCGCGGATCCAGCGAGCAGACGGCGCCTGGTTATGGTCATCGGCATGGCATGTTCCTCCCTAAGCTTGAACTTCATCGGCGGTCGATCCGCACAGCTCACCACATCTCAGGCGGCCTCCGTTGCTTCGGCCGGCATCCCGCCGCGGCAGGCCAGGCAACTGGCGGCGAAGGCCAGCGCGGCATTCGGATCCTGACCGGCCGATGGCGGCACGAAAGCGAGCGACAGCTCGGCGGACTTGAGCCCTCCCAGCAGGCAGGAATCGATTCCGTCAGCCAGCGGCTTCCGCTCGCGCTCGGGAAGGAGCGAGGGCCAGCCGCTGATGGCGACCGCGGGACAGGATCTTACGTTGAGCGTATTGCCGATCGCGAGGCCCAGCCGAAACAGCCGCTGCCGCAACTCCTGGCGCATGCGCGATGAGCGAGGGATGGCGTCCACCCAGTCGCTGCCGAGCTGCAGCAATTCCGGCTCGGCGATGCCGAGCAGCCCGGCGAGGGCCGGAAGCGAGGTGTAGGCTTCGACGCAGCCATGATGACCGCAACGGCAGCGTGGACCCCCCTCGCCGAACACCATGTGGCCGAGTTCGACTGGCTGCAAACCGTCGGCCTCGATCGCCTCGTCCATCCAGGTGCCGCCGACGCCCTGCCCGACGAAGACGAACAGATGCGCGCCGCTGAACGGATAGTCTTCGGTGCGGCAGCGGTGAAACATGGCATGGCCCACCACGGAATTGGCGAAGGCGACGGGCACGTTCGCGAACATCTCGCCCAGCAGGGCGCGCAGGCGTTCAATGTCGCAGCGGATGATGGCATTGCCCGAGATGCTCAACCTGCCGAGGCCCGGAACGCAGATTCCGATCTGCGCGAGCTCGACATGGCGCCGTCGAGTCCAGTCGCGCAGCAATGCGAGCGCCTCGCGAAATACCCGGCCGACGGATTCTACGGTCGGCGCTTTCGGCAAACCCAATCGCTCGGTGTAGTGCAGCTCGCCGGACATCGAGCCGACGCCCACGCTCAGCCGCTGAACTGTGAGCTCGATGGCGCCCAGCGCTACAGAGTCATCGAGCGACACGAGAGCCGTGGGGCCGCCGAAATAGGGCGCCGGCCGCCGGACTTCCTCGATCAGGCCTTCCGCTTTCAGGTCGAACAGAATGCGCGACAGGCTCGCCTCGGAGAGGCGCACCGCCTTGGCCAGAGGTGGCCGAAACATGCCGCCCGATTGAAGCAGTTGCCCCAAAATGGCCGCACGCGTCTGCCGCCGACTTCTCGGCTGCTCAGACATTTCCGTCCCTGTCGTCATTCTTACTTAGGGTAAGAATGTGGGCGCGGATCATTTCGCCTGTCAAGGCGCTTGCTGGCTTGAGGCTTCGGTTTGTGTTGTGCGCGGCAGCAACGAACGGCGCTTCGCCAGAATAAGCTCTCATTTTGTAAGGCATACGTACTATCCGGAGCCGGGCGCTGCGCGTCTCTCTTTTCGGCCTTACGGGGATCACTCTTGTTCGTGTCGGCTTCCCCACGTGAGAGCTGCGTTGCTTGATATGCGCTCCGAGACAGAATTGGCTCGATCCGTGAGGAGCGGCCGTTAAGGTCAGTTGCTTGACAGCGGCTCTGCCGGAGTTCTTTTCTTCCCTTTCTTGAATGCCGCATCGCTCTCGAGAAATGCCTCGATCATGAACGGTATCAGGTCCGCCACCTCCTCCCGGCTGGCGTAGGTCTCCACATAGAAATCAGCATACTCTCGAAGCATCCGCGCAAGGCTCGGCGCCAGAACGATGGTCATTTTGACCGGTGTCCGATCTGGCAGTTTCCCAAGCTTGATCCCTCACCTCCCCTTCGCAACCGTCCGAACGTCCTCATACGGCTTCATCGCCAGATCCTTAGAAACGATCACCGGTAGCGGCCATCCCGGCCGGACCGTGATCGTCGGCTGCATGTCGAGCTCGCGCTCCACCACGCGTTGCCCTGCCCGATTGGTCGTCTGCTCCGCGCTTTGTCGCAGCGCCTTGACGAGATTATTCTCAGGCGAACCGGGAAAAGCTCGGCGTCAGAGGCATGGACAAGGTCGCGGCGTTCGATCGGAGCCAGTCGCTCGATGACTTCCTGGCCATGCCGGATGAGAACGAGCCTGGAACGTCCAGACAGAACAGAGTAGTAACTTTCCGTAGCAATTTTCGGAAAAAACTCTAACCACTTCAGCTGCTTACGCGTGGGAGTGGTGCGCTCGGAGGGACTCGAACCCCCACGGTGTTACCCACTGCCACCTCAAGGCAGCGCGTCTACCAATTCCGCCACGAGCGCGAAGGGAAGGCCGGAACCGGCCTCGGGAACCGGCTCAGGCCGGTCCAGATCAGTGGCGCCGATGTAACAAATCGGTGCAGGGGCCACAAGGCCTGCCCTACCCTCAAAGTGAAGGTTTGTGGACGTTTTCCTCGCCTATCGGGCGCCGCCGCCGGGTGATTTCGGCAACATCTGCTTGACCTCGACCGCGATCCGGTTGCGGTCGACCAGAACCACGCCGCTGGCGATCGGCAGATTATTGGCCAGCACCTTGACCTCGTCGGCCTCGGTGGCATCAAGTTCGATGATCGCGCCGCGCGACAGGCGTAGAACCTGATGGATGGGCATGGAGGAGGTCCCGAGGACGACCATGAGGTCGACGGTCACTTTATCGAGGGTTGACACTGCAAGACCACCGAAGTCACGACTAAATTGCCTGTGCCGACATCATCATGTTGTGGTTAGCCAATGGTTAACAGCCGCGAAAACCTCGATCTGACCAGCTTTGCCGCCCCCTCCGGCAGCGCGGTGGAATGGCGCATCTCGGATTCGCCGGTGGACTATGCCGAAGCCACCGCGTTCATGGAGGCCCGCGCCACCGCGATCGCCGCCCATGAGGCCCCGGAGATGGTCTGGCTGCTCGAGCACCCGCCGCTGTACACCTCCGGCACCTCGGGAAAAGCTGAAGACCTGCTCGATCCCCGCTTCCCGCTGATTCCGACCGGCCGCGGCGGGCAAGTGACCTATCACGGTCCCGGCCAGCGCGTGGCCTATGTGATGCTGGATCTGAAACGGCGACGGCCTGATGTCCGGGCCTATGTGGCGGCGCTGGAGGAGCTGATCATCCGCACCCTGGCGGCCTTCAACGTCCGCGGCGAGCGATGCGAGGACCGCGTCGGCGTCTGGGTGAAGCGTCCGGACAAGGGCTCTGGTTACGAGGACAAGATCGCCGCCATCGGCGTGCGACTGAAGCGCTGGGTATCCTTTCACGGCATCGCCATCAATGTCGAGCCGGACCTGTCGCATTTCGCCGCCATCGTGCCATGCGGCGTGGTGGATCCGCGTTATGGCGTCACCAGCCTCGTCGATCTCGGCCTTCCCGTCGGAATGGCCGACGTCGATATCGCGCTTCGGCAGGCATTTCAGGACATCTTCGGCGCGACGACGGCCAGGCTGCCGGAAGCGGTCTGATCCCCATGTGCGCGAGGCCGATCGTCGCGCATGCCGGACGCCGGAACGACGTGCACATGAGCGCGATCCGAGGCCGGCAGAATTGACGCGATCCCCTCGTCATGTAGCATGAGCGGCAGGCGAGGAAGCGGAATCGATGTGCCGTCGGCTCTTGCGCAACCGACGTTGCTGGTTCCTCGCAAAGTCATGCGCGTGACGATGAGCGAAGCTGCATCGAGATGAGCGAAGCCCGTCCTGATCCACTGCATCACTTTCCCCTGATCCGGACGTCTGATCCTGAGGAGTTGCGGCATCTTGGGACTCACCTCTTGGGTGCCGATCGCGTCGATATCCGCAACACCGGCAGCCTTCACGCCCGGCTCAATGCTGTCGAGCTCGAAACCATTGCGCTCGGCTTCGGGGCCACAAGCTGCGATCTCGTCGCTGACGCCTTCGCCGCCGATTTCGTTCGCTTGCAGATCGCACTCAAAGGACGCGGGCTCGCCTGCATCGGTGGTCAGGTCACCGACATCAACGAGCGGCAATTCGCGGTCACCTCGGCCGGAGTGTCCTGGCAGATGGTTTGTCAGGGCGGCCATGAACGGCTCACCTTGCGCATCAAACAGGACGCGCTGCTGCGGCGCCTGGCCGCGCTCGTCGATGTCAAGCCGAAAGCCAACTACCAGTTCGACAGCGCGATTTCCGCCGACGATCCGCAAGCGGGCAGCCTGTTTCGTCTGCTCGAATTCCTGGCGCGCCAGCTTAACGAGGCTCCATCCGGATTCACGTCCGCGGTCTATCGCGAGCTGGAAGACGCCGTGCAGATCGCCTTCCTCTCCACGAGCCGCCACAAGCTGAGGGACCAGATTGCCGCGCCCGGCCCCCTCCCCGACTTCGGCCTAGTCAAGCGGCTGGAGGAGTTCATCGAGGCGAATTGGCGCGAGGCCATCACGATCGAGCGTCTGGCCGCCGAGGCCGGCGTCAGCGCGCGCTCGTTGTTCCGGGCGTTCGAACGCGTGCGCGGCTATTCGCCGATCGCCTTCACCAAATCGGTGCGCCTGCGTCGCGCCCGCGACATGCTGCTCTCCGGCGATCCCACAGCCACCGTGGCGTCGGCCGCGGCCGCCTGCAACTTCGCCAATCCCGGACACTTCGCCCGCTATTACCGCGAGACCTATGGCGAGCTGCCGTCGGTGACCGTGGCCAGAGCCGCGCGCTGAAGCGTCACAGGATTGCCTCCAGCGCGCTGCGCAGGCTCTGATAGCGGAACACGAAGCCGTTGCTGAGCGCCTTGTTCGGCAGCACGCGCTGGCCGCCGAGCAGCAGCTCATTGGCGAGATCGCCGCCAATCTTGCGCAGCAATGCCGCGGGAACGCGGAGTAGCGCCGGCCGCCGCAGCCGCCGCGCCAGCTCCGCGGTGAAGGTGAGATTGCGCACCGGCAGCGGCGCGGTGGCGTTGATCGGGCCCGACAGGTCCTGCCTGGCGATCACATGGGCGATCAGCCGGACCAGGTCGTCGCGCTCGATCCATGACATCCATTGCAGGCCGGAGCCGAGCGGGCCGCCGAGCCCGAATTCGAACGGCGTCAACAGACGCGACAGGACCCCGCCGTCTCGCGCCACCACCAGGCCGATCCGCAAGGCGACCACCCGCACGCCGTGGGCCTCGGCAGCTCCCGCCGCCCGCTCCCACGCTTCGCACAGATCATGGCTGAAGCAGGCATGCGATTTGGCGGACTCGGTCAGCGGCTGATCCTGCCAGAGGCCGTACCAGCCGACGGCCGAGCCATTGACCAGCACCATGGGCTTGCGATCGAGACGGCCGATCAGGCGCACGACATCTGATGTCACGGAGAGGCGTGACTGCAGGATCGTCTGCCGCTTGGCCTCGGTCCATGCTTGATTGCCGATCGGTTCGCCCGCGAGATTGACCACCGCTTCGATCCGTGTGTCGGACGGAAGCTGATCGAGACTGGTGATCAGCGTGATCGGCAGCGGCAGCGATGCCGCCCTGGCCCGGTTGCGCACCAGCGCAATGACGTGGTGACCGGCTTCGGTGAGGCTTGCGACGAGGCGCCCGCCGATGAACCCGGTCGCACCGGTGACCAGCACCGTCTTCGCCGGCGGCAGCACCGCGACCAGTTCACCCGCAAGCGGCGTTGCCAGGCGCGCAAGGCGCCTCGCGGCGGCAAAATCCCGGAGACCGCACAGGGCAGCGCCGATGCAGGCCGCCGCAGCGATCCAGCTCAGCACGCCTGCATACGCGACCACGACTGCAGTCGGCTGCATTGCCCAGCCGATCAGGACCGGCACCAGCCACGCAAGGATGGCGCCATAGTTGATCGCCAGCAGCGTATGATTGATGCGCTCGCTTGCCGGCAGCTTGCGGGTCAGATCCTCTTCGACGAAATCCGTCAACGTGATCGCGATCTCGGCCATCAGCACCGCGATGACGAGCCAGGCCCAGAGGCCATGGAGCTCAAACCAGCCCAATCCGAGAAAGAGCGCCGCATAGAGCAGATTGCGTATGCCGTGCAGCCTCAGCTCGTTCTGCTGCGACGGCCGCCAGGCGATGCGCGCGGTGAATTCGTGGTGGTAGAAAGTGTCGAACACGCCCATGACGATCTGGATGGCGATGAGCGTCCACAACAGCGGCGTCATGAGGAGGCCTCCCGGAACACGGCGGATTGGCTGATGATGCGGCCAAAGCGCGGATGGGTGATCTCGAGCGTGAAGCGGAACGCACCCTCGCCGAGATCGGAATGGGTGACGACGACATCGCCGGGCGTGAGCCAGGACGGCAGCGGGCAGCGCAGGCCGGCAAATGCAATCGCATAGCCGGTGCTGCGAAATTCGAGCGCACCATCGGCGACGCAGACCCGCAGACTCATACTGAGACCCCAGCCGAGATATTCCTCCAGTCCCGTCGGCCCGGCAAAGCGCTTGGCCGAATGGATCACCTGCGGAAAGCCGTGGATCCGGCCGCAGATGCGGGTCCAGATCTGGCCGCCGCTGGCGGCATCTTCGGTCACCGCGACGATCATCGGCACGCCGGTATCGGCCGAGGTCGGCAGCGGCCCGCCGATCAGGCGCGCCGCCAGCGCGAACCACCAGCCGGCGCGGCTGAGCTGTGCGTGCTCGATTTCGCCGACATAGATCACGGTCGCGCCGTCGGCGAGCCGCGTGGAGAAGCGGCGCCAGATCGACACTGGCAAACGGCCCCAATCTTCCGCCGACAACAATGCACGGAAGCGGTGATCATCACGGAGCCTGGCATTGGAGGGTGTTGAAAGCCTGTGAGATCGCGCCGACGCCATGACACCCTCCACTCACCTACGCGCTGCCTGACCTGGACTTTCCGGACGGCAGCAGATTTGCGATCTTCTCGCCGAGCTTGATCAGCGCCACCAGGCGCGGCCGCGGCACTTTGAGCATCTGGGTGAACCAGCGGTCGACCAGCTCAGTGAACGCCAGCATGTCCTTCAGTCGCTTCGCGGCAACCGGGCTGGTGGTCGGATCGTCGGTCGCCTCGGCGACGCTGGCGCGCAGCGCCGCGATCGCCGGATCGATCTCCCGCTCCTTGCGGCCGGCGGCGATCCGCTGCGCCACCTCCCAGATGTCGGTCTCGGCCTCGAAATGATCGCGGCGGTCGCCGAGGATCGGCACGCGACGGATCAGATTCCAGGCGAGCAGCTCCTTCAGCGAATTGGAGACATTGGAACGCGCCATGCCGAGCGTGTCGGCGATGTCCTCCGCCGTCATCGGCTGCTCGGCAAGATAAAGCAGGCCGTGGATCTGGCTCACGGAGCGGTTGACGCCCCACTGATCGCCCATGTCGCCCCAATTGAGGATGAAGCGCTCGATCGCCGGGGGGAGTTTCTTTTTACCGGTTATTTCTGTCATGACAGAAATATCTGACTGAACCGGACGGATGTCAAGGGGCCGGGGCCCCCGTTCCGCGACAATGAACCTGCCGCAAGCGGCATTGACCAATGTGCATCGTCGACCGCCGGCGCAGGTTGCGGCACTTTGCCGTGCCGAGGCGCCGGGCCCGTCAAAGGAGCAAAATGATGACGCAGTCCGACAAGGCGTTTACGGGAGCGATTCCGCAGCTCTACGATCGGCTGCTCGTGCCGATGATCTTCGCGCCCTACGCGCAGGATCTTGCGGAACGGATCAAGGAGCTTGCACCGCATGACGTGCTGGAGACGGCCGCGGGCACCGGGGCGGTCACCGCCGCGCTCGCAGCCCGGATGCCTGAGGCCACCCGGCTCACTGTGACCGACCTGAACGAGCCCATGCTCGCGCAGGCGAAGACGCGCCTCGGCGAACGGCCCGGGATCGGACCCGGGATCACCTGGCAGCAGGCGGACGCGCTTGCGCTGCCCTTCCCTGATGCAGGCTTCGACGTCGTCGTTTGTCAGTTCGGCGCGATGTTCTTCCCGGACCGGGTCGAGGGCTACAGCGAGGCGCGACGCGTGCTGCGCCCAAGTGGCCACTTTGTCTTCAACGTCTGGGACCGTATCGAGGAGAATGAATTCACCGACACGGTCTGTCAGGCCATGCGGCGGGTGTTTCCTGCCAATCCGCCGGAATTCCTGAAGCGCACGCCCCACGGCTATCATGATGCCGCACAGATCCGTTCCGACCTGAGCAAGGCCGGCTTCACCGATATTGCCGTCGAGACAGTGGCGCATCGAAGCCGGGCAAACGCGGCCGAGGATGCGGCGATCGCCTTGTGCCAGGGCACGCCGATGCGCGGCGAAATCGAGGCCCGCGGCGCGCCCGGCCTGGAGGCTGCAACGCATGCGGCTGCAGAAGCGCTCAGGTCACGTTTCGGCAATGGCCCGATCGAGGGCGGGATTCAGGCGCTGGTGATTTCGGCGGCGGGTTGAAAGCTCTCAAACCGTCGGCAGCACCGAGAACTCCTCGCCTGCGCGGCGCAGCTTGAGCTGGTCGGCATGGGCCGGCATGTTGCTGACGGAATCCACGCGGGAGGCCGGCGGTCCCTTGCGGCAAAGTTCAATCACTTCGGCGACGTCGGCGGCGGGTCCAGCCAACACCGCCTCGACGCTGCCGTCCTGGCGGTTGCGCACCCAGCCCTCGAGGCCGTTCAGCGTCGCCTGGTCCTCGACCCACGCGCGGTAGCCGACGCCCTGCACCCGGCCGCGAACCATGACATGCACAATGGTGTCGTCCGTCGTCATTGCTTCAGTCCGAGAACCGCGCGACCGCGCGCCTTCACATCGGCCTCGCGGGTCACGCGCGCGGTCAGTTCCGCCGAGGCTAGCCCCTTCAGCTGTTTCGGTGAAGTGCCCTCGCGCAGCGCTTTGAGCGTGTCGTAGACAGCCTGCGTCGCGGCCGCGATCGGCGCATGGCCCTGCAGCGCAATCCGCACGTGGCGCGAGGCCAGATAATCCAGATCCGACATCTCCGCCGGCGCGCCGCCGAGCACGATCGGCAGCGTCGTCGCCTCGGAGATCGCGTCGAGCTCGGCGCGCGCGGTGATGCCGGTGAAGAACAGCCCGTCCACTCCGCAGGCCTGATAGGCGCGCGCCCGCGCGATCGCGTCATCGAGCGAGGTGATCGACGCGGCCCCAGTACGCCCGAGGATCACCAGCGACGGATCACCGCGGCCGTCGAGCGCCGCCTTCATCTTGCCGATGCCCTCGTCGAGCGAGATCAGCTGCGTCTTTGCCTCGCCGAAGGCCTGCGGCAAGAGCGTATCCTCGATCGTCAGCCCCGCGGCGCCCGCCGCCTCCAGCTCCTGCACCGTACGGCGGACGTTGAGCGCGTTGCCGTAGCCGTGATCGGCATCGACCAGCACGGCTAAGGACGCCGCGCGCGACATCCGTCGCATCTGCTCAGCGAGCTCAGTCAGCGTGATCAGCGCGATATCGGGATCGCCGAGCACCGCGAGCGAAGCCACCGAGCCGCCGAACATGCCGAGTTCGAAGCCGATATCCTCGGCGATGCGGATCGAGATTGCGTCATAGACCGAGCCCGGACGGATGCAGCGATCACCCGTCAGGATCGAACGCAGCTGTTCGCGGCGTGCACGGAAGGTCATCATCCTCTCCTGTCATTCCGGGACGGCCCGAAGGACCGGACCCCGGAATCTCGAGATTCTCAGGTGCGCAATTGCGCACCCTAGTTCGATGCTCCGCATCGCCCCGGAATGACGGCGTCAAAGAACGTAAAGCCTGCCCAACCACCCGCACGACCTCGCGGATAGCACTAAGCAAACTCCAGGATCAGCGCATCGACCGCGAGCGTCGCGCCAGGGGAAGCGTGGATCTTCTTCACCGTGCCGTCGCGCTCGGCGCGCAGCACGTTCTGCATCTTCATCGCTTCGATCACAGCAAGCGTCTCGCCGGCCTTGACCTCCTGGCCCTCGGTGACCGCAATCGAGACCACCAGCCCCGGCATCGGGCACAGCACCTTCTTGCCGCTGTCGCCGGCCGTGACGACCGGCATCAGGCGCGCCGAAGCCGCCTCCGCCTCGGTGTAGACATAGACCGCCGCCTCGACGCCCTGATGGGCGAGCCGCACACCGTTCGGAATCGGCCGGGTCTGCACCGCGATCGCGGCACCGTCGATCGTGCCTTCCCAGACGGGATCACCGGGCTTCCAGCTCGATACCAGATGATGCGCAGGTCCTGCATGACCGTCGGCTCCGACGAAACGCACGGCAATGCTGCCGTCCTCTCTGCTGATGTCGAGCAGGATCTCCTCGCGGTCGAGCCAGACCGCGCGGCGTCCCTGGCGCTTCACCGGGCGGCCGATCATCTGCTGCGAAATCTGCCGCTTGCGCTCGCCGAGCACGTGATCGATCGCGGCGCCGACCGCGGCCAGCCGCCGTGCGATCTCGCCCGCCGGCGCATGCGCGGCAAAGCCCTTCGGGAATTCCTCGGCAATGAAACCGGTCGACAGCCGGCCCTCGCGCCAGCGCGGATGGTTCATCAGCGCCGACAGGAACGGGATGTTGTGGCGGATGCCATCGACATAGAACGCATCGAGCGCGGTCGATTGTGCCTCGATCGCCGCCGCGCGCGACGGCGCATGCGTGATCAGCTTGGCGATCATCGGATCGTAGTAGATCGAGATCTCGCCGCCCTCCTGCACGCCGGTGTCGTTGCGCACCGTGATGCCGTCGGCTTTGCTCTCCGCCGGCGGACGATACTTCACCAGCCGCCCGATCGAGGGCAGGAAGTTGCGGAACGGGTCCTCGGCATAGACGCGCGATTCCACCGCCCAGCCGGTGAGGCTGACGTCCTTCTGCGACAGCGCCAGCTTCTCGCCGGCGGCGACGCGGATCATCTGTTCGACGAGATCGACGCCGGTGACGAGCTCGGTGACGGGATGTTCGACCTGCAGGCGGGTGTTCATCTCCAGGAAATAGAAGCTCTTGTCCTGCCCGGCGACGAACTCGACCGTGCCTGCGGAGTCGTAGTTCACGGCCTTGGCGAGCGCGACCGCCTGCTCGCCCATCTTGCGCCGCGTCTCCTCGTCGAGCAGCGGCGACGGCGCCTCCTCGATGACCTTCTGGTTGCGGCGCTGGATCGAGCATTCGCGCTCGCCGAGATAGATCACGTTGCCATGCTTGTCGCCCAGCACCTGGATCTCGATATGGCGGGGATCGACGATGAATTTTTCGATGAAGACGCGGTCGTCGCCGAACGATGATTTGGCCTCGGCCTTGGCCAGGGTGAAGCCTTCCGCGACCTCGGACGTGGAGTGCGCGATGCGCATGCCCTTGCCACCGCCGCCGGCGGAAGCCTTGATCATCACGGGATAGCCGATGTCGTCGGCGATCCGCACCGCATGCCGCTCGTCCTCGATCACCCCGAGAAAGCCCGGCACCGTCGAGACCTTGGCCTTGGCAGCCGCCTTCTTGGATTCGATCTTGTCACCCATCGCGGCAATCGCGCCTGGATTGGGCCCGATGAAGACGATGCCGGCCTCGACAAGCGCGCGCGGAAAGGCCTCGCGCTCGGAGAGAAAACCGTAGCCCGGATGCACCGCTTCGGCGCCGGTCTTGCGACAGGCCTCGACGATGCGATCGATCAGAAGATAGCTCTCGGCCGCTTGCGGCGGTCCGATCAGCAAGGCGTCATCGGCCATCTCGACATGCAGCGCATCGCGATCGGCTTCCGAATAGACCGCGACGGTCCTGATTCCCATGCGACGGGCGGTCTTGATGACCCGGCAAGCGATCTCGCCGCGGTTGGCGATCAGAATGGTCTTGAACATGTTTTTGCTTGATACCTTTGGGCGGGCTCCCCTCCCGCGGCGAAGGCGTGGACCGCGGGCTTTATGGGTTCGTCTATAGCAAAATCGGCCGTAAGCAACCCGCTCCGCACGGCGGGCGGCACTGCGGCAAAGCCGACCCGCTGGGGGTCAGCCGGAATAGCTGTGGAAGCGCCCTCTGGCATACGCACGCGAGACCGCCTTCATCAGCTCGCCGACCTCGGTCTCCAGATAATCGTTCGCAACGATCAGCGCGCGAATGGTCGCGCGCTGGTCACCGCCGCAGGCCGCAATAGCCTGGTCGACGGCAGCTTCCAATTCGTCATCCTCGGGCGCTGGTTTCGGATCAGGCGACATGGCCAATTCTCATTTCGGCTCGCGCGCCTTTGTTCACTTTATGTTCTAAGGAGTCAAGACGGGATTACCCGGCCTTGAGCTCTGCCCTCGTCTCCGTCGTCTCCGCTTTGGGCTTATCCCCAACCTTCCCCTCGGCCCTTCCCTTCGCGCCCTCCTGCACCAGGCCGTGGATGAAGCCGAGCTTGCCGATCACCGGCGGGGTCAGGATGAACGGATAGAGATCGCGCACGCCCATGGCGCGCGCGACGCTGTTGATCGCGAAGGTGAACGGCAGCCACGCCGTGACGATGGCCTGGAAGTCCTTGGTCACATAGGGATCAAAGGTGACGCGCGCGGTCAGTCCGCCGGTCTGGTCGGCCGGCGGGTTGACCTCCATGCCGAATTCGGAGGCCATTT
>NZ_CAFK01000258.1 GCF_000239815.1 Bradyrhizobium sp. STM 3843 | reverse complement strand
ACTTCCCGACGGCGATACGAAGCGACTCCTGATCGGCGAAAGCCGCATGTCGCCGAAGGTCGCCGTCCTGAAACCGCTCTCGTCCGCGATCTCGATCGGCTCGGGCGGACCGTTCGGCGCCGAAGGCCCGATCATCATGACCGGCGGCGCGATCGGCTCGCTGTTTGCACAGTGCTTCAGCCTGAGCGCCGCCGAACGCAAGACTTTGCTGGTGGCCGGTGCGACCGCCGGCATGACCGCGATTTTCGGCACGCCCATCGCAGCGGTGCTGCTGGCCGTCGAACTGCTGCTGTTCGAATGGAAACCGCGCAGCCTGATCCCCGTGCTCACGGCCTGTGCGCTCGCGGCCGTGTTGCGGCCGTTCGTGCTCGGCTCCGGACCACTGTTCCCGTTTTACGCCACGCTGAATCTTTCTGGCTGGACGCCGCTGATCTGTGTCGGTGTCGGCCTCGTCGCCGGGCTGCAATCGGGGTTGCTGACCGGATTGCTCTACAAGGCCGAAGACCTGTTCGGCGCCCTGCCGATCCACTGGATGTGGTGGCCCGCACTCGGCGGGCTTGCCGTCGGCCTCGGCGGCCTCATCGAGCCCCGGGCGCTCGCGGTCGGCTATGACGTGATCGGCGACCTGCTCGCGAACCATATGACGGCGAAGGAGGTCGCGCTCATTCTCGTCGTCAAGTCGACGATCTGGATCATTGCGCTGGCGTCTGGCACCTCCGGCGGCGTGCTGGCGCCGCTGCTCATCTTCGGCGGCTGCCTGGGCTGGCTGGAAGGGCAATATCTGCCCGGCGATGCCGGCGCGTGGGCGCTGATCGGCATGGCGGCGATGATGGGCGGCACCATGCGATCGCCGCTGACCGGCGTGCTGTTCGCGGTGGAACTGACCGGCGATCTCTCCCTGCTGGTGCCGCTGCTGATCGCGACCGGCACGACCTACGCCGTCACCGTACTGATGCTCAAGCGGTCGATCCTGACCGAGAAGATCGCGCGACGCGGCCAGCACATCGTGCGCGAATACGGCGTCGACCCGTTCGAACTGCTGCGCGTCGGCGACGTCATGGTACGCGAGGTCGATACGCTGCCGGACCAGATGCGCCTGGAGGAGGCGATCGACTTCTTCTCGACTGACGAGCCGCGCCACAAATCCTATCCGATCCGCAGCGAGGACGGCCGGATCGCCGGCATGGTCAGCCGGGCCGATATCCTGCGCTGGCGCACGGAGGCGCCGAGCGGCGACATCACGCTTGCCGAGCGCCTGTCGGATGACGCCGTGATCGTTGGATATCCCGACGAAACCGTGTCCCATCTCGCCGATCGCATGGCGATTGAGAGCGTGGGCCGGGTGCCGATCGTCGAGCCCGGCACGATGCGCCTGGTCGGGCTCGTCGCCCGCAAGGACCTGCTGCACATCCGCCGCACCTGGCGCGCCGCGGAGGAGCAACGGGCCACCTACTTCCCGTCGTTCGCCCGTTCGGCTGCATCGAAAGAGGCCGCAGACCAGCCGGGGTGAACGCGGGACGCTCATTCGTCGTCGTCGTCCTCTTCCTCGGCATATTCGCCCGAAAGCTTCAGGCCCTCGATGCCCGTGGCGCCGCTGGATTTGACGACGCGGCGGGCCCGCTTGCCGGTCTCCTCCTGCAAATGCGCCGTCAGCTCCTCCGAATGCGTCACGATCCAGATGCGCGCGCGCCCCGCCGCCCGCGCGATCAGGCGAGCCAGCGGCGCCAGCAGCGACGGATGCAGGCTCGCCTCCGGCTCGTTCAGCGCAATCAACGGCGGCAGCCGATAGCCCATCAACGCACCGAGCAGGCAGAGATATTTCAGCGTCCCATCCGACAGCTCATGGGCCAGGAAGGACCGCGGCATGTCCGGGAAGCTCAGGCTGAACTGGCACCAGCTGCCTTCGGCTCCAGCATGCAGCCGGGCGCCGGGGAAGGCGTCGTCGACGGCGGCATCGAGATCGGTCGTGTCCTCGCGAATGACGGACAAGGTCGCCAGCACGGCGGCGAGGTCACGTCCGTCGGCGGACAGCGTCGGCGTGGTGATAGCGTGGCACGGCTGGCGGATCGGCGACGCGGCATCGGTGCGGAAATCATGATAGAGCCGCCATTCCAGCATCTCGCGCCTGATCGCCTCGAGCTCCGGATAGCGGGCGGCGTCGCGGAACGCGGCGAGCGCGGTCTCCGAGGCAAGAACCGCGGATTTGTGCGTCTCGCGTGCGCCATTGTCGTTGCGGAGCATCACCAGCGGCCCCTTGCGCTCCATCATGACGACGTCGCGGCGGCCCTGGCGGACGACGACGCGCTCGGTCTTGATCAGCGGCTCCAGCCCGAACGCGGCCTCGGTCGGCTGCGGCAGGCCCAGCTCGATCTCATAGGAATGCGGCAACCCGACCTCGATGCCATATTCGAGCTCGTCGAACTGGGCCTTGAGCACCAGCCGCACTGGCTTGCCTTCCCGGCGCCGACCGGCCCAGAACACGGACTCGAGGCCGCCCTCCTCCGCGATCGCCCGCGTGATGCTGCCGTCAGCGGCACCGCGCAACAGCGCCAGCGCCTTGTAGAGGTTGGTCTTGCCGACACCGTTGGCGCCGACAAAGATCGTCAGCTGCTCGACCGGCAGCCACAGATTGCGCACCGAGCGATAGTTCTCGACATGGACAGCGGAAAGAGGCATGAGGCACAATTAGTTCGCGTGACGACAATGTTTGATCAGCATGTGCAAGCTTGCGTTGTCGACGGGCCGGTTGCAAGGGCCATCGCCAGAAACAACTTTTCCGACGTGCCTGCGGTTCGCACCTGACCTTGCACGTTGATCATCTCCATCGTTCGTCCAATAACGCTCGGACATGCCTTCGTCTTCTCGCGGCATGTCGTGCCCGAGTGATGCGATCAGTTCGTCCCTTTCGAAGATCGAGAGGGCGCAGGGAAGGCCGGGAGCCTGCCGCCCCCATGGCCCGCCTGCATCAAGAAAGCAGGCGGCAGTCACCACAGGTTCGGCTTAGGACATCCC
>NZ_CAFK01000259.1 GCF_000239815.1 Bradyrhizobium sp. STM 3843 | reverse complement strand
CCACAGGGAGAGGTGTACCGAGCACGCGGCGCGACCTCCGTTTCTATCCGCTATCAGGATGGTAGTACGCTCGCTGGTGCGAGGGCATCTTCATTGCGCCTTGCGCGCTAGCCCTGTGTCTCCGGCAGGATCACCACAAGGCCCGCCAACCCAGCCGTCGTCTTGATCTGGCAGGCGAGGCGGCTGGTCGGGCGGAGCTGCGCGGCGACCGTGTCGAGCATGTCTTCCTCGGCTGCTTCCGGAGGAGGGATGTCGCCAAGGCGGCTCTCCTCGACGTAGCAATGGCAGGTGCCGCAGGCGCAGGAGCCGCCGCATTCGCCGACGATGCCGTCGACGCCATTGGCGATTGCGCCCTGCATCAGGCTCCAGCCGTCCTCGACGTCGATCGTCTTCCGGTGACCGGAGGGCTCGACATAGATGATGTTGACCATGGTGCTCTCGTGTTGCTGTCTCAGCGGATTGTTGAAGTAAGGTCGGTTCGCTTCGATGTCGCGCGCCAACAGCGGTCCGATGTCCACTGGGCTATTTGAGCCGCACACGTTACGGCGTGATAGGCGCCGCCTCGCCCCGCTTGCGGGGAGAGGTCGGATTGCATCGACAGATGCAATCCGGGTGAGGGGGACTCTCCACGAGTTCGATGCGTGGAGAGTCCCCCTCACCCCAACCCTCTCAGCGCGAGCGAAGCTCGTCGCGGCCCCGCATCCGCCTTCGCTCTTCGAGCTACGGCGGACAAGAGCGGGGCGAGGGAGCGCACCGACCGAGACGCAAGAGGCTGCGTTCCGTCTGCATTTGATCGAAGCAAATCGCCCTCTAATGAACCGCCAGTTCGAGATACATCGGACTGCGGAATGTCGATGACGGCATCCAGGGCAGCTGCTCCTGCGTGCGCCGGTAATCTGGGACGACCTTGTGCAGCTCGTCGAAGGCGATCTTGATGGCGATCCTGGCGATCGCAGAACCGAGACAGGCATGCACGCCGCCGCCGAAGCCGAGATGGCCGCGCGGCTTGCGGGTGATGTCGTAGGTATCAGGATTGGGATATTGCCGCTCGTCGCGATTGCCGGAGCCGTAGGCGAGGCAGACGAAGTCACCCTCGCGCATGGTCTGGCCGTGCAGGGTAATGTCCTTCTGCAGGCAGCGGCGGAAGCGTTGGGCCGAGGTGTTGAAGCGCAGCGATTCCTCGATCGCGTCGGATAGCAGCTCGGGATTGGCAACGACCGCGCGGCGCGCGTCGGGGTGATCGGCAAGGTTGAGCGCGAACATGGTCATGAAGCCGCCGAGGGACTCGATGCCGGCCATGATCAGCGTGGTCGTGGTCAACAGCACCTCGCGCTCGTCGAGCCTGTCGCCGTCGATCTCGGCCGTGCTGAAATGCGAGATCAGATCGTTCTGCGGCCGCGCGCGGCGCTCTGCGATCACGGATGCCGCGTAGTCCTGCATCCAGTTGTAGGCCGCGATGTGTTGCGGTCCCTTGGCGCGGCTGACCGGATCGCTCTGCACCATCAGCACCGCCTTGTCGCGCACGGTCTGCTCGTCGCCCAGCGGCAGGCCGAGCGCCGCGAACAGCACGCGCACGGTGAATTTCGACGAGAACTCCTCGATGAAGTCGAAGCGGTCCTGTCCGCGCAGCGCCCCGGCGGTGGTGCGGGCGATGTCGCGGATCGGGCCGGCGAGGCTCTCCAGATTGCGCTTCATGAAGGCATATTGGACCAGGCCGCGCAGGCGATCGTGGCGCGGCGGATCGGTGGTGCCGAGCGTCGCGCCCGCACGGTTGGGCAGCTCGGTCATCAGGTTGCCCTTGGCCGACGAATAGGTCTGCCAGTTCTGCCCGGCCGAGACGATGTCGGCGTAGCGCGACAGGACCCACATCTGCGCCTGCTGGCTCCAGAAGCAGGGGTGCTCGTCGCGCAGCGTCTTGTAGAACGGAAACGGGTCGGCATCGACCGCAGGCGAATAGGGATCGAAGGCGAACATTGCGGGGCTCCTCTCCAAGGGTTGCGTGATTGTTGTTGTTCTTTTCACTGAGCCTACCGAAGGGATTGCAGCGGCGTGAGACACGAACGCCGGTCAACACTTGTACTTTTCCGACATTCTGATGTAGCTGGGATATGCCGAGGTTTCGCACCAAGCCGTCGATCCCCGCGTTCGCGCTGTATGGCGAGGCGTCCGCCGCGCAGCCGGATATGCTGCACATCGAGCCGATCCAGGTGCGCAGCCGGCTATACCGCTGGGAGATCGAGGCCCATACCCATCAGGGCCTGCACCAGATCCTCTGGGTGGCATCCGGCCCGGCCGAGATCGCCTTGGACGAAAGACGCGAGCGCTGCACCGGTCCCGTCGCCGTGGTGATCCCGCCCGGCGTGGTCCACGCCTTCCGCTTCTCGCGCGAGACCGACGGTTACGTGCTGACCTTCAATCCGCGTGCGGTGGTCGAGGGCGATGTGCCGGCGACTGGTGAGGCGCTGCGGGATCTGTTTGCGACGCCGCAAATCCTCCATCTGGATTCCCAGGCCACGGCAACGCGCCGGATCGGCGCGCTGTTTGTCGATCTCGCCGATGAGTTTGCCGCCGCCGATTCAGCGGCCTCGCCGGTGCCGCACTGGCTCGGACGCTCGATCGTATGGCGGCTGGCGCAGCAAAGCGCGCGGCAATCGAAGGGCGCGCCCCGCGGCAGCCGTCATGCGGCGCTGTTCACCCGCTTCATCGTGTTGGTCGAGGCGCATCACCGCGACCACTGGCCGGTGGCGCGCTATGCCGACGAATTGGGCATGACGCCGGAGCGGCTGAACCGGCTGACCCGCGCCGAGACCGGCCAGTCCGCGCTCGACATCGTGCATGCGCGGCTGGCGCGCGAAGCCTGCCGCCGGCTGACCTATATTGCAGCGCCGGTGTCGAAGCTGGCGTTCGAACTTGGCTTCAAGGACCCCGCTTATTTCTGCCGCTTCTTCAAGCGCCACACGGGGGCCAGTCCACGCGACTACCGGCAGGCGATGGGCGTGGGCGACGATGTGACGGCGACTCGGGGCTGACGGGGACGGCGCCGGGATACCGCCGCGCCGTTCTTTTTGCATCGCGGCAAGGCGTAGGAAAAGTGCAAGAGAATGACGCGTCCATCCAAGTGACGCTGAGCTTTCCTTGCTAAAATCCGCGACCGAGAAGCAAACCCAACAATCCGCCTCGCGTGAATCCGGGAGAGACGCCTCATGAAAGTCCAAGTCTGCATCATCGGCGGTGGGCCTTCGGGCCTCATGCTGTCACAGCTCCTGCATCTGCAGGGCATCGATACGATCATTCTGGAGAAGTCCAGCCGCGAGCATGTGCTGTCGCGCATCCGCGCCGGCGTGCTCGAGCACGGCTTCGCCAAGCTGATGCGCGAGGCTCAATGCGGCGAGCGCATGGACCGCGAAGGTGAGATCCACCACGGCTTCTTCATCGCCCATGACGGGGTGCTCGATCGCGTCGACCTGCACAAATATTCCGGCGGCAATTCCGTGATGGTCTATGGCCAGACCGAGCTGACCCGCGACCTCTACGAGGCGCGCGACCGGCTTGGCGGCAAGGTCGTGCACAATGCGGCCGACGTGACGCCGCACGACATGGCTTCCGACAAGCCGTTCGTGACCTATCGGGTCGGCGACGACACCATCCGCGTCGACTGCGACTACATCATCGGTGCCGACGGTTTCCACGGCGTCAGCCGCAGGTCGATTCCGCAGGACAGACTGAAGGAATACGAGCGGGTCTATCCGTTCGGCTGGCTCGGCGTGCTGTCGCGCACCAAGCCGGTGTCGCCTGAGCTGATCTATGCCAAGCACGAGCGCGGCTTCGCGCTGTGCTCGCTGCGTTCGCAGGTGTTGAGCCGCTACTACATCCAGGTGCCGCTCACCGATAAGGTCGAGGATTGGAGCGATGACGCGTTCTGGGAGGAGCTCAAGCGCCGCCTGCCGTCGGAGGTCGTGGCCAAGCTGATCACGGGGCCATCGATCGAGAAGAGCATTGCGCCGTTGCGCAGCTTTGTCGCCGAGCCCATGCGCTATGGCCGGCTGTTCCTCGCCGGCGACGCCGCGCATATCGTGCCGCCGACCGGCGCGCGCGGGCTGAACTCGGCCGCCTCCGACATCTATTATCTCTATCACGCGCTGGTCGATCACTACAAAAAGGGCGACGACAAGGGCATCGACGGCTATTCGCAGCGCGCGCTGGCCCGGATCTGGAAGGCGCAGCGCTTCTCCTGGTGGATGACGACCCTGCTGCACCGCTTCCCCGATCGGCTGGCTTACGACGACAAGCTGCAGGACACTGAGCTCGGTTATCTGTTCTCGTCCGAAGCGGCGCAGCGCTCGCTGGCGGAAAACTACGTCGGCCTGCCATTCTAGCTTGCGAGCTGCTAAGCTCGCGTCGGATCCGAGATCCCGGACAACGGGACGACAGGGAAGGAAGCGATATGACCATGAGACCAATGGCGCCGCGCGCGTGCGGGACAGCAGCGATGCTGTTCATTACAATTGCGGGTGCGGCTCCCGCAGCCGCCGACACGTTCGCCGGCGACGCGGCGGCGACCTGCAGCGGGCTGGTTGCTTCGGCGCAAGCACCGGTGCGCATTGACCAGGCGGCCCTTCAGGAGCCGTCGATGCTTTCGGTTGCCGAGAAGGCCGGCTCACCCGCGGCGCGCGTCGCGCCGGCCAATCCCGCCTTCTGCAAGGTGCTCGGGCATATCGATCCCCGCGATCCCAATGCTCCGCCGATCAGGTTCGAGGTCAATCTGCCCGTCGATTGGAACGGGCGCTCGTTGCAATATGGCGGCGGCGGCTTCAATGGCGTGCTGATCACCGGGCTCGGCCTGCCGCCGGCCTATCCGTTCGACCAGTCGTCGCCGCTGGCGCGGGGCTTCGTCACCTACGGCACCGATTCCGGCCATCAGGCCAAGCAGGGCGAGCCACCGCAGACCTTTGCGCTCAACGACGAAGCCTTCGAGAATTTCGCGCACGTCGCCTACAAGAAGGTGCGCGACGCCGCAGTCGACCTGATGCAGCGCGCCTACGGCAAGCGGCCCACGAAAATGTATTTCATGGGCTCATCGGAGGGCGGCCGCGAGGCGCTGACCATGGCGCAGCGCTATCCGGACGATTTCGACGGCATCTTCGCGCGCGTGCCCGTGATCAACTGGGCCGGCCTGCAGCATGCGGGCACGCGCAGCGGGCTGGTGACCATGGGCGAGGGCTGGATCAGCCCGGCGCAGGTCAAGCTCGTAGCGGAGGCCGTTCGCAAGGCCTGCGACAAGGCCGATGGTGTCGAGGATGCCATCGTCGAGAATCCCGTCGCCTGCAAGGCGAGCTTCAAGCCGGAGAGCTTGCGCTGCGCGGCCGGGCAGAGTGGGGATGCCTGCCTCACCGACGCGCAGATCAAGGCGATCGATACGCTGCATTCGACCTATAAGTTTCCGTTCCCGCTCGCCAACGGCCTCGATGATTACCCCGGCTGGGGCGTGTCGGGCGAAGACACGCCGCCCGCGGCATCGGCCGGCGGTTGGATCGCCTGGTGGCTTGGCACGGCGGCGCCGACGCAGCCGCCTCAGCCGGCGAACGGCATTGCCTGGATCTACGGTGCCGGCGGCATTCAATATGTCTTCGCGCGCGATCCGAAGCTCGACGTCACCACCTACAAGCCTGAGGAGCACAAGGCGCGGCTGCTCGAGGTCTCCAACCTGATGGACTCGACCAATCCCGATCTCAGCCGCTTCCGCGCGCTTGGCGGCAGGCTCATCATGCTCGAGCACATGGCCGACTATGCGCAAAGCCCTTACGCGGGCATCCGCTATTTCGAAAGCGTGGAGCAGAAGCTTGGAAAGGCCGAGACCGCGGAGTTTGCGCGGCTCTATACCGCGCCGGGTGTCGATCATGTCGGCAACGGTGCGCCGGCCAATATCGACATGCTGAGCTTGCTGGTCGACTGGGTCGAGAGCGGCAAGGCGCCCGATGATCTCAAGGTGGTCGAACAAAAGATCGAGGCGCCGGACTTCGCGACCACCCGCAGCCTGCCGTTGTGTCGCTGGCCGGCCTGGCCGCACTACACATCCGGTCCGATCGAGGCTGCCAGCAGCTTCAGCTGCTCCCAGTAAGCAGCGGACAAAGTCACTCGAAAAGCCTGAAGGTCGATCGGTAAGAGGGCGCGATGGTTTTCCATCGCGCCCTTTGCGTTTGGAGAACTCGGTCGCTCGGCATAAGAACCTCAAAAATGAGTTGCGCACCTCAGATTTCCGGTTAAGGTCCTCAACCGGAGGAAGAAGGCATGAACGCGCCGCTGACCTTGCGGGACATTGCGCGGCAGGCCGGCGTCAGCCTGGCCACGGTCGACCGCGTGCTGCACAACCGGCCGGGCGTTCGCCCCGACACGGTGCGGCGCGTGCGCGACGCCATGGAGCGCAGCGCCTTTCAGCCCCATGCCGCGGCTTCTGAGCTGGCGCGCGCGCGTGCCCGGCGCTTTGCCTTCGTGATGCCGTCGGGCGGCAACCTTTTCATGCAGCAGATCCTGGCGCATCTCGGCGAGATGACCGGCTGGATGGCGGCGCGACGCCTGACGATCGACACCATGGCCACCGACGTATTCGATCCGACCATCCTTGCGGCCAAGCTCGAAAGCCTGGTCGGGCAGGTCGACGGCGTCGCCGTGGTGGCGTTAGATCATCCCAGCGTGCGCGCGGCGATCAACGACCTCGTCGATGCCGGTGTGAAGGTGGTCACGCTGGTGTCGGACGTGCCGTCGTCGCGGCGCCACCATTATGTCGGGATCGACAACATCGCCGCTGGCCGCACCGCCGGCGCGCTGGTCGGTCGTTTTGTCGGCGGTCGCAAGGGCCGCCTCGCCATTGTCGCGGGATCGCAGGCCCTACGCGACCACGCGGAACGCATCTTCGGCTTCAGCCAGGTCATCGGATCGGAATTTCGACAACTTGAGGTATTGCCTGTTGTTGAGGGACATGATGAGGATGAGCTCTCAGAACGCCTCACGACCAGGCTGCTGAAGGAGTATCCCGATATGATCGGCCTCTATAATGTCGGGGCCGGCACGCCGGGCGTGGCCAAGGCGCTGGCCGAGTCCGGGCGTGCTGATGAGGTGGTGTTCGTCGGCCATGATGTGACGGTGCTGACGCGCCGGCTGCTGTTGAATGGCGCGATGGATGCCGCGATCTCGCAGAACCCGGGCCATGAAGCGAGGGCTGCGGTGCGCGTGTTGCTGGCGCTCGTGCGTAACGAGCCGATCTTGAGCGAACAGGAGACCATCCGCATCGATATCGTGATGCGGGACAATCTGCCGTGAATCGTTGAGACCCGCGCCGCTTCGGTGGCGCGACACGGGCAGGGCAGACGAGACACCGCTGCGCGAAGGCGACAGAGATCGCCGACTGCGGCGAGAGGTGAGTGGGAGGAGTTGCGTGTATCTCGGATTGGACGTCGGCACATCCGGCGTGAAGGCCGTACTGGAAGACGATGCAGGCGCGCTGGTCGCGACCGCCTCGCGGGCGCTTGCGCTGTCGCATCCGAAGCCGCTGTGGTCCGAGCAAATTCCGCACGATTGGGTGCACGCGGCGATCGGCGCGATCGATGATCTCGCACGTACCCATCCGCGAGAGACCGCCGCTGTCCGCGGCATCGGACTGTCCGGCCAGATGCACGGCGCGACCTTGCTCGACGCCGACGGTCATCCGCTGCGGCCGGCCATCCTCTGGAACGACGGCCGCTCGCACGCCGAATGTGCCGAGCTCGAGCGGCGCTGCCCCGAACTGCATGCGATCGCCGGCAATCTCGCGATGCCCGGCTTCACCGCGCCGAAGCTGGTGTGGGTCGCGCATCACGAGCCGGAGATCTTTGCCAAGATCGCGAAGGTGCTGCTGCCGAAGGCCTATGTGCGCTACCGGCTTTCAGGCGAGATGGTCGAGGACATGTCGGACGCAGCCGGCACGCTCTGGCTGGATGTCGGTCACCGCCGCTGGTCGGAGACGATCCTCGCCGCGACCGGCCTCGATCTGACCCACATGCCGCGGCTGGTCGAAGGCAATGAGCCCAGCGCGGTGCTGTCTCCTGATCTCGCGCGGCGCTGGGGCATGGGCGCCAACGTCGTGATTGCCGGCGGCGCCGGCGATAATGCGGCGAGCGCGATCGGGCTCGGTGCGATCGCGCCAGGCGATGCGTTCCTTTCGCTCGGCACGTCGGGCGTACTGTTCCGCGTCACCAATCGCTTCGCGCCGCAGCCGGCTTCCGCCGTGCACGCCTTCTGCCACGCGCTCGGCGGGCTCTGGCACCAGATGGGTGTGATGCTGTCGGCCGCCGCCTCGCTCGCCTGGCTCGCGCGCATTCTCGCCAGCCCCGAAGCCGATCTGTTGGCGCCGCTCGGACAAGCCGTCGACCGGCCGAGCGCAGTGCAGTTTCTGCCTTATCTCGACGGCGAGCGCACCCCGCACAATGACGCCACCGCGGCCGGCGCCTTTGTCGGCCTGCGCAGCGCGGCAGGGCGTAACGACCTGGTGCAGGCCGTGCTCGAAGGCGTCGCCTTTGCCGCGCGCGATATGCTGGTCGCGCTCGGCGACAGCGGGCAGCCGATCAAAGAGCTCGATCTCGTCGGCGGCGGCTCGCGCTCGCCGCTCTGGGCCCAGATCGCAGCCGATGTGCTCGGCGTGGTCGTGCACCGGGTCGAGGAGGGCGAGGTCGGCGCTGCGGTCGGTGCCGCACGGCTCGGCCGGATGGCTGCGACCGGTGCCGATCCTGCTGCGGTCTGCCGACGGCCGCAGCGGCTTGCGAGCTTTGCGCCGCGCGCGCCGCTCGTTGCCGCCTATGACGACGCTTATGCGCGATGGCGCAAGCTTTATCCTGCCTTGAAGGAGTATGCCTCGTGACCGTCTCAGCTCCATTCTTCAAGACCGGTGCGACCGTCACCTTTGGCGGCGCGGATGCGCGCAGTCCGCTGGCATTCCGCTGGTACGACAAGGACCGGGTTGTCAGAGGCAAACGGCTTGAGGATCATCTGCGCTTCGCCGTCTGCTACTGGCATTCGTTCTGCTGGCCGGGCAGCGATCCGTTCGGCGGCGAGACATTCTTGCGACCCTGGCAGCATGGCGACGATGCCATGGCGATGGCGCGCGCCAAGGCGGATGTCGCCTTCGAGTTGTTCCGCCTGCTCGACGTCCCGTTCTTCACCTTCCATGACGTGGATGCCGCGCCCGAAGGCGCGACGCTCAAGGAGTCCGTCGCCAATCTGAATGCCATCGCCGATCTGTTCGAGCAGAAGATGGCCTCCGCCAAGGTGCGGCTGTTGTGGGGCACGGCCAATCTGTTCTCGCACCGCCGCTACATGGCCGGTGCCGCCACCAATCCGGACCCCGATGTCTTCACCTATGCCGCCGGCCAGGTGCGCGCCGCGCTCGAGGTCACGCATCGGTTGGGCGGGCAGAACTACGTGCTGTGGGGCGGCCGCGAGGGCTATGAGACGCTGCTCAACACCGACCTCAAGCGCGAACTCGACCAGCTCGGCCGTTTCGTTTCGCTCGTCGTCGAGCACAAGCACAAGATCGGCTTCAAGGGCCCGATCCTGATCGAGCCGAAGCCGAAGGAGCCGACCAAGCACCAGTATGATTTCGACGTCGCGACCTGCTACGGCTTCCTGCAGCGCTATGACCTGCTCAATGACGTCAAGCTCAACGTCGAGCAGAACCACGCCATCCTGGCCGGGCATTCGTTCCAGCACGAGATCGCACTGGCGCAGGCGCTCGGCGTGTTCGGCTCGGTCGACATCAACCGTGGCGACGACCTCCTGGGCTGGGACACCGATCAGTTCGCGATGAACGTGCCGGAACTCGCGCTGGTGTTCCACGAGATCCTCAAGGGTGGCGGCTTCACCACCGGCGGGCTCAATTTCGACGCCAAGATCAGGCGACAATCAATCGACCCGGATGATCTGATCCATGCCCATGCCGGCTCGATGGATGCCTGCGCGCGCGCCTTCCTGGCCGCATCCGACATGCTCGAGGCCGGTGCGCTGACGACGCCGCTGGCCGAGCGTTATGCCGGCTGGGAGGGTGAGGAGGGGCGGGCGATCCTGGCAGGCAAGCGCTCGCTCGCCGAGCTTGCTGATCGCGCGACGTCGTCCGGTCTTGATCCGCTGCCGCGTTCGGGGCGGCAGGAATATCTGGAAAGTGTCGTGAACCGCTACGTCTGACGCAACCAACGACAGCCGAACGGCTGCGCAAACAAACCGAGTGGGAGGACCGCCATGGACACGGCGGCGACCGGGCAACCGGTCCTGGAGCTGAAGGGCATCGGCAAGCAGTTCGGCGCGATTCGCGCGCTGCACGGCGTCGACCTCGAGGTACGGCCCGGCGAGGTCGTCGGCCTGATGGGCGACAATGGCGCCGGCAAATCGACTTTGGTGCGAATCATCGCCGGCAATTTTCCGCCGAGCCAGGGCGAGATCTATTTCGACGGCAAGCTGGTGCATTTTCACCGCCCGATCGATTCCCGCGCCGTCGGCATCGAGGTCGTCTACCAGGATCTCGCGCTGGCCAATAATCTCACCGCCGCGGCGAACGTGTTTCTCGGCCGCGAGCTGAAGCGCAATTTCGGCCCGCTCGCGCTGCTCGACCACAAGGCGATGGAGGCGCGCGCGCTCGATCTGTTCCGCGAGCTGCGCTCGGAGACGCGGCCGAATGACCTGGTCAAGGACATGTCGGGCGGCCAGCGCCAGGCGGTGGCGATCGCGCGCACGCGGCTGTCCAACGCCAAGCTCGTGATGATGGATGAGCCGACCGCGGCGATCTCGGTGCGGCAGGTGGAGCAGGTGCTGAGCCTGATCCACCGGTTGAAAGAGCAGGGCATCGCCGTGATGCTGATCTCGCACCGCATGCCCGACATCTTCGCAGTGTGCGATCGCGTCGTTGTCATGCGCCGCGGTGAGAAGCGGGCGGACAAGCCGATCGCTGAAACCTCGCCTGAAGAAGTCACTGCGCTGATCACCGGCGCCAAGGAGGCTGCGTGATGTCCTTGCCATCAGATGCCCAGATCTCCTTCACCAATATCGGCCCCGTCAAATGGTGGCATCGGGGCGTGTTCGCCTCGCAGACCGCCTATGTCACCTTGGCGCTGCTGATCCTCATCGTGGTGATGAATTTCGCGAGCCCCTATTTCTTCACCGAGGGCAACCTGCAGAACATCGCGAAGAACTTCTCCTTCATCGCGATCGCAACCCTCGGCATCACCTTCGTGATCATCACCGGCGGCATCGACCTCTCGGTCGGCTCGATGATGTGCTTTGCCGCGATGGTCACCTCAATGGTGATGACGATGCTGTCCACGCCCGGCCAGCCGCTCGCGTCCTGGTTCGTGCACCTCGCCGCCGACGGCAAGACGGTGGTCGCCAACGTGCCCGGGCTGATCCTCCTGATCTCCGTGCTGTGCGGGCTCGCGGTGTCGCTGATCGTCGGCCTCATCAATGGCGTCTGCATCGCGATACTGGGTCTGTCGCCCTTCGTCACCACGCTCGGCATGCTCTCGATCGTGCGCGGGCTCGGCTATGTGATCTCGAACGGGAAGGGCAGTTTCCCGGGCGGTCCGGACGCAAGCTACTTCTATGCGCTCACGCAAGGCGACCTGTACGGCCTGCCGATGCCGTTCATCTATCTCATCGTCCTGGGGCTGCTGATGGCGCTGGTGCTGCATCACACCAGCTTCGGGCGCCATGTGTTTGCGATCGGCGGCAATGAGAAGGCGGCTGAGCTGACCGGCGTCGCAGTGACGCGGGTCAAGATCGAGGTCTACGTGATCTGCGCG
>NZ_CAFK01000260.1 GCF_000239815.1 Bradyrhizobium sp. STM 3843 | reverse complement strand
GCCAAACAGATAAGGCCGCGTCCAGAAATCATCGGCCGACACATAAGGAACAGGCGGCGCTTTCGTCGGCAGATCGGCTGCATACGCTCCGCCGCTCAGCAGAGACAAAGCAACCCCCACGCCGCACAGACGTGCGGTGTTCAAAGACCTCTTCAACATTTTCGTCTGGTCCTTCCAGCGTCCCCAGGCTTTGTCTATTCTTGTCTCACGTCCCAGCTCAAAGCCTTCGCGACTGGAACGTGCCACCTCCCCAGCACACACCCGATATCGGCCGCCGCCCCGCGAAGCAGCCATCCATCAACTGGAGATTGGATGATGATCCTAAGCACATCACAGCGGGGTGCATATAGTCATACTATATGTTCCACCTTGGTATCTCCGTAACTGTGACGCGTGAGACACACGTATGGTCACGGTGTGGCGCGCCGGTCTCAGCAATTAGGCGCGCGTAGGTCCATCCTCAGGGGATTTCGCGGTGCCGTTTCCCCAATGGCAGCTTCCGGGGCCGCTTCCCCGACAGCGTCGGCTACCAAGACACCGCCGGGAGCCGGCGAATCGCGCAGAGTGCCTTAACGGGCAATGCGAGGCCCCCTCGTCGTTGAGTGCTTACCCCGCCATGATTCCGTAAGACCGGCGAGCTACGCACCATCGTACCTGCAGCCTGACGTTGTCGACGGATTGCGGGTGCAAACCCGCCCACGTTCTCAGGAGACCTTGTTGTGGACTGGTTTGAACGACTGACTGGCTTCCCGGAATCCGATTACAGCTCGACCAAGGCCCGGCTCGCGGTCGAAAACGGCAGACTGACCTCCCGCGTCAATGGCAAGAGCTACCGCACCGGCCATCTCGAACTCGCGGCGCTTTCCGGTCTCCGCAACCGAATCAAGACGGGGCCTGTCAGGCATGGCAGGCTGCGCGTGAGCCTCATCTGCGGCGATGTCCGGGCCATGCACCTGTTTCCGGAGTTCGCCGGCGCGTTGTTCCAGGTCGCATCACAGTTCAATCTGCTCGAGATGTTCGGACCTCATCGAACGCCGGAAGATGGTGTGACGATGTACCAATCCGATCCGACCCAGGGCCCAGCCTGCGCGATCGCTGCCGGCGCCGCCACGATCTACCGCAACTACTTCGTCGAGCTCGGTGACCACTGCGGCCAGACGCAAGACAGGCAGATCGATACATTGGCCGACCTTGGATCGGCGCTTCGCGACCGCCTTCCTTCAGGCACAGGTCAGCTCTGGTCCATGATCAACGGCTACGCATTCTGCACGCGACCGGGGCTCGCTGCCATTGGCCAACTGCTTGACGACAGTGCACCGCACGAGATCGACACCTTGCGCGGCCATTTGCGGATCGGGCTTCACACCGACGTCGAGGCGACGGATGCCATGGATCCCCTGCCGCTGGTCTCGCAGGCTTTCTGCTCCGCACTCCCGGTGGCCTATAGCGACATTGCGCCGAAGTATTGGGAAAGGTTCGCGCGCCTGATCCTGGAGGCCGCCTACGAGGCGACACTCTGGGCCGCCGTCCTCAACGCGGCGCGCGGCCCGAACATCGTCCTCCTCACAAGCCTCGGCGGCGGCGCCTTCGGCAATGACGAGAGCTGGATCGAGGATGCCCTGCGCCGCGCGCTGCAGCTTGCGCGCGGATATGATCTCGATGTCAGGCTGGTGAGCTATGGACAGCCGTCCGCAGCGTTCAGGCGGATAGCGGAAGATTTCGGTTCGT
>NZ_CAFK01000261.1 GCF_000239815.1 Bradyrhizobium sp. STM 3843 | reverse complement strand
CAAGTGAGCATGACGCCGGCATCGGTGTAGCCCTCTCCCACAAGGGGAGAGGGCGCAGCCGTCGGCTGCCGTAGCAGTCATCAGCCCTGCAAACGCCGCAGCATCTCGATTGACATCATCAACCCTGCGTCGGTGCGAGATTGAAATAGCCCGCGCCCACAAGCGCCGAACTACTTCACACCCAGCAGTTCGACATCGAACATCAAGGTCGCGTTCGGCGGAATCACGCCGCCGGCGCCACGGGCGCCATAGCCGAGCTGTGGCGGGATGATCAGCGTGCGCTTGCCGCCGACCTTCATGCTGGCGACGCCCTCGTCCCAGCCCGCGATCACGCGCTTCATGCCGATCGGGAATTCGAACGGCTCGTTGCGGTCGACAGAGGAGTCGAATTTCTTGCCCTTCTGGCCATTCTCGTAAAGCCAGCCGGTGTAGTGCATCACGCAGGTCTGGCCGGGCTTCGGCGAAGGACCGGTGCCCTCCTGGATGTCGATGATCTGCAGTCCTGAGGGCGTTGTCATGGTTTTTCCTTTGGTTTGCGCCAGGGCAGACGCAGGTGCGGCAATGGACATCGTTGCCGCCAGCGCGAGCGCCATCACCGGCATGATCGCAATTGTTCTCAGTGTCGAGCGCCACATCCTAAAGAGCCGCCTTTGCTGTTCAAACGGGAGCGCTGTTTAGCGCAAGGCGGCCCGTCTTTCCAGTCGGAGATGTCAGCGCTCAGATCTCGAGCTTTTCCAGCCGGACCGGCAACTTGCGGATGCGCTGGCCGGTGGCGTGGAAGATCGCGTTGCAGACCGCCGCGTTGGTGCCGACATTGCCGAGCTCGCCGAGCCCCTTCACACCTGCCGGATTGACTTGGTCGTCCTGCTCCGACAGCAGGATCACCTCGACGCTCGGCACGTCGGCATTCACCGGCACCAGATAGTCGGCGAGATTGTCGTTGACGTAGCGCGCATTGCGCGGGTCGATCTCGGTGGCCTCCAGAAGCGCCGACGACATGCCCCAGATCAACCCGCCCATCAGCTGGCTGCGCGCGGTGCGCGGATTCATGATGTGGCCGCAGGCGAAGGCGCCGACCAGGCGCGGCACGCGGATCTCGCGGGTGTTGCGGTTGATGCGGACCTCGACGAATTCGGCGCCGAACGCATACGCGATCTTGTCGCCAAATTCGGGCCCGCCGATCAGCCGGGCGTGACCGGCATACATCGCGTGGAAGGAATCGAGCGGTGCGCCCTCAGGCTTCCACTCGCCATACTCCTCAACGACGCCGACCCCGAGCGCATCGAACGCCTTCTCGCGATCGAGCGCCTGATCACCATGGGCTGCATCGGTGACCGGGGTCCGTCCGACACCCACCGTCTCCTTGGCCCTGTTGATCACGCCCTCTTCCGGCATGACAGCCTTGAGCAACCGCTGTCGCACCTGGTCGCAGACCTTCATCACGGCCGAGCAGGTGCTGGCGGTCGAGTTGGAGCCGCCGGCAACGGGCGCCGGCGGCAGATCGCTGTCGCCAATCATGACGCTGACGTTCTCGATCGGCACGCCGAGCCGCTCGGCCGCAGCCTGCGCGATCACCGTGTAGGCGCCGTTACCGATCTCATGTCCTGCGATCTGCACGCGGACGCGGCCGTCGCGCTGCAGCCGCACCCGCGCTGCCGCGGGCGCCATCTGGGTCGGATAGCAGGTCGTGGCGCAACCGTAGCCGATCAGCCAGTCGCCATCGCTCATCGAACGCGGTGTGGGATTGCGCTTCGACCAATCGAACGCTTTGGCCGCCTCGTCGAAACAGGCCATCAGCGAACGCGACGTATAAGGCTTGCCCTTGATCGGCTCGGTCGTGGTGTCGTTGATCCGGCGCAGCTCGATCGGGTCCATGTTGAGCTCTATGGCGAGCTCGTCCATCGCGCTTTCCAGCGCGAACAGATAAGGCACCTCCGGCGGCGAGCGCATGAAGCCCGGCGTGTTGCGGTCGGCACGCACGATCGACACCATGCTCGCGACGTTCGGGCAGGCATAGAGCCGCGTCGTTGTCTTGGTGCCACCGACGGCATACGGATCAGGCCGCGAGGAGATCTCATGACCGTCATGGCGCAGCGCCAGCAATTTGCCGTCGCGCCCGGCTCCGAGCTTGACCTGATGCCGCGTCTCGGCGCGATAGGTCGCGATGGTAAAGCCCTGATCGCGCGTCGCCACCAGCTTGACCGGACGGTTGAGCCGCCGCGCCAGCGACGCGATGATCGCAGTGCGCGGGGTGACCGAGCCCTTGGAGCCGAAGGCGCCACCGACATAGGCGTTGATCACGCGCACCTTATCGGCGTCGACGCCGAGCTGCTCAGCAACGCCGTTCTTCAGACCATAGACGTACTGGCTGGGCTCGTAGATCGTCAGCTGGTCGCCGTTCCAGGCGCAGCTGGTCGCGAACAGCTCCATCGGATTGTGATGCTGCGTCGGCGTCTCGTATTCGGCCGACACCTTCACCTCGGCGCTGTCGAACCCCTTGGCGAAGTCGCCAACTTCAGGATCTTCCTTGAACTGCGCGAGCTGCCCCTTGGCGCCGGCTGCAGTAGTGCCTTGCGAATCAAAGCTCGCGGTCGGCGGCATCGTGGAGTAGCTCACCTTGACGCGATGCGCCGCGTCGCGCGCCGCCTCAAAGCTCTCGGCCAGCACCACGGCGATGATCTGGCCGTCGTGGGCGATGTCGGCCGATTTCAGCGGCTGCACGGTGGTCGACATGTAGCCGCCGTTCGAAAACAGCTTGGCGTCCTTCAGCTTCACCATGTTCTCATGCGTGATAATGTCGATCACGCCGCGCACCCGCCTGGCCTCGTCGAGATCGAAGCTGTCGACCCGGCCCTTCGCGATGGCGCTGGTGACAAGATAAGCATAGGCCGGATTTGCGAGCGGCACGTCGGCAGCGTATTCGGCGCGGCCGGTCACCTTGGCGACGGCATCATAACGCGGGATCGGCTGACCCATATTGGCCTTCGGCTCCGGAGCGGCGGTCGACATGGTCAAATCTCCATCGCTATCGCCTTTTTCAAGGCGTGCGCCACGACGCGCTTGCCAAGCGCGATCTTGAAGGCGTTGTGCTGGCGGCCGCGGGCGTCGGCGAAGGCGGCATCCGCAGCCCGCTCTGCCAGCGCATCATCGAGCTTTTGTCCCTTCAGCACGGCTTCCGCCTCGCGCGCGCGCCACGGCACGGTGGCGACGCCACCCAGCGCGAGACGCGCATCGTTGATGACGCCATTCTGCAGGTCGAGCGCAACAGCCGCGGACGCCAGCGCGAATTCATAGGACTGCCGGTCGCGCACCTTCAGATAGACCGAGCGCGGCCAGCGGCCGTCGATGGCAAAGCCGGAGATCAGCTCGCCGGGCGCCAGCACGGTTTCGATCGCCGGCGTGTCGCCTGGCGCCCTGTGGAATTCCGCGAACGACATGCTGCGCGGCCCGGACTTGCTGGTGATCTCGATCGCCGCATCGAGCGCGATCAGCGCCTGGGCGAAATCGCCGGGATAGGTGGCGATGCATTGATGGGAGGTGCCGAGCACCGCATGCATGCGGTTGAAGCCGTCCATGGCGGCGCAGCCGGAGCCTGGATTACGCTTGTTGCATTCGGCATAGGAGACATCGCGAAAATAGCTGCATCGCGTCCGCTGCAGCACGTTGCCGCCGAGGGTTGCCATATTGCGGAGTTGCGGACTCGCCGCAAGCTTGAGGCTGTCGGCGATGACCGGATAGTTCTGCCGCACCTCGGCATGCCCGGCGACTTGCGACATGTGCGCGAGCGCGCCGAGCTTGAGGTTGCCGCCATCCAGGTCGACCTGCGCCCAGTTGCCCGCGAGCGGGTTGATGTCGACCAGCCGCTCGGGACGCATCACGTCGAGCTTCATCAGGTCGATCAAGGTGGTGCCGCCGGCAAGCGGCTGGCTGGAGGCCTCGGTCAGCGGCGTGGTCGCGGCGGCGGTTACGGCCAGCGCCTGCAGCGCGGCCTGCGGGTCGGATGCCCGCTGATAGCTGAAGCTGCGCATGCAACTATCCTTTCAGGATTTCGGGTGCGGCCTGCTTCACCGCAGCGACGATGTTCGGATAGGCGGCGCAGCGACAGATATTTCCGCTCATATATTCGCGGATGTTGTCGTCGCTGTCGGCATGCCCTTCCCTGACGCAGGCGATCGCCGACATGATCTGGCCCGGCGTGCAGTAGCCGCACTGGAAAGCGTCCTGGTCGATGAAGGCTTGCTGCATCGGATGCAGCTTGCCGCCCTCGGCGAGGCCTTCGATCGTGGTGATCTCGCGGCCTTCCGCGGCCGACGCCAGCGTCAGGCATGAGACGACGCGCTGGCCGTCGAGCAGCACCGTGCAGGCGCCGCACTGGCCATGGTCGCAACCCTTCTTGGACCCGGTGAGGCCCGCATGTTCTCGCAGGGCATCGAGCACCGTGGTGCGGGCATCGAGCGCCAGCGTTCGGCTGTCGCCATTGATGCGCAGCGTCACCTGCACCGGCGCTGCGGGGTCCTGCGCCTCCGGCGCTTGCGCGGTTTCATTTCCGGCACGCGCCGTGAGTGGAATGGCGACCGCGGTTCCCGCGGCGCCTGTCAGGAAGGCGCGGCGATCGAATCCCGATCGAGGAGAATTGATCTTGTCGGACATGCACGGCCTCCGCCGCATGGAAGATGGGAGGCGGCGCACGCCTGCCCGCCTCTGTCGTCGGCTAACAACTCCGGCTGGGTGTTGTTCCGTTGATATGAGCAGCGCAACGCCATCTGGCGTCGGAACAATCGACGCTCGCTTTGTTGACGATTTGGTCAAGTAGAATGCGGCAGGCTCTCACGTTGCCGTGCATGTCGGGCAAATCACTTATGCGATTTTCACTTCAGAACGTGTTTCACGGGGCCTTCTTGGTCGGCAAAATGGTTCGCGCCGAAAAACGAAGTTCACCAGCGTTTTCAATGCGAACATCGGCGTATTGCCTCTCAGCCAAAAAAAAATCGTTTCTGTTTTACAGAAATTATGATTGTCTGCGCATATCCCGCCTCACTCGGAGGGGCGTTGCGCGCGATCGTCACGACACGCGAGGCGGGGAGCGGTGGCCGCGAGAGATCGCAGCATTCTCCTGAACGAGGGTGCCGACGAACGATCTCTCGCGGACGTGAAATCGCAGCGTCCTGACACCCCGATGCTGGTGTTACGTTCACGACGGCGCTGACGCGCCGCGTGGATCATGGTGGCCAACAAGCCCGGCGCACCAGGGAGACTGCGTATAAGCGTGAAGACCATCGCGCGGGGAATGCCGGATGTCGGCTGAACCTGTGGTACCTGCCGCCTGCATTCTTTGACGCAGGCGGGCCATGGGTGAGGCCTTCACCCGGCATTCCCTGCGCCCTCCGTCCTATCAGGAGGGACATGCTGTTCCTATGCCTCGGGCGCGATACGCCGCGAGAATGCGATGCCATGCCGATCGATGTTGACCGCTGTTCGAGATGTGAAACCGCTCTCTCCCATCGTCGTCCCGGGCAAGCCGCGACGCGCCGGCGCGTCGTGGCGCCGACCCGGGGCCCATACGCCGCGGCGGACGTCGTTTGCGAGATGGCCAACGCGCCTGCCCCGAACGACGTCCTGGGATTATGGGTCCCGCGTTCGCGGGGACGACAGGGGTGCTTGTTGATGCAGCCGTTGATCCGCAGGAGGGGTTGTCAGAAGAGAGGACACGGCGCGCGACGCACGCAGCATCGCACGCGCGCCTTTGCCCTACCCTACGAACGATCAACCACCGTCATTGCGAGGAGCCAACGGGTCCGCGCGAAGCGCGGCCCGATAACAGGCTCCCCGACGAAGCAATCCAGAGTCGTAGTCATGTCGCTGGATCGCGTCGCTGCGCTCGCGATGACCGAGGCAACAACAGCTTCCGCCAGCTCAATAGCCCAGCGCGCAGCCGTCCTTGCGCGGGTCGGAGCCGCCGGTGAGCGTGCCCTTGTCCCAGTCGATCCAGATCGCCTGGCCGCCGCCGAGCGGCGCCACCAGCTTGGTGGTCTTGTGACCGATCCGCTCGAGACCCTCGACGACATCGGCCGGGATGCCGTCCTCGAGCTGATAGACGCCCTCGTAGTGCAGGCCGCGCGCCATGTCGATCGCCTCCTGCACGTCGCAACCGTAATCGAGCATGTTGGTCAGCACGTGGGTCTGGCCGGTCGGCTGATACTGGCCGCCCATCACGCCATACGACATCTGCGCGCGCCCCGCTTTGGTGACCAGAGCCGGGATGATCGTATGCAGCGGCCGCTTGCCGGGCCCGATGCAGTTCGGATGGCCGGGCTGGATGCGGAAGCCGCCGGCGCGGTTCTGCAGCAGCACGCCGGTCTTGTTGGAGATGATCGCCGAGCCGAAGGAATGCGCCACCGAGTTGATGAAGGAGCAGACGTTGCGGTCGCGATCGACGACCGTGATGTAGACGGTATCCGGATTCATCGGCGGGGCGACATTCGGCAGGTCGAGCAGCCGCTCCATGCTGATCTTGCCGATGTACTCGTCGGCGAAATCCCTGGCCAGAATGCTGGCGACCTCGGTCGTCATATGCGCGGGATCGCCGATATGCTGCTCGCGAAGCATATAGGCGATGCGGGCGGCCTCGGCTTCGAGATGCATGCGCTCGACCGAGAGCGGCGCAACCTTGGTGAGATCGAAACGCGACAGGATGTTGAGCATCACCAGCATGGTGATGCCCGGGCCGTTCGGCGGGCACTGCCAGACGTCGTGGTCCTTGTACACCGTGCCGATCGGCGCGGTGACCTCGGTCCGGTGATTGGCAAAATCCTCCAGTGCGTGGAGACCGCCGATGCCGCGCAGGGTCTCGACGATGTCCTCGGCGATCGCGCCGGTATAGAAGGCCTTCGGCCCCTCCTTGGCGATCGCACGCAGGGTCTGCCCCAATTCGGGCTGGTGGATCACGTCGCCTGCAGCTGCGGGCTTGCCATGCGGCAGCAAATACCGTTCGGTGTTGGTGCCGTTCTTCAACTTCTCGAACTGGTTCTTCCAGTCGAAGGCGATGCGCGGCGCCACCACATAGCCCTCTTCCGCCGCACGGATGGCCGGCTGCAGCAACCGGTCGAGCCCGAGCCGGCCATGGTCCTGCAGGATGCGGTGCCAGGCGTCGATCGCGCCGGGCACCGAGACCGCATGCGCCGAGGTCAGCGGCACCGAATGGATCTTGCGCTCGAGATACCACGCGACGTCGGCCGCCATCGGCGCCCGGCCGGAGCCGTTATAGGCCGTGATCTTGCCTTCGCCCTTCGGCTGCACCAGCGCGAAGCAGTCGCCGCCGATGCCGGTCGATTGCGGCTCGATCACCGCGAGCAGCGCGGCAGCCGCCACCGCCGCATCCGCTGCGGTGCCGCCGGCGCGCATCACCTCGATCGCGGCCAGGGCGGCCTGCGGATGGGACGTCGCAACCATGGCGTTCAGGGCGTGAACCGTGGACCTGCCGGGGAAGTGGAAGCTTCTCATTCTTTCTCGCTGCGTTCTGACAGAAGGGCGAAGGAACCCGCGTTGCGGCCGTCATGGCATATTCCTTGCCGCCTGGGCAATGGCCTGGGATACCAGCTTTTCCGATGGCTGGTCTGCTGGTAAACGGCCGCATGGCTTTCAAGGTTGCTGCCTTCTATCAATTCACCGCGCTGCCGGATTTTGGGGCATTGCGCGCGCCGCTGCTCGACCTCTGCGCCCGGCTCGGGTTGAAGGGCAGCGTGCTGCTCGCGCAGGAGGGGATCAACGGGACATTGGCCGGCAGCAGCGAAGCGATCGACGGACTGATCGATCAATTCCGCGATGGGCCGCTGTTCGGCGGCCGGCTCGACAATCTCGAACTGAAATTTTCGGCTGCGCGCGCCATGCCGTTTCAGCGCCTGAAGGTGCGGCTGAAGCGGGAGATCGTCACGCTGGGCGATCCGGCCGCCGATCCGACACGCCAGGTCGGGACTTATGTCGATCCCGCTGATTGGAACGCGCTGATCAGCGCGCCGGACGTGCTCCTGCTCGACACCCGCAACGCATTCGAAGTGGCGATGGGCACGTTCGAAGGAGCCATCGACCCCGCGATCAGGAGCTTCGGCGAGTTCAAGGGTTTTGCAGCCGCTCGTCTAGATCCTGCAATGCACAAGAGGGTCGCGATGTTCTGCACCGGCGGCATCCGCTGCGAGAAGGCCAGCTCGCTGCTGCTCGCCCGCGGCTTTGGCGAGATCTACCATCTCAAGGGCGGCATCCTCAAATATCTGGAAGAGATTCCGGAAAGCGAGAGCCGCTGGCGCGGCGGATGCTTCGTGTTCGACGAGCGCGTCGCCCTCGGCCACGGCTTGACGGAGCATGTCACGCAATCCCAGCAAGAGGGCACAAGCGATGAATGAAACCGGAGAGCTGGAGTCAGCCGAGCAACTGAGCGAGCGGATCGATGCGCTGGAAGCGCGCGTGATGTTCCAGGACGATACGATCGAGACGCTGAATCAGACGATCATGGTGCAGTGGCGGGAGATCGAGGCGTTGAAGCGGCAGATTGCGCTGCTTGGTGAGCGGCTCGAAGAGGCGGAGGCGAATACGGACGGCCCGACCAACGAACCGCCGCCGCACTACTGACACGAAGCTCAGAGATGTGCCGCGGCAGGTACGATGCTCGGGGCGAACGCCATGACGTCGCCCGCCATGATGATGCGGTCGCGGCCGCCATCCTTGGCGGCGTAGAGCGCGCGATCGGCGGCCTCAATCAACGATGCGGGTCCGGCGGAACGTTCGCTGCCCGGCCGGCATACCGCGCCGCCAAGGCTCGCGGTCACGATCTCCGAGGGCGGGTTTGCCCGATGCGGGATGGCCGCGTCGCGGACCGCGCGGCGGATCCGCTCGCCAATCCGAGCGCAGCCGGCCGGATCGGTATTGGGCAGCAGGATCGCGAATTCCTCGCCGCCGTAGCGTGCCGCGAGGTCGGAGCTGCGTTGAGCCTCGTCGGCCAGGATGACCGCCACGGCGTGCAGGCATTCGTCTCCGGCCGGATGGCCATAGCTGTCGTTGAAGGCCTTGAAATGATCGATGTCGATGATCAACAGCGCCAGCGAGGTCCTTTCGCGATAGGCCCGCCCCCACTCTTCCAGCAGCCGTTCATCGAAGCGACGGCGATTGGCAAGGCCGGTGAGGCCATCCTCGATCGCCAGGGTCTCGAGCTTGCCCTGCAGGGCCTTCTGCTGGCTGACGTCACGCGTGATCGCGACAAAGCCGTCGAGCCTGCCGTCGTCCGTGCGGGTGCCGCGCAATGTCGTCTCGACCCAGATATCCGACTTGTCGCGTCGCCGGATGCGATAGGTCGCACGCCCCTCTTCGGTTTCGCCGCGCTTGATCGAGGCCATGATCTCCTCGATCTGCGGCAGGTCGAGGGCGTGGATGCCAGCGAGCGCCCGTTTGCCGAGCAGCTGCGCCGGTTGCCAGCCGAGCAGCCGAAGCACGGACGGGGAGACATAGCGAATACGCTCGTCCAGGCCGATCCGGGTCACGATATCGCTCGAGCCCTCCGCGAGCAGGCGGAAGCTCTCTTCGTTGGACGTCAATGCCAAGGCCAGGCGGCGCCCCTGCAGCAGCAGCCGCACCAGGAAGATTCCGATCGCGCAGATCAGAAGGACGAGGCCGACGACCATGGCGATCCGGACATAGAAGTGCCTCGTCCATTCCGCCAACACGTCCTCCCGCGTCCGTGTGGCCACCAGCAGGAACGGATAGCGCTGCGCACGCTGATAGAACGCGATCCGTTCGGAGTCGTCCTGCGGCAACCGCACGTGCAGGATTCCAAAGCTCGGATGGAAGGGGATGTCGTCGACAACCGATTGCCGCTCCATGTCAGGGACCGGATCGACGCTATGCGCGAGCATCGCGCCGTCGCGGCTCATCAGACGGATCGTGCCATGCGGACCGACATCGAATTGCCGGTAGAATTCCGAAAAGTAGGCGACGTCGATGGTGGCCAGCACCACGCCTGCAAAGCGGCCGTCGGGATGATTCCAGCGGCGGGACAAGGTAATGACCCATTGGCCGCCGGCCTTGCTCTGCACCGGCTTGCCGATCAAAAGCGACCGGTCCGCCGATCGCCGATGATGGGTGAAATAGTCACGATCGGCATTGTTGTAGTTCGACAGGGCCACGTTCTCGGTCGTCGCGAGCCACCGTCCCGTCTCGTCATAGGCGAACACGCCGCGGACACGGCCGAGGCTGGATTTGGTGCTGTTGAAAATGCCCTGCAGCCGCAGAACGGCGGGGCCGCTTCCGTCCTCGCCCTCAAGTTCGCTCACGACACCGCGGATGATCGTGTCCGCGAGCTCGACCGTGTCCTCGACATGCTGGGCGAGCGAACGCGTCAGATTGCCGAGCTCGACCTCCGCGCCGCGCAGCTCGTTGTCACGCGAAGCCCATTCGCTCCAACCGCTCAATGCAAGAATAGCCGCGCACACCGCCACGACGAAAACAGCCGCCCACACAGGCAGGCGGCTCAGTCGAACCTTATGCGCGACGACGTCCATTCCGCGGGACTCTCCGGATCGACGGAAAATCCCACGCACATCTTATTTATCTCTGAAATCAAACGCCAATCGGTTGCATTGGGCCACGCCTGCACGACCGTAAGACTACGGCCAATGCCGTACAATTACGGGTTATCGCAATGCTCGAGCTTCGATCGAACAGTAGAAGAGTCTTCACGCCGACCGCACGCCCGACAGCTCAGCGCACGAAGATGGATCGCACCTTGTCCCAGAGCGACGGGCTGTGGAGCTCCCCACTTTGATCGTCCACGCTGTGCATCTTTCTTGTCGCAACGGAAGGCTGCTGCAAGCTCACCGGATCGGAAGCAGGAAACGTGTCCCTCAGCCCCTTGTCGAGCTGCGTCGGCGTCTCGCGATCGAGGCGTGCCGCCTCGCGCGGGTCCACCGCATGCTTGTCGTGAGGCGCGGGATTGAAGCTCTCGGCCATGATCAATCTCCTTTTGGGGGAGACAACGCGCAGGAAAAATCCGCGTTCCGTCCGGATCGGCCCCGATCGGAGCACACGGGACGGGATTGATGTTGGCCGGAACCGCGACCCCATGTATCACGTGCGGTAAACTGGTCCCGATGACTGTGGAGCCTCAAGCTTGAACCAGACCGTGACGAACAAGCCCTTCATCGCCGTGCTCTCGGGTCAGAGACAGGCGGTCCCGCCGATCTGGATGATGCGCCAGGCGGGCCGCTACCTGCCGGAATATCGCGAGGTTCGCGCCAAGGCCGGCGGCTTCCTCGATCTGTGCTTTTCGCCCGAGCTTGCGGCCGAGGTGACCCTGCAGCCGATCCGCCGCTTCGGTTTCGATGCCGCGATCATCTTTTCCGACATCCTGGTCATTCCATACGCGCTTGGCCGCAGCGTGCGGTTCGAGGTCGGCGAAGGTCCGCGCCTCGAGCCGCTGGACACGCCCGAGAAGATCTCGGCGCTGGCGACGGAGGCCGATTTCTCCAAGCTGGAGCCGGTGTTCGAAGCGCTGCGCCGTGTCCGCAGCGCGCTTGCGCCGAGCACGGCCCTGATCGGCTTCTGTGGCGCGCCGTGGACGGTGGCGACCTACATGGTCGCGGGCCAAGGCACGCCCGATCAGGCGCCGGCGCGCCTTCTCGCCTATCGGCATCCTGAGGCCTTCGGCAAAATCATCGACGCACTGGTTGGGACGTCGATTGCCTATTTGCTGAAGCAATTGGACGCCGGCGCCGATGCGCTGCAGATCTTTGACACCTGGGCCGGTGTGCTCTCGCCGCGTGAATTCGCGCGCTGGTCGATGGAGCCGACCCGCCGCATCGTCGAAGGCGTCCGCAGCGCACGGCCTGATGCGAAGATCATCGGATTTCCGCGCGGTGCCGGCGCGCTTCTGCCGAGCTATGTGGCGGCGACCGGCGTTGATGCCGTCAGCATCGACTGGACGGCGGAGCCGAAGCTGATCCGCGAACAGGTGCAGAGCAAGGTCGCCGTGCAAGGCAATCTCGATCCGCTGGCGCTGATCACCGGCGGAGCCGCGCTCGATCAGGCCGTGGACGATGTGCTGGCGAGCTACGCGCAAGGATGCCACATCTTCAATCTCGGCCACGGCATCCTGCCGGAGACGCCGATCACGCATGTCGAGCAGATGGTCGCGCGGGTGCGCGCCTATCGCGGTTGACCGTTAGCGCGGCCGGCTGCGCTCGATCAGTTCGGCCGCGCCATTGGCGAGCAGCTCGAGCCCGATCGCGCGACCAAGCTCACGGGGGCGGTCGGCGGGCCCAGTGCGTTGCGCCTCGATGAAGCGATCGCCGGCTTCGTCGAGCACGGAGGCAGTCAAGGTCATCTGCGCACCGTCGATGGTCGCAAAGCCCGCGATCGGCGAGTTGCAATGGCCGTTGAGGACCCATAGCACCTCGCGCTCGGCATCGGCACAGGCACGCGCAGCCGGATCATCGATCGTGGATAGAATGCGGCGCGTTTCCCAGTCGGTGCCGACGCACTCGACCGCGACGATGCCCTGCCCAACGGCCGGCAGCATGTCAGCAACCGGAAACTCGTAACTGGCACGATCCGCAAGCCCGACCCGCTCGAGCCCCGAGCGCGCCATGATCAGCGCATCCGCCGGACCGACTGCACCGCCATCCGGCAGCCGCTGCAGCTCGCGATGATCGAGCTTGCGAATGCGGGTGTCGGCGGCCCCGCGAAAGTGGATCACTTGCGCATTCGGAAACAGCCGCCTTGCATAGGCTGCGCGCCTGACAGCGTTGGTGCCGATCTTGAAGCCGGTGCCGCCGTCGCAGCGGAAGTCCTCCAGCGAAAGGCCCTGCCGCAGCACCAGCACATCGCCGGGTGGATCACGCGACAACAGGGCAGCGACGACCAGCCCCGGCGTCTCCTCATTGCCGGGCATGTCTTTCAGAGAGTGCATCGCCGCATGCAATTGGCCGGCGAGCATGGCGCGCCGGATCTCGGCCACGAACGCCCCGCCCTTGCCGCCGTGGGTCAACAGCTTGCTGGTCTGGTCGGCATCACCCGTGGTCTCGAATTTGACGATCTCGACATCGAGCGAAGGGATCGCCGCCGTCAGGCGCCGTGCGATCTCCTCGGTTTGCGCCAAGGCCATGGTGCTCTTGCGTGTGCCGATCCGAAAACGAGTCACCAATTCCGTTCCTGCTTAGTGCGCATCCTGCAAGATCATGTCGGAGGCCTTCTCCGCGATCATGATCACCGGCGCGTTGGTATTGCCCGAGACCAGATCGGGCATGATCGAGGCGTCCACCACGCGCAAGCCTTCAATGCCGCGCAGGCGCAACCGCTCGTCGACCACGGCCAGCGCATCATTCCCCATCCGGCAGGTCGAGGTCGGATGATAGATCGTGCTCCCTGTCTGCCGGCAATAGGCCAGGATCTCCTCGTCGGCAACCACTTTCGATCCGGGATAGGCCTCGTCGGTCACATAAGGCTTCAGCGCGGGGGCGGCCAGGATTTTCCTGAGGATACGGAGGCCATCGATATTGGCGCGGCGGTCGGTCTCGCTGGCGAGATAATTGATGCGGATTTCGGGCGCCGCCGCCGGATCGGCGCTCCTGATCTGGAGCGAGCCGCGGCTTTCCGGTCGCAGCTGGCAGACCGAGGCGGTGAAGCCCGAATAGGTGTGCAACGTCTCGCCCATTTTGTCGGTCGAGAACGGGATGAAATGGATCTGGATGTCGGGGCTCGCCAGCCGCGGATCGGTCTTGAAGAAGGCCCCCGCCGTGCCGGCCGCGATCGTCAGCGGCCCCGTGCGAAACGCGGCATAGCGGGCGCCGGCCAGCACCCGGCGCACGGGATGATGGACGATATCGTTCAAGGTGATGCGTTGGCTGCATCGCATCACGATCCGCACCTGCATATGGTCCTGCAGGTCACTGCCGACACCGGGCGCGTCGAGCACGACATCAATGCCGTGCCGCTTCAACAGTTCGGCCGGGCCGATGCCGGACAATTGCAGGAGCTGCGGAGAATTATACGCGCCGCTGGAGACCAGGATCTCCCGGCGGGCCCGCGCCGTGCGCAAGCGCCCATGCTGGCGGAATTCCACCGCACGGGCTCTGCGTCCTTCGAAGACAATCCGCTCGGCCTGCGCATCGGTCTCGATGTGCAGGTTGCTGCGGTGCTTCGCCGGACGCAGATAGCAGAACGCGCTGCTCGCGCGCCGACCGCGGATCGTCGTGGTCTGAAAGAAGCCGGCGCCCTCCTGGGCCGCGCCGTTGAAATCAGGGTTATAGGGAAGGCCGGTCTCGACAGCGGCCTTGACGAACGCTTCCGAAAGCGGATCCTCGTGCCGCCAGTCCGACACCGAAAGCGGTCCGCCAGCCCCGTGATAGTCGTCGGCGCCGCGCTGCTGATTTTCCGCCCGCTTGAAATAAGGCAGCACGTCCTCATAGCCCCAGCCGACATTGCCGCGCTGGCGCCAGCGATCATAATCCTCGTTCTGGCCGCGCACGTAGAGCAGCCCGTTAATCGAGCTGGAGCCGCCGAGCACCTTGCCACGAGGCTGAAACACCGAGCGGCCGTCCAGCCCGGGTTCGGGCTCGGTCTGATACATCCAGTTGACGGACTTGTCCTTGAACAGCTTGCCGTAGCCGAGCGGCACGTGGATCCAGATGTTGCTGTCTTTGGGACCAGCTTCGAGGAGCAGCACCTTGTGCTTGCCGTCGGCGCTCAGCCTGTTGGCAAGCACGCATCCCGCGGAACCCGCACCGACGACGACGTAGTCAAATTCCAAATCCGTTTCGTGCGAAGCCGCGCGACTGCCGCTCATGTCTCCTCCGGACTGCTTATTGTTGTCCAGACTTGGAGATACCAAATCGGCGCGACAGGCAAGGGGCAAAATCGGCGAGCGGAGGCAATGAGAAGGAGCGCGCGGCGTGGACCATGAGAGGTGATCCACGCCGCGCAGCAGGTTAGTTGCGGGTGATTGTGCTGTTACGCGTGACCGTGCCGCCGTTCGGACCGGTGACGGTTGCGCTGTGATTGCAGGTGCCGCCCGCGCATGTGGTGCTGCCCTGGCGGGTGGTCGTGCGGCCGGCCGGACCTGTGAAACTCTGGCTGGAGCTGCAGCTGCCACCGGCGCAGGAGCCCGAACCCGACGAATGCCAGGTGCCGCCGCGGGGTCCTACTCCGCCACCGGAACGGGTCCAGGCATTGGCCGCGGAAGCCTGAAAAACGACAAGCGCCGCCACCAGCGACAGCGAAGCGAGAGCAGATTTACGCATGGTCATGAGATCCTTTTTCACTGACACCGGCTTGGCGCCGTGATCAGGATCGTCGGATGAGTTTGCCGGGGTGTTGCGACAAGAAGCGGGCGGCGTAACAAAGTGTAACGCCGCCGGCGGTAACGACTAAGAGGATACCATTGGACTGCGCCGCAGACCCTGCGCTGATCGGAACCGGCCCGCTTAGTGACTCGCAGCCAGCAATCGCGCCGTGTGGCGGGCGATCATCATCTCCTCATTCGTATTGATAACGAAGACCCGGGCGCGCGACCGATCCAACGAGATCACGGTTTCGCCAGCCTGGTTTCTGATGTCGTCGAGTTCGATCCCGAGCCATTCAAAACCTTGACAGACGCGCTCGCGAACGCGCCAGGCGTGCTCACCGATGCCGCCGCAGAACACGACGGCGTCGAGTCCCGAGAGAATAGCCGCCATCGAACCGAGTTCGCGGCGGATGCGGAAGACGAAATAGTCGATCGCCTGCGCCGCTTCGCGGGTCCCGGCCGCTTCCAATTCGCGCATATCCTGCGACAGGCCGGAGAGCCCCTTCAACCCGGACTGCTTGTACAGCAGATCGGTGATCTGCTCCGCCGTCATTCCCTTTTCCTGCAACAGATACAGCACGACGCCAGGATCGAGCTGGCCGCAACGGGTGCCCATCGGCAGGCCATCGAGCGCAGTGAATCCCATCGAGGAGCCGACGCTCTGGCCGTCGCGGATCGCGCACATCGAGGCACCGTTGCCGAGATGCATGACGACGACCCTGCCCTGCTCGTAGAGCGGCGCAATCCGCTTCATATGCTCGATGACATATTCGTAGGACAGGCCATGAAAGCCGTAGCGACGAATGCCCTCCTCGTAGAACTGTCGCGGCAGCGCATAGGTGTCATTGACCCAGGGATGCGAACGATGAAAGGCGGTGTCGAAGCAGGCGACCTGGAGCGCACCCGGAAAGGCCTTGTGTGCCGCATGGACGCCGGCGAGGTTGTGCGGCTGGTGTAGCGGCGCAAACGGCATCAGTTTTGCCAGCTTCTCGATATTGGTGCTGTCGAGTACGATGGATTCCGAGAATTCGATGCCACCATGCACGACGCGGTGTCCGACAGCCTCGATCGCAGTCCGCCCGATGGTCTTGTCAAGTAACGCCAGCACAAGGTTAAGAGCGACCTCATGATCGGCTGCCTTGGCCGCATCGACACGCTCGTCGACGACCTTGTGACCGCCCTGCTCGGCCGTCAGATGCGGATCGTGAGCGCCGAGCCCCTCGATCTGGCCACGGATGCATTCGACGAGTTCGGCCTGGCGTTCGAACAGCGCGAACTTGATGGAGGACGAACCTGAATTGAGGGTGAGGATGTGCTTCACTATTCAGCCGCCTGATCGAGATGGATGCGCGCCCGACCGCCATCCTTCCACGCTTTATACAGCGACGCGATGGCGCAGGATGCAAGCCGCGCCTTGTCGCCGTCGGCGCGGCTGGTCAGGATGATCGGAACGGTGGCGCCGAGCGCAAGCCCGGCGGCCTCCGCCTGAGCAGCGAAAACGAGCTCCTTGGCGAGCATGTTCCCGGCCTCCAGGTTCGGCACGATCAGAATGTCGGCATGACCGGCAACGAGCGAAGTGATCCCCTTGGTCTTGGCGGCCGTGACGTCGATCGCGTTGTCCATGGCCAGCGGTCCATCGACCACGGCGCCTCGGATCTGGCCGCGATCGGCCATCTTCGCGAGCACTGCGGCATCGAGCGTCGATGGAATCTGCGGGTTCACGGTCTCGACCGCGGAGAGCACCCCGACCTTGGGCTTCTCGATCCCAAGCGCGAGCGCAACGTCAATCGCATTCTGGGTGATATCGACTTTGGCCGTCAGATCTGGAGCGATGTTGATGGCCGCATCCGAGACGATCAGCACGTGATCGAGTCCAGGCACGTCCATCACGAAGGCGTGGCTGAGACGTCGACTGGTGCGGAGGCCGCCGTCATGCTTGACCACATGATGCAAAAGCGCATCCGTATGCAGATGCCCCTTCATCAGCGCGTCTGCCTTGCCGCTGCGGACCAGGGCCACGCCCGCAGCCGCCGCGGCGTCGTCACCACCCACATCGAGGATCTCGACGCCAGTCAGATCGAGGCCAATATCCTTCGCGACGGCCGCGATCGTTGCCGCCGTCCCCACGAGAACGGGGCGGATCAGACCGTGGTCAGCCGCCAGCATCGCGCCGCCGAGCGAGCTCTGGTCTTCCGGAACGACGACAGCGGTGACCAGCGGCGGCAAACCTTCGCAGGCTTTCAAGAAGCGGTCAAAGTGGCGATGCCGCTGGATCAGAAGCTCGGGCACGATGCTGTCGTCAGCACGCACCTTGCGCGCGGGCGCCAGCACCTCGGCCACGCCTTCGGCAACGCAGTCGCCGCCCCGCCCCGTGATCACCGTGTCAAGCCGGACCACGCCTTCGGGAAGTTTTTCGCGCACGGTCACGGTGACATTCAATTCGTCGCGGACATGCACACGATTGATGAATCGAAAGCTCTGCGCCTTGTACAGCGTGCCGGGGCCCGGCAGGATATTACCGAGCACGGCGGAGACCAATGCGCCGACCCACATCGCCGGCGCTATCGCGTCCGAGCGCGCTTCGCCGTTCTGTTCAGGCATATGCAACGGGTTGAGATTGCCCGAGGCATGGGCGAAGATATAGAGGTCATTGGCGGTGCAGACGCGCTTGATCGAAGCGGTATCGCCAACCTTCAGTTCATCATAGAGCCTGTTCTCGCGGATCATGCTGCGGATTCCGTCAATCGCGACGACGCCCCCGAGCCCGTCCGGCCGCGCTCGGCGCCGTCATCCCCGGCAGGAGACGCGACAGCTCCCTCAGGATCGTACCAGTCCCGCGCCATCGTCAGCAGCGTCCGCTGGAAGCGCTTGAACATCGCAACGGTCGGCGCATCCATGTCCGCGATCGGACCCGCGACATCGAGCACGAGGTTGAGCGCGCTGTAACGATCGACGGGATCACTGAGCAGATCTTCCAAACTCGTGATCGCTTCTGGGCCTGCGAACTCCACGATCAGCGACTGCTCATAGATCATGCGGCTGCGCATCTCCGGCGTCATCGAATTGAATGGTGGACGGGAATGCAACAGCCGGTCAGAACGTTCCAGCCGGTCGCGCCGGACCGAGCCGCGGGTGCGCGCCAGCAGGATCAGCATCCGCACGATGCCCTCGGCATAGCCGCCGAGCTTGGCTTTGCTGATCGCCTCCTGGATATGTGGCAGCCGACTGACGTCATGGGACTGCCGACGCGCCCGGCGCAGCGTCCCCAGATGCTTCATCCACGGTGTTCCATACAGGCCATGGAAGAGGAGTTCGATTCCGGCATCGCGGCTGTCGCGATAGAGATCCCAGCTGCGTTCGATGGCATCGGCGACCATCTTCTCGAGCTTCAGAAGCGGATTGTCCGTTGCGGCCGGTGCACGGTGCGTGCGCATCTCATGTGCAAGCTCCCCGATATTGACCAGCAGCGGATTGCGATGCGAGAGCAGATATTGCTGCTGACGCAGCGGATGCAGCCGCTTCTGTGCCGCTGCGATGTCGGGCGTGACCAGCGCCTGCAGCATCGGCTGCAAGGTCAGCTCGTAGGTCTTGGTTGCCCATTCCGACCAGCCGGCCACAGCGGCAAACTCAACCTCTTCGTCGCGGCCATCATCGAGCTTGAGGACATCGTCGATGCTGCGCGCCTCGAACGAAACCTTGGTGGCTTCGCCGCTCTTCACGATCAACATCTCGTAGAGGCCGGGGGCAAGCGATTCGATGGTCTTGATCACCGAGCCGATCTGCTCGTGCTGCCTGTTGGCGACCTGGGCAGAGACGAAGATGCCGAGATGGCCGATCGAGTCATGCAGCGTATAGATGATGACGCGGCCACAGGCCTCGATCTCCTTGGCCGTGGGATAGAGATCCGGAATCCAGTTCAATGCCTGTTGCGGCGGAGTGATGTTGTCGCCGTGGGAGGCGAACACGATTACCGGTGCCTCGATGCGCTTGAGATCGACCGGCGTGCCGTCGCTAAGTACGGCCTCGCCCCGCGTCAGGCGATTGCCGATAAAGAGGTTCTCGACGATCCAGCGGATCTCGTTCTCATTCATGAAATAGAAACCGGACCACCATCGCTCGAAATCGAGAAAGTGGCTGGCGTCGCGGTCGACGTTCGCGAAGAGATCGTAGTTCTTGCGGAACCAGGTCTTGCCGGGATTGAGCATCTCGAAATTGAGCACGAGATTGGCGCCGTCAAACTTGCCGCCGCCGAGATCCGCGGCGAGCGCGGCCGGCACCGCACCACCGGCGATGCCGCCGAAATAGCGAAACGGATTGCGACCCGTCTCGCCTGCCCAATAGGACAGCGGCGCGCCGGCGATGACCACCGGTCCCATCAGATCCGAATGTGTCGCAGCCAGGATCATCGCCGCCCAGCCGCCCTGGCAATTGCCGGTCACCAGCGGCTTCGGCGCATGCGGGTGCCGGTTGTGCAGCTCGCGCAGGAACGCTGCCTCGGCCGCGCAGACATCAGCCAAGGTCTGGTCTGGCTCGGGATCGCGGAAGAAAATGACGAAATACACGGGATGACCATGCTTGAGCGCGACGCCGACCTCCGACTCGCTCTTGAAGCCGCCGATGCCGCTGCCGTGACCGGCGCGCGGGTCGATGATGACCCACGGCCGGGCATCCTCACGCGGCGCTGCCGTGCCGGCCGGGGGATGGATTCGGACCAGGGCGTAATTTACGGGATCAGGCAGCGTACGGCCGTCGACGATCATGTCGTAATTGAAGGCAAGCACTGGCCGAAAGCCATCCTTTTCGCGCTCGATCGCGGCGTCGCCACGCTGACACAGAGTGTCAAGGAACAGCACGAAACGCTGGCCGGCATCGCGGATATACTCGGCCGCCAGCGCATCGGCACGTGGGATCAGCAGATCGGGCAGCAGATCACGCCAGCCAGTCCATGCTGCGGTGGCCGCTTGCAGCTGATTGCGGCCGATCGCCTGTGCATGCCGGGCGCTCAGCGCCGCGAGCATTTGCATCTGCTCGCCGACATTGGCCCATGTGTCATGCATAGCCTGTGAATAGCGCGAGTTCATCTCGGAATCGATCATGCCTCTGACCTGCGGTGTGACGTCGATGTGGCCCCGGATACAGCTGACCTCGTCGATCAAGCCGCCGAATTTTCATGTCGTTACGCATATCAAGGTGCAGAAGAACGTCGGCCGGACCAAGCCGACGGACTTGTCGTTCCCATAAGTGATCGCGAGATCGACATCTTGGGTCTGAAACGCCGTGGCACAGCCGAACGCGACCGCCTCCTCGTTGGCGATGCCGATCAGCAGTGCTTTCTTACCGGCCAAGGAAGACACGCGCGTCCTTCTCCAGATGCGTCGGTTGCGACGATAGAGGCGATTTGTGATGGTCGTTCGTGCGCGGCAGACTCAAGCGACACCACGCCGCGTTTGGTCTGTCACGAGTTGGTGCGCTTGTAGCCGACGCGACCCGGAACGCCTTGCGTTGCGTCAACGACGGGAGATGGAAATCCGCTGTAGTTTCATGACATTGCGATGACGATTGCATGTTGAACCAAGGTCGCGCGGCCATCTCGGGCTCAGTCGTTGCGGTGCGACAGTCCCGACGAGCCGTGCCAAGGCTCGATCCCCGCAACTTCCGTCTATGCTTCGCGCAGCCGGGTGATATCGTTCTCCATTCCGCCGGTCAGAAGTGCCCTGCTTCTCACGGCAGGGTCTCTTCACGGACTTCAATCGGTGGCGGCAGTGTCCCGAATCAAAAGCAGGCCTCGTTTCGCAGTGGCCCCTCACGGAATTGCGGATTCGAAGGACAAAAAGGGTCTTAGATTTTGGCGCGCCTTTGAATCGAAGTCCCATGAATAATGCACGCAGAAATTGAGCTGAACTTCAAGTTCGCTGCACTAGGAAATGCCTGACCATGAATCGCGTCGTCTGGTTACGAAAGAAGGAAGACGATCGTGAGCCTGCCCACGCATCTGTTGCCGACATCAGTGGTTGGAAGCTATCCGCAGCCGGGCTGGCTGATCGATCGCGCGTTGCTGTCGAAATCAGTGCCGCGCATCCGCATGCAAGGCCTCTGGCGCATTCCGAAACCGCAATTGGAAGAAGCGCAGGATGACGCCACCGCTGGCGCCATCCGCGACATGGAGCGCGCCGGCATCGATATCGTCACCGATGGCGAAATCCGCCGCGAGAGCTACTCCAATCGCTTCGCCACCGCGCTCGATGGGATCGATACCGACAATCCCGCCGTCATCGTCTCGCGATCCGGACTGAAGACACCGGTCCCGCGCGTCGTTGCCCCCCTCAGGCGTCATCACCCGATTGAGCTGCGCGACCTGGAGTTCCTGCGCAGTCAGACCGACCGCACCGCCAAGATCACCCTGCCGGGCCCGTTCACCTTGAGCCAGCAGGCGAAGGACGAATTCTACGGAGATGAAGAAGCGCTGGCGATGGCGTTTGCCGAGGTGGTCAATGCCGAGGCGCGCGATCTGCAGAGAGCGGGCGCCGACATCATCCAGCTCGATGAGCCGTGGGTGCGCAATAACCCCGAGGCCGCGCGACGCTATGCGGTCAAGGCGATCGACCGCGCGCTCGATCGCATCACGATCCCGACCGTGGTGCACGTCTGCTTCGGCTATGCCGCGATCGTGCCCGGCTCGACCAAGCCGACGGGCTATCCTTTCCTGATCGAGCTGGCGGACAGCCAAGCGCAGCAGATCTCGATCGAGGCGGCGCAACCGCGGCTCGACCTCGGCGTGCTCAGGGACTTCGCCAGCAAGACGATCGTGCTGGGCGTGCTCGATCTCGGCGATCCCGAGATCGAGCCGGTCGCTGTCATCGCCGAGCGGATTCGCAGCGGCCTCAGATATGTCGCGCCTGGTCGACTGGTGCTGGCGCCGGATTGCGGCATGAAATACCTGGCCCGCACGACCGCCTTCGGCAAGCTGAAGGCGATGTGCGCGGCCGCCGCCCGCGTGCGTGACGAGATCAGCTGATCAAGCTGACGGGCTTGGGCCTCAAGCTCAGCTCTGCTCCGATACATACTGCGCAATGCCGTTGCCGAACGACCAGTTCTCCGCCACGACTTCAACAAGGTTGATGAAGATGTCCTCGGGCCGCAGCCCGGGATCCTTGGTCAGCTGAGCCACGATCTCACGATAGAGTGCCTGCTTCTTGGCGAGCGGACGCGTATTGCTGACCGTCATCTGGATCATGACGAGATCGTCGCTGCGGTGAATCCCGAGATAGTCGGCGCCGTACCAGAAATCCGGACCGTCATGCTCGTTCACCACCATGAAGCGATCGTCCTCCGGCACATCGAACACCATCCGCTGCGCGCGATAGATGCCCTCGAGGATCGCTTTGCGGTGAGCCGCCGACTTGCCGGACCTAAGTGAAACGCGTGTGAATGGCATCGTCATCTCCTCAATGCTTCGAACACGAAGCTGAACGTAGCGACGATTTATCATTTTAAAATCCCATGGTATAATATATCAATGATATCGATTTTAAATGGCTAGCGATGAAGACGTTGGACCTTGAGGCGGTACAGGCCTTCGTGCTGGCCGCGGACCTGAAGAGCTTCACGCGTGCGGCGGAGGCGCTGGAGACGACGCAATCGGCCGTCAGCCTCAAGATCAAGCGGCTTGAGGACGGGCTTGGCCGCAGGCTCTTGGACCGCACGCCGCGCCGTGTCCAGCTCTCCGCGGACGGCAGCGCATTCCTGGAGCCGGCACGCGCGCTCATCGCAACGCACCAGGTCGCGTTGCAGTCGTTTGGCGTCGCGTCACGCCGCCTGACCGTCGGCTTGAGCGACCACATCGTCGGTGCCGATCTGCCCCTGCTGCTGAAACGAATGAAGCGCGCCGAGCCCGGCCTGGTGCTGGAGATCCGCATCGCTGCATCGCGCGACGTGCTCGACGAGTTCGACCGCGGCATCGTCGACGCGGCCATCGTATTCCGTCACGACAATCGCCGGCGCGGTGGCGAGCCTATCGTGAAGGAAAGTTTCGGCTGGTTCGCCGCTCCGGATTTCACCTACCGTCCCGGCGAGCCGCTGCCGTTGGCGACGCAGGCCGAGCCCTGCAGCGTGCGCAACCTCGCGATCGGTGCCTTGAAGGCGGCCCGAATTCCCTGGAGCGAGGCATTTGTCGGAGGCGGCCTCGGCACCATCGGTGCGGCTGTCGCTGCGGGACTTGCGGTTGCCGCACTGGGGCAGCGTGTGGCTCCGCGCGGCACAATCGAGGTCGGCGCGCAGTTCGGCTTGCCGCCACTGCCGGCGCGCGACGTCGTCATGCACGCAAAAGTGACCGACGCGCGGGCCCGGGCCTCACTCAAGACGCTGGCCGCCGCCTTGCGCGCCAGCACGGGCTGAGCCCCGCTGGTCGCCGCGGGGATCGCCGCCCGGCACGGTCAGATGCCGAGTCGATCCCGCATCCGACCGCTCAGCACGGTAGCGGTCACGGCGACAGGCCAGAACGCGTGCAGCGGAATCGGCTTGACGGCCGAGATCGGCATATCGATCTCGGCTTTGGTTCCGCCGATGAGGCGGCGCGCGAGCTGTGCACCCATCGCAGTGGATAAGGCGACGCCGCGGCCATTGCACCCCAGCGAGACCAGAAGATTGTCGGCCGGCTCATGCACATGCGGATAGTGGTCGGCCGTGATCGCAAGCCGGCTATTCCAGCCATGCGTCCAGGCGACGCCCTTCAGCTGTGGCCACAGCCGCTCGGCATAACGGACCAGATAGGAAATGTCGGTCGGGCTCTTGATCCAGCGCATCGGCCCGCGCCCGCCCATCAGCAGGCGATTGTGCTGATCGATTCGATAGTAGACCGTGATGTGCCCGCTTTCGTACAACACCGAGCGCGTCGGCATGATCGCGCGCGCGACCTCATCCGAGAGCGGCGCCGTCGCGGCGATCGAGGAGAACACGGGCACGATGGTGCGGCGCAGGCCCAGCCAGAGATCATCAGTAAAGCCGTTGGTCGCGAGCAACACCTTGTCGGCATGTAAGGTCGCGCGCGGCGTAGTGATGCGCCAACGGCTGCCATCACGGGACAAGGACAGCGCCGGCGTCTCGCCGTGAACCGATGCGCCGGCTGCGATCGCAGCACGCGCCAGACCCCGCGCATAGCTGAGAGGATGCAGATCGCCGCCGCGGCTATCCAGCATGGCGCAGAGATAGCGGTCGGTACCGGTCATCTCGCGCAGCTCAGAGCGATTCAGGAGCTTCACCGGCATCCCACGCCGGATGCACTGCTCCGCTGTGGAACGGATACCGCTCGCGGCAGCCTCGTTGTAGGCCGCCCGCAAGGTGCCGTTCTGTCGCGCCTCACAGGGGATCTGATAGCGGCGGATCAGATCGAGCGTGAAGTTAGTCGTGCCATAAGCAAACGCGACCATACGCCGGCCGAGATCTGTGCCGAAATCGGCCTCGATCTTGTCGGGGTCATGTTTCAGGCCGGGATTGATCTGACCGCCATTGTTGCCCGAGGCGCCCCAGCCCGGCTCCTGCGCCTCCAGCACGGTGGCCTGCACGCCCTGCTCGGCCAGATGCAGCGCGGTCGAGAGCCCGGTGAAGCCGCCGCCGATGATGGCCACGGGAACGTGTTGGTCCGCTTCAAGCGCCGGGGTGGCCACGGGCGCCACCGCCGTATCGGCATAGAGACTCGGCGGCAGCGGGAGTCGAACAGGCCCGGTCATGGCTCAATCTCTTAGAGTGGGTGCAGCACGCGACGCAGGAAATCCTGCGTGCGCGGATGTTGCGGCTGGTTGAGCAGGCTCTTCGCCGGCCCCTGCTCGACGATGACGCCGCCGTCGATGAACAACACTCGGTCGGCGACCTCGCGGGCAAAGCCCATTTCATGGGTGACGACGACCATGGTCATGCCATCGTCGGCGAGCTTGCGCATTACCGAGAGCACCTCGCCGACCAGTTCTGGATCGAGCGCCGAGGTCGGCTCGTCGAACAGGATCGCCTTCGGCTGCATGGCGAGCGCACGGGCGATCGCAACGCGCTGCTGCTGACCGCCGGAGAGCTGCCGTGGATGGGCGTCGGCCTTGTCGGCCAGGCCGACGCGCGCAAGCAGCGCGCGGCCGCGCGCGATCGCCTCAGAGCGCGGCTCCTTCTTCACGAACAGCGGACCTTCGATCACGTTCTCCAACGCTGTCCGATGCGGGAACAGGTTGAAGCGCTGGAACACCATCGAGACCTGGGTGCGGATCGCAACGATCGAGCGTGAGTCGCGGTCGACGCGGAGGCCTTCGACATGGATCGCGCCACTGTCATAGCTCTCCAGGCCGTTGATGCAGCGGAGAATGGTCGACTTGCCGGAGCCGGACGGCCCGATGATACAGACCACCTCGCCCTTCTCGACCGATGCCGTGATGCCCTTCAGCACCTCGTTGCGCCCGAAGCGCTTGTGAACGTCCGCAAGCTCGATCATCGGTGAGACGCCCGCTTCTCGAAATGCCGCACCAGGAGGATCAGCGGGATGCTCATGGTCAGATACATCAGCGCCACCAGCGTGAACACGCTGGTGTTCTTGAAGGTCGAGGACGCAATCAGCTTGCCCTGCAATGCGAGCTCGGCGACCGTGATGGTCGAGGCCTGCGAGGAATCCTTCAGCATCATGATCATGACATTGCCATAGGGCGGTAGCACGATCCGCACCGCCTGCGGCAGGATCACGCGCCGCATCGTCAGCCACCAGCTCATGCCGATCGCCTGCGCCGCCTCGATCTGGCCCTTGTCGATCGCCTCAATGCCGGCGCGAAAATTCTCCGCCTGATAGGCGGAATAGGCGACGCCGAGCCCGATGATCGCGGCCTGCAGCGCGGTCAAGGACACGCCGAGATCGGGCATCACGAAATAGAGATAGAACAGCAGCACGATGATCGGAATGCCGCGGATCATGTTGATCAGCGCCGCACTGACCCATGACAGCGTGCGGATGCCGGACACCCGCATCATCGCCCAGATCAAGCCGAGCAGGGTCGACACCACGAGCGAGCCGAGCGTGACGATGATCGTCAGCGCGACGCCGTTCAACAGGATCGGCAGGAACTCGACGGCGTCGCGCGCAAACTTCTCCATGAAGGCGCCAGATCAGAGATCTTGAGCCTTCAGGCCCCATTTATCGAGGATCTTGGCGACCGTGCCGTTCTGCTTCAGCTTCGCCAGCGACGCATTGATCTTGCCGAGCAGCTCCTGGTCGGCCTTGCGCACGCCGATGCCGACCGAGCCAATGATGGTCGGCTTATAGCTCTCGACGATGCGCACCTCGGGAAATCCGCCCTGCTTCAGATTGTAGGCGAGGATCGGATAGTCGGCGAAGCCGGCCTTGAGCCGCCCGGCGTTCACGTCGCGCATGATGTCGGGGATGGTGTCGTAAGCTTTCACGTCGCTGAACTGGCCGGTCTTCTTCAGCGCATCGACAAAGGCCGTGCCGACCTGGGCACCGACCACCTGCCCCTTGAACTCGTCATAATTCGCGTAGTCCTTGGCGTCGCTCTTCGGCACCACAAGACCTTCGCCGTAGGTGTAGATCGGATCAGAGAAGTCGATCACCTCCTTGCGGGCGGGAGTGATGAACATCGCGGCCGCGATGATGTCGACCTTGTTGGCGTTGAGCGCGGCGATCAGCGCCGAGAACTGCATCGGCTCGATCTGCACCGAGAAACCGGCATCCTTGCCGATCTCGGTGATCAGATCGACCATCAGGCCCTGGATGGTCTGGGTCTTGGTGTCGAGGAAGGTAAAAGGAATGCCGGTCGGCGTGCTCCCGACCTTCAGCACCTGCTCGGCCGCGGCCGGAACGCTTGTTGCAGGGCTCGCGAGAAGCAACGTCCCCAGCACGAATTGGGCGAAACGCTTGACCAGCATGGCACGACCTCCTCCGGGCCCAGCTCCGCACCGATCGCGCGCTTGGGGGGGCGCATGCGGCTTGGACTAGGGTTTTCATCTATATGAAAATTTGATCATCAAGCGCTGGACTTGGCAAGCGGATTTCATGCAAATGAAAAAGGCTGAAAGAACCGGATAACGACGCAGGAATGGGCAAACAGGCATCCAGAGCCAAATCCAGGGCCGAGACGAAGCCGGCCGAGCCGGCGATGGACGTGGCGGTCGGGCAGCGGCTGCGTGAGCTCCGACACGGCGCCAATCTGTCGCTGGAAACGGTCGCAGGCCGCAGCGCACTCTCGGTCGGCTTTCTCAGCCAGGTCGAGCGCGGCTTGTCGTCACCGTCGCTGCGAGTGCTGGCAACGCTGGCGGACGTGCTCGGCGTCGGTATCGCCGCGCTGTTCGGGAGCGCCGATGCCAGCTCGGATGCCGGATCCGGCATCGTCACGCGCGCGGGCGAGCGCGCCGAGCTCAAGCTGTGGCGCAGCGGAATTTCAAAGCAGCTGCTGCATCCGACCGGCACCGACGGCAAGCTCAATCTGTTCCTGGTGCATATGGAGCCCGGCGGCTCGACCGGCGACGAGCTCTACACCCATGACGGCGAAGAGGCCGGGCTGGTGCTCGAAGGCGAGATGATTCTGACCGTCGACGACGAGACCTGGACGCTGACCAGCGGCGACAGCTTTCGTTTCGCCAGCCGCCGCCCGCATCGCTTCAGCAATCCGGCCAAGCGGGCCAAGGCCGTGGTGCTGTGGGTGAACTCGGTCACGTAGATCTATAACCCTTCAGATCGCGTCGGCGCGCTCCAGCGTATCGATCGTCACCACCCCATGCGCGCGCGAGACGCACGGGCAGAGCTTGCGGTTCTCGTGCTTCTGATGCTCGCTGAAGAAGACGTCGCGGTGATCAATCTCACCCTCTATCGCGACCACGTCGACGGCACAGACGCCGCACTCGCCGCGGCGGCAATCGGATATGATCTCGTGGCCGGCGGCATTCAGCACGTCGAGCATCGAGCGGTCGCGCGGCACCACGATCTCCTCGCCGCTGTCGCGCAAGCGCACCCGGAACGGCTCGGCCGCGAAGCGCCCGCTGGAGCCGAAAGTCTCGTAGCTGAGATCGCTCATCGCCCGGCCGCATGAGGCCCAGGCGCGACGCGCCTCCTCCAGCATCCGCATCGGGCCGCAGAACAACACGACGGCATCGGACGGCAGCGTGGCAAACAGCTGCGCGAGATCAAGCCGCTCGCCTTCGCTCGCCGCGTAGAAGGTCACGCGCTCGCCAAGCGTCGCCGTCAGTTCTTCGGCATAGGCCGTATCGGCCCGCGAGCGCACCGCATAATGCAGCGCGACGTTCGGCGTCTTGCGCAACAGCGCCCGCGCGGCGCCGACCAACGGCGTGATGCCGATGCCGCCGGCGACGAGACAATAGTGCCCGCGCTGCCAATCGACCTGCAACAGCGAAGTCGGGCTCGTCACCTGCAGCCGGGCGCCCGGCTGCAGCGACCACAGATAGCGCGAGCCGCCGCGCGAGTCCTCGGCACGCCGAACCGCGATGCGATAGCCCGCGGCATCGGCTTCTCCGACCAGCGAATAAGAGCGCACATCCGGCTGGCCATCGATGAGGACGCCGACCTTGATATGGCTGCCGAGCGGGTAAGGCGCGCAGGCAAAATGCTCCGGCCGCACGGTGAATTCGCGGATGCCCGGCGTGAGGTCGCGGATCGCGACCAGCGTGGCGGAATTCCAATTGTCTTCGAACCGCATGGTCGTCTCCTGTCAGCTCGCGCTCGGCGTCTTGATCAGCGCCGAGGCCGGGACCAGATCGAAATGACTGCGCGTCTTCAGCGCTGCCCGCAGATTGCGCGCGGCAAGGCGGGCATGTTCGCGCATGATGCTTTCGGCCCGCGCGCCCTCGCGATTCTCGATCGCATCAAGCACGATGCGGTGGTGATCCTGCGCCAGCAGCAGGATGTGATGCGCCTCCGGCAGCGCCGATTGCGCCATCACGAAGCCGCTCGGCGAGGCAAAGGGCAGCGCGCAGGCGCGGTCGACCTGACGGATCACGGGCGGGCTGCGCGAGAGCTCGGCGAGCAGCGCATGAAACCGCGCATTGAGCGCGACATAGGACGAGAACGCCTCGATCGAGATCGGATCCTGCGCGACCAGATCGTCGATCTGCGCCAGACACTCGCGCAACGGCTCGAGATCGCGCACCGAGACGCCGCGCTCGGCCGCGAGCCGCGCCGCCAGCCCTTCGAGCGTGCCGCGCAGCTCGATGGAATCGAGGATGTCGCGCTCGGAGAAGGATTTGATCATGAAACCGCCGGAGGGGATCGTCTCCAGCAGCCCCTCCTCCTCGAGCCGCACCAGCGCCATGCGTACCGGCGTGCGTGAGGCACCGGTGGCCTCGACCGCCTGTAATTCGCTGACGCGCTCGCCAGGCCGTAGAGATCCCGAAAGGATCAAATCACGCAGCGCCAGTTGGGCGCGTACGGTCTGCGACACGGAGCGATCGGCTTCGCGCTCGGCCATCGCGATTACTCCGCGGCTTCACGCAAGGGCGTTTCGCGCGCGATCATGCGATCGATGATCCGCCGCGACCACATCGCGCCGGCATCGATGTTGAGGTTGTAGAACACGCGGCCGGGATTCTCATCCATGGCGCGCTGCTGCGCCTCCAGGATCAGTTCGTCCTCGCGGAAGATGCCGGAGACGCCCTCGCGGATCTCGGTCGTCAGCCGCTGCTCGGAGAGCTGGTAGTTGCGCACGAAGGCCCAGAAATAGTGGCAGGTGCGCTCGGTTTCCGGCGTGATCGTGTTGAGCACCATGCCGTTGACGCCCTGCGAACGATCGCCCTCCGGCGCACCGGTCCCCGCCGGGGCCACGCCGACATCGATGGTCACGGTGCACGGCGCTTCGAAGCGGATGATCTGCCAGCGGTCGACCAGCCCCTCCTTGCCGAGCTGCTTCGCCCAGAACGGCGGCGGCTCGATGCCGCGCATCCAACGCGTGACCGTTGCGGTGCGCTCGCCATGGGTGACATCGAACGGCGCCTCGGCCACGGCCTCATTGCCGATCGACGAACCATGCACGAAGGTCTCGTGCGTGAGATCCATCAGATTGTCGACCACGAGGCGATAGTCGCATTTGACATGGATGGTCTTGCCGTCCCCCGCCCAGGCCGGATCATGATTCCAATGCATGTCCGGAATATCAGCGGGATCGGCTAGCGCCGGATCGCCCATCCACAGCCAGATGAAGCGATGGCGCTCGATCGCGGGATAGGCGCGCACGCAGGCCGACGGGTTGATGGTCTCCTGCGAGGGCATGAACGTGCAGCGGCCCTGCGCATTGAATTTCAGGCCGTGATAGCCGCAGACGACGGTGTCGCCTTCGAGCCGCCCCTTCGACAGCGGCACCAGGCGGTGCCAGCAGGCATCCTCGAGCGCGGTCACTGTGCCGTCAGCCTTGCGATACATCACCACATGCTTGCCGCAGATCGTGCGCGGCAGCAGCGCCTGCTTCACCTCGGCGTCCCAGGCGGCGGCATACCAGGCATTCATGGGAAAGGCGGCGGCCATGGCAATTTCCTCGCGTCGTTTCTATTGGATGCTATCTGTATACAACAATCCGGACATCTCGCGCAAGATCCCCTGATTTCAAACGGCCAATGGAAGTTTCTGTATACAATAACTGAACCAAATTGCTTTTGCTTATCATAATACCTCAAAGAAGCCGCACGCCTCCCTGATCTTCCGACCAGAAGGCGCCGAGAGAGTCGCGGCCTAAAGCCCCTCCCCCCTGAGCCAGGCCGCCCCGCGGGTATAGAGCGCCTCGACTTCCGGCCCTTTCAGCCCCGGCATGTCGCGCTTCACGGTGTAGCCGATCCGGGTCTGCAGATAGGCGAGATGGCGATAGCCGGCCGGAAATTGCGCGAGCAGCGCATGGTCCAGCGCCGGCACGGCGCCCGGCGTCACCGGATCCATGCGGTCCTTCTCATAGATCGGCTGGCGCAGCACGATGCCCCATGTGTCCCCGCGCTTTTCGAGAAAGTCATAGAAGCGCCCCGTGCAGAGCACGTCGCACAGCACGCCTTCGACCTCGGCGCGCTGCGAGATCGTCATCTTGGTCTGGCTGATGGCGCGATGGCCTGCGAGATCGACCGAGATGCCGCCGAGGAAGTGCAGGATGTTGACGCCCTTGGCCCAGGCCTGCTTGCTGATCTCGATGAACTCATCGCCGGTGCCTTGGGTCCAGGTCGCCATCATGCGCCCGTCCGGATGCCACACGGTGCGAAAGCGCTCCCAGTCACCGGCATCGCGCCAGATCGCCCAGTTCTGCAGGAGCTCGTGGATCTGCCTGATGTCTTCGATCTCGGCGGCGGTCTTGGTCATGGCAGCGTTTCCTCTTTCGTTGTCGGCTGCTGAATACATCGATCTCGTGGTCGCGGCAAAGCTGACGTGGCGAACGCTGACAATGGATGTCTGGAGGTGCGCTTCACGCCCGGTGTCGTCCCGCATTTGATCCGGGCCCCATACGCACCATCGACAATGGCTGCGGGAAGCGGTCGACCATCGTGCCTCGAACATCTCCCTGGGGTTATGGATCCCGGATCTGCGCGCGTTGCACGCGCTTGTCCGGGACGACAGCAATGACCTGGTCGACAGCTTCGAGGACAACACCACCATCATCGAAATCAGGGAGACGAGCGGGCTTGCCCCGCGGCGTTCGACGCCCGAGTGATGCGGCAGTCATGTCCCTCCAAGAATTCGAGAGGGCGCGAGGAAGGCCGGGAGCTCGCCGCCCCCATGGCCCGCCTGCAAAAGAAAAGCAGGCGGCAGTCACCACAGGTTCGGCCGAGACATTCCCGGCCTTCCCCGCGCGAATGGTTTTAACGGCTGCTTCGAGCTCTCCCCGGGGACCGGCTTGATTGCCCCCGTAGCGACAATGCGCCAAAGCGCACTGCGCAGACATCAGCACCGGGATGTCAGGACCACACGACTTGACCGTCCGACGCCACATCAGTCGTCTTGCGCGAAGCGCCTGACGCGACAACGTCCATCGCGGCCCACCTCCACGTATCGTGACGACGCGTACGTCCCTCTGCACGAGGCGGGATATCAGGAGATAAGCACAATTTCTGAAAAACAGCAATCGAATAATTGCCGTCCGAGACCTGGAATGTGTGATCGCCTTGCAAACACGCGCGAACTTCGTTTTTGCGCGGCTGCGTTTTGTTGAGCGTCGCTGACCTGAGCACTACGTCCGCAACCGTTGGTCCGGGAGAGCACAATATGATACAATTATCGGAGCGTCCTAAGATATAAGGACTAGCCCGCCATGACTGAGCGCAAACCGCTGGGAGCGAGTTGGGAATCGTGGGTCGAGGCGCGGATCCGGGTCGCCCAGGATCAGGGCGCTTTCGACAATCTGCCGGGAGCCGGCAAGCCGCTTACCGATCTCGGCCAGGAGCATGACCCGCTGTGGTGGGTGAAGCAGCTGATCAAACGCGAGCAGATCTCGATGCTGCCGCCGGCGCTCGAGCTTCGACGCAAGATCGAGAAGGAACTGGCGGCGATCGAGACGCTTCCGGACGAAACGGCCGTTCGTCGCCGTATTTCCGCGCTCAACGCCGAGATCGCAAAGGTGAACGCGACCGTGCTGGAGGGACCGCCAACTCAGCTCGGCGTGCTGGACGCTGATCAGGTCGTAGCGCGTTGGCGAAGCCGAGCCACAGATAGAGGTGCGTAGGATGGGTTGAGCCGAAGGCGAAACCCATCTTCGTCATCATACGCTGATAGCCGATGGGTTTCGCTCCGCTCAACCCATCCTACGTGCTTGGTCATTTGGCGCAGCGCTTCCTTGAAAGTCGATGCAGACCGGATCAAGGCTGACGAATCCGGATCGAGATCACGCGCCCGCCCTTGAGCTCGAAGGAGAAGGGGTGCGGAGGATAGGTCCAGAGCTCGGTGTCCTTCAGTTCGCTCGGCTCGAAATGGCTGGGCTGGCCGAACACGCCCACCAGATCATCGGTGGTGGCCCCGAGCGCGACATGGCTGAAATCATAGCCGGGCGCGGCGGTCTCGCCGGTGACCTGCAGCGCCACGATCTTGTCGGCGGCGATGGTGACGACGAAGTACGGATAGTGCTCGCGCTGGCCGATGAAGTAGATCCAGGCGACCTGGTCCTGCGGCTGCTCCAAGGTCCGGTGCGGCGGCCCGAGCACCGACGTGGCACTATCAGCAGCATCGCCGATCACGAGCGGTCCAAGGCGCAGGCAGGCGCGCGCCATCACCGCGATCAGTTCTTCCTGAGACAGCTTTCGCGGAGGAACGACCTTGCAGCCGAACCCGGCTCCGGCCCGGTGCCATTCGCCGCGCAAGTCCTTCAGGTCCGCCGGCAAGCCTTGCGCAGGAGCTGCAGCGGATTGCGCAACGGCAGCCGGGGATGTCGACAGCATCGTGACGATGACCAGCGACAGCGCTGTGCTCGCGCGACTGCGGTTCACTGACATGTCACAGTCCTATTTCCTGCTCTCGCCCGAACCGCCGAACGCATCGGGATCGAACTTCTGCGGATCCACCGGCTGGTACTGCGACCATTCCATGTCGGCGATCCCACCATAGCGCTGGGCCCAGGCCGGATCGGACGTGGCGTTGCCTTGCGCGACCGGACGCAGCTCGAAATGCAGGACCTTGCTGGGGCCGACCTCGCCGATCTTCTCGCCGTTCTTTACGCGAGCGCCGACGGCAGGCACCTTACCCTTCGAATCGACAAGACGGCCGAGATGGACGTAGCGGGTAAAGACGACGGCCCCGTTCGGATAGACGTGCTTGAGCACGACATAGCGGCCGCAGCCGCCGATCATGGGAAGGTCCCCCGGCGTCTGCTCCGCTGCCTCGACTTTGACGACCACGCCGTCCTCCATTGCGGCGACCGGCATGCCCTCCTTGTCTGCCGTCATGTCGATGCCGGGATGATCGCCCAACGTCCAGCAGCCGCATGACGCCATTTTGGCCTCGGATTGCGGCTTTGCCGGCTCCGCAGGCTGCACGGTCTGAAATTCGTTCACCAGAAGTCCCGGACCGTCGGTCGAGGTGAACACGTGGATGGCGTAGAGCGTCAGCTTTCCGCCGACCGGCACCTCGCGCGGCAGGAAGCCGTAGAGGATGTCCTGGACGAAGACCTTGAGGTCCCGCCCCTTGGCCGAGCGCACCGTGATGCAATGGGAGACCCCGAGCCCGTCGACCTGCTCCTTGGTGAAGCCGGACATCGCCATCGATCGCTTCAATAACTCTGTTGAACAGGCACCCCCGGCGTCTGCAAGCGTCACCTCGAGCTTGAACGGCGCGTCGTTGCTGATGTCGACGCCCTTGGCCGGCCGCGGCAGCGCCATGAGATCGTCGAGGCTGGCCTCCTTATAGCGGGCGTAATCGAACGCGGCCTCTGCGCGGCTCCCGGCTGCGAATACGAAGGCCAGCACGACGACCACCCCCCAGGTCACGAACGGACGCGTCCCAACACGCGTGACGCCAATCATGCAGTCCCCCACTCCCCGGTCGATGTCGCGGCCCACCCTATCCGATGTAGCCGTGCAAAGACCACAACCGTCGCGTGGAAATCAAACCGACGCGACCGGACCGTCCTCGGGTGAATGCGTAGAATGGGTTGAGCCGGAGGCGAAACCCATCCTCGATACGGACAAGCCGTTGGCGATCGGTTTCGCTTGACGCTCAACCTATCCTACGGACTGCAATCCGCCTGACCAAGTGCCCGGATACGCACAAGCTCGATCTCTTCCTGTCGTATAACGGTCACTGTTCCAAGACGGTGGTGAGGAGCCCCTCGACGTGATGTTCACGCTGACGGCGCGCGGCATGACGGTCCGCGACGTGGTCATGATGCCCACGAATTTCGATCTTGGCCGTCGTCTTCGCGCGAAAGTGTGAGCGAAAGCTCGGCATCAGAATGGGCTCAGCGACTTCGCGAAGTGATAGGATCAATATTGCTGGGGCGGAATTATCGGCCGGTGATGACCCTTTGAAGGAGGCTTCAATGCACAGGCACATCCTACTGACGACATCTGCCCTCATACTGGCATGCGGCGCTGCGGGTGCCTTGGCACAAACCCAGACCACCCCCCAGACCGATCAGCAACAGACGCAGTCGCGTCCGATGGGACAGTATGGCGGCATGATGGGGCCCGGAAGCATGATGGGCGGCGGCATGATGGGACATATGATGGGGGGCGGCATGATGGGTCGCGGCGCGATGGGACGACCTTTTATGCGCATGATGTTTGCCCTGATCGATACCGACAGCGATGGGACCATCTCGCTGCAGGAGTTCCAGGCAGCTCACGAGCGGATCTTCAAAGCGATGGACACCAACAAGGACGGCAAGCTCACGCCGGAGGAGATGGAAGCCTTCATCCACGGGGCCCAGTGATCGACTCATTGCGGCGTGCAGGCTCCCGGAACACAGCCGGCGCCGCGCTGTGGTAAGTCACCGGCCGATTCAAAACCGCTTCTCGGACAGGATGCGCGCGGCGTGTTGCAGCCGGTCGACCGAGCGCTCGGTATCGGTTAATGCGCAGCAGCTGACCAGTGTATCGATGATGGCGAGCTGAGCGACGCGGCTGCTCATGGCCTCGGGACGGTAGCGGGTCTCATTGGCGACGGTATAGAGCAGAACGTCGCAATGGGCCGCGAGAGGCGACTTGCCGAGCCGTGTGATGCCGATGGTCCGGGCGCCGGCTTCCCGCGCCAACCGCGTCGCCAGCACCGTCTCGACCGTGCTGCCCGAGTGAGACACCGTCACGGTCGTGACATCACGGCCGGTCATGCCCGCGCTGACGGCCTGGACATGGGAATCCACGACAGCGTTCGCAGCAAGCCCGAGCTGCAGCAGGCGATAGGACAGATCCTGCGCGATCGGCGCTGAGCTTCCGATGCCGTAGATCTCAATTCTCCGGGCTTGCCTTAAGAGGCTTGCCGCCTTCGCCAACGATTCCATCGAGAGCAGGCGGCGCGTCTCGTGCAGTGATGCGGCGTGCGCAGCGAAGATGTGATCGGTAACGGTGGTCGGATCGTCGCCCCGATGCAGATCCTCCTGGATCAGGCGAACCGGCTCGATCAGATCCCGCGCCAGAAGAATCTTCAGCTCCTGAAACCCGCGCACGCCGACCCGTCGGCAAAACGAGACGATGGTGCCCTCGCTGACTCCACATGTCTCGGCCACCTCGGTGATCGACATGTGAATGAAGGACTCAGGTTGTGCGAGGATCAGCTCGGCGATCTGCCTGGCTTTCGGAGGAAGATCCGTCTGCAATTCACGCACGCGGGATAGGATGCCATTGACGGCCGGTCCTGCATTCAAGGTCGAAACTGTCACCCGCGCCCTCGCGAACTACGTGAGAATCCGTCTGGTGGATCGGCTGGAGCAAAGTGCAGCCCCGGTTGTGATGTCAATCGCCGCGTGATTGCCGGACGTGTCCGGCCCACTCACGCCACCCTGCACTCCGCTCCCGCATGATCTCACCCTTGGCCTGCTCCGCCGTCCCGCAATGTCACTGGCCGGTTGGGCGCCGATGCGATCATCCCATTCTGGCCGGTCTCGACCTTACACTGAGAAAAACTCAGAATAAATTATCACATAAATAAAATATTCACACCACCGTCAATTCGCGTTGCTACGCCCCCTCCTGCTGACCCGCGCGGTGCTTACGCAGCGCTGCGCACCGCGATCCGTTTTTTCAAGACCGTTTCGAACCCAGGAAGGCGATACAGGATGACTACACGTCGTGATTTTCTGGCGGGCGCCACGGCGACCGCCACCTTTGCCAGCATCCGCCAGGCGCTCGCCATTCCGGCGCGGCGCCGGACCGGCACCATCATGGACGTCAAGCACGTCGTGATCCTGATGCAGGAGAACCGCGGGTTCGACCATTATTTCGGCACCCTCCGCGGCGTGCGCGGCTTCGGCGATCGCTTCCCGATTCCGCTCGAAAGCGGCAAGCCGGTGTGGTTCCAGTCCGACGGCACCCGTGAGATCCCGCCCTATCACCGCGATTCCGCAACCAGCAACGCGCTGGTCGGCTACGGCACGCCGCACTCCTACGGCGACAGCCAGGCTGCCTGGAACCAGGGCAAGATGGGCTACTGGCCCAAGTATAAGACCCCTTATGCGATGGGCTATTTCGGCCGCGACGACATCCCGTTCCAGTTTGCGCTCGCCGAGGCCTTCACGCTGTGCGACGCCTATCACTGCTCGATCACCACCGGCACCGACCCGAACCGCATCACGTTCTGGTCGGGCTCCAACTTCAATCCGGCGCTGCGTGCGCAAGGCATCAATTGCACCAGCAACGATGCCGAGCCCAACAATCTCCGCTGCTGGCCCAATCCGTCGAAGTGGGTGGCGGGTCAGCCGCAGCCGCAGCCGACCTACAAATATGTCGGCAGCGACTTCGCCTGGGACACGCTTCCCGACCTCCTGAACAAGGTCGGCGTCAGCTGGCACATCTATCAGGACATGAACGACAACTGGACCGGCGCGATGCACGGCTGTCTGGCGTTCTCGAGCTTCCGTCATGCGCAGCCGGGCGATCCCAACTACGTCCACGGCCTGACCGGCGGCCCGGACTATCTCGACCGGCTGAAGGCCGACGTGATGGCCGGCACGCTGCCGCAGGTGTCGTGGATCCTGCCGACCCAGGCGAACTCCGAGCATCCCGGCGGCGGCAGCCCGACCCGCGCCGGCAACTTCACCGACCAGGTGCTGGAAGCCCTGACCGCCAACCCCGAGGTCTGGAGCCAGACCGTCTTCTTCCTGACCTTCGACGAGAATGACGGCTTCTTCGATCACCTGCCGGCGCCGGCAGTGCCGTCCTACGACATCAACGGCAACCTGATGGGCAAGGCGACCATGTCGCTCGCGGGTGAGTATTTCTCCAACACGGTCGGCAACGTGCTGACCGCTGCGGATACGATCAGCGGCAACATCCGCCCATGGGGTCTCTCTGCCCGCGTGCCGATGTACGTGGTGTCGCCGTGGAGCAAGGGCGGCTGGGTCAACTCGCAGGTGTTCGACCATACGTCCGTCGGACGCTTCCTCGAGAAGCGTTTCGGCATCAAGGTCGACGCTATCAGCCCATGGCATCGCGCCATCTCGGGCGATCTGACCTCGGCCTTCGACTTCGCCAGCCCCAACGATCCGCGTTTCCCTGAATTGCCCGACCAGAGCAACTGGCAGGCATCGGATGCGCATCAGAAGACGCTGCCTGCACCGGTTGCGCCGGCGACGCCGCAGCCGCTGTTCCAGGAGACCGGGGTGCGCTACGCGCGTCCGCTGCCCTACATCCTGCACGCCACCGCGCAGGCCGATGCCGGCAGCGGCAAGGTCAGGCTCCTGTTCGCCAACACCGGCTTTGCGGGCGCCGTGTTCCACGTCTATGACAGACTGCACCTCGACCTCATTCCGCGACGCTACACCGTCGAGGCAGGCCGGATGCTGGACGACGAATGGACCGCCGGCACCGACGGCCTGTATGATCTATGGGTGCTCGGCCCGAACGGCTTCCACCGTCAGTTCAAGGGCGACCTCAGTAAGATCAAGCAGCACAATGCGCCGAACCCCGAGATCTTCGTCGGCTACAATGTCTTCGAGGGCGGGCTGCACATGCAGCTGCGCAACGACGGCAATGGCCACGTGAACTTCACGGTGAAGTCCAACAAGATCTATGGGCCGCTGCAAGCCGTCACCGCCTCCGTCTCGGCTGCGCTGCAGCCGATGTGTCCGGGCTTTGGTCCGCTGCCGGGCTTCCATCCGGTGGGCTTCGGCGCGATACCGGGCTTCCGCTCGGCTCCCGATTTCGACGCTGTCGGCTTTGGCTTCGATGCACCGGCCTTCTTCCCGGGACCCAGCCATGGCGGGCCGGCCACGTCGTGGGACGTCAAAGTGTCCGGCTCCGGCCACGGCAAGGAGCTCTACTGGCAGCTGCGCAAGACCGGCCTCTGGTATGACTTCGTCATCACCAGCGACTCCGATGACAGCTTCTTGCGGCGCGTCGCCGGACACGTCGAGAGCGGCCGCCCTTCGTTCAGCGATCCCGGCATGGCGCTCACCGACAGCTTCTGAACACTCCTTACAATCACATCAGCGATGGAGGCGCCCTCGCGGGCGCCTCTTGCAATATCGACTTGAGCTTGCCGAACGGGGGCGACAGGCGTAGGCCAGCTACCCACGCGACCGCTTGAGGCGCTTGCCGGGGTTAGGCTTTGTCATGCGCATCTTGCTGTCCGAAGGATCCGGCCTCACCTCCCGCCAGGTCGCAGGACGGCTCGGCGCGCTCGGGCACGAGGTCGAGATTCTCTCGTCCTCGAAACTCTGCCTGACGCGCTTCACGCGGCATGTCAGGGCGGTGCACCACGTCCCCCGTTTTGGCCTTGATCCGTTCGGCTGGCTCGCCGCCGCCGAGCGGATCGCAGGTGAGCGCAAGGCCGACCTGCTGTTTCCGACCCAAGAGCAGGTGACTGTGCTCTCAGCACACCGGAAGCAGCTTCGGGTGAGCACGATCGTGCCGCCGTTCAAGAGCCTGGCGCAGGTGCAGGACAAGATCTCCGCGTTTCGCACCCTGGCAGCCATTGGCGCGCCACAGCCCCAGACATTCGTGATCGCAAGTCCAGCCGAGCTCGACCAGATCACGACCTATCCGGTTTTCGTCAAACGCCCCGTGAGCACGGCGAGCTCCGGAGTCCGGCGCGCCAGCAACGCTCGCGAGCTCGAGGCGGCAGCGCGCGCCTTGGGCCTTCAATCAGGCCTTGGGCAATCCGGTCTTGGGCAATCCGGCTTGTTAGTCCAAAGCCAGGCATCCGGCCCGCTCGTCATGGTCCAGGCGGTTGCAGATCAGGGCCGCCTGATCGCCCATCACGCCTGCTTGCGTTTGCGGGAAGGTGTCGGCGGCGGAGCTTCGCTGAAGCAGAGCATTGCCTTGCCTGACCTTGCCGACATGCTCGCGCGGCTGGTTGCGGCGCTCGGGTGGCATGGCGGTCTTTCGATGGACCTGATCGTTGCAGCCAGCGGCCCCGTGATCATCGACGTCAATCCTCGACTCGTCGAACCCGGAAACGCCTATGCCGCGGGCGTCGATCTTGTCGCCGCGATGCTGGACCTGGTCGGCGGCGCAAGGCCCGCGCAGAGGCCGGCGGGCCGTCCGACGGTGCGCACGCGCCAGACGCTGCTCGCCATTCTCGGAGCTGCCGAGCAATCCGGTGCGCGTCGCGTCGTCCTTCATGAAGCCTTCAATGCTATTCTTGCACGCGCTGATTATGCCGACACGATTGAGGAACTGACACCGGTCGCCGGTGATCCCATCGCGGCGGTGCCCGTGCTCGCCGCGCTCGTCGCCTGCCTGGTCCGACCGTCGCTATGGCGCAGATTTCACGCCGGTGCTGTCGGCCCCTATGCGGTCACGCCGGAGGCGTGGGACGAGATCTTGGCGCGGGCGGAGTAGCGTCTGGTTTCGACTGAACTCGTCAGGATGCGCGGCTATCACTTCTGGCTCGATCGCCATCCGTCATTC
>NZ_CAFK01000262.1 GCF_000239815.1 Bradyrhizobium sp. STM 3843 | reverse complement strand
TCCGCAAGCTCGCTCTGCCGGGCCTGTACCTCGCCCAGAAACTCCAGCACGCTTCCCCTGTCCGGCAGTGGCACACGCAGCGGCAGCGTGTTGATGAACAGCCCGACCGTGCGCTCGACCTCGGCCAGATCAGCCGGACCGGCCCGACACCGTGACGCCGAACACGACGTCATCGCTGTCGCCGTAGCGGCCGAGCAGCAGCGCCCAGGCCCCCTGCACCACCGTGTTGATGGTCAGCCGGTGCCGGCGCGCAAAGCCTTCGATCTCGCGAAGCGCAAGCTCACGTGCATGCTCGGCGTAGCGGTCGCCATCATCATGCTCTGCCGAGACTGTGGGCCGGCCGAGCCCGAGGCTCGACGGCGCCTCGAAGCCGGCCAGCCGCTTGCGCCAATGGGCTTCCGCCACCGCCATGTCCTGGCGCTGCAGCCAGGCGATGTAGTCGCGGAACGGACGCACCGGCGAAAGCTGCGGCGCCTCGCGCCGGCTCAACGCAACATAGGCTGCGAACACCTCGTCGAGCAGCAGCGGGATCGACCAGCCGTCGAACAGGATATGATGGCTGTTCCAGAGCAGGCGGTAATCACGCTCGCCGGTCCGGATCAGACAGAGCCGCATCAGCGGCGGACGCGCGAAGTCGAAGCCGCGGAGACGCTCGGCCTGCTGCAGATCGGCGAGCCGCCTCTCTTGCTCGGCGAGCGGCAGATCCCGCCAATCCTCGCGCATGAATGGAAGCACAACTTCGCGCAGCACCACCTGCAGCGGCACCGCCAGATCCTGGCCGACAAAGGCGGAGCGCAGCACTGCGTGCCGCGCCACCGCCAGCTGCCAGGCCTGCGCGAATGCATCGGCATCGAGCGCGCCTTCCAGCCGGCAGGCCAGCGAGATGACGTAGACCGCAGAGTCGGGTTCGTAGAGGCTGTGGAACAGCATGCCCTGCTGGGTCGGCGACAGCGGATAGATGTCCTCGACCTGTCGCCGTCCGCCAATTGCAGCGACAACACGATCGAGCTCGTCCTGGCCCAGTCCGGCCAGCGGGACATCGGACGGCGTCAAGCCGCCTTCGCTGCTCGCGCAATGCGCGATCAGCGCCCGCAAGGCTGCGACATGATCCTCGGCAAGTGCCGTGATCGTCGCGGCCTCATGCAGGTCGGCGCTGAAGAACCATTGCAGCTGCAGGCGGCCATCGCGGACATAAGCGGAGACGTCGATCAAGTGCGCGCGGGTGTTGCGCCCATCCTGCTGGACGCCGACGTCTTCCGCCGCAAAGCGCAAACCGCCCTCGCCGCCGGCCCCGTCGAGCTGGCCGAGATAGTTGAAGCTGAGCTCGGGCGCGACCTCCGGCATGGCGGCATTGCTGAGATAA
>NZ_CAFK01000263.1 GCF_000239815.1 Bradyrhizobium sp. STM 3843 | reverse complement strand
ATTAGTCGGGATATGGTTGGGATAGGACGCGGTGCCCATCGCACCCTTGGTGCCCTGCCCGGTGTAGCTGCCGTTGTGGCAGCTGTCGCAGCGGCTCGCACTCACCGCCGCGTGGTTCATCGTGTAGACGTCGAATGCCGCCGCCGTGTTGCTATGGCAGTTCGAGCATTGGAGTCCCGTTACCGGAACGTGCGGCGGTGTGGTCATGCCCTGCGCGGTCTTGCCGTTGTGGCAGGTCGCGCAATTGGTGTCGGTCGCGGCATGCTTGAAGCCGCCACCACCCCAGCTCTTGAACCCACCGGACGCTGCGGTGGCATGGCAGATGATGCAGTCCTGGCCGTTGGTGGCGACGTGGTTCGGGTACGATTTGGTGCCGAGCGCGCCGGTGTTGCCCTGCCCGGTGTAGCTGCCATTGTGGCAGCTGTCGCAACGGCTCGCGCTCACGGTCGCATGGCTCATCATGTAGACGTCAAACGCCGCGGCGGTGTTGTTATGGCAGTTCGAGCACTGGACGCCCGTCACCGGGATGTGCGGCGGGACCGTCATGCCGAGCGCAGTCTGCCCGTTGTGGCACGATGCGCAGTTACTGTCGGTCGTCCTGTGCTGGAATGCGGCGCCGGCAAAGCTGGCCGTACGCGTATGACAGGATTCGCAGGGAAGCGCCGTCGGCACATGTCCGCTCGGCTTGCCGCGGGCAACCGTACCGTTGTGGCAGTTGGCGCAACCGACGACGATGCCGGTGTGATCCATCTTCATCGCTACGCGGAAGCTGGCCGTCGTCCTGTGGCAGGCGTCGCAAGGCGCAGTGGTCGTAATGTGACTCGTTGGTTTGCCAAGAGCCATCAGACCGTTGTGGCAGGCGGCGCACGGCGCCTTCGCCTGCGTGTGATCGATCGTTCGTATATCCTTCCAGGTCGACGTCTGGTGGCAGCTTTCGCAGCGCGCGGTGGTCTTGGGATGATTGACCGACATGCCGGCTGTCTGGGCGCCATTGTGACAACTCGCGCACTGCGTCTGCGTGCCTTTGAAGCGGCCTCCGATATGGCACGACGAGCACTCGACCGTGCGATGGCTGCCCGTCAGCGGAAACCCAGTCGAGAAATGGTCAAACGATCCCTGCCCGATAGCCGGGTCGAGCGCGGCGAACGCAAATAGGATCGCAGCGACCGCCCACCATAGCGCGGTGCACGATTGACGCGCGAACAGCCTAACAACGCGGTAGCAGCACTCCACCCCACTCTCCAACTTCCCAACCCCGTATTCGGAGCTGCGCGGCGCCGTCTTCTGGCCGTCAGGCAAAGCGGATCCGTCAGGCAAACCGCCCGGCGGTCGCCCCTTGGAAATCCTTCAAAGCTTTTGCGCATGTCCGATTCGGCGAGATGGCTCAGATCCCCATCCGCCCGCCTTTCAGATACCTACGCACTCCTTCTTTCTTCGCTGCAACTCACGCGACCCCAAGCGCGGTCACCAGCGTCAGCAATCGACGCGGTGCAAACACACCGAACCACTGCTGGAGAAAGAGGCTCCAAGCTGGCCCAAAACTTGACCAAGCTGAATTCAAGCTGAACAGTTACGCGAACTTCCGCACGCTGCACGCCAGACACTTGCTCGCGCATGAATTGGCGTTCGGAACGAGGAGGACTATGCGGATCAAAGCCGCGGGGGAGCGTGCCGCTGCGCGCACGCCTTCATGATCGCCTTACCGACGAGCCTGCAATCCGGAGCGGCGCTCACGCCCGGATCAGTTCCTGATCTGAACATTGCGCCATCCGGTCGCGACATGACAGCGCTCGCAGCTCTGTCCGAAGGTGCCGTTATGCACGTCCGAGCCGCGATGACAGCTGTAGCAGTCCATCGGCAGCTTCAGGTCCGGCGGGGATTTAGCCCTGTGGCAGGATGCACAAGTGATCTTCTGATGCTGACCAATCAGCGGGAAGCGAGTCTGCTGCGCATGATCGAACCGCCACAAGGACCAGCCGTTCGGATTGTGACAACTCGCACACCGCGTTCCGAGCCGCCCCTGGTGGTAATCCTTGTGACAGCTCTCGCAAGCCGTCGGCGTGTTCCTGTAAGTTGGCGAGCGGTGACACTCCTCGCAGGGGACCGGTTTGTGAAGGCCGATCAAGGGAAAGCGGGTGAGCTCGTGATCGAAGGCGAGGTTCTTCCGCCATCCGGTATCATTGTGGCACTTCTCACAGCGTTCCCCGAGCTTCCCCTGGTGCGGGTCCTGCTTGCGATGGCATGACACGCAGGAGGTGGCGAGCTTATCACGGTAGAGATCACCCGTATGGCAGCTCTCGCACTTCACCTTTGCATGTGCATTGCGCAGCGGGAACCTGGTCTTGTCGTGATTGAAGTGCGTGGTTTTCCACTTGTCCTGGTCGTGACAGGTTTCGCATTTCTCGCCAAAGCGACCGGCATGAACATCCTGCAGCCGATGACAGGAGGCGCAAGACGTCGGCAAATCCTTGTACTGCTGACCCGAATGGCAGGTCGCACACGCAACCGACTTGTGGGCGCCGACAAGCGGAAACCGTGTCTTTGCGTGGTCGAACGTCTTGGTGTCTCGCCACTTCGTTACGACATGGCAGTTCTCGCAGCGCTCGCCGAGGCGCCGATGATGAGGGTCCATCGCCTTGTGACACTCAAAGCAGGTCGATGGTGTGTCGCGAAACTTGACCTTCGCGATATGACACCCGGCGCACGACACGTTCCTGTGCGCATCGACCAGCCGGTAGTCGGTAAAATCGTGGTTGAAGGTCTCCTTATCGAGCTGAACGATGTCGGTCTCGCGTCCCTTGTGATCGGTGTGACACTGTCTGCAGTCCTGGCTCAGCGCACCCTGCTCGCGCCCATGCAGCCGCACGTGCTCCCTGCGATCGGCCGCGATATCCTTGTGGCAATCCAGGCAGAGACCGGTCTGCGCCTTGCGCGTGAACGCTTCGTGACACTTGCCGCACTCGGTCTCGTACTTGGCATGCTTGCCGACCAGCGGCCCCGGCATGACCAACTTCTCGAGGACGGTCTGAGCACGGGCCCCCACGGCCGCCAACGCGATTGCGACGACCGCAAGTGCTGCAAGGCGCCATCTCATCACGATACTCCGTCAATAATGATGGACCGCCCACACATGCACGATGCCGGCAAGCAACATCAGAAAAAACAAAGGCAGATGGAAGATGTGCCAGAGCGAGAACAGCCGTTCGAAGAACGTCAGCTCCGCGGCTTTGCGCACGGCGGCAGCATACCGTCGCACCACGTTTTCGATCCGCTTCTGGCGTCTCCGTCGCTCGGACCATGACCAGCGCGCCCTTCTTGCTTCGGCACGAATGAGCCGCCGTGCTTCCGTCACCACGTCGCGCCGAAATCGCCTGGTACGCGCAGCGATGATCGCACCAGCCCGGAGACTACCCAGCGCCGTTCGTGGCATCTTGTTCTCAAGGCCTTTGCTGAACGCGCTCAGCTGTTGAGAGACAAAGGCGGCGGCCTGCAACTCTTGGCCCAGATCCACTTTCATTGCCTCGGCCTCCGCCAACAGCTCCTTCACATGAGCCTTCCTGCCGTGAAGACCCAGATGGATCTTGCCGTAGATGTATCTGCCGATGACGCCGCTGATCGCGACGATCAGCATCGCAAAAAAGGCAACGTTACTGTTGAGCGCCCCGAGCCTGAAATTTGCGTGGAACAAGATGAGCACAGGCCCGAGGATACCGAGCAGCATATGGCTGCGGAACCAGAACGGGACGGATCCGATCACGCGCATCGACTTGAACCGCTTGCGCAGCGAGTAGACCAGCAGAGATAGCATGGCGAGGCCGCCGTATATGCCCAGCCAATACCCTGTGCCGGAGTCGGGCGTCAGATATTCCTCATCCCGCTGCAGCCATCCGACGCTCACCGCGCAGAAAACAAGCACGGTGAGCAAGATCGGAAGCATTCGTCCAAGCAGATTTCCGCCCGCGCGTGCCGCCATCGTCGTGCTCGTCATGCGTCGGCCTTTGACGGATCAGATCCACAACTAAGAACATGCGGCAAATCGTCGCCAGTCATCAGACAGGCCAAAAGACCGACGAGTTCGATTGACGTTAGATTTATGACATCTCTATTAGTCGACGCCGCTGTCATTTACCTGAGCCTTATTTCCGCCGATCGCTACTGATTAACGATCACGCGCCTGACCATTCGCGCACGTGTAGTGATCAATCTGGACTTTCTGTGTCGGGAGCTGTTGAGAAGGATTTGCATCTAGTGCCTGCACGAGGGAAGACCTTCGGCTTCAGTGCAATGCACTCGCTTCCGCTGCTCCTGCTACTCCAGAGATCTGCTGACTCGCGATGGTCCGCAGAAGAAGCAATGAGAGAGAGGGCATGGCGCTGGATTTACTCGTCGTCTACGCCGCTCCAATGATCGGCGTCTGGGCCGCTTACGTTGCAGCGCGCAAACACCGCGAATTCAAGAGCGTGGCGAAGCTCTCAGCGGCCAAGGAAGCTGGGCTCCTCGAGCCGGCATCGCTTCACCCCATCATCGATCCGGCATTATGCATCGGCTGTGGCTCGTGCGTCAGAGCCTGTCCGGAAGGACATATCATCGGCCTGATCGGCGGCAAGGCCTCGCTCGTAGAGCCTTCGCATTGCATCGGACACGGTGCCTGCAAGGCGGTATGCCCGGTGAACGCAATTACTCTCGTCTTTGGTACAGAGACGCGTGGCATCGATATTCCCAATGTCGATGAGCAGTTTCAGACCAACGTGCCCGGTATCTTCATCGCCGGAGAGCTGGGCGGGATGGGACTGGTCCGCAATGCCATTGAGCAAGGGCGGCAAGCGATCGACTCAGTTCGCAAGATGAAGACTCCAGGCAGATCCGACATGCTCGATGTGGTAATCGTTGGGTGCGGTCCAGCCGGACTATCAGCAAGTCTCGCGGCAATGCACCACAAGCTCCGTTTCGTCACGCTGGAGCAGGACTCGCTCGGAGGCACGGTCGCTCATTTTCCCCGCGGTAAGCTCGTGATGACTGCCCCCTTCACTTTGCCGCTTGCTGGCAAGTTCAACTTTCGCGAGCTGAGCAAGGAGCAACTGATCGGCTTCTTCATGAAGATTGTGAACAAGACCAAGCTCAAGGTGAATATCGGCGAGCGGGTCGATGCCGTCATCCAGCTCAACAATGGTTTTGAGGTGAGGACCGACCGCAACAGCTATAAGACGCGCGCGATTCTCTTGGCCATCGGTCGGCGTGGAACGCCCCGCAAGCTGGACGTCCCGGGCGAAGAGCAGACCAAAGTCGTCTACCGCCTGATCGATCCGGAACAATATCGCGGGCAGCACGTGCTGGTCGTCGGTGGCGGCGACGCGGCGCTCGAGGCGGCCTGCGCGGTGGCCGATGAACCCGGCACGACCGTGACCTTGTCGCATCGCAGCGAGTCGTTCAATCGCGCCAAGCCGAAGAACCGCGAACGGGTCGACGCCGCAGAACGATCCGGACGGCTCAGGGTCATGCTGAGCTCATCGGTCCGGCGGGTCGGCGAGAACGACGTCGAGATCAACGCCAAAGGCGAGCTGACCACAATCCCCAACAACGCGGTCATTGTCTGTGTCGGCGGCATCCTGCCGACCGCCTTCCTCAAGAGCATGGGAATCGAAGTCGAGACCAAATATGGCACAGCCTAGGCCCGCTCATGTCGCGATCATCCTGATGTATCTGTTGGGCTGCGGAGTTGGCCCGGCATTCGCACAAGGTGGCAATCCATTCGAACAGCGCGACCGCGTGGCCGCTACAACGGACGCGTTGTCTGCTGCGAGCCGGGCTGCCGAGACGGCAATCCGGATGAACCGTCCCGCCGAAGCGCTGAAGCTGCTCGAGCAGGCCGCTTTGGGCGGGGATCGCGATGCGCAATATCGTCTTGCGTCACTCTATCGCGCCGGGCTCGGGACCAGACCTGATGACGGCTTGGCGTTCAAATGGATGAAGCTGAGCGCTGAGAAGGGACACATCAAGGCCCAATACAATCTGGCAGCGATGTATCTCGCCGCACGAGGTACATCGACCGACGTCGAGAGGGCCCGCGAGTGGCTGCGCAAATCGGCGGCGGCCGGCTACGAACCTGCCGAGCGGCTCCTGGCCGAGATTGCAAGCCGCAGCCCCGCAGCAGTTCAGAAGCGGCCCGATGCGACCGATCGCGCGATCGAGCGCATGGCAGCGAATCCGAAACTCAGCGCTCAAGCTGCATCCAGAAATGGCCAGCCCGATATTATCGATGCGGCCCTGCGCGGCCAGATCGCGCCGATGCGTCAACTGATCGCGGCGAAGGCCGACGTCAATGCGACCAACGAAGATGGCGACACACCGTTGGCGATTGCTGCAGCCGCCGGCCAAGTCAACCTCGCCGAGCTCTTGCTCTCGTCTGGCGCCAACCCCAACGTCCGTAACCGGCGCGGCGACACGCCCCTGATGCTGGCGGCGGACAAGGGCCGTGCTGAAATGGTCAAACTCCTATTGGCCAAGTCCGCCGACGCATCCGCGATCAGGGCGGACGGCTCTACTGCGCTCGCCATCGCCGTCAGTCGCTGCAAGTCCGACACGATCGCTCCGCTCCTTGCAGCCAATTCGGGCGGCCTTCCTGTCCTCGACGATGGCCGGACACTGCTGATGGTTGCCGTCGCATCGTGTACCAAGGACGCGATCGCGCCGCTGCTCATCCAGAGGTCCGCGATCGATGCGAGCGACAAGCAGGGCCGGACGGCGCTCTGGTACGCATCGGATCGTGGAAACGCGGGAGGATTGGATCAACTGATCCGTGCGGGGGCCGACGTCGGCCATGCTGACAGCGAAGGAATGACGCCGCTCCTGAGAGCTTTGGAAAACGGCGGAGCTTCGGCCGCGCTGACTCTCCTTAAGAGCGGTGCCGATCCGAAAGCGCCAACCAAGAGCGGTAACACGCCCCTGATCTTGGCCGCGCGTGGTGGACTGACCGACGTCGTCCACGTGCTTCTGCAGCGCAAGGTAGACCTCAACGTTCGCAACGCACAAGGGATGACCGCGCTGATGATGGCCGCCCATGAAGGCAATGTCGAGATCGCGCAGAACCTTCTCGCCGCCGGCGCCGACAAGTACTTAAAAAACAAGCGGCGCGAACGAGCAAGCGACATCGCCACGATCGAAGGTCACAGCGAGATTGCCAAGCTGCTGGAATAGCGGCCGCATTCCCTTCCATCTGCGGACACAACAAGCTCGCACGCTTTAGCTGCGGCGCAAAGACGCAGCCACTCTCCAACTACCATTCTTGCAAATGCTAGCGAGCATGCATCGCAGCGAAAACCTTGGGTGCCTCGCGCCGACGTGCGCTTACTAACAATGAGTTGCAAGTGCAACCAACCGCAATCTGATGAACTTCACTATTTTGTACGATTGATGCCCCATTTGCCGCCTTGAGTGCGCGCGCATCACGGACACTTGATAGTCTGTTGCAGGAATAGGCGCGTCCAACGGGGGACAAGATGACAGCAGAAGCCGGATCGTTTGCTCTCATTCTGGCGCTCTTCACCTCGCTCGTGCAGTCGATCGTGCCTTTCGTCGCACTGAGGCGACAAGAACCCGTGATTGTTGTCTTCGTTCGACAGGCTGCTCTCGGCCAATTTCTGTTCATCGCGATCGCCTTTGCGTGCCTCACCTCGCTCTTTGTGCATTCGGACTTCTCAGTCCAGGTCGTCGCTGCCAACTCGCACACGCTGAAGCCGCTTCTCTATAAAATCTCGGGAGTCTGGGGAAATCACGAAGGCTCCATGCTGTTGTGGGTTCTCATCCTGTGTTTGTTCGGGGCTGCGGTCGCACTGTTCGGAACGAATCTGCCGGATCGACTGCTAAGCAATGTCCTGGCCGTGCACGGGATGATCGGTCTTGGCTTTCTGACCTTCGTCGTCACGACTTCGAACCCGTTCACCCGGCTTCTCGATCCTCCGATCGAAGGCAATGGACTGAATCCAATTCTTCAAGATCCAGGCCTGGCGATCCACCCGCCGTTTCTTTATCTCGGCTATGTCGGCTTCTCGATGGCGTTCTCATTCTCAGTTGCGGCGCTGATCGAGGGCAAGGTGGATGCGAGTTGGGCGCGCTGGGTTCGTCCCTGGGTGCTCGCCGCCTGGTGCTTTCTGACGATCGGGATCACGCTTGGCAGCGCATGGGCCTACTACACGCTCGGCTGGGGCGGCTGGTGGTTCTGGGATCCCGTGGAAAACGCCTCCTTCATGCCGTGGCTCGCCGGCACTGCTCTGCTCCATTCCGCCCTGGTCGTCGAGCGCCGGAACACGCTCCTGAGCTGGACGATCCTGCTCGGGATACTGACCTTTTCGCTAAGCCTGATCGGCACATTCCTGGTGCGATCCGGTGTGCTCACCAGCGTCCATGCCTTCGCACAGGACCCGACCCGCGGCGCATTCATCCTCGCCATGATCGTGGTCGCGACCGGCGGGGCATTGACTCTGTTTGCGATCCGAGCACCCACCCTGAAGCAGGGTGCGCTCTTTGGCTCCGTCAGCCGCGAGAGCGGGCTTGTGCTCAACAATGTGGTGCTGACGACCGCCGCAGCGACGGTCTTTCTCGGCACCTTCTATCCGCTGCTGGTCGACATGATCGGGAACGATAAGATTTCCGTCGGACCGCCCTATTACAATATGACGTTCGTTCCCATCATTGTGCCGCTTCTGCTGGCCATGACGGTCGGCCCTGTCCTGAGGTGGAAGCGTGACGCCCTCGTTGGAGCGCTCCAGCGGCTGAAAACCGCCGCCGGCGCCGCTGCGCTCGTCTTCATCGGGATACTCGTCGCGACGTTCGGGCGCCACGTCATGGTTGCGTTCTTCTTGGGTATTGCCGCCTGGTTGGTCGTCGGCTCATTGATGGTGCTGGCTCACCGTACGCGCCTCGGCATGTCGACGCCGCTGGTGACGACCCTGAGCCTCGCACGCACGACGCCGCTTGCGGTGTATGGTCTGGTGCTTGCCCACGCCGGCATGGGTGTCACGGTCGCAGGCATCACCGGAATGACGGCCTGGGCCAACGAGAAGATCGAGATGCTGCGGCCCGGCCAAAGCCTGCAGCTCGCGGGCTACGATGTCCGGCTACGTTCGGTCGGAAAGGTGCCGGGGCCCAACTACGAGGCCGAACGCGGCGTCTTCGATATCACGCGAAACGGCAAGCCGTTCACGCAGCTCTATAGCGAGCGCCGTTTCTATCCGGTCCGCCAGCAGCTCACCACGGCCGCCGGCATTCGCACCAACCTATTGTGGAACGTCTATGTGACGCTCGGCGACCCCGACGACAAAGGGGCCTGGGCGGTCCGCTTCTACTATCACCCCATGATGCCACTGGTCTGGATCGGCGCGTTGATGATGGCGTGTGGCGGCTTTGTTTCGCTCGCCGACCGCCGGTTTCGCGTCGGCGCACCACGGCGTGCCACACAGGCCATAGCTGCTGCCCTCCCTGCCGAGTAGGACCACCGATGCTGCGCCTTTCCTATCTCGCCCCCCTCCTCGCCTTTATGGGACTGACCGCCGGGCTTGCATTCAGCCTGTCCAATGACCCGCGCAGGATGCCTTCGACACTGATCGACAAGCCGACGCCCTCCTTCAACATGGCCTCGCTCGACGGCAAGGACGCAGGGTTTTCCAACACGGATCTGAAGGGCGGTGTCATCTTGCTCAACGTATTCGCGTCCTGGTGTCCGGGCTGCCGCGTCGAGCACCCCATGCTGCTCAAGCTGGCGGAGACCTCAGGAATCCCGATCTATGGCTTGAACTGGAAAGATACACGCAGCGACGGTTCGCGTTGGCTCGCCCGGCACGGAAGCCCCTATATCCGCGTCGGCTCCGACGAGCCAGGCCGGGTCGGCATCGATTTCGGCGTCACCGGCGTTCCCGAAACTTTCGTGATCGACCGCACCGGGCGCATCCGCTTCCGCTATCCGGGTCCTCTCACTGAGGAGGTCTGGCGTGACGAATTCGAGCCGCTGCTCAAGGCACTACGGAGCGAGTCATGACCCAGCCACAGCTGACACGATTGGCATTGTGCGCCGCGCTACTCGTGTCGACGGTCCTGGTGTCGCCATCCAGGGCGGTGCTTCCGGAGGAGATGCTGAAGGACGAAAGGCTCGAAGGACGCGCACGCGTCCTGAGCCAGGAGCTGCGTTGCGTCGTGTGCCAGAACCAAAGCATCGACGATTCGAACGCGCCCTTGGCGCACGACCTTCGCGTACTTCTTCGAGAACGACTGCTGGCCGGGGACAGCGATCGGCAGGCGGTGGATTTCATCGTCGCCCGCTACGGCAACTTTGTCCTATTGAAGCCTCCTCTGCAGTGGAACACGGTCTTGCTTTGGCTCGGACCGTTATTGGCGCTGCTCGTGGCAATCATCGGCTTCGGCCGCTACGTCCGTGGTGCGGCAGCCAATGCGAGCGCTGCAGCGCGGACTCCTGCGCTCAATGCAGACGAACTCAAAGCAATCGAGGCGATTCTCGACAGACGGAGCTCCGTATGATGCTGTGGCTGGTGTTGACGGCGATGATTTCTGCCGCTGCCGTCCTGATATCGACCCCCTTCATCCGCCGATTCGAGCGGGCGCAGTTGGCGTCCGCTCAGGGCGTCGCCGTGTACCGAGACCAGCTCAGGGAGATCGAGGCGGAAGCGGAACGCGGTCTGATCGACGAGACCGAGGCTGAGGGTGCCACGATCGAGATCAAGCGACGTATTCTCGCGGCCAACCGCGCTGACGAGGCGACGGCATCTCCGCTCACTTCTTCCGAACGCAAATTTGCGCTCACCGTCGTCACTGGCATCGTGGTCTTCGGCTCCGTCGTTCTCTATGCGATGATCGGAAGTCCGGACGTCCCTTCCGCGTCCCCGGGGCAAGCGGGCAACGAACCGGCTGCAAGATCTGTGGCCGACGTCCGATCCGTCGCGACCACCCAAGGCGCTGCGTCGTCGCAGCCTGCGGCCGCCCAGGACTCGCAAGGCCGCACGCCACAGAAAAGCGGATTGCCTCCGGTCGAGGAGATGATCCAGCGTGTGCAGACCCGTCTGGAGCGCAATCCGAAGGATGTCGATGGCTGGCGGCTGCTCGGCTGGTCTCTCTTCAACATCGAGCGTTTTGCCGATGCGGCTCAAGCCTACGCCCGCGCGATCGAGCTGCGCTCCGACTCGGCCGAGTACCGGAGTGCGCGTGGCGAAGCGCTGGTGCGAGCCGCCGACGGCACCGTGACCGCCGCGGCCAAGAAAGAGTTGGATGAAGCGCTCAGGCTCGATCCCAAAGACGCACGCGCGCGTTTCTTCGTTGGTCTCGCCAAAGAACAGGACGGCAACAAGGAAGGCGCAATCGCCGATTGGAAGGCGATCATATCGGACGCTGATCCGAACGAGCCATGGCTGCCCGACCTGAAGCGGCGACTGGCCGAACTCGGAGAGGATCAGGCTCCAGCATCAAGCAGCCCCGATCTCTCGGCCGAACGCATGCAGGAGCTGCTCCGTTCCGACCAGGCAAAGTCGTCGACGGAGACTGCTGCTCCACGAGGTCCGAGTCAGGAAGACGTCCGCGCCGCGCAAGGCATGTCGCCACAGGACCGCGGCGCGATGATCCGGGGCATGGTCGACAATCTTGCAAGCCGGCTCGAACAATCACCGCGCGATGCAGAAGGCTGGATCAAACTGATCCGCTCGCGGGTCGTGTTGGGCGAGGCCGAGCTGGCGCGACAGTCGCTGCAGCGGGCGCTATCCGTTTTTTCCGACGATAGCGAGGAACGAACTCGGATCGCGGAGACTGCGAAGCAGCTCGGCGTCGACCCGTAATACGCAGCGCGACGAAGGCAGATCCATAGTGGGCGACCGGGGTGGCTACCATTCGCATCTTGCTGATAGAGGACGAGGCTGTTTACGCCGACCGGATCAGGGAAAGCCTGACTGAAGCCGGATTCGAAGCAGACCTTGCGACGGACGGGAACGAGGGGTGGATGCTGGGCAACACTCAGACCTATGATGCTGCCGTTCTGGACCTCGGCCTGCCCCGCGTATCCGGCCTCGACGTGCTGCAACGCTGGCGGCACGCAGGGCGCACGCTGCCTGTCCTGATCCTCTCCGCCCGCAGCGGCTGGGTGGAACGCGTCAATGGACTCAACGCCGGCGCGGATGACTACCTGGAAAAACCGTTCAAAGCGCAGGAGCTCGTCGCCCGCATCAACTCGCTGCTCCGTCGCGCCTCCAGCAAGCCGGATGCGGTGCTGCGCCAGCGTCAGATCGAGGTGAATGCGGCCGCCGGCCTCGTCAGCAAGGGCGGCCAGACAGTCAGCGTGAGTCCGCTCGAATTGCGCATTCTCGAGTTCCTGATGCGCCACCCCGATCGGATCGTTTCCCAGCCCGAGCTGTTGGAGCACATCTATTCGGGCAGCGCTTCTCGCGATTCAAATACACTGGAAGTCTACATCGCCCGGCTCAGGAAGAAGCTCGGACGGGATTGCATTCGCACGATTAGAGGCATGGGATATCGCATCGGATAGACCAATGTTCGGCCGCAACTTCCGTGCTCGCATGATCGCTGGCGCAGCGATCTGGATCTCGCTTGTCTTGCTCGTGAGCGGGATCGGGCTTTCGGCCGTGTTCCGCCGAGTCGTCGCGGCGCAGTTCGATCATGACCTTCAGGATCACGCCCGTGAGCTTATCGGCCTCGTTGGAATCGACGCCGAGGTGAGGCCTTTCATCGCGCGAGACCTGAGTGACCCCCGATTTTCTCCCCCGCGGTCGGGTCTTTATTGGCAAGTCCTGCTGCCGAATGGCGCCACCATCCGTTCATCCTCATTGCAGGACACGCTGTCGCTTCCGTCCGGTCCTGAACAGGAACGTGCTCAGTTGAACACCGTCCCGATCAATGTTGAGGGCCCTACCGGACCAATGCGTCTGATCCGAAACATCAGCCGGCCGCCGCATTTGCAGGAAGCCGTCGAAATCCGTGTTGGTGCCGATGAGCGGCTGATCAGCGATGAGATGAAGCAGTTGAACTTGACGCTCGCGACCGCGCTGGGCCTGATGGCGTTCGCGATGGTGGGCACCGCTTACGCCCAGGTTGCCTATGGCCTGCGGCCTCTTGCGCGCATACGCACTGCGGTCGCGGCGGTCCGCACCGGCAAGACCAGCCGCCTGCCCGAAGATCTGCCCGACGAGATCATGCCTCTGGTCACCGAGTTGAACGGAATGATCAGTGCCAATCTCAGCATAGTCGAGCGCGCCCGCGTCCTGGCGGGGAACTTCGCTCATGCGCTGAAGACGCCACTCGCCATTCTCAACGAGGAAGCGAAGGAGCTGAGGGCATCCGGCAACGAGCAGAAGGCAAAGATTCTGTTGGAGCAGTGCTCGCGGATGAACCTGTTGATCGACTACCAGACGGCGCGCGCCCGCGCGTCGGCTTCGACCAATGCCGGATCCTGTGCGGTGCTGGCCGATATCTTGCAAACGCTGATCAGCACCTATTCGCGATTTGGTGCAGGACGCGACAAGCGATTTCAGGTCGAAGGACACGCCGACATCGTGGTGAGCTGCGATCCCAACGACCTCATCGAGCTGATCGGGAATCTGCTCGACAATGCCGCCAAATGGGCACGCCAACGCGTCGTTGTCGCAGTTGCCGACCTCGGGAGCACCGTTCTGATCTCGGTGGAGGACGATGGCCCCGGCATCCCCAGGGAGCATCGAGTGCGCATCTTCGACATCGGCGTGAGGCTCGACGAACAAAAACCCGGCACCGGGCTCGGGCTTGCAATCGCCCGGGATCTGGCCGTTCTCTACGACGGCCAATTGTGGATCGATGACTCGCGCGATGGCGGTGTTGCCATGAAGCTGGTGCTCAAGAAGAAGAGCGCTGTGACCTAGTTCGCCGGTCCCGCTGCGGGACCACAAGTGCGCGGCTCTTCGATCAGCTCAATGAGACCGGCGCGCGTTACAGTCCACCGGAAGGTGGCATCGAAACGTCGTTGCGCACTCGCAAAAATTTTGTTGCACCGCGTTTTTCCGCCGGCCAGCCGCAGCGCCTGAAAGTCGCAGCGCCTAAACCTGTGCGATGGCGAGCAACGCAGCCGCACAGGTATCCTGTTAACGCAGAATTTGAACTATCGATCTGGGCGAGATCGGAGCCGCTCGCCTTCCGACAGCATGGACATTGGGCATGTTGAATCTCAACTCCTTCACGCCCAAATCCTTTACGGACTTCCAAAAGAGGAGAATTCGGCACAAGCTAACAGGGAGAACATACCATGGCGCGCATAAGTCGGCGTGAGCTTTTCAAGCTGTCCGGTGGCGGTGCACTCGCGGCAAGGGCGGGAGGAATAGCGTCAATCCTTGCCCTGAAGCAGGCGCCAGCCTACGCCCAGGCGACCACGCTTCACTGGTTGCGGTGGAACGATTTCGTCCCGACCTCCGACGCCCTGCTCCTGAAGGAGATAGTCCCGGAGTGCGAGAAGGCGCTCGGCATCAAGCTCACGATCGAAATGATCAACGGCAACGACATCCAGGCCCGCACCACCTCTGCGATCCAATCCGGCTCCGGTCCGGACATCATATGTGCTCTCAACAACTGGCCGCAGCTTTACCCCGAGAGCGTCGTCGACGTCAGCGACGTCGCCGAGGAGATCGGCAAGGCCCAGGGGGGTTACTACGATGAATCGAAGGTCGTCGCCAATGACGGCAAGAAATGGCTCGCCGCTCCCTGGTGCATTGTCGGGGCGCTATTGGCCTACCGCAAGTCCTGGTTCGAGGAGGTCGGCTATCCCACAGGCCAATTCCCGCAGAACTGGGAGCAGTATCGTGCCGCAGGCAAGCTGCTCAAAGCCAACGGACATCCGATGGGACAAACACTCGGCCACACCTTCGGCGACGCGCCAACGTACGCTTATCCCTACATGTGGTCGTTCGGCGGCAAGGAAGTGCAGGCCGATGGCAAGACCGTTGTGCTGAACTCCAAGGAGACGACCGAGTCGGTCAAGTTCATGACTGGCTTCTGGAAGGACGCCTATGATGAAGGCGGGCTTGCCTGGGACGATTCCAGCAACAATCGCGCGTTCCTTTCGGGCACCTGCAGTTGCACGCTGAACGGAGCCTCGATCTACCTTGAGGCCAAGCGCAAGCCCGAGACCTATGTGACCGAGAAGGGCACGCCACTCTGGCAGGACATCCTGCACGCGCCTCTCCCCAAGGGCGCGGCCGGTCAGTTTGGCTATCACCTGCCGATGTCCAATATGCTGCTCGCTTATTCCAGCAATCAGAAGGCGGCCAAGGAGTTCTTGCGCTGGATCACCTCGAAGGAAGTCTACCAGAAATGGTTCGACACCCAGCAGGGCTATACGGTTGGTGCGACGACGATCTGGGAGAAGGACAAGCTGTGGGAGAAGGATCCGGTCATGCTGCCCTTCCGAACGGCCGCGCGCGCGGGCCGCTTCCCGGGCTATGAGGGGCCAGCCGACCGGCATGCGGCCGAGGTGTTGAGCAAGTACATCATCATCGATATGTATGCGAAGGCGGTGCAAGGAATGGCGGCCGAGGACGCAGTGAACTGGGCGCATGGGGAAGTTGCGAGCGTCCACGCCTAGAACCTGATCCGGCCCTGAAGCGCCGGGCGGTAAATGAATTTAGGGGCGAGCGGGCCGTGGTCGAGAGGACCTGAGATGGCCGTCAGCGACGTCACAACGACATCGGACACCTACACGGGCTCCGTGCGCCGGTGGCCGGTCACGCGCCTTCTCGAGGACGAGCGCTGGCTCGCGCTCGTCCTGCTGGTGCCGACCATGGTGCTGCTCGGCCTCTTCATTGCCTACCCGTTCGTCAAGGGCGTGGAGTTATCGGTGACTGATGCCAAGGTCGGCGTACCCGGCAATTTTGTCGGGATGCAGAACTTCGTTGGGCTGTTGAATGACAGCATCTTCCGTGTCGCGGTGTGGAACACGATTGTCTACACGGCGGTGACGACCGTCTTCAAGCTCGCTCTCGGCCTGTGGCTTGCGCTTCTCCTCAATCGCAACTTTAAGGGAAAGGCCCTTACACGCGCCTTCATCCTTTTACCGTTCATCATCCCCACGGTGCTCTCGACCTTCGCATGGAAGTGGATGTTCGACCCCACTTTCAGCGTGATCAACTGGACGCTGTTCAGGCTCGGCATCATTAGCAGCCGCATCAATTGGCTGGGTGATCCGAGCCTGGCGCTGATCTCCGTGATCATCGTCAATGTCTGGCGCGGCGTCCCATTTTACGCGATCAGCCTCCTGGCCGGCCTGCAGACGATCAATCCGGAATTGCAGGATGCTGCGGCGATCGACGGCGCAAGGCCCTGGCAACGATTCTGGTACGTGACCTGGCCGCTGCTCCTGCCGGTCACGATGGTGGTGGTTCTGTTCTCGGTCATCCAGACGTTTGCCGACTTTCAACTCGTCTATGTGCTGACCGGGGGTGGGCCTGCCAACGCCACCCAACTGTTCGCGACCTATGCCTACCAGATCGGAGTCGGCACCGGGCTGTTGAGCCAGGGCGCGGCGATCTCGCTCGCCATGTTTCCGGTCCTGCTCGTCGTGGTGATCGTGCAACTCCTTTACATCCGCCGGGTGGAGACCCTTTGAGCCATGATCGAAGGTGCAAAATGGCGCCGCTGGATTTTCTTCTACATCCCGCTCTGCGCCTTTATCTTCACACTGCTATTTCCGTTCTACTGGATGCTGGTCACCGCGGTACGGCCCGACAGCGAACTCTATCGCCCCTGGAGTGCGCCGAACTACGCGCCGTTCTGGACCTCGCATCCGACCCTCGATCACATCACCTATCTGCTGCAGGAGACGTTGTTCAGCACCTGGATGCTCAACACCCTCTTGATCTCGATTGCTGCGACGCTGATCTCGCTGTTCTGCGGGCTCTTGGCCGGCTACGCGCTCTCCCGCCTCAAATTTCGGTTCGCCGGCATGCTCGGCACCGCAATTTTTATCACCTACCTCGTTCCTCAGACTCTTCTCTTCATTCCCTTGGCTGACATCATCCGCAACTTCCGCCTCGGCGATACGCCGTGGGCGCTGATCCTGACCTATCCCACATTCCTGATTCCTTTCTGCACCTGGCTCTTGATGGGCTACTTCAAGGCGATCCCCCGGGAGCTCGAGGAATGTGCCCGCATCGACGGTGCGGCCCGCTGGCAGGCTATGCTCTACATCATCTTTCCCATCGCAGTGCCTGGGATCCTCTCGGCCGGGATCTTCGCATTCACGCTGTCGTGGAATGAGTTCATCTATGCCCTGGTCTTCCTGTCCTCCCCCGCGGAGAAGACCGTCTCAGTCGGCGTCACGTCGGAACTGATCCGCGGTGACGTATTCTACTGGGGCTCGCTGATGGCAGGCGCCCTTTTGGGGTCCATACCGGTCGCATTCGTCTACTCGTTCTTTGTCGAGTACTACGTCGCCGGTCTCACCGGAGCGGTCAAAGGGTGAACCATGGCGCCGGTCGTGATACGCAACTTGAACAAGACGTTTGACGGGGTCCATGCCGTCAAGGACGTGAACCTCGAGATCAATGACAAGGAATTCGTGGTTCTCGTCGGCCCTTCCGGCTGCGGCAAGACCACGACGCTGCGCATGGTGGCCGGGCTCGAATCCATCACCTCTGGCGAAATCCTGATCGGCGACAAGATCGTCAACGAGCTACCACCAATGGATCGCGACATCGCCATGGTGTTCCAGAACTACGCCCTCTACCCGCACATGAACGTCTACGACAACATGGCGTTCGGCTTGAAGATGCGCCGGTTCGGTCGCGCGGAGATCGACGCGCGCGTGAAGGCAGCGGCCGAGATCCTTGGCATCCAGGCGCAGCTGCAGCGCAAGCCGCGACAACTCTCGGGCGGCCAGCGCCAGCGTGTCGCCCTGGGCCGCGCCATCGTTCGGCATCCGAAATTGTTTCTGTTCGACGAGCCGCTGTCGAACCTCGACGCCAAGCTGCGCGTCCAGATGCGGGTGGAGATCAAGAAGATCCATGCTCGCCTCGGCACCACCGCCATCTATGTGACCCATGATCAGGTTGAAGCGATGACACTCGGCGATCGCGTCGTCGTCATGAGAGATGGTGTCGTTCAGCAGGTCGGCGAGCCGCTCGAACTCTATAATGCGCCCGCCAACCGCTTCGTTGCCGGGTTCATCGGCTCGCCCGCGATGAATTTCGCGACGGTAACGATCGCCGCTGACGCGAACGGCCTCCTATGGGCCAACAACGAAGGCATCCATATCAAACTTCCGGCCGAGGTCGCGGGCCGGCTTCGTAAGCATGTGGGAGAACACGTCACACTTGGAATCCGCCCGGAGGACCTGCGCGTGGCCTCCAGCAGAGACCCGGCAGACGTGGCTTTCGATGCCATGGTCGAGGTCGTCGAGAAGCTCGGGTCGGAGATCCTCCTGGACGTGAAGGTTGGCCCCAGCACGATGGCGGCAGCGGTAGAGCCGACGGTCCGCGCGAAAGTCCGCGATCAGCTTCGCCTCGCCGTGAATCCCGACCGGCTGTATTTCTTCGACGGTCCGTCACAAGCTGCGATTTAATGGCCACTACAGCTTGTAGCCGATCTTACGCAGCAAGTCTTTCCGCCACGCAATGTCAGCGTCTGTCTCCACACCCAGCGGCGAGGCGCCGTCCACCACGCCGAGCACGCCGCGCCCCAGCTCGGTTTGAGCCACAATCACCTGTGTCGGGTTGGCTGTCGCACAATAGATGCGGCAGACCTCCGGCACCGCGCGCACCGCGGCCAGCACGTTGACGGGAAAGAATCCATCGCCAAGGAAGATCAGGAAAGTGTGGCCGGCGCCGATGGCCAATGCGTTGTCACGTGCGAGGACCAGGGCGGCTTCGTCATTTCCGGACCAACGCACCAGCCGCTTACCGGAGGCCTCGCAGAAGGCCAGCCCGAAGCGGATGCCCGGAACCGCGCCCACCAGCGCCTCGTGAAGGTCTTCCACGGTCTTGATGAAATGCGACTGGCCGAAAATGAAGTTGGCGGCATCCGGCTTGACGATGGGTACCACGGCGAGTTCCATGGCCGCGCTCCTATAGGGTGAGCTGCACTATCCATGGTAGGCCGCCGGAAGGCGATTGCAAGCCGCCACTGGCGGCCTACTTCGCCGCCTCCCGCGGGCCGAAAGCACGCCAGAGCGAACCTGCCATGGTATTGCAAAGCGCGCGTGCAAGCGCCACATGACGAGCTGTGGAGGCAGCATCGCTCCGGAGTGAGAGCGTGGCCAGCAAAAGAGCAAATCAAGAGCTCCCCGTGATCGCGCGCTTCGAAGTGCGCTACCGCAATTACCTCGCGCCCGACGGCTCGATCAACCGTCCACTCCCCGCCTTCGCTTCCGACGCCAGGCTACTCGTTGCGCTTTATCGGTTCATGCTGCTGCTGCGACTGTTTGACCGAAAGGCGGTTGCATTGCAGCGCACCGGTCGGCTCGGAACCTATGCCGTTTCGCTCGGCCAGGAAGCGGTATCGGTCGGGATTGCCAGCGCAATGCGGGAGGAAGATGTGCTGCTTCCCTCCTATCGCGACAATGGTGCGCTGATCTGGCGTGGCGTCAAGCTTGAGGAGATCCTGCTGTTCTGGGGCGGCGACGAGCGGGGCAATCACTTCTCCGGACCGGAGCATGATTTCCCGTTCTGCGTCCCCGTCGGATCCCAGGCGCCGCATGCCGCCGGCGTTGCGTATGCCTTCAAGCTGCGCAAGGAGCCACGCGTCGCGGTCTGTATGTTCGGCGACGGCGCCACCTCGAAGGGCGATGTGTACGAGGCGATGAATTTTGCCGGTGTCCATAATCTGCCGGTGGTGTTCGTCGCCACCAACAATCAATGGGCCATATCGGTACCGTTACGACAGCAAACTGCTTGCGAGACTTTGGCTCAGAAGGCTATCGCCGCCGGATTCACGGGCGAACAGGTCGATGGAAGCGATGTGCTCGCCGTGCGCGCCGCGGCGGAAGAAGCCATTACCGCGGCCCGCGAAGGCAAGGGCCCCCGCTTCATCGAGGCTGTCACCTACCGACTCAGTGACCACACCACCTCTGACGATGCATCGCGTTATCGCTCTCCTGACGAAGTCCAGGCTCACTGGAAGAAAGAACCGATCGCGCGGCTGAGAAGCTATCTTCTCAGCCGGAAAATGTGGAGCAAGGCGGACGAGGAGAAGCTTGCCGCCGACTGTAATGAGCGCATCGAGGCGGCAGTCGAACGCTACCTGGCCACGGCGCCACGCCGGCCCGAGACCATGTTCGATCATCTCTATGCCAATCTGCCAGAGGCCTATGCCGCGCAGCGCCGTGAACTCGCGGGAGAGCGCGATGCCTGAGATGACCCTGGTCGAGGCCGTCAATCTGGCGCTGGCACGGGCGATGCAGGATGATCCAGGCGTGGTCGTGCTCGGCGAAGATGTCGGCATCAATGGAGGCGTCTTTCGCGCAACTGCGGGCCTCCAGAAGCGCTTCGGCTCGGAGCGCGTGCTCGATACGCCGCTTGCCGAACTCCTCATCAGCGGGCTCTGCGTCGGTATGGCGGCCCAAGGGCTGAAGCCGGTCGGCGAGATCCAGTTCATGGGATTTATCTATCCATGCCTCGATCAGCTGGTGAACCACGCATCCCGAATGCGCAACCGCACTCAAGGACGGCTCACCTGTCCGATGGTCCTGCGCACGCCGCATGGAGCTGGCATTCGCGCGCCCGAGCATCATTCCGAAAGCACCGAAGCGATGCTCGCCCATATTCCTGGGCTGCGTGTCGTCATGCCTTCGTCGCCGGAAAGCGCCTATGGACTTCTCCTCGCCGCGATCCGCGATCCCGATCCAGTGGTGTTCCTCGAGCCAACACGCCTTTATCGCGCGGCGAAAGGCGAGGTGGAAGACAATGGCGAAGCCTTGCCGCTGGATCATGCCTTCGTGCTCCGGGATGGCCGCGACATCACGATAATCAGTTGGGGCGCGGCGCTGAAGGAAACCACGGCCGCGGCCGATCCGCTTTCAGCCGAAGGCATTTCCGCCGAGATCATCGATCTTGCCACGCTCAAACCCTATGATGAAGACGCCGTACTGAGTTCGGTCGCGAAGACCGGGCGCTGCCTCATCGTGCACGAGGCGGCGCGCACTGGCGGATTCGGAGCCGAGATCGCCGCTACTCTCGCCGAACGTGGCCTCGCCTCGCTGCTTGCCCCTGTGACCCGCGTGACCGGCTACGACACGATCATCCCGATGGCCCGCCTCGAGCAGTACTATATGCCATCGGTCGAACGCATCGTAACCGCCGCACGCAAGCTGTGCCAGTTCAGCTAACCGCGATGGATTCTGCCCCATGCACCGGTTCATGCTGCCAGATCTGGGAGAAGGTCTTGAAGAGGCGGAGATCGTCACCTGGTATGTCAACGAGGGCGACCACGTCGTCACGGATCAACCCCTGCTCTCCGTCGAAACCGACAAGGCGGTCGTTGAAATACCCGCGCCGTCGAGTGGACGCATTGCGCACCTCTTTGGCGCCAAGGGAGATCTCGTGAAGGTCGGTACGCCGTTGGTGGAGTTTGCGGAAGGAGCTGAGCAGGACACCGGCACAATAGTCGGTGAACTGGGCGGCGACGAGCGTCCGCCGGCGGCGGGAATGCCTTCCGCGCGCCCGACGGATCTGGGACCTCAGGCATTTCCGGCGGTACGTGCACTGGCGCGCAAGCTCAACGTCGCTCTTGAACTCGTCGAGGGCACGGGACCGGGCGGCAGCATAACGCGCGCCGATGTCGAGCGGGCCGCAAGGAGTATGTCCCGAACCGGCCCCGCTGAGCCCCTCCGCGGCTTGCGGCGCGCGATGGCCCAACGCATGACCGCGTCGCATTCCGAGATCGTCGCGGCAACCGTCACCGATGAGGCCGATATCGACGATTGGCGGACGGACGAGGACATAACAATCCGCCTGGCACGGGCCATCGCGGCAGCCTGCAGGGCAGAACCCGCACTCAATGCCTGGTATGATTCCGGCACACGGGAGCGGCGTCTGATCGAACGCGTCGATCTCGGTATCGCCGTCGATACCGAGGGAGGTCTCATCGTTCCGGTGTTGCGTAATGTCGCCGGGCGGAGCGTATCGAACTTGCGGGCCGGACTCGAGCGGCTGCGGGCTGACGCCATTGCGCGCTCGATACCCCCGGAAGAATTACGCGGCGCAACCATTACTCTGTCGAATTTCGGGATGATCGGCGGCCGATTTGCCAATCTGATCATCGTGCCGCCGCAAGCGGCTATTGTCGGCGCCGGCCGGATTTCTCAACGCGTGGTGGCCTATCGGGGTCAGCCTGCAGTGCGGCGTGTGCTGCCGTTGTCGCTCACCTTTGACCATCGCGTGGTAACGGGCGGTGAAGCCGCCCGCTTCCTGGTCGCACTCAGGCAGGACCTCGAGCTGACTACGTGAACCGGAAGCACACCCACAGGACTTCGCTCGGCTGACCTGGCCGGCCGCACCGCACAACGCGTCAAATAGCGTCATCTCCAGGTGCCGGTTCTTGCGAACACATTGAGGTTCCCGAGCGGAACCCCCATATGTTTATGGCAAGGGAGTCCTTGCCGTGCAGACCGTAAAGACGACTCTCGTTGCGGCGATTACAGTCGTCGCTCTGATGGCCTCCCTCCTTCCCGTCACGGCGAGGGAGAAAGATAGTCTTGCACTGACGATTTCGATCGACGGCGCGATCGGCCCGGCGACAGCCGCCTACGTGAAAGACGCTTTGGCCAAGGCAGCCGAACGGCACGCCGAGATTGTCATTCTCCGTCTGAACACACCAGGCGGCCTCGCGACCAGCATGCGCGAGATCATCGCCGATGTGTTGGCTTCGCCCGTTCCGGTCATCGGTTACGTCGCTCCTTCCGGAGCCCATGCGGCCAGCGCCGGCACCTACATCCTTTACGCAACCCATATCGCCGCGATGGCACCTGGCACCAATCTCGGTGCCGCGACGCCAGTGCAGATCGGCGGTGCGCTGCCGGGCCTGCCGGACAGCAACCCGGACAAGACCGGCAAAGACAACAAGGACAGCGACGGCCAACCTAAGTCCGAGCCAAAGCCGAAGGACGCCATGACGGCCAAGGCTACGAATGATGCCGTCGCTTTCATCCGCAGTCTTGCCGAGCTGCGCGGCCGCAATGCCGACTGGGCCGAGAAGGCGGTCCGCGAGGCTGCCACCCTCTCCGCCAATGGCTCGCTGCAAGCGAATGTCATCGACCTCATCGCGCGCAGTCCGAGCGATTTGCTCAACGCCGTGGATGGCCGCGTGGTGGAAGTTGCAGGCGGCGAAATGCGGCAGCTCGCGACCAAGGATGCCGTCCAGGAAGCGATCGATCCCGGATGGATCTCAAGATTCCTGGCAGTGATCACCGATCCCAATGTTGCTTTCATTCTCTTGATGGTCGGCACATACGGCGTGATTTTCGAGTTCCTGTCCCCCGGTATGGTTGCTCCCGGAGTCGTCGGGACAATCTGCCTGCTGCTGGGCCTCTACGCTCTCAATATGTTGCCCACGAACTACGCCGGCCTCGGATTGATGCTGGTCGGCATCACGCTACTCGCCATCGAAGCCTTCAACCCGACCGTCGTCATCGGCCTTGGCGGACTCGTTGCTTTTGTGCTCGGAGCGATGATGCTCTTCAACGTTGAAGCGCCGGGCTTCCAGCTGTCATGGTTCCTCATCGGCGCCACCGCGGCGATATTCACTGGCCTCGTTCTCGTCGTGCTTGGCTCGCTGCGGCGTGCCCGCAAGTCTCCGGTGCGAGCAGGCGCGCAAGCCATGCGTGGCCTGTCTGCCAAGGTGCTCGACTGGACCGAGAACGAAGGTCACGTCTTCGCACACGGTGAACGCTGGCGAGCGCGTGGCGCTGAAACCTTCACGCCGGGCGAAACGGTTGAGGTTGCCAATATCATAGATCTGACCCTGGTGGTCCGCCGCCGCCCGGCGCTGATCGATAAAGGAGACGCGCGATGATGCTCGATTATCTGGCCTATGCAGCGCTCGCGATTGTCATAGTCCTATTACTATCCGCAGCCATTCGTATTCTTAGAGAATACGAGCGCGGCGTGATTTTCACGCTCGGCCGCTTCACCGGAGTGAAGGGACCCGGCCTCTTCATCCTCATTCCTGTGGTGCAGCAGATGGTGAAGGTCGATCTCAGGGTCATGGTGCAGGAAGTACCGCCCCAGGACGTGATCTCGCGCGACAACGTCTCGGTCAAGGTCAATGCCGTTCTTTACTTCCGCATCATTGATCCTGAGCGAGCCATCATCAAGGTCGGCAACTACATGGTCGCGACCAGCCAGCTGGCACAGACCACACTCCGCTCGGTGCTCGGCAAGCATGAACTGGACGAGATGCTGGCGGAACGCGACAGGCTGAGCGCGGACATTCAGGAGATCCTTGATCAGCAAACCGACGCCTGGGGCATCAAGGTCACCACTGTCGAGATTAAGGATGTCGATCTCAACGAGACCATGGTGCGCGCGATTGCCAAGCAAGCCGAGGCGGAGCGGCTGAGGCGCGCCAAGGTGATCAATGCGATGGGCGAGCAGCAGGCCGCCGAGAAACTCGTTGAAGCCGGTCACGTCCTCGCCCAGGAGCCGCTGGCGATGCAGCTGCGGTATTTCGCGGCGCTGCATGACATAGCGGGCGAGCGCTCATCCACCGTGGTGTTTCCGTTGCCGATGAATTTGCTTGACCATCTTTCTCCACGGACAGGAGCAACCCGACTTTGAAGACCTCCGACGGGACGTCGGCTCGCTTGAAGCGATCGGCTACACAATTCCGTGACGCGAAACGGCGTAGGCGTGGTGCACCAAACGACGTATAATTGCGTCGTCCTTCGCGCAAGATCATCAACGTACCGTGGAGGTGGCCATGAAATACGTATTGCTCGGAAATCTGAGCCCGGAGTGGGCAAAAAAGCAGTCGGACCGGGTCGGCAAGGCCAAGGCAAAGCTCGACAAGCTGGGTATCAAGATCGAGTCGATCCACTACACGCAAGGCTATTACGATTTCGTCGACATTGTCGATGCCCCGAAGCCGGAGGCGGTCCTCGCGTTTTCTGTCTGGTACTCCACCCATGGTCTGGGGCGGATCCAGAGTATGCCGGCCTTCGAGACCAAGACCTTCGAGGCCGCAATCAAGGACGCGTCGGACTAAGCGCCTAGACGGAAGATGAATCGTGCTCACGGCCACGCAACCGTTGCGCGCCGGGGAGACAAAGCTGGCTCAGATTACAGGGATACTTGTCGTCCCTGGATTAGAATCCAGCCCACGCTGGATTGAGCAACCGCAAACCTTGTCGTTGTGTTGGCACCTCTGTTGCGGAATGCGTCGACGTCATGCCGAGCACTGCGTTGGATGACCGGGCGGAGATCACGATGAAGATTGACGGCACCACATTTGGCACGATTACGATCGACGGAAAAACCTACGAGCATGACGTCGTCGTTCGTCTTTCCGGCGAAGTTGTGAAGCGGAAAAAGAAGTTATCAAAGAAGCTCTATGGTACCTCGCACGTGCTTTCGGAAGACGAGGCAAAGTTTCTCTTCGAGAAGGGGTGCGACCAGGTCGTCATTGGCTCGGGTCAGATGGGCAACGTGCACTTGTCACCGGAAGCTGAAACCTATTTCGAAAGAAAAGGTTGCCAAGTTTTAGTGAAGCCGACACCCGAGGCGATCCAGATGTTCAACGGGTCCAGCGCAAGGCGGATTGGGCTCTTTCACGTGACTTGTTGAGCATTTGCAGGCAAAACGTTCGCTGCGGGCCGCAATTGCGACCCCGACTATAACGCGCGGTTGAGAAAGATCGGCAACCCTGCTTGTTGGCGCAGGTTGGGCCGTAGCTCGCGATCGAGCGGAATGAACCGGGTTGCCCAGCGATAGGCTACACCGAGACGGTTCAATTCATCGAGCAGGCCTGGAAAGGTGACGTGCGGGAAGCCGAGGACCGTCAGCGCGCGAAGATGGCTCCGTCCAATTGCCGGCGCCACGCCCCCGGTCAGCGGCTCGTCGCTCAGAAGACAGTCCAGATAGGCCGGAATCTCGGGAACGCTGACCGGATGGCGCTCGCTGGAAGCTGCCATTCTTGATCAGGATCACACCCGGCACGACCAGGTATGCCCATGGCAGCCAATCGGCCAGCCGGTACGCCGCCTTGGGGGGGTCAGAGATCGAGGTCACCGGCAAGAGATCGAAATATCGCCGCGAGGCTAGCGAAGGCTCCACTGCAACAACGAGTATGGCGGATCAGAATCGCAATGATGCTCGAACACGCCCGCAACCTCGGCCCCGACCGTGACCGCCCGCAATGGGTCGCCCAAGAGATTGCCGATCATGCGAACGCCGCCGGCATGCGGCAGCTCCACGAGCACGGCAAGATAAGGACCATGCTCCCGCAGAGCCGCATGCGACGGATGCCAGACCCGTTCCCAGCTGAAGATGCGGCCCTGCGGGGCGACCTCGACCCATTCCGGATCGAACGCATGACATCGATGGCAGATCCATTCGGGCCCGAATTGCCAAGTGCCGCATCGGCTGCAGCGCTGCACAACGAGCCGCTCCTGCCGCAAGCCCGCCCAATAGGGTGCGGACAGGCCATCAGGCTCGGCCACTGGAGCAGGAAGCCCGCCGGGAAGATAAAACGAACTCTTTGGGCTGCTCATAGCGTCGCCTCTGAGCCAAGGAGGAGATCGCTGACAGGTGTGACCATTGGCCCGCCGATCACCATCGCTACGTCATTCCGCCGTACCTGGTTCACGGACGTGCCGCGCACCTGGCGCACCGCTTCCAGCACGAGCTCGAAGCCGTGCATGTAGCATTCTGCGAGGTTGCCGCCGCTGGTGTTGAGCGGCAGCCGGCCCGATGGCGCCACGAGGTTTTCAAACGTGAGAAACTCATTCGCCTCGTCCGGCCGGAAAAATCCGTGCTCGGTCAGCGCCATCACCACGCCCCCGGTGAAATTTTCGTAACTCTGAACCACGCCGACATCCATCGGGCCGACACCCGCCATCCGATAGAGATCAGGTGCCACGGTGTCGAAGCTCGCGCTGGCATAATGTGGCGCGTTATGCGGCGCGGCTCCGGCGCGAAATCCCGATCCAACGGCCGCGCCTAGCAGATAGGCCGGCTTGTTGCGGAAATCTGCGGCCCGTTCGGCAGCAACGAGCACGAGCGCGGCCGCGCCGTCATTCTCCATGCAGCAATCGTAAAGATGAAAAGGCTCCACGATCCAGCGCGACGCGTCGTATTTGTCGGGATCGAGCGGTTTGCCATGCATGATCGCCCGCGGATTGGCTTGCGCATGATGGTAGGATGCGAGCGCAATCGCACGCAGCGCCTCTTGGCGAACGCCGTAGTCGTGCATGAAACGGCGAACGCGCATGGCAAAACGCTGCGGCGGCGCCAGCACACCATAGGGCATCAGATAGGCCTTCTCGCCCGAAAGGCTGACGATACCGCTGGTCTGACCGAAACGGCCATATTCGCCTTGGGCCAATGAGCGGAACACCACGACACAATCGGCTAGGCCCGCGACGATGGACGCCGCAGCATTCGCGACTGCGGCGCAGCAGCCGCCCCCGCCGCCGCCCCATTGCATGGTCGCTGTGCGAAGCTGGCGGATGCCGAGCGCGGCGGCCAGGCGCGAGGCCTCGCTGCGGTCGTCGCTGTAGGATGAGAAGCCGTCGATCTCACGCGGATCGATGCCGGCATCGTCGCAGGCGGCCAGGATCGCTTTGAGAGCCAGCTTGAATTCGGCATCCGGCGAGGCGCCGTGCCGATAATACTGCGTTTCGCCGATGCCGATGACGGCAACACGCCCTCGCAGGGTCCGCTCGGATGTTTGCCGTGACATCAGGTTTTGGCATCCTCGGCGATCGTCTTCGCCATGCGAGTGCCGAACGCGCCGGCTTCCGTCAGACGTGCCAGGCTCGTGTCATCGTAGCCGAGCAGATCGCGCAGGACGATCTCTGTATGTTGTCCCACCGCCGGTGCGGCAATGGGGTCGGCAATCGGTGTTCGCGAATAGCGGATCGGCGAATTCACGTTCGGAACCCAGCCGACCGTATCATGCGGAATCCGCGTGACGATGCCCCGGTCCCTCGCTTCAGGTGAGCGAATCGCTTCACCGACGGTCCGCAACCGTCCGCATGGCACACCAGCCGCTCGCATTCGCATTTGCCAATGAGACCAGGGCCGCTGCGCAAAGGCGGCGCCGAGGATGGCGAACAGATCATCACGCCGCCGAATCCGATCCGACCCCGTCGCGTAGACATCCGCGGCGGCCAGATCGGGGCGATCGATCACCTGGGACATCAGGCGCTGAAAAATCTTGTCGTTGCCGCAGTTAATATAGAAGGCGCAATCTTCGGCCTGAAACACGCCGGACGGGCAGGTGTCCGGACTGGTATTGCCGTGACGCTGCGGATTGGCGCCGGTGAACAAATGCTGCATCGTCGCATAACCGGTCATCAGCACGGCATTGTCGAACAAGGAGACCTCGACGGCTTGGCCAAGCCCAGTGCGCTCACGCGCGACAAGCGCCCCCAGGATCGCGTTGCAGGCCATCATTGCCGTGCTGATATCCATGACGGGCGAGAGCGCTCGTACACCTTCACGATCGGCATAACCGTTCATGGATACGAACCCGCTCTCGACCTGGGCGATCGGATCGAACCCGAGCCGATCGGCGAATGGCCCCTCGCGTCCATAGGCAGACACCGAGCAATAGATAATGTCGGGCTTCAGCTTGCAGCACTCCTCGTAGCTCAAGCCGAACCGCTCCATGACCCCCGTCGAGAAATTCTCGACCACGACATCTGCGGTCGCAATGAGCTGCCGCGCGACCTCGACCGCCTCCGGTGATTTCAAGTCGAGGGCAACACTCCACTTGTTGCGGTTGGTCCATAGAAAGGGCGCGCCAAGTTTGAGGCCCGAATGCACCGGCGGGTAACGGCGCAAGTCGTCCCCGCGGCCCGGTGGCTCGATCTTGATGACCTCGGCTCCCATGTCGGCCAGAATCATGGTCGCGAAAGGACCCGCAATGAAGTGCGAAAAATCGACCACGCGTATGCCCTGAAGCGCCTTCGGCGCATCGGGCGGCCGCGATGTGTGCGCCGGAAACTCTTCTTCGATATGGTCCAACATGTCTCTTCCCAGTTTGCAGCAATAAAATGGGAACGTGAGCGTCGACGCGTCCCCGCTTCCGAGCACATCGCTCTCAATTTCCCTTCGGCTGATCGACCAAGCTGCATCCGCCCTGCTCGAGCGGCCGGAACGCCTCTTGCCCGCTGAGAACTCCGACCTTCTCCAGCAGGTCCCATTTGCTCTTCGAGGCCTTGGGATCCTTCACCTTGAAGATATACATGTTGTGGATCGCGCGACCGTCGGCACGCACGACCACCGGACCGAACAGCGCATCGTCGATCGGGGTTTCCTTCATCTTCCGGATGACGGCGGGCGCATCATTCGTCCCGGCCGCAAGCGCGGCATTCAGATAAGCCAGCACCGACGAATACACGCCGGCATGGAATGCTGTCGGCGATTGGCCGTGCTGCCGCTCAGTGAACCGCGCAGACCAGGCGCGGCTGGCCTGGTCCATATCCCAATAGAAGGGCTGCGTAATGATGAGCCCCTGCCCGACCGATAGCCCGCTGGATTCCACATCGTTCGTGGTAGTCAGCAGCGCAGCAAAGGTACGCCCATTCTGCTTGAGACCGAATTCAGCCGATTGTTTGATCAGATTCACGGTGTCGCCCCCGGCCGTCGCAAACGCGATGACATCAGCGCCTGAGCCGTCCGCCTGGAGGATGAACGAGGCGTAGTCGGCAGTGTTGATGGGAACGTTGACGGAGCCGAGCACCGTGCCGCCTCCCGCGGAGATCACCGACGTCCCGTCCCGCACCATCGACTTTCCGAGCGCATTGTCGGTCGCGATGAAATACCATTTCTTGCCGCCGTGATGGACGAGATAGTCTCCGAGCGTATGCGATGCAGCCCAGGTGTCGAACGTCCACTGGATCGTATTGGGTGAGCAGTATTTCCCGGTCAGGTCCGAAGACGCCGCGCTGGACGCGACCAGAGCCACCTTGCTGCCACGTACGACCTCGTTCACCGCGAGGCCGACGGCGGAGTTCGGCACGTCCGCGATCGCATCGACATTCCCCTGCTCCATCCAGCGACGGGCAATGGCCGCGCCGACGTCGGGCTTGTTCTGGTGATCCGCCGAAACGATCTCGACCTTGAAATCCGGATGGTTCTGCATGAAATCCTCGGCGGCCAGCTTTGCCGCCGTGACGGACCCTTCCCCGGCGTTGTCGGAATAGGGACCCGACGCATCGTTCAGCACGCCGATTTTGATTGACCTCGCTTCGGCTGCCAAAGCCGAGCACATGGACATGGCAAGCAAGGACAGCGATAGATATCGCGACAGTCGCGTCATTGGTTTCCCCGGTTTTTATATTGTTGATTGTTTGTGGTTCGACGTATTTAGATGTCTAAAGTCAGCGTCTTGGACTTTGCGCCCGAACAGCAGATCATGATGGTCTTGTTGGCTTCCTGCTCCTCCTTGCTCAGAAACTGGTCGCGGTGGTCCGGTATGCCGTCGATCACCCGCGTCTCGCAGGTGCCGCAGACCCCTTCCATGCAAGCGTGGTTCGCCGGCACGCCTGCATCCATCAGTGCATCCAGAATTGTCTTGCCGCTCTCCACGGGGATGATGCGATTGCTCCGCGCGAGGCGGACCTCGAAACCGCCCTCAATGGCCGGCGCCTCCCTGGCCTTGAAATATTCCACGTGTAGGAGGTCGGAGGGACGGCCCAGGGTCGCAGCCTCGAATGCCTCCAGCATTGGGATTGGACCGCAGCAATAGAGATGGGCGTCTGCCGGTGCCCTCCCCACGATGGCGGCGAGGTCGAAGACCCGGCCCGATCGCTCGTCGTCCAGATCAACATGCAGTTTCAGGTGGACGTTCGGCCGAAGGGCATTCAGTTCGTCAAGGAAGGCCGCGGCCCGCCGCATTCTTGCGGCATAGAACAACTCCCAATCGCGTCCCAAAAACTCGAGGCGGCGGATCATCGACAGGATCGGTGTGATGCCGATGCCACCCGCAATCAGGATCGAACGATCCGCCGCTTCATGAAGCGCGAAATTATTCCGCGGGCAGGAGACGGTGACCACGTCTCCAGCCCTGATCCGGTCATGGATGAAGGCGGAGCCGCCGCGGCTTGCCGCCTCCTTGTTGACCGCGACCACATAACGGTGCCGCTCCCGCTGATCGTTCACCAGTGAGTAGCTGCGAATGAGGCCGCTCGACAGATGCAGATCAATGTGAGCCCCCGCTGTGAAATGAGGAAGCTCGGCGCCATCCGGCGCCACCAGCTCATACGAGTTGATGTTTTCCGCCTCGTAGGTGATCCGCTTCACGCGTAGCTCAATGATCGGGTCAGCCATCCAGTCGATCCTCGCGGGGGGTGTGCTGAGCGCTACTCATGTGCAGCATTGTCCGGCCTCACACCTCGTAGCCGAAATCAGTCCCGAGCCTGGCCCTCATGAAGGGCGCGCCGACATCGGCCCACTGCTCTTCCGGCGGCAATCGGAGCGATACCGCCCGCACCATGAACACATCGGGATCGGTGACCCCCTTCGGTTTGACGCCGTGATCGCGGTAGGCACCGAGTGCTTCCAGGATGAACCGCCTGGTCATGGCGATGCCGGTATCGCTGGAGCAGAGATTCTCCCTGGTGCGGTCGAAGATCGGCGAGACGCCGCTCTGACACGCGCCGTCCTGGACCCAAAGACCTGGAAGGCCCGAGAACCATGTCGTCTGCTGGGCTTCGTAGTTGAATTGAAAGCCGTTTTGCGGGTTGTACTTGGTCCAGTACCCTGCATAGGGGACGGTCACCGGGTGCTCGACGAGCGCATGGCGGCTGGCATGGCCGCTCTCCCGGCCATTGTGCCCTTCCGCGAAGACCTGACGCGTCTTCGGCAGCAGCGGCTTCGAGGGATGATACGAGAACATGATGCAAAGCGTGTTCTCGTCGTCGATCGGTACCCAGGCATGGCCGCTCAGATCGGGGAACGGAGACAACGGCGGCACCAGCGTGTAGAACGGCAACATGAATTGATTGACGCGCCAGTACAGCGTGTTGGCGTCATAGTTGCGCCGGGCCGCAATACTCATCCCGAAATCCTGCTTGATGCATTCGAATGTCGGGCGAAGATCGCGCTTCTGAATCCAGGCGCTCGTGGTCCCCTGCGCGTCCAACCGCCCGTGCAGCAGCGGCGCATGTGCCGAGTCAATCTCACCCTCGACCGCCTGCAGCCAGTTGCATTCCTGGACCCGCACTGAAATATGCACCTGGTCCTGCGGCACCAAATTCCACTCGAGATTGGGGAGCGGCGGCAGCTCGGTCTGCTCCGGACCCATATAGGTCCAGATCATTCCGTTGCGCTCTTTGCAGGGATAGGCCTTGATCCCGACCCGCTCCTTGAGGCGGCTGCGGACCGGTTCGGCAGGCATGTCCGTCACGGCGCCGCTCACGTCGAATTTCCAGCCGTGGTAGACGCAGCGCAGCCCGCAATCCTCATTGCGTGCGAACACCATCGGCGCACCGCGATGCGGACAGGCCTGCTCGACCAAGCCGACACGTCCCTCGGAATCCCTGAAAGCAACGAGGTCCTCGCCGAGCAACCGGATGCGCTTCGGCTGGCCGTCGGTCACCAGATCCGCTGACGGCAGGAATGGAATCCAGTACAGGCGAAAAAGTTCGCCAAGGGGCGTGCCCTTCCCGACCCTCACCAGTCGTTCATTGTCTTCGTGCGTCAGCATTGGGTCCTCCTGAGGCGGATTGTGCGATTATTGCTTCGGTGGCGGGCTCAAAAGCTGAGCCACGCGCTCCGACAAGCCGAGATCATGCGCAGCCCAAAGCGGGTCGGAGACCGCGAGCGGCGGGCGTGGCACAGGCGGCTGCTTGTCTTGCTCGACCAGCCCCACGATGATTTCGATTCGTCGCCGCTCCAGCTCCATCAAGGCATCTTCGACCACCGCGCTTTCAACCGTGCAGCCAGGCAATTCAGGGTACGCGACACGAATGAGCCAACGCCCGGGCTCGCTCTCGATCGCTTCGGCCCGCAACAGATAAGGCACCGCCAAGAAGTCGCTCAGGACCACTGGAACCTCCCCGAGAGCGTCTTGTGGCGCTCCATTTTGATACGTATACGTATTATAATTGCGATTGCTTTGCAAGCACCAAACGCCTTTCATTCCACAGGTGCACTTCGCCTTGCTGCTGAGAAGATTGAGAGCAATCGAGCCAGCTGGTAACGGCTGATCCGAAATGGAACGTTAGCCGGGACCAGGACAGCATGTCAGTCGGTAGGGACACCAAGACGAGCTCAGCCGCGGAGATGGCCCGTGGGTGGCAGCTCGAAGGCGGTATGGGCTTCCTGCTACGACTCTTGGAAGCCCGCTACGATGCCCTTTATCAAAGCCTGACCAGCCAGACAGACATCACGCCGCGCCAGTTTGGTGTCCTCATGGCGCTGTACCAGCTTGGCGCCCTAACCCCTTCCGTACTGGCAGAGCGGATCAGCTGCGACCGCAACACGCTGAGTGAGATGCTGAAACGCATGACAGCCCGCAAGCTCGTCTCCAGGAAGCGCAACGTGGATGACGCTCGCTCGTTCCAGGTTCAGATCACCTCAAGAGGTGAGGAAGCCCTCCTCGCCGTGGTTCCGGCCGCAGCCCAATTGCAGAACATCATGCTGGCGCCCCTGGACAAGGAAGACCGCGCCCATTTTCTCAAATGCCTGCAGGCGATCGCCAAGGCATCGACGTTGGAACCGCTCGCCGACGGAGAACGCCGTGCAGGCGGCCCAGCCAGCACGAAGCGGGCTTGAGCTCGACGCCGGACACCCCGAACAAGAGCGTCATTTGCCATAGAGCGTGCGCGCGTGCAGCAGCGCGTCCCGCACAGCGGGCACCCGCCCCAAACCGACATCGTCCTTGATGGCAGCTAGGTGCCGATGACGCGCGGGGAAGCGAACGCAGACTCGATGCCTCCTGGCCCATAGCACATCCAGCAGCCGAGCTCCGGGCGAGCACGGCCCCTGTGCTAGCGACCGAACGCCCGCTCCTGCTTGTCACTCCTGCATTCCACGTCTATATTGGTCCAACCATTGATAATCGCCGTAAGCAGGGAGAAACGGACCGTTATGAATTTCACCGAAGAGCAGGTCGTGTTTCGCGACGGCATCCAGAAGATGGTCGCCAAGCATGTGGCGCCCATCGCAGCCGAGATCGATGAAACCGATCGTTTCCCCGAAGAGCTCGTCAGGCTGTTCGGCGAGATGGGACTGATGCAGCTCTGGGTCCCGGAGCAATATGGCGGCCCGAACGGCAATTTGACCATGATGTGCATTGCACGCGAGGAGATCTCGAAGGTGTCGCCGGCTTGCGCCTCGATTGCGGGCCTCAACACTATGTTCATCATGCCGCTCCTGCACTTCGGCTCGGAAGAGCAGCGGCAGAGGTTTCTGCCGATCATCGCCAAAGGCGGGGTGGTGACAGCGATAGCGATCTCCGAACCCCAGGCAGGATCGGACGTTTCGGCCTTGAATACCCGCGCGCGCAAGGACGGCGACAGCTACATCATCAACGGGCGGAAGCAATGGTGCAGCTACGGCGTGGCCGCCGACTACATTGTCCTGATGGCGCGCACCAGCGACAGCCCGGGTTCAGACGGTATCAGCGCGTTCATTCTCGAGCCGAAGATGCCGGGCATCAGCTTCGGGCGGCATGAGCGCAAGATGGGATTCCGCGGCGCGCCGAACACGCCGATCTTCCTGGATAACGTGCGTGTGCCTGCGGAAAACCTCGTCGGTGAGGAAGGCAAGGGCTTCAAGGCTTCCATGCGTGCGCTCGACCTCAACCGGCCGACCATCGGCGCGCAATGCGTCGGCCTCGCCCAAGGCGCATTCGAAGCCAGCCTCACCTACGCCAAGGAACGAAAGCAGTTCAAGAAGAGCATCTCCGAGTTTCAGGGCGTGCAGTTCATGCTGGCTGACATGGCCATGCAGATCGAGGCTGCGCGCGCGCTGGTCTATGAATGCGCCCGCGCTGGAGACGTCGGCGACTGGAAGCGCCTCAATCTGCTCGCCAGTATGGCCAAGTGTTTCGCCAGCGACATGGCGATGAAGGTCACCACCGACGCCGTGCAGGTGTTCGGCGGCTACGGCTATACCATGGATTATCCGGTCGAGCGAATGATGCGCGACGCCAAGCTGACCCAGATCTTCGAGGGCACGAACCAGATCCAGCGCCTCGTGATCGCCCGCGAGCTGCTTCGATAGTCTCAACAAATCAAAAAACAGACCTGGAGGAAGCGCCTTGAGCCGCCGATCGATCCTGACATCGTACTCGATATTCGCCGCCGCGTTCCTATCCCTCTCAGCGGCGCATGCCCAGAAGACCTATGGTCCGGGAGTCAGCGATACCGAGATCAAGCTGGGCCAATCGACGCCGCTCAGCGGACCGGCCTCCGCCTTTGGCGCGGGGGCCGGACGGGCGGTCGTTGGCTATTTCAACATGCTCAACGAGCAAGGCGGGATCAACGGTCGTAAGATCAGCTTCACGCAGCTCGATAATGCCTACAGCGCGCCCAAGGCCATCGAGCAGTCCCGCAAACTTATCGAGGATGTCGGCGTGCTGGCCGAAGTCGGCACGATCGGAACGGTGCCGAACGTCGCCATCCAGAAGTTCCTGAACTCCAAGAAAGTACCGCAACTCTTCATCACTGCGGGCGGCCGCCGCTTCAACGATCCCAAACAGTTTCCCTGGACCGTGCCGCTCTACCCGGACTTCGAGACCGAAGGCCGCGTGGTCGCCAAATACATCCTCAAGACCAAGCCGGACGCCAAGATCGGCGTGCTCTATCAGAACGATGATTTCGGGAAGGACTATCTGAAGGGCTTACGGGCAGGCCTGGGCGCTAAAGCGAATTTGATCACAGCGGAGGCATCTTATGAAATTGCAGACCCGACGATCGATTCCCAGATCGTGCAGCTGAAAACGGCAGGCATCGATACCTTCATCGAGCAGTCCTCGGCCAAGGCGGCGGCACAGTCGATCCGCAAGACCCATGAACTGGATTGGCACCCACTGCACATCATCGGGGGATCGACCGCTTCCGTCGAAACAGTGCTGAAACCGGCCGGTCTCGACGCGTCCCGCGGATTGGTGACGACGCAATTCCTCAAGCAACCGGGCGATCCCGCCTGGGCCAACGATGATGAGGTCAAGGTCTACAAGGATTTCCTGGTGAAATATGCACCATCGGTCAATCCCGACGACTACTCGGTTCTGGTCGCCTATATGAACTTGAACGCGCAGGCTGCGGTGTTGAAGAAGTGCGGCGACCAATTGACCCGCGAGAACCTGATCCGTCAGGCGACATCGCTTCACGGCGAACGAATCCCGATGATGCTGCCAGGAGTGACGATCAGCACCACGCCCGAGGACTACACTCCGTTCAAGACGCTCCGAATTGCTGTCTTTGATGGAACCAGCTGGACGTTGTTAGGCGATCCAATGACAGCCGATTAAAACACGGTGGAAAAAAGCCGGTGGGCGCGCCGGTTGCGCAGCCCACCGGCAGTTTTGCCTTCGCATTCGACATCGCAGGTGGTCCAAGATGCTGAGGGAGACGCGAAGGCTGTCGTGATCAAAGGCTGATGTGGAAACCGCCGTTCACGCCAATGTGCTGGCCGGTGGTGTAGGAGGAGGCATCCGAAAGCAGGAAGCAGACCGTCCTGACAACTTCGTCCGGCGTTGCCCATCGCCCCAGAGGGATCTGTGCCAGCATGCCGTCCCTGAATTTCTCACCCCGTACGACCTCGGTCATCGGCGTCTCAACCACCCCGAAGCAGATCGAGTTGGTCCTGATGTTGTATTTGCCCCATTCCCGCGCCGCGGTCATGGTCATCCCAAGCAGTCCGGCCTTGGCGGCGGCGTAGTTGATCTGACCAATCGAGCCCTTCCGTCCTGCGTCCGAGGAGATGTTCACGATGGAGCCACCGGTCGTTTCGCCCTCCTTCGCGCGCTGGACCAGATGACGGCCGACCGCCTGCAGCCAGAGGAAAGCACCGGTGAGGTGAACATCGATGACCTCCTGCCATTGATGCGCGCTCATTTTCTCGATCATCGCGGGACGAACGATTCCGGCATTGTTGACCAGCCCATTAACCGAGCCGAACCGGCCAACTGCATCGTCGACCGTCTTTGCGGCGAGCTCGGCATCGGTCACGCTACCAACGACCTTCATCAGCCGCTCTGCAGGCAAGGTCGCGAGCCCGGTCTCGAGCGCCGCGCCGTTGAGATCGACCGCAACCACATTGGCGCCAAGCTCGATCGCAAGTTCAGCCGTTGCCTTGCCGATGCCTTGCGCCGCACCGGTGACGACGACTGTCCGGCCTTCCAGCGACACCATATTCTTTGTCATTTCTCGTTCCTCGATACCTGGTGAAGGTCATTATTATGCAGGGGTCAAAAGCCGTGGATCACGTCGCGGCCCAGCCATAACTCAGGACCATCACGTCGCGATCGGCGACGCGCGCCTGGAACGCGATCCGCTCACCAACACGCCAGCATTCGAGTAGGATCGTATCACCCGGGAAGACCGGCGCGGACATGCGCGCCCGCATTGCCTTCAGCCTTGCAGGGTCGCTGTCACAGAACGCTTCAATCAGGCCGCGGCAGGCGAATCCATAAGTCGCAAGTCCATGCAGGATCGGCCGCGGAAAACCGGCTTTGGCTGCAAAGGCGGGATCGATGTGCAGAGGATTGAGGTCCCCGGATAGCCGGTAAAGCACCGCCTGATCGGGACGCGTCTGCAACATGATCACCCTGTCAGGCGCACGATCCGGAACAGGCGCCGGAGCGGTGGCAGGCTCGTCACCACCCGCGTCCTTCGAGAAGCCGCCATCGCCGCGAAGAAAGAGCACCTGTTCGCAAACCGCCACCAATTGATTGTTGGTCTCGGTCCATAGCTCCTTCTCGACATGCATGACGGCGCCCTTGCCAACGCCCTTGTCCACCAGCCGAGCGACGCGGCTCCTGCCGACCAGAATTCCGCTCGGAGGAAGAGCGGCATGGATCTGCACGGACTGTTCGCCATGCACCATTTTTGCGAAGTCGATACCGAGCTCCGCGTTGTCCCTCATCCAGGCGCCCGGTGAAGCCAGCACGCTGGCCATCGTCGGAAGCGCCACCAGATCCTGTTCGTAGACGAGGCGCAATTGCCGAGAGTCGAGCGGATCGCTCGCGGCCCCGACGCCAAGCGCATAGAGGATCGTGTCTCTCGGCGTATAGGCCTGCCGAACATCGCCCGACCGCCACGCCCGGGTCTTTGCATAATCCACCATGTCCGACTGCTCTCCTCGCGATCCTCAATTCAGGGTCGACCCTTGTATTTGGTTGAACCAATGATATAGACCGGTCGCATGGTGGTCAACGAGGCTTCACGCAGACGCAGCGCCCACAAAATGAACAGGAGCTCGAGATCCTGATGAGCGTTCGACGCAAGGCCTGCATTGCAGGTGCCTTCGAGCACCCGACCCGCAAAGCTCCTGATAAGACCGTTGCGCAGCTGCATGCCGAATGTGCGCGCGGGGCGCTGGAAGACGCAGGGCTGCGCCTTGAGGATGTCGACGGCTATTTCTGTGCCGGCGACGCGCCTGGGCTGGGCCCAAACAGCATGGCGGACTATTTGGGGCTCCGTCCCCGCCATGTGGACAGCACCGACACCGGCGGGTCCGCCTATCTGATTCACGTCTCACATGCAGCCCAGGCCATCGCGACGGGCAAGTGCGACGTGGCCCTGATCACGCTCGCCGGTCGGCCACGGAGCGAGGGATCGAGCGGCGTGGCGCCGAGGTTGGTCGGCGCCGGCACGCCGGACGTACCTTGGGAGGCGCCCTATGCGCCCGTGACGGTCAACATGTATGCGCTCGCGGCGGCGCGGCACATGTACGAATACGGGACGACCAGCGAACAACTGGCCTGGATCAAAGTGGCGGCCGCCACGCACGCGCAGTATAACCCGAATGCGATGCTGCGCGACTCTGTCACGGTCGACGATGTGCTGGCGTCGCCGATGATCTCCGATCCCCTGCATCGGCTCGACTGCTGCGTCGTCAGCGATGGCGGCGGCGCGCTGGTCGTCGTTCGCCCGGAGATCGCGCGCTCGCTCAAGCGCCCCGTCGTCAACGTTCTCGGTGGCGGTGAAGCGATCAAGGGGCAGCTCAACGGACAGGTCGACCTGACCTTCTCTGGCGCAGCGTGGTCCGGTCCGCGCGCTTTCGAAGAAGCCGGGGTCAAACCAGCGGACATTCAATATGCCTCGATCTACGACAGCTTCACCATCACCGTTCTCATGCAGATCGAGGATCTCGGCTTTTGCGAGAAGGGCAAGGGTGGCCGCTTCGTCGCCGACGGCAATCTGATTTCGGGGATTGGCAAGCTTCCCTTCAATACGGATGGCGGCGGCCTCTGCAACAATCATCCAGCCAATCGCGGCGGCATCACCAAGGTGATCGAGGCGGTCCGACAGTTGCGCGGCGAGGCCCATCCCAAGGTCCAGGTCCCCGATTGCAGCCTGGCCTTGGCTCAGGGCACCGGCGGCCTGCTCGGCTCCCGCCACGGCAGTGCCACCCTCATCATGGAGCGCGCGTGAGATGACGACGATGTACCAGGACCGCCCTCTCGGCTCAGCGGTCCATGACCCCGCAACAGAACCGTTCTTTGCCGCCACCGCAAACGGGTCGCTTCGCGTGAAGGTCTGCAGTACCTGCCGCAAGCCGCATTGGTATCCCCGCCCCCTTTGTCCTTACTGCCTCGGCGAGACCGAATGGAGCGATGTCGCCGGCAAAGGTCAGATCTACAGCGTGAGCGTCACGCGCCGTGCCGGCCCCATCCCTTACGCGATCGCCTATGTCAGGCTCGACGAGGGCGTCACGATGTTGAGCAATATCGTCGATTGCGATCTCGACTCGTTGCGGATCGGACAACGTGTCCACGTCGTTTTTAAACCGGCCGACGGCGGGACGATGATCCCGATGTTCGCTCCTGATCCCGGGTGAGGGCCGCACACCGCAGGGTGACCTCCGTCAGGGCTCGATTGCCGTGATCTGGCGACGCCCTCAAAGCCCAAGCACCTGCTTGGCGATGATATCGCGCTGGATTTCCGAGCTGCCGCCGAAGATCGTGTTGGCGCGGCCGTTGAGATGACGGGGGACGACGCTGAGCACCTCCTCGGGAATGAGCGGCTCGTCACTGAGAGCATAGAGAGGACGGCGTGTTTCCTCCACCAACGCATGCTGCCCAACTATTTCAACTCCCACGCGGGAGATAGCCTGGTGGATTTCGCTGGCACGCAGCTTGAGGACCGACGATACCGGTCCGGGATTGTCGCCTCTCTGCAACGCAGACAAGACCTTCAACTCTGCAAACTCGAGCGTCTGGAGATCGAGCTCGATTTCCGACAGTTTGGTCGCGATCTCCGGATGCGATATCGCGTGGCAGGACAGGTCGGAGTTGGCCAGTCCCCTCACCTTCCCCAGCGCATATCTCAGTTTCGGCGAGTTGACACCGCCGCCCCGCTCGAACTCCAGCAGATACTTGCCGCAGGTCCAGCCCCGCCCCTCCTCGCCGACGAGATTGGTGACCGGGACCTCGACCTCGTCGAAGAATACTTGATTAACGTCGTGATCGCCGCTGATCATCATGATCGGGCGGATGATGATGCCTGGCGATGCCATGTCGATGAGCAGGAAGCTGATGCCATCCTGCTGCCTCGGCTCGTCGCTGGTGCGGACCAGGGCGAACATGCGATTGGCGAAATGCGCGTGCGTCGTCCAGATCTTGGTACCGGTGACGATGTAATGATCACCGCGGCGAACCGCACGCGTCTTCAGCGAGGCCAGGTCGGAACCGGAGCCCGGCTCGGAGTATCCCTGGCACCACCGATCCTCGCCGCTGAGGATGCGAGGCAGGTAATGTTTCTTTTGCTCAGGGGTCCCAAAGCGGATCAAGACGGGTCCCACCATCTTGATGCCCATGGGAGACAGCTGCGGGGCCCCTGCTCGCGCACATTCGGATTCGAAGATCCAGCGTTGCGTCGCGGACCAGCCGGGGCCGCCATATTCCTGGGGCCAGCCGGGCGCGACCCAGCCGCGCTCATGCAAGGCCCTTTGCCAGGGTGCGACAACATCGGGATCCGAAAAGAATGAGACGGTGAGAGAGCTCGCCCGCCGCAATCCGGGCGGAAGATGGGTACCAATGAAGGCGCGCACCTCATCTCTGAAGCGCAATTCATCTGGCGTGAGTGACAGTGACATGGTTGATCTCATTCGGAGTGAGAGCTGCTGAACAGCTTGGCGTGGCGCTGCAGATGGAAGTCTACGCTTCCGAACAGCGCCTCGAAGACCAGCAATCGTTTGAAGTAGAGGCCGAGGTCGAGCTCATCCGTCACACCCATTGCGCCGTGAAGTTGAATCGCCTGCTCCGCGAGATTGCGCGCGCAACGGCCGATTTTCACCTTGGCACCGGACGCAGCGAGCGACCGCTGCGTCGCATTGGCATCGGTGCCGACCAGAAGAGCCGCACGCGCCGCCATCGCTCGCGCCTCTTCGCATTGAATGTACATGTCGGCCAGCCTGTGACGGATCACCTGATTGGCGGCGAGGGGCCGGCCGAATTGCTTGCGCACCTTGGTGTATTCGAGCGTGGCCTCAAACATGGTCCGCATCAGACCACACGCCTCCGCGCCGAGCGCGGCAATCGCCCGATCGACGACGGCCTCGATCGCCGGCAGCACATCAGCGCTCGTTCCAAGCCGTGCATGCGGCGGAAGCCGGACCTGCTCGAAGGTCAGCTCCGCGACACGCCCGCCACCCAAGCGCGGCGCTTCGCGCCAACGCACACCGGCGGCGTGCTTTGGCACCAGGAACAGCGCGAGGCTTCCGCCTTGAGCATCGGATACCCGCGCCGAGACGAGGTGGATGTCCGCAGAGGTCGCGTCGAGCACAGCGATCTTGCGGCCGTGGAGGGTCCAACCGGGATCATCACTCCGCACGACAGTCTGAACCGCGGAGAGACCAGCCCTTGCGTCGGTCTCGTAGTGAGCAAACGACAGCATCAGTTCGCCGCTGATGATGGCCGGCACCAAACTTTTTTTCTGCTGTTCCGTGCCACACTCGGCGACCAAGGACCCTGCCAGCAACACTGTCGAGAGATAAGGCTCGGTGGCAAGCCCCCGACCGAACTCCTCCATCAAAATCGCGACCTCCACGGGGCCGCCCCCGAAGCCGCCAATTTCCTCACCGAATGGCAAACCGAGCCAGCCCAGATCAGCGAAACTGCGCCAATTCTCGCGTTTGAATCCGTTGGGATCCCGCATCGCATGCCGACGTGCCGTCGAATCATAATGTTCGGCGACAAACCGTTCGACGCTATGGCGAAGCATTTGCTGCGCCTCGCTCGGGGTCAAATCCATTCGAGAGGCTCCATTCAGTCCAGCATCCTGAATTTGCAGACAGGCCGTGCTAATGCAGTCGTGAGAAGCGGATCGGAAGCCGCTTCAATCCGCCGACGAATGATGTCTCGGTCCAAGCTGGGTCGCCAGCGAGTTGGAACTTGTCCGCGCGTGACAGCAGCTCGCGCATGAACGCGATCATCTCGACCTTGGCCAGATACATTCCCAAGCAGGCGTGGATGCCGAACCCGAAGCCGACATGGCGGTTCGGCGTCCGGTCGGCGACAAATGCGAATGGACGTTCGAAGGCATCCTCGTCCCGATTGGCGGACGGATAAGCCAGCAACAGGTTATCGCCCTGCTTGATGGTCTTGCCGCGCAGCGTGTAGGTCTCCGTCGCAGTTCGGAAGAAGTGCTTGACCGGAGAGACCCAGCGTACGATTTCCTCGACGGCGGTCGGAATGAGATCGGGATTGTCCCTCAGCTTGCGCATCTCGGCCGGGTTCTGCATCAAGGCGAGCAGACCGCCGGAGAGCGTAGCGCTGGTCGTGTCGTGACCGGCGCTGGCGAGCGCCACGTAATAGGATGAGGTTTCGAACTCTCCGATCGGCTTGCCGTCAACCTCGGCCGTGGCGATGATGCTTGCGAGGTCATCCGTGGGGTTCTGCCGCCGTTCGCGCGCGACCTCCCTGAAGAACTCCACGTAGGCGAAGGTGGCGTCGATCAGATCGCTGCCACGCTGCATTTCCGGATCACCGCCCCCGAAATAGGCCTTGGTGATGTCGAGCAGACGCTGACCATGCTCGTCCGGAATTCCCAGAATCAGCATGATGACCTTGAGCGGGTACCAGACGGCGACATCGTTGTAGAAATCGCAGGCATTGCCTTTCTCCAGCATTTGGTCGACGCTAGCGCGCGCGAGCAACCCTATCCTCTCTTCGAGACGACGCACTTCGCGCGGCTGGAACCAGGCATGCGTGATCTTCTTGTATTTCGCATGCTCCGGATTATCCATGTGATTGATGGCGCGGACCAGCATCGGACGCCCTGCCATCGCCTCGCGCACCTTGTTCTCGAACTCGATGGACAGGATCTTGGTGCGCGGCGCGTTGATGAAGCGCTCGTTCTGCCGCTCGATCTCGATGATGTCGCTGTGTTTGCTGATAGTCCAGAATGGCCGAAATCCGGACGGCTCCGTCCAATGCACCGGATCCTCTTTGCGCAGAGCCGTAAACAGGTCATGCTGCCGGTCAAGATCTCCATACGTCTTGTGGTCGACGATCGCGTAGTCCCAGCTCGCATCCTGCATGTCTATCCTCCCCTGTCTTTGCTATTTTCAGTTCATCCGCAGCACCGGCTTGACCGTCGCCCCGGTCTCCATGTCCTCGATGGCCCGGTTGATCGCTTCAAACGGATAGAACGCGACGATCTTGTCGAGCGGCAGCCGTCCTTGGCGGTAGAAGTCGATGAGGCGCGGCAGGAAGATGCTGGAGACGGCATCCCCCTCGACGACGCCCCGCACCGTCAGACCGCCTCCGACCAGCACGCTGGCCTCGACCGGAAAACGCGTTCCCCGCGGTGGAGCAGCGACCTGCGCGGACGAGCCTCGCTGCCGCAAGCAAGCGATCGACGCAGCGACAACTTCGGGGACCCCCGTCGTGTCGAGCGAGTGATCGAGGCCGCGGCCTCCGCCGAGCGCCATCACCGCCTTGGCAAGATCTGGAGTTCGTCCTTCGATCGTATGCGTTGCCCCGATGTCGCGCGCCCGCGCAAGCCGCTCGGCACGAACATCGACGGCGATGATCGTGCTGCAGCCCGCAAGCTTGGCGGCCATGATCGCAGCCATTCCGACCGCGCCAACGCCAAACACGGCAATCGACGCGCCGGCCCGGGGCGACAGGACGTTCAGCACGGCGCCTGCGCCGGTCTGGATTCCACAGCCCAGTGGCGCTAACAGCTCAAGCGGCAGATCCTTGCCGATCTTGACGACGTTCCGCGCCGTGGCGATGGCGTGGCTCGCGAACGCGGATTGAGCGAAAAAGGACCCACCGAGTTCGGTGCCGCGATAACGCAGGCCCGACCCGCCACGCCGCTGGCCGAACAGGTTGATCATGCCAAACTCGTCGCAATAGCCGGGCGCGCCGAGCTGGCATTGGCCGCACGCCCCGCATGAGCCGAAACTCATCAGCACGTGGTCGCCCTCGGACAGCCCGACGACGCCTGGACCGACACGTTCGATCACACCGGCGCCCTCATGGCCCAGAACTTTGGGCAGCGGCACCGGAATGTGCTGCAGCTTGACCGCGAGATCGGTATGGCAGATGCCGCACGCTTTGACGCGGACCAGCACCTCGCCAGCGCCGAGCTCATCGGTCAGATCACAATCGATCAATTCGAACGGGCGCTGCGGCTCGTGCGCCACGGCTGCTGTGATCTTCATACGCGTCTCTGCTCCCTCGCAAGTCCAGGGCGGTCGAACTAGGCGGGCCGCTTTCACGGCCTGCCGCCTCCATCAATGCAGTCGATAACGGATCGGCAGCCGCTTGGGCCCGTTGACGAACCAGGACACGGTCATCGCTCCCGCTCCGTCGAGCTCGACGAAATTGAGCCGCTGCAGCAACTCTTCGAACAGAATCCGCATCTCAAGCTTGGCCAGATACTGGCCAAGGCACAAATGAGCGCCATAGCCGAAGGCAAGGTGCCGGTTCGGCGAACGATCGATCCGAAACGCGTCGGGTTCCTGGAAGACGGCCTCGTCACGATTGGCGGAGGCGTAGCAAAGCATGAGCCAATCGCCGCGCTTGATGGAACGGCCGTCGATCTCGGTGTCTGCCGCTGCGGAGCGCATGAAGTGCTTGACCGGCGTGGTCCAACGGATCGCTTCGTCGACGAAACCCGGCATCACGGCGGGGTTGGCCTTCAGCCTATCGAACTGATCCTGGTGTTCGCAAAGCGCCCACATCCCGCCCGCGCTCGAGGACGAGGTCGTATCGTGGCCGGCAGTCGCGATCGTCACGAAATAGCTGAGCGCATCGAGATCGGAGATCGGCTCGCCGTCGACCTGCGCGTTGGCGATGATGCTTGCGAGGTCGTCCGAAGGGGTGGCACGCCGGTCCGCAACGATCGCGGAGAAAAACTCGCCGAACTCCGCGACGACGTCCGACAGCGCCGCGACGCCATCCTGCTGGCCCCTGCGCGCGTTGTCCGGGTCTTTGGTGCCGAAAAATTCCTGCGTCAGACGCAACATCCTCGGCTCATCATCCGGATCGACGCCCAGGATGGTCATGATCACCCGCAGCGGAAAGCCGAGCGCGATTTCAGAGACGAAATCGCAATGTCCGTCGAACTCGGCGAGCCGGTTCGCAAAGGTTTTCGCGATGTCGCGAATCCGTGCCTCGACCGAGCGCAGATTGCCGGGCGTGAACCATTTCTGCGTCAAGGCGCGAAACTTGGGGTGGTCCGGGGGATCCATCTGCACGAGGGCGCGAAGCAGGCCGGGGCCACCGGTGGCCGCCTCGATCCTGGCTTCCGCCTTGGTGCTCAACAAGGCTATCGGGCGATCGCTGCTGCGAAAGAGCTGCGTCTGCTGGCTCACGGTCTGAACGTCGGCATGGCGCGTCACGACCCAGAACGGGTTGAAGCCGCGCCGGCTGGCCACTCCGAGCGGCTGGTTCGCGCGCAGCCAGCGGTAGGCGTCGAAGATGCGCTGGTCGCCGTAGGCTGCGGGATCTGTGAGCACCGCCACGACATCTTCCGGGATTTGGAAATCCGTAGCGCTCAACTCTGGCTCCCTCCTCGGCCGCGGCGTTTAGCGCTTTCGAAATGAAGCACTTGGACCGATCGGCGTGTTTCAGGCACTTCTTGACGAGCACCTATCCTCATTGGTTCAACCAATGAGAAATAACATCGACTGTCGACTTTGCCAAGTTCCGTCGCGCGGCTTTGTGAACCACGGTCAGCTCGGCATTAGTTCTATCGCGCGCACCCGGGCAGGGAGCGATGATCCGCACATTGTGTTCGGCGGGTGCTGCCGCCCCGCCGCCGAATCCTGTGAGCGCGCGACAGACTCGGCCAGCAAAACCAATTCACTCGGCGGCCGCGACGATTGGCTGTTCCGCGCCTCGGAGCACCTCACCCTTGCGCAACTCCGCAATTTCTTCAGCGCTCAGCCCCAACAGCGTCTGCAACAGTCTCGGCCCGTCCTCGCCGAGCGCGGGCACCTTGTTCCGGACATGGGCGGCACTCTGCTTGAACCGAAAAGCCGGGTTGGGGATATGCAAGGACCCACCCCCGTCATTGATCTCCTCCAGCACACCGCGCTCCTGGATGGGCGGCAGTGTCATCGTCTCGCGGATCGTCCGGTATTGCGAGCATGGCACGCCGGCCTTGGTGAGGATCGCTTCGCATTCCTCGGCCGTTCGCGATTCCGCCCACTCATCCAGCAGGTTCATCAATTCGGACCAGTGATGCTCGCGGGCGCTGCTGGTTGCGAAGCGGGCATCGCTGATCCATTCCGGGTAGCCGACACCCCGCGCCAGCGCTTCGAAATTGTTCTGGCTGACGGGCGCGACGAGCAGGAAGCCGTCGCTGGCTTGCGTGGGTCGATAGAGCGGCCGCCGACGCTCGGCTGGAAATTGCGCCTCCTGACACTCATACACCAGCATGCTGACCATGGCGTCGAGCAGAGACACGTCGACATACTCGCCCTGCCCCGTCTTGAGCGTCCGAAACAATGCGGCCTGAATCGCTCCGAAAGCGGTAGAGCCGCCCAGAACGTCGGCGATGAAAATTCCGTTTTTCAGCGGACGGGCGATGTCGCCTTCCTGATAGTCCAGGTTCGCCATATCGTAACCGGACGTGGCGTGCAGGACCGGCGCATAAGCGCTCCGTCCGGACCAGGAGCCCTCCTGCCCGAAGCCCGAGATCGAGCAATACACGAGCTTGGGATTAAGCCTGGCAAGAGTTTCGTAGTCCAGGGCGAGCCGTTGCATCACCCCCGGACGGTAATTCTCCACGAGCACATCACAATGCGGCACCAGCTCATAGATCAGCTTGCGCGCCTCGGGCCGTTTGAGATCGAGAGCGATACTGCTTTTGCCGGCGTTGAGCTGCGCGAAATAGGCACTCCGCCCGGCCCGCAGCGGCGGGCGCAACCGGATATGGTCACCTTCCGGTGGTTCCACCTTGATCACCTCAGCGCCCAGATCCGCCATCAGTCGCGTGCAATAAGGCCCGGACATCATTGCGGTGAAATCGAGAACACGGATTCCGTCGAGGATTCCCGGGCGGGTCGGGCCGGCTGCCATTCCGGTTGCCATGTCGATGCTCACTTGAGATTGGTTTCGGACACGGCAAGAGCGGCAAGCCGGCTGCCGCCGATGACGTCGAGATAAGCATCGGGCGATGCGGTCCGCACGTAGCGATCGAGATAGCCGCCGAAGGTCTCGGAACTGGCGCTGCTCTTCACATACTCCTTCAGATGGGCGCCGTCGGAGCGAAAGAGCGATGGCGAAGCGGTCGGATGCGCACCGAATGGCGCTTCCACGATAGCATCGACCATGGCGCCGGGCAGCTTGGTCAGATGATTGCTGCGCCTGATCGTGTCGGTCGACACGATGCGATCCACCGAGACGATTACCCGCCGCGACGCCTGGGCGATCATCGCGTCGAAGAAGGGCGGTCCTAGGTACTGAACATTGCCGTGCTCGTCGGCCTGCTGGGCGTGGAGCAGACAAACATCCGGCTTGATGGCAGCCACCGCGAGCATCTTGCGTTCGCCTTCCTTCGACGGCAGCGGCCAATAATGCTCTGGCGCGAATTTCGGCAGGTCCGTGCCTAGGTCCGGCACCGGCATGTAAGGCAGATCGCAAATTCCCGCCCGCAACCCGCCCGCGATACCCGGGCCATCCAGATCGTGAACCTTGAGCGCGCCGCTCTCAGATTGGCGACGAAAATGCGGCGCCAGTCCAAACTGCTCGAAACTGATGAAGACGCAGACGGTCGAAGCGGCGCACCCTGCTCCGATCAGCATGTCCGGCGCGATCGAACCTGGCGCAGGGATGAGGTGCAGGTTGCGCGCGCGCTTGCGGATCAACGCGCGCACCAGCGCCATCGGCTGCGAGTTGAAGATCCAACCGCCAAGCGCAACTTTGGCTCCGTCCTGAATCTCGGCGACGGCCTCGTCGACGGAAACGATCTTGCTCTTTGTCATGGGATTGCAGCTTGCCTGTCGGTCTGATTGGAAAGACGTCCGCCGTTCGATCAGGGAAATTTGCGCCGGAGATCGCCCCGCCGGTCGACATGTTTGCGCAGCAGATCGAGCTCCTGATCATTCGGCATGGCGGTCACCGGGGGCGCCCCATCAACCACGAGATCGAACGCCGTGGAGTCGCGGATCTGCTCGAGCGTCACGCCCGGGCTGATCGACCTCACGCGCATCGCCTTGCTGCCCGGTGCAAAATCGAACACGCCCAGCGGGGACAACACCAGTTTCGGGCCGCCCGGCGGCAACCCCATGCGCTCGCGGGAATCGCCGCCTTCCATGTGACCGGGGCCGCAGAGGAAATCGACCCGCGGCACGAACGCACTGCGGTCATGACGGGTCAGGCACACGTAGAAGCGCTTGGCGAGACCGCAAAGCGCGCTGATCCCGACCGTTCCCGGCCCGCGCACCTTCGGCTTACGCTGGTCGCCCACCACCACGGTGTTGATGTTGCCGAACCGGTCGACCTGCAATGCAGACAGAATGGCAAAATCGAAGAAGTGGATCTTCCAGTCGATGAAGTCGATCATGACCGGCAGATCCATCCAGGACTCCGCGGACTCGACGTTCTCGTAGTCCGCCGTCGACAGTAGATGATCCCGAGTCGGGTTGACCATCCCACCCGGACCGGAAATCCACCACAGCCGCGGCGCCTGCATCCGCCGCGCGAGATTGCAGGCCGCAAGCTGGATGTCGGAGTTGGTCCCGATGATGACCTTCTCACCGTCGGCGATATCGCGCGCAAGCAGCACCGCCAGCGTCTCACCGAGGGATGGATTTGCAGACATGTGCTTCCGACCAATTGGTTGAACCATTGCGAAGCTACCGATGATCAGACGCGAAGTCAACGGACCCGGGAGCGGCGGACAAGGCTGCGCGCCGGTTCTCTCGGGCAACTCGGACGTGAAGGGTCGTCGGCTGGCCGCGGATATCCGCATTCATCCGGAATGGAGGTCCGCAGGCCCCGGCACGAAGCCCCGGGTTTGCGCGGCCGAGAGGATTTAACGCTGGGCAGTCGGGGGAGAACGGCGCGCGCGTGGCGCGGCTTTCGCCACCGTCACACCTTCGGCCTGAATGCGCGACATGTAGCTTCGCTGCAGCCGCTTCAGGCAGGACTCCATCTCCGCCACGGCGGCATCGGCATCGCCCGCAGCGAAGTGCTCCATGAATCGGCGACGCGACGGCAAAACGAAACTGTTGTCATACTCGCCGATCCGCTGCACGAAATGAGCGAGCACGTCGAGCACGCCGTTCATGACGATGACCATGATCGGATTGTCGGTGAGGCGCGCAAGCATTCTGTGGAATTCGATATGTCTCTCTGCGCGACCGGCGAAATCACCGCGGCGGCGCGCCTCCTGCGCCTCATCGATGTTGCGGTTGAGCATGTCGATGTCCGCGGGCGTTGCGCGCCGGCACGCTTCCCGCACTACGATCGATTCCAGCCAGATGCGGGCCTCGGTCAGTTGCGCCGGCTGGATCGTGCCGACATGGTACATGTCCATGAGCCCGGTCGCGATCGCTTCGCCGCTATGCTGGCTTATGAAAGCACCGCCGCGGGCTCCCTTTTGCAGGCGGATCAACCCGGCATGCTCCAGGGAGCGCAACGCCTCGCGAAGGGTATTGCGAGACACGCCAAACTGCTCCGACAGCGCCCGTTCGGACGGCAGACGGCTGCCGACGGCAAGCCTGCCGGAGGCAAGCTCGGTCCGGATCTGGGCGGCGATCTCATCGAACGCACGGGACGATCGGATACGTTGGAACTGCGCCAGCGGCGCAGCCTCGGCGCTGGACTTGGCCGGCAATTGTGAAGCGCTCATATCAACCCGGATGGTTCGAACTGGACGATATATAGGCGAAGCTGACGATTCTCGCCATAGAAGCTCGGCATTGACCCACCTCTTGACCAAAGGTAGAATGGTTGGACCAATATAGGGAGGAATGCCGGGATGCTGCGGGAATTGCCGTCGGACGAGGATCGTCAAATCCTGCGAGAAGCTGTCCGAAGGTTCTTTGAGAATACGCCAGAGATCAGCACCCCGACGACCCCGAGCATCTGGAAGCGGCTGGCCGGCCAAGGCTTGACCCAGATCGCAGCGTCTTCCGCCGACGGCGGTCTGCGCGAGATCCTGCAGGTCGCGGAAGAAGCTGGGCGCGCCGCTTGCCGTGCACCGCTCGCGGATGCCGCCCTGGTCAATCTCATGCAGCTCGGAGCCCGCAGCGACGCCCCTGCCCTGATGTCGCTGCTGGAGGATCTTCACGCCGGTGATGCGGCAATCGCCTTGTGTTTTGCAGGCTTCGACCACGATCGTTCCGCGGGCTGGGCAAGGATGGAAGCGAACCGCGTGGTCGCGGAATCGCGTTTTGTCGAAGCCGCAGACATCGCCACGCATTTGGCCGTGTTCGTCCCGGGCCCGACGCTGGTCATCCTCATAACCAGCGAGGGAATTGACGCTGAGCCAACCCCGATGATGGGCAAGGCCGGCTGGTGGCGGGTTCGAGTCGATGCAAGTCCGCTGCTGAGCGTGCCGTTCGCCGAGGCGGAGATCCAGGATCTGCTTGCAATCGCGTCCCTTGGCCAGGCCGCGCGCGCCTTTGGCGCGGCCGATCGTGCGTTCGAGCAGGCCGTCGCCTATGCCCGCGAGCGCCGGCAGTTCGGGCAGCCGATCGGGCGCTTCCAGGCCATCCAGCACAAGCTGGCCAATTGCCACATTGCCTTGCGCGCGGCCCAGCTATCGCTACAGAACGCCGCCGCTCAATACGACCTGCAAGCGCAACAATGGCGCTGGTTCGCGTCCGCGGCGCTGGCCACCGCTGCCGCTTCGCTCCGTCAGGTCTCGCTCGAAACCCACCACACCTTCGGCGCGATCGGCTACAGCGAGGAGCACGAGGCCGCGCGGCATTTCCGGCAGGTTCATGTCGGAGTGCTTCGGCATGGCGGTGGACGCCCGTCACTCGAGCAGCTCGCGAGCTATTTTCTCGATCAGGACGGTGAGGTCCGGTTTCCGGAATACGATCTGGGGCCGGCCGGCAATGCCTTCCGCCGCGAGGTCCGCACTTGGCTTGATGGCTATTGGTCGGGCGAGCGCCGCGCACGGCACCAGCGGCTTTGCTTTCGCGAACGGGAGTATGACCGTGAATTTGCCAGGGCCCTTGGTCAGACCGGCTGGATCGGACTCAACTGGCCAAAGCGGTTCGGCGGGCAGGCGCGTGGCGCCTTCGAGCAGCTTGCCTTTATGGAGGAGATGGAGCGCGCTGAAGCGCCGCGGGCCGGCGCGCCTGTGCAGGCCGCGATGCTCCAGGTCCACGGCACGCCGGAGCAGCAGCAGCGCTACCTGCCCGAAATCCTCCGCGGGGAAGCGATCTACGGCATGGGTTACAGCGAACCTCAGGCCGGCTCTGACCTTGCCTCGCTGAAAACCCGCGCGATTCGGGACGGCGACCACTATGTGATCGATGGACAGAAGATCTGGACTACGACCTATTGGGGCGACTACATGCTGCTGGCGACCCGGACCAATCGAGACGCGACCCCGCCTCATGCCGGGATCACGATGTTCATCGTTCCAATGGCTACGCCCGGGATCACGATCCGGCCGTCAGAGACGATGTATGGCGGCACCTTCGCCAACATCTTCTATGACAACGTGCGGGTCCCTGCGGAAAATCGGATCGGCGCCGAGGGGGAAGGCTGGAAGGTCCTGACCGGCGCGTTGGCGACCGAGCGCGGCTTCATCGGCGGCGGCATCGTGTTGAAGGTCGCCCACATGTTCGAACTCTTGTGCGAGCATATCCGGACCGCCGAGCGCCACGGCAGCCCGATGCGGCACGATCCGCTCGTGCGCGCCAGGATCGGCGCGCTCGCGGCTGAAATCGAAGCCGGCCGACGCATGATGGTCTATTGTGCGGAGCAGGTGGACAAGGGCGAGACGCCGGCGGACGAAGCTGCCCTCAGCAAGGTCTATTCCGGCGAGCTGATGGAGCGCTTCGGCGAAACCGCGCTCGACCTGCTGGGGCTGGAGGCGCTGCTCAGCGAAGACAGTCCCGGCGCCATCCTCCGCGGGCGCATCGAACAGAATCTCCGACATTCGCTGATGTGGGTCATCAGCATCGGCACCAATGAGATCCAGCGCAGCCTGATTGCCCAACGCGGCCTGGGGCTGCCAAGATAGGCTTTGCCCGGAGGTGACAATGACTACGACAGATCGTCCTCCGCTGCCGCCGCCACGCCCGAGAAAGTCCGGCGCGCCCTCCCCGCTTCACGGCCTGCGCGTGATCGATTTCTCGCACTTCATCGCAGGTCCCATGTGCACGCTCTTCCTGGCGGATATGGGCGCCGACGTGATCAAGATCGAGAACGCCGCCAACGGCGACGACTTCCGCCGTTTCCAGCCTCACCTCGGTGGTGAAGGCGTGCCGTTTCTTTGGGTCAATCGCAACAAGAAAGGCATTGCGCTCGATCTCACCAACGAAGCTGCGCAAAAAATCGCAACTGAGCTCGTCGCATCGGCCGATATCCTGGTCGAGAATTTCTCGCGCGGGGTCATGGAGCGGTTCGGCCTTGGCTATGATGCGATGCAGAAGCTCAACCCTCGCCTGATCTATTGCAGCGTCTCCGCCTATGGCCGCGACGGCGCAATGGCTGATCGTCTCGGCTTCGATCCGGTGATCCAGGCGGAGACCGGTTTCATGTCGATGAACGGTTTCCCGGACCAGCCAGGTGTCCGCACCGGTCCCGCGATCATGGATATCTCCACCGGCATGACGGCCACGATCGCCGTACTCGGCGCGCTGGCAGCACGCCATAGCACCGGATGCGGACAGCGTGTCGAGACGGCGTTGTTCGATACCGCCGCGTTGATGCTCGGCTTTCATGCCATGAACTATCTTGCGACGGGTCGCAATCCCACGCGCGCCGGCAATCGCAGCGCCGACAGCACGCCGACCGGGACATTCAATACGGCAGACGGCCCGCTCTACATCACCTGCGCGAATGACCGAACGTTCCGTCGCCTCGTCACCGACGTGCTGGCACGGCCTGATCTGGCCGAGGATCCTCGCTTCCTAAGCAATCGCGACCGGATGGCCCATCGCGACCAGTTGACCGTCATCATCGAAGAGATTCTTGCCGGCGATTCCAGCGAGAGATGGGTCGTGAAGATGCAGGCCGCAGGCGTCCCGGCCGGCGTCGTCAGAACGATCGAAGGTGCGTTCAGCTCGTTTGAAATGGCCGAGCGTGCGCTCGCCTCGTCCATCCCGCATCCGACCGCGGGCGAGATACCGAACATCGGATCCCCCTTGCGCTTTAGTGAAACGCCTGTTCTCGATCCGGTCGCCGCCCCGACCCTTGGGCAGCATACGACCGAGGTGCTGGAGCGCGTTCTCGGTTATGGACCCGAGCGCATCGCCGAGCTGACGGCGGCAGGCGCATTCGGCTCATCAGGCTGACCCGCCCTCGCCACTGCGCGATGACTTCCGCGCACGGCGCCAAGCAGCCGGCATCGTCTGCGATGAAATCACGGCCGGAGCATGATGCGCTCCGGCCTCGGAAATGCAAGAACAGCGGTCAGATGCGCCGACCCGTCTCCTTCCAGAAGGATTCCTTGAGCCGGCGCTTGAAGATCTTCCCGCTTTCCTCGCGTGGAAGCGCCGCATGGAAGTCGATCCGGCGCGGCACTTTGTATTTCGCGATCCGCTCGGCGAGATAGGCGCGAACCATATCTGCTGAGAGCTCATGTCCCGGCTCGGCCTCGATCGCAGCCGCAAGCGACTCGCCGAACTCCTCATCGGGAATGCCGAACACGGCACAATCCCGGACACCCGGACATTGGATCAGCGCCGTTTCGATCTCCGCCGGATAGATATTGACGCCGGCCGAGATCACCATGTCCGAGCGCCGGTCACACAGATACAGCCGGTCATCCTTGAGATAGCCGACATCGCCCACACTGATCAGGCCGTCGCGCTCGACCGATTTGCGCTTCGCGAGGTCGTTGAGATAGACGAAGTCAGACAGCGAATCCTGCCGGACATAGATTTCGCCGACCTCGCCGGGCGCGACGGGCTTGCCGTCCTCACCATAGAGCGCGATCCGGGCACCCGGCGTGAGCCGCCCTACGCTGCCCGGATGAGCCAGCCAATCCTCCGGTGTACTCAGCATCACGGCCCCTACTTCCGTTCCGCCATAGGTCTCGTAGATCACCGGCCCCCACCAATCCATGAGCGCCTTCTTGATCTCCGGCGCACACGGCGCGCCGGTATGGATCACCCAGCGAAGCGAGCTGACATCATAACGCCGGCGTATCTCTTCCGGCAGGCGCATCAGGCGCACGAACATGGTCGGAACCATGACGGCATGCGTGACGCGCTCCCGCTCGATCATCGCCAGAGTTTCTTCCGGCTCGAACTTGGATTGAAACGTGATCAGGTCGGCCTGACCAATGGCCTGACGCAAGCAGGCGTTGGGCGAGGCATGGTACAGCGGGCCCCCGATCAGGACACGAACGCCGGGCGCGATGCCGTAGACCGACCGCATCAACTCCCCATACGCCTTGGCCTGTTCGGATGTCGCAGGCTCGCGCTTCACGCCTTTCGGATGCCCCGTCGTGCCCGACGTGTAGATCAGCGTCGCGCGGCTGCGCGGCGGAGCGCCACTCCAGGGCTGGAATTGCGCCAGCCATTCCGGCCAGCTCCGATCGGACGCGATCGGCTTCTCCGCCCCGGCGCGAACACCGAACATCCGGATGAGTTCGGCGGGCGTTGGGACGCTCAACACCAGAATGCCGCTTAACTCTTCCTTGAGCTCGTCGCGAACATCGGCAAGAAGATCAGCGTGAGCCACGAGGACCTTGGGCTTCGCATCACCGAGGATGTACCCGATCTCTTTGGCCCGGCCGTGCCAATTGATCGGCACGCAATAGGCACCGAGCAGCGCGGCCGCTTGTGTCGCCTCGACGAAGGCAAAGTCGTTGCGCAGCAGAAGCGCAACGGTATCTCCCTCGGAGACTCCGCAAGCACGGAGCCCGCTGGCCGCCCGCGCCGCATTGGCTAGCACCTCTTCGCGCGCGCGAGGCGTTCGATCGAGAAAGATCTCTGGCGCCGTCATGGTTCCTCTGACAATGTTCAGCATTGAAGTCGAAGCCGACGAAGAAAATGGCGGCGGCGATCGAGCTTGGCACCCGCACTAGTTCTCAAGCTTGCAGTCAGGACTTGGCGTTTCCGACATCAACTCCTCCGGCTTCATGCGCCTGACGATCTTGAAATAATCCCAAGGACCTTTCGATTCCGCCGGTGATTTGACCTGGACCAGGAACATGTCGCGCATCACACGACCATCCGCGCGTATCCTGGCCGATGGCGTCGTCAAATCCGAGATCGGCAGCTCATGCATCTTCTTCGCCACCTCGGGGCCGGATGCCGTGCCCGCTGCCTTGACGGCCTTCAGATAGTGCGTGATCGAACTGTAGACCCCCGCCTGCAGCGCAGACGGCGGACGCCCCATTTTCTCGCTGAACCGCTTCGCAAAGCTGCGGGTGTTGTCGTCGGTGTCCCAGTAGAACGCGGTTGTCGTATAGATCCCTTGCATACGTTCCAGCCCGAGGCTGTGCACGTCGGCCTCGAACAGCATCAGTCCGGCAATCCGAATTCCCTTCTGCAGCAGGCCGAATTCGACCGCATTCTCGATCAGAAGCACGCCGTCGTGCCCGGCGAAGGATGAGGCGATCGCGTCGGGCTGCGCCTCCTGCGCCGCCAGCAGAAGGGAGGCATAGTCCGAGGTCCCGATGGCCGTGCGGCGCGAGCCGACCAGCTGTCCGCCGGTCTCGCTCACGGCATCGGCGACCGCGCGCTCCATCTGATGCCCGAAGGAATAATCGGGGCCGACTGCGAACCATTTCTTCACGCCGGATTGCGCCCCAGTCAGAACGGTGGCACGCGGGAGTACGTTCGTGTCGAAGGTCCACACGAACCCGGTCGGCGAGCACGACTTGCCAAAGAGATCGAGGGTTCCTGATCCGGAAATCAGTGCGATCTTGCCCTTGGACCGCGCGAGATTCTGAATTCCGAGGGCGATGGTCGAGACAGGAATATCGGCGATTGCCTCCACGTGCTCCTCGTCGAACCAGCGCCGGGCAATGGTCAGGCCCACGTCCGGCTTCAACTGGTGGTCCGCCGAAACGATCTCGATCGGCCGGCCAAGGACAGAGCCGCCGGCATCACTGACCGCCAGTGCCGCTGCCACGACCGAGCCACGCCCGACCGTATCGGCAATGACTCCCGACATGTCGGTCAAGACACCGATCTTCAACGGCTCGCCGAAGGCCGCACTGCTCGACAGGCACAGCCCCAGCAAGGCTGCCCAAAACCCTCTCGCCACGACGTTCCCTCAAATTCGTTATTGGTTGTACCATTGATAGCGCGTCCGTGACGAGGCCGCAAGCATGCCGTGCCCAACAAATCCGAGCCGCCGCCGGCTTCGTCCTCGATACGCTCAGCCAGCAGAAACGACATCTTGGCCTTACGGAGCGTCTTGGAAGGATGTGTAGCCCCGGGCGAGCGTCGTACCGCGTGGCCTGCAGAGACGTATTACTAACAAGATTGAGCGCGGTTTCCTCCTCGACTTCTGCAATCGCGCTCTTGCAGGGGGGAAGCGATGCAGGCCCGTAGGCAACCCGGGGCAGCGAGCGGCTGTGCCTGTATGATCGCAAGGCGTTCAATATTGCGCTGAGCTCGCGCTTGTCGTCTGCGTGGTGCGATGCGTGCTGCCCCGGTTACGCAGGTGATGAGCAGCGCCCGCATCTCACCACCAATGGCGTTGACGGAATAAACGGCAGGCCATGTGCAACCAGAGCGGCACCGCAGGTGGCGTGGAAACAAAAACAGCACAGAATTTCCAAATGCCGGGGCAAACGAATTTCCAAACGCGTTCACAGCGCGCCTGAGAACAAAGCTGATCCGCAAGGAAATCCAAGGTGTTGCGCTGGCTGGGGCGGGAGGGATCGAACCTCCGAATGGCGGAATCAAAATCCGCTGCCTTACCGCTTGGCTACGCCCCATCAGGCGGACCGGGATCGAGGCGACCGGGCCGCCTCGCCGATTCCGGCTTCCGCACGGTGGTCTACAGACGCGGGTCGGGGTTTTCAACCGCGCGCCGTGGGAATTTTCACCCGGCCCTGCCCTGCCCCGCGCCGCCGGCGGATTCGCGAGCTTTCTGAAGGCCTTGCAGCAGGCGGCTCGAGCGCCATGCCGGCCGGCGCCACGAGACCACCCGACCAGCCGCACCATACGCGAAAAAGTTGAGGACCGGCCGGTTTCATGGGAAGACGGCGGCCAAATCCCAATCACGCCAGAGGAAGCGTCATGACCTATCGCGCGCCGATCAACGACATCCTGCTCGCCCTCAATCACGGCGCCGGGCTGAAGGCCGCCGTCGAGGCCGGCCATTACGGCGATTTCGACGCTGACCTCACCGCCGCCGTGCTGGAGGAAGCGGGCAAGTTCGCCTCCGACGTGCTGGCGCCGCTCAACAAGGTCGGCGACCAGAACGGCGTCAAGCTCGCCGACGGCAAGGTCACGACCGCGCCGGGCTGGCCTGATGCCTACAAGCGTTGGACCGAAGCCGGCTGGAATGCGGTGTCCGGTCCCGAGGCGCATGGCGGCCAGGGCCTGCCGCTCGCCATCAACGCCGCCTGCACCGAGATCTGGAGCGCATCCAACGTCGCCTTCGGCCTGTGTCCGCTGCTGACGCTCTCCGCGATCGAGGCGCTCGATGCCCATGGCAGCGACGAGCTGAAGCAGATCTATCTCGGCAAGCTGATCTCCGGCGAATGGACCGGCACCATGCAGCTCACCGAGCCGCAGGCCGGCTCCGATGTCGGCGCGCTCCGGACCCGCGCCGAGCGGCAGGGCGACGGCACCTACCGCATCAAGGGCTCCAAGATCTTCATCACCTATGGCGAGCACGACATGACCGACAACATCGTGCATTTCGTGCTCGCGCGGCTGCCGGATGCGCCCGCCGGCACCAAGGGCATTTCTCTGTTCTTGATCCCCAAATTCCTGGTCAACGCGGACGGCTCGCTCGGCGCGCGCAACGACATCTACGCCTCCGGCATCGAGCACAAGCTCGGCATGCATGCCTCGCCGACCTGCACCATGACCATGGGCGACCACGGCGGCGCCATCGGCTATCTCGTCGGCGAAGAGAATGCCGGCATGCGCTGCATGTTCACGATGATGAACCAGGCCCGGCTCGGCGTCGGCCTCGAAGGCGTCGGCGTCGCCGATCGCGCGTATCAGCAGGCGCTCGCCTATGCGCAGGAGCGTAAGCAAGGCCGCGCCGTCGGCAAAAAGGGCGACGGCTCCGATCCGATCATCGTGCATCCCGACGTCAAGCGCATGCTCTTGCAGATGCGCGCGCTCACCGCGGCCTCGCGCTCGATCTGCTATGCCACCGCCGTGGCGCTCGACGTCGCGGTGCGCGCCAAGGACGCGGGCGTCCGCGCGGACGCCGCCGCGCGCGGTGCGCTGCTGACGCCGATCGCGAAAGCATTCTCCACCGACATCGGCAACGAGGTGGCCTATCTCGGCGTGCAGGTGCATGGCGGCATGGGCTTCATCGAGGAGACCGGCGCCGCGCAGCATTATCGCGACGCCCGCATCACCGCGATCTATGAGGGCACCAACGGCATCCAGGCGATCGACCTCGTCACCCGCAAACTGGGCGCCAACGGCGGCGCCTCCGTGTTCAAGCTCATCGACGAGCTCACCGACATCGTCCGCCGCGTCGAGGCCTCGAACGATCCGGCGTTCGGCACCACCGGCGCGAAGCTGCGTGATGCGCTGGGCTCGCTCGATCGCGCCAGCCGCTGGCTGCTGGAAAAACTGCCGTCGTCGCCGAACGACGCGCTCGCCGGCGCGACGCCCTATCTGCGGCTGTTCGGCTCCGCGCTCGGCGGCTGCATGCTGGCCAACGAGGCGCTCGCCGCGCGGTCCTCGGGTGAAGCAGACGGCGCACGTCACGTCGCCCTCGCCCGCTTCTTCGCCGAGACCTTTGCCGTCCAGGCGCCGTCCTTGGAAAAGACCGTCACCGACTCTGCCGAGAGCATCATGGCCGCGGACGCCGTGCTGGTGGCGTGAGGCTGGCGCGCCCCCGCCGTCGACGCGCTCCCAATAAGGAACGTCATGGCCGGGCTCCCACCCTCCCCTGGAGGGGGAGGGTCGACGCGCGTCGCGGAGCGAGGCGCGTCGGGGCGGGGTGAAGTCACGAGCCGCGGCGGAGGTGGAGAGATCACCCCACCCCGCCTCTCGTCTCGCTGCGTTCGCCGTGAGGCGCCTCCCCTCCGGGGGAAGGTGAGCAGCGCGCCGATGACATCGTCTGATCCACAATCTCGAACGGCATCTGAAGATAAGCGCCCGCATCCTCGCGACGCGTCCAGCACCCGAGCTTTACATCTCTCGTATCGCCCTCATCACGTGGAGGGCGCAGGGAAGG
>NZ_CAFK01000264.1 GCF_000239815.1 Bradyrhizobium sp. STM 3843 | reverse complement strand
GGTCGCGAGGCTTGATGCAAAAAGCCGAACCTCGGACCCGCGTCGACCACAGGACGTCGACTACGAGCTGATCCGCCCTGCGGACTACATCAAACCCCGCGACAACCATGGATCGGTCGCGCCGTCCCTCCGCTTCTCGAAAGCCCTGTAAGCAACGATGTAGTTGATGTCGCCGGGTGTCAGCCCGATATCCATCAACTCCCTCTCACTCAGGCCGTACAGGGTCGCTCGCAACCTCTCGCGTCGGCGGCGGTCGTAAAACGCACGCCAGTATCGCGCGAGCAGGCTGAGGACGCTCCACGCCGGTGCGCTGGGTGGCCCCGCGGCGCTCTTTTCCGACGACGTGTCTCTCAGCGCCGCGATCGCCGTATCGGAAGGCGCCGCCGCCAAAGCCTCGCCCGTGGCGGCTTTCGACGGCGCGAGGTCGACGTCGAACCCCGCTGAATCGCGCAAGGTCTCGGCATCGAGATCAGCTTGGTGAGGTGGCATCGGTTGCTCCTGCTGTTGTGCCGGCAGGGAGCGTGGCCAAATAAAAGGCCCCGTCCGATGCCGGCGGGGCCTGGTGGAAGATCGTGTCGTCAAACTCCTAGCGCACGACTCCCTCCACGGCCCAGCCGAAGCCGGTCATGTGGTTGATGTTGACGATGCGCAACGATCTGCTCATGGCATGTAGTTACCACGCCGGGCACGCAACATCAAGCGATATGTTTGCGTTGATGCATCCTGGAGGCGAGTTGTTGCAACTTAACAGCACGTCTGTCGGATTGGCGCTAGCGTCATCCGCCATTTACAATCGCAAGACGTATCATACTTCGCTCATCCGCCCCTACGGACTGTAGCGCGCCGCGAATGCTCGTATATTTTTCGCAGCCTCGGCGCCGTGGACAAGCAGCATGCCCAGGTGATCGCCGGCCGTTGAAAGAAACGCTAGTCCTGCGGCCTCAGCAAGCGTCTTCCGCTGATCGTGAGCGGGATCATCTCGCCCCTCCCAGATCAGCACCGGGGCACCCGCGCCCACTACGGCTTGGCGCGCACCATCGAGTTGGCCGAGCGCTTCAAAACACGCGCGCACGCCGGGCTCGCATGCCGGCGTAACCCACTGAACCAACTCAGGTGCAACGCGCCCGGCAAACTTCATAAAAGCATCGAAGGTGAGTGGCCCTCTGCTGGTCGGAGGAAGACCGTTCACGAAATCCCAGCCACCCAACACCAGTGAAGACAAGCGTTCCGGATAATATTTGGCCACGCCGACAGCCAACCAAGCACCCATCGAGTGCCCGACCAAGTGGGCGCGCTCGCAGCCAAGGTCGTCAAGCACGGCGACAATGTCGCCGGCGCGTTGGTTCTGGTGATAGAGGGCCGGCTCGTACGGCTTGTCGCTCTCTCCATGGCCGAGCGAGTCCACACAGGCAACGCGGTATCGATCTGCGAGCGCATCGACAATCCCGCCACGTTTCCAACTTTGGCCGCTCATGAGAAGGCCGTGCTGCAGCACGATCAAAGGTCCATCGCCGTCCACGGTGTAATGAATTCGCTGGCCGCGATGTTTGACGAATGGCATTCGAGTCCCCCGTCGTCTCGACCGACGTTAGGTGGGCACGAAACGAGCCATTGCAACCTTGTGAGCGCCCCCTCTCAGTCACCACGTCTGGCACTCAAGCTCCCCAGCATTGTGCATCGCGTGTTGAGGAAACCGCTTTTGGGCCAGAAGCGGCTATCACGGGCCTTGGCCCGATCATCTAGGGTGAAAGTAGGCGTAGCTAAGCGACAAAATCTTAAGTATTTTTCGCTCTCCTTTGGCACGCGCTGCATTCGCACGGACGCTAGCAATGATGTTTGTGTTTGCCTCCGGAAGCCAGCCGCATGTTTGGCCGGTTCACACGATACATGTGACAGAGGTCGTCTTCGTTGCTTCCGCCTTCGCGTGCCTCGTCGCTGCAATGTTTCTCGGTACGACGCCCGGACCCTCCTTGCTCAAGGAATTGGTTGCGGTTGTTGGGGGAATCGGTGCGAGCTTCGGGCTGATTATGCCGTTTGAGCTGATGCCAATTTTCTTCAATGTGCAGCCTGGCGTCATGATCGGTTCGACGGTGCTTATTCCCTTTTATCCGATTGCCGCTCTCGCCTTTTGGGCTCTTCTCCGCAAAGCGATGCGGACCAATGTTGAAATCGATTTGGCAGCCCACCCAAAGGAGAGCATCAGAACGATTAGGCCATCATGGCAAGTTCCCGAAGTACGCCGGTCGGGGCTCGTGGCGCGGCCGCCCGCGAGTTACGTATATGGCCTGATAACGGTAGTGACGTGGCTGATCGGCTGGCCCATCCTGTGCGTATTCATATCGACCGCGCCCGTGCCCAATTGGCTTTACTTTTGTGCAGCGGTCCTGTGGTTCGTATCCCTTCTGGCGCTTTACCAAATCCTGTTGTGGCTGGGGAGATTTTGGCCAACCGCGTCAAAGATCACGAGAGGCTTAGCATTGCTCTGGTCGTTGCTTACCAACCTCGGTAGTTGATACTTCGAAAACTCCAGAACACCCGACGTCTGCTGCGGGTCAAGAGCGCCGGTTTAACGAGCGCCTGTCACTTCCGGTTTGTCGCGATCAGCAGACCATTTCGGAGCCAACTCGAACTTCGCGATCGGGCCAGCCTTGTTTTAACCTCCGAACACACCTCCAGCAGCGATTTTAAATACCGTGCCGTCGGTGGACACGCCGCTCCGTGCGGTACCTTCGGTCGTGCCGAACAGGTTTCCGGAAGCATCGCGTATCAATGTCCCCGAGGGCCTTCCACCATCGGCGGCTCCCGTAAAACAATGCAGCACGAGCTCGCGCCAGCCCGTCGCCGCAGGAACCAATTTGAAGACCGTACCGAAGCCATTCGTGTCGGGCTTGTCGCCCCCGGATTTGGTCGTCCCATAAAGTGCGCCGGATTCCCCGAGAACGAGCCGGCTGTTGGGGACCTGCCCTTCGCCAACTTCGCGCTTGAAATGATAGAGCACCTGTTCGGACCATCCGCCGCCAGCAGATGGCACCAGCGAAAAGACGACGCCTCCGCCAAATTTTCCGCCGCCGCCTGTCGTACCATAAAGCGTTCCGTCAGTGCCCAAGGTCAGCCCCGCCATTGGCAGACATCCACCAAGGCAGTTTGAACCGTCCAGCTGCCGAAATGTATGGATCACCGCTTCCTCCCATCTGTGATCCGTGGGAGTGATTTTGAACACGGTGCCAATTCCATCTTTACCGCCGCCGCTCGTCGTGCCGTAAAGTGCGCCTGTTCGGTCTATCGCGAGGCCACCGTTCGGATAGGCCCCGTCGTCGTCACCGCCAAAACGATGGAGGACCGTCATCGTCCATCCACCCTGGCTAGGGCTCAGCTTGAAGACGATGCCAGCATCCGCTCCGCCCTGACCTGTTGCCGTGCCATAGAGCGATCCGGATGCATCGGGGATGAGCTCGGGACGCGCAGTCCCAAGCGGCGAAAGACGCTCTGTGAAGCGATAGAGAGGGATCGGCTCGCCCCAGCCGCGTTCGCCGAACCTGAGTTTGTACAAGGTTTCGCCGTCGCTCGTTACACCGTAAAGGTCGCCATCCTGCCCAATCATGCTCCAGATCGGTCCAGTCCCAATCGTCGTGCCGTCAACATTCGACAGTACGCGCATCTCCCAACGCGATCCGAAGAACGAAGGCGGAATGAGCTGAAAGATGGTGCCCCAGTGTCCAGGCCCGCCGTCCCAGGCCGTTCCATAGAGATTGCCACCCTTGTCGACTGTTAGCCCTATTGGCGTTTTCGCGCCGCGGCCCACAGCGGCGAATGTCTGGATCACTTCGTAGCGCTCTGATCGGGCGACGAATGCTGCGATAATCACAGCCACGAAGATCATTCCGGCAGCAGCAGCGAGACCCACAATCCATCTACGTGCGCCGGAGGACCTTCGCCCCGGCACGGGAGCCACGGCCTGAAAACTCATACGAAATAGCCCATACAGTTGGGGATCGACGACATCAAGTTGAGCCGGCATTTCGATTGATGGTCTCTACTTCCTCCGAGTATTACATTTCAATTAACGGAAGATAAAATAAGGATCTACATTTTATGCGTGCGCCTTGCTGAGGTCCGGTGTGGGTCCCTTCGCGGACCGAGCCTCGATCAGGTCTGCAGTTCACCAGATAGCGACGATGGTCGACCTCCGGCACCGAAAAACTAATTTCCCAAACCCTTTCAATCGGATCGCTCTCGCCCGCTTTCGGCTCGGCAATTTTTCTATTTCGTTTTTTCGGAAATCATGCTATCGATGCGCATCCCGCCTCACTTGGAGGGGCGTATCGCGGTCGTCACGAACGTGGAGGTGGGATGCGGTGGGCGTGTCGGGTTGCAGCGTGATCACTCGCGCGACGAACAACACCGATACGCACGGCGAAATCGTGTGGTCCTGGCATCCCGGTGCTGATGCCCAGCGCAACGTGCATGCCGCGTTGTCGCTGACGCGACGAAGCTTCGCTTC
>NZ_CAFK01000265.1 GCF_000239815.1 Bradyrhizobium sp. STM 3843 | reverse complement strand
CGAACGCGCGGCGGCGGATCGAACGACGGAACGGCGGCGAGCAGCGCGCGGGTGTATTCGGCTTGCGGCTGCGCGAACACCGCCTCGGCCGCGCCCTCCTCCACCACCCTGCCATGGCGCAGCACCACGACCTGATCGGCGATATCGGCGACGACGCCGAAATCATGGGTGATGAACATCACCGCCATGCTGTGGCTCTGCTGCAGGTTCCTGATCAGCTTCAGGATCTGCGCCTGGGTGGTGACGTCGAGCGCCGTGGTCGGCTCGTCCGCGACCAGCACGGCGGGCTCGAGCGCGAGCGCCATCGCGATCATCGCACGCTGGCGCTGGCCGCCGGAGAGCTGATGCGGATAGGCCCGGATGATGCGTTCCGGATCGGGCAAGCCGACCTCGCGCACCAGCGCCAGCGCCTTGGCGCGACGCTCGCCTGGCTTCAGCAAGCCATGCGCTTCGAACACCTCCGCGAGCTGGTCGCCAATCCGCATCAACGGATTGAGCGCGGTCATCGGCTCCTGGAACACCATGGCGATGCGGCAGCCGCGCAGATCGCGCCAGCCATCTTGGTCCACTTTGAGCAGATCGCGGCCCTCGAACAGGATCTCGCCGCCGTCGACCCGCACCGTGTCAGGCAACAGGCCCATCAGCGCATGCGCGCACATCGATTTGCCCGAGCCGGATTCGCCGACCACGCAGACGATCTTGCCGGCCTCGAGGTTGAACGAGACGCCATCGACGGCGTGCGCGCGCTCGGCGCCCTTCGGCAGCGCGATCCGCAGATTCTTGATCGCAACGACGGGATCGGCCATCATTCATCGTCCTTCGCGCGACAGGCGCGGGTTGAGCGCATCGTTCAGCCCTTCGCCGATCAGGTTGAGGCCGAGTACCGAAAGCAGAATCGCGAGCCCCGGAAACACGGTGATCCACCAGGCCTGACGGATCACGGTGCGGCCCGCGCCGACCATGTAGCCCCAGGAGATCAGGTTGGGGTCGCCGAGGCCGAGAAAGGACAGCGAGGATTCCAGCAGGATCGCAGTCGCGACCATCAGCGACGCCAGCACGATCACCGGCGACAGCGCGTTCGGCAGGATCTCGCGCCAGATGATCCAGCCGCTGCTCTGGCCGGTGACAATGGCGGCTTGGACATATTCGCGGGTGCGCAAGGAGAGCACCTCGCCGCGCACTAGGCGGGCGACCGGCGGCCAGCTGACGATGCCGATCGCGGCGACGATCGAATAGATCGAGGGCTGCAGGATCGCGACCAGCACGATCGCAAGCGCAAAGCTCGGGATGGTCTGGAAGAACTCGGTGAAGCGCATCAAGGCGTCGTCGATCCGACCACCGAAATAGCCGGCGACGGCGCCGAGCGGCACGCCGACGATCAGTGCAACCAGCGTGGAGACCAGCCCGACCAGGAGCGAGACCCGCGCGCCGAAGATGAGGCCGGCAAGCACGTCGCGGCCCAGCGCGTCGGTGCCGAGCGGAACCGTCGAAACCGTGAACGGCGCCAGGAACGGCCGCTGCACCATGCGCCACGGCGAGTTGGGGAAATAGAAGGGGCCAATGATTGCGACCAGGATCGCAAGCGCCAATATCACCAGCCCGATCATTCCGCTCGGGCTGCGCAGCATGGTTTTCCAGAACTGCCTCATGCCGAGAACTCGATGCGCGGATCGACCAGGCGATAGACGAGGTCGGTGACGAGATTGAAGATCAGCACCATTGCCGAGCTGACCACGAACACCCCGAGCAGCAGGTTGTAGTCGCGCTGGATCAGCGCGTCGTACATCAGCCGGCCGATGCCCGGCCAGGCGAACACGGTCTCGGTCAGCACGGCGCCGCCGACCAATGTGCCGGCGTGCACGCCGGCCAGCGTCACCACGGGGAGCAGCGCGTTGCGCAGGACGTGGCGGCGCAGGATCACGGAATCGCGCAGGCCCTTGGCGCGCGCGGTCTTGACGAAATCGAGCCGCTTGACCTCCAGCATCGAGGCACGGGTCATGCGGGTGTAAGTTGCCATGAAGAACAGGCCGAGCGTGGCGGCGGGCATGACCAGGTGGGCGCCGACATCGAGCGCGTGACGGAGGCCGGTGTAGTTGGCACCGACAGTCTCGTAGCCGAAGCTCGGCAGCCAATCGACCCAGACCGAAAAGATGAGGATTGCGATCAGCGCGATCCAGAACAATGGCGTGGCATAGAAGATCAGCGCCAGCACCGTGATCGCAGTGTCCATGACAGTGCCGGCGAAGCGCGCAGCGAGCGCGCCCAACAGGATGCCGAGCGCAAGCGAGATGACGAAGGCGCTGAGCGTCAGCAGCAATGTCGCCGGCAGGCGCTCGGCGATCAGCTTCGACACCGGCGCCTGCTGACGGAAGGAGAAGCCGAGATCGAAGCTGGCGATGCCCTTGACGTAGATGAGAAGCTGCTCCGGCAATGGCCGGTCAAGCCCGAACTTCTGCCGCAACTGCTCGACGAAGACCTTGTCGGAGGCGCCCGCTTCGCCCGCCATCACGACCGCGGGATCGCCGGGCGCGAGGCGGATCAGGAAGAAGTTCAACACGACGATCGCGAGCAGGACGATGACGCCCTTCACGATTCTTTGCGCGATGAAGGAGAGCATTGAAGGCCCGTGATGATCAGCTCGAACTGCCGGTGGCAAGACGGCGCGCGGAGCTCAAGCCCGCGCGCCACATCGCCGCGTTACTTATCGAGCCAGGCGTCGCGGAAACCGTCATTGACGCCGATGCCGGTGGTGATCAGATCCTTCACCTTGCACTTGGTGATGGTCGGGAACTGCAGCTCGAGCAGCCAGGCGACCGGCACATCCTCGACCAGGATCTTCTGCACCTTGTCGTAGATCTCCTTGCGCTTGGCGTCGGGCGTCGCCACCGCGCCGTCGGCGAACAACTGGTCCACTTCCGGGTTGGAGTAGCCCTCGACATTGTTGAACAGCTGGCCCTTGGCGATCGCGCTGGTCAGATAGTTGCGGGACACGCCGAGCGCAGGATCGCCGTATTGATAGAGATAGGTGAAGGCGATGTCGTAGTCCCAGTCCATGATCTTCTGGTTGCCGCCGGGCACGTCGGTGGCGATGGTTTCGATGTTCATGCCGACGTCCTGCAGGTTCTGCTTGACCGCCTCGCCCCAGCGCTGCCAGGTCTCGCCATAGGCCAGCGGCAGCATCCGGATCTTCTCGCCCTTGTAGCCTGCTTCTTTCAGCAGCGCCTTGGCCTTGGCCGGGTCGTAATCGTATTTCGGAACATCATCGGTGTAGAACTTGATCGTGGAGGCCGACGGGCCGGTCGCAACCTTGCCGAGCCCGTTCCAGATCACGTCCTTCGCGAAGTTGCGGTCGATCGCATACATGATCGCCTGCCGCACCTTCTTGTTGGCGAGGATCGGGTTGCGATGGTTGAGCCACAGCCAGGCCAGCGGGCTGAAGAATTCCCAGCCCGCGCCGGTCACGCAGGCGCCGGGCAGCTTGGAGACGCGCGGTACATCGAAATTCTCGATCGAGCCGCCCGGCAGCACGTCGACCTTGCCGGTCTCGAATGCGACCGCGCGCGCCGCCGCGTCCGGAATGATCTGCCAGTAGATAGCGTCGAGATAGGGCTTGCCCTTTTCGTGGTAGTTCGGATTTTTCACCAGCTGAATGAATGAGCCCTTCTGCCATTCCTTGAACATGAAGGGGCCGGTGCCGACCGGCGCGTTGTTGTACGGGTTGGTGTTCCAGTCCGTACCCTCGTAGAGATGCTTCGGCACCATCGGCATCGAGCCGACCTCGAAGATGCCGATGAACGGGCCGAACGGCTGTTTCAGCGTGAACACGACCGTGAGATCATCGGGCGCCTCGACCTTCTCGACAACAGCGAGATTGTTGCGGGCGCGGGCGTGCGTCTTCTTCAGCATCTCGATCGAGAACAGAACGTCCGCCGAGGTGAAGGGCTTGCCGTCATGCCAGGTGACGCCTGGCTTCAGTTTGAAAGTGTAGACCTTCGCGTCCGGGCTGATGGTCCAGCTTGCCGCAAGACCGGGCAGCGCCTCGAGCTTGGGGCTGTAGCGGAGCAGGCCTTCGAAGATGTTGCCCGAGACCATCTGGGTCGGACCATTCTGGACCATGGCCAGCATCAGGCCGGGCGGCTCCGGCTGGATCACCGCGTTGATCACCCCGCCGACCTTCGGCTCCTCGGCCCGACCGTCCACCGGCAAGGCCGCCGCGGCCAGACCGCAGCCGAGAACAACGCCCAACAACACCCGCTTCAACATCATGCAACCTTCCGAAAACGTCCCAGTCGGCCGCTATGCATTCCGTGCGCCAATACGCCGAAGTGAAGCCGCCTCCCGCTGTGACAATTGCTCGCGCGGCGCGCCGGCCGTTGGAGCGCCAGCGGGCTTTGCGTGTTGACGGAGTTCGAATCGGCGCAGAGCAATGCGTTGGAAGCATCGCGCTGCCAGGATCCATGCGCGGTTTGCGCAGGCTCCAGCTCCGGTCAAGCTCTCGGGGGGCAGGCTCACACGGCCTGAACAAGCGCGGCAAGATGAAAGTCGCGACAGAAAACGCTCAAGAATTGAACAACGTCAATTACATCTCACCAACACGCTGAACGCGCATCGCCGATAGTGACGTTACCTTGACGCGATCACTGCCGCACCCGCGCGATCGTGCCGGCCACGATCTGCATGGCGACGCCAGTCAGCCAGCCCAGCATGATCAACCAGGTCCAGGCAATGTGGGGATCCTCACGCAGGATGATGATGCCGACCGAGACGAAGGCGGTCAGCGTCGCGAGAAAGGTGCCGACGGCACTGAGGAACTCCGGCGCATCAATCCGTTTCGCCGCCGGCGTGCCTTCCTCGTGCGGATGGAATGGCCGCGGCGGCGTATCGATACCGAGATAGAAGCCAACGGCGCCGGACAGCATCATCAGCAGCAAAAACCCCTGGTTCGTCAGCCAAGGAACGCTGGAGCCGACATGGGCCCCGACGAACACGCCGCAGGCTGCGCCGGCCAAAGAGAGACCGGAGCGTTCCAGCACATGCGCGAATTTCCGGACACGAAACCGCATCGATCCACCTGCGCCAAATTGACCGGCGCCCCCCGGGGCGCCGGTCCAGCCGAATTATTAATCTTAGGCAGCCTTGTTCAGGTCCGCATTGAGATGGCGCAAACCCGGCATGACCTCGTGTTTCAGCAACTCCAGCGAATGGCGCCAGGCCTCCGGCTTGTGCTTGTAGTCGAACCCGAACACCAGGAGGGTCCCGAAGCCGCCGACCTCGTGCCAGATCTGTTCGATCTTCTCGGTGACGGTCGCCGGCGAGCCGATGACCCAGTTGCGGCGGGCGCAATAGTCCACGGTGACATCGGTATCGGGCACCTCGGGCGCGTGTTTCAGATAGTCCTTGAAGCCGAAATGCCCGAGCAGCGGCAGGAAGTACTCGCTCATCATCCGGCCCATCATGTCACCGGTCGAGAGCCGCCAGGCCTCCTCATCGGTATCGGCGACGAACACCTCACGCACCAGCCGCCAGTCGCGACGATTTGGCTTGCGTCCGGTCTTGGCCGCGCCGGCCTCGACCGAATCCCAATGCGACGACACGTAGGCCGGATTGAGATTGAGGCTCATCGGAATGAAGCCGCGTTCGCCGGCAAGCTTCAAGGTGTCGGAGTTCTTCGACAGCCCGGCGACCCCGATCGGCGGATGCGGCGCCTGCACCGGCTTGATGTGCGGCTTGAGGAAGTCGAACATCACTTCAGGCTTGGTGACCGTCCAATATTTGCCCTTGTGCGTGAACGGCGCCGGCTCGGTCCACAGCTTGAGGATGATCTCGAGCGCCTCGCGCGTCATCTCGCGGTTCTGGCCGCTCATGCCGTCGACGTTGAACATCGCCCAGTCGCTCGGAAGTCCGGATGCGGCGACGCCGAAATTGAGCCGCCCATCGGAGAGATGATCGAGCATCGCGACACGGTTGGCGAGCTCGGCGGGATGATGATAGGGCAACAGGAAGCCGCCGGGGCCGAGCCGGATATTCTTGGTCTCGCGGAAGGCCTGCGCCAGAATCAGATCGGGCGCGGGATGTGGTTCCCAGGGTGCGGTGTGGTGCTCGCCGATCCAGGCTTCCTGATAGCCGAGCTCGTCGAGCCAGCGCAGCACCGTGAGGTCCCACTCCTGGCCCTCCTTCAATCCGCACTCCGGCGGATGCGAGGGCATGGTGAAATATCCGATTTCCATTGGCGCTTTCCTCTCGCTTTGTTGCGGCGCATCTTCGCGGATGCGCTCATCGTCACGCGAGACGAAACACGACCATGCGAGCCGGCATCGCCGCACGTGGCCTGCGAAGTCTAGCACGTCGCAGCACGCCGACAATCATCGGCTGTGTCGCGGGCGGAATGATGAAACTCGAAACTACGGTACATATCTACGCGACGCGCTTCAGCCGCTTCCCGGCGACAAGAGCCTCGTCCAATACGGCTGGTATTCGGGCGGCTTCGCAGCCGACCAGATAGCCGAGTGCGATCGCCTTTTCGCTGGCCGCATTTGCGCCGGCAACGTCATGCGACCAGCCGGCATGGACGCGCATGTCATTGAGGTCGCCAAGCGCGCTCTGCATCCTCTTCAGCGCGGCATTGAACCGCCGCGCGCGCCGGCCACCGCCGACGACATCGCGAAGCTCGGCAAAGAACTCGCGCCCATAACGCAGCTTCTTGACTGCGATGCGAAGCTTGTGGCGCTGCACGGCATCCAGTCGTTCCAGCCTGCCGATCCGCTTGACGATCTTGCGGGTGCGGCGCTTCAGCTCGCGCGCGGCGACGTCTGCAATCGGTCGCTGCCGCAACGCTTGGCGGAGTGGATCGGAAGCGTTCCGCCAGTCGCCGTCGAGCAGCCACGCCGTCACGTCGAGAAGCAGATGGCGGAATCGTTCGCTTTCCACCGCGGCGCGGGCGCGCGCGAAGCCTTTCCGCCGGTCGTTGGCCGCATCCTCCTCCAACAGCGCGAATTCCGGCTGATCTTGATGAGCTGACCGAAACGGCGCCACGGTCTTGGTAAGGAACACATCGCGATCGCGCGCCGGCCCGAGCTGCTCGGTCAGCCATTTGAGCTCGCCCTTGATCCGGCGCACCTCCGTGCCGCGCACCATGTCCTTGAACAGCGACAGCGCTGCGCGCAGCCGGCGCAGGCCGATCCGCATCTGGTGGACACCTTCGGGATCTTCCCGCCGCACGGCCGCTTCATTGGCGCCGACCTGACGCAGGCATTCGAGGCCAATTTGGGCGAAGGCAGCGGCGGTGCTGGCCTCAGCCAGCGGAACGTGACCGGCCTTGACCGGCGCATCGGCATCGCCGTCCAATAGCGCATAGCCGCGCTCCGCCTTGGTCCGGGGCGCATAAGTGAGCTCGATCTTGCGGGCCAGTTCCCGCAGCAGCGTTACGGCGTCGCGCCGATTGCCGCGCTTCAATTCGATCTCGATCTCGGCGATCGGCGCGCATTGATCGTTTGGGGTGCGGACTTCGCCGGTATCGAATGCCAATTCGAATTCGCTCTCGCCGATCCGAACCGGCATCGTCACACGATCGACGTTCGTTTCGAAAATCGGCTGCAATCGCTTGCAAAGCTTGCCGGTCAGCATTCGCCCAAGAGCGGTATCCTCGGCGAGATCGAGCCGCGGCTTGTCGCCTTCGATCTCTTGCTCCCATTCGTTGCGCCCCAGCGCCGTACCTGCGGCCGATTTGATGGTCTGCAAATGGCGGGACCCGGTGTTGCGGACACGAAGGCTCACGCCGTGGTCACGCAGCGCACATTTCGGCGTGTCGAAATAGATCGATTGCAATTTGGCCTGCGTCGCCGCTCCGGCAGCGATCTCCTTCAGCCATGATAGCGATGCGGCGTTGCGGATCGCGGCAGCGGGGGCGGCAAGTTTCAGTTCGATTTCGGTGCCCATGGGGTTCCCCCGTCATCGGAGTGTCACACCTGCTCCGATAAGGGAATGGCCCGCAACTCGTTCCGTCTCCGAGCCGAGTTGATGAGAGTTCGCGCGGGGACGCTCCGCAGGCATCGCCGACATGGTCGATGGAAGCGTGGCAGAGTCCTGCCGTCGGCTACTTCTGGCCTGTGATCGAGGACGGAACGCGATTGACCGGCTTGGACGATTGGAGTCGTTGTACGAGATCCCTCGGCAGGGTGACGACGGTGGCTTGCGGCGAGACGGGCGCAGCGACCTGCTCATTGCCCTTGCGAGCTGCTCCATTGGAGGAACTGATAGGCGCATCACTCATCAATTTGGCCGGAGCGCGCGTTTGCGCGGGCACGATTCGCGTCACCACATGCTCCCGGAGCAGTTCGCTGCCTTCAGGGAACCACATCGAACTCGGCTCCGCCTTGTTGGCACGTTCGGCAAATGCCCGGCTCAAGCCCAGTCTTTGCAGCCGTTCTTCCTCGGCGGCGACGCTGTGACTGCGCTCGGCAGCGGTGATGCCGCGATAAGTCGGCTGATGAAAGCCAAGCTTTGCGCTCGACAGGATGGCGCGATCCTTGCCGCCGAGGAAGACGATGGTACAGGCGGACAAGCATTGCTTCTCGACCAGGGTGGACAATCCGTGCGCCTTGATGAGGTCGGACATTTTTTGTGCCTCGCGAATACGGCCGCCGACGGAATCGAGCCGCACCGTTTTCAGCTCCGGCATTGCGCTCAGGAAATCTTCCAGCTCCTTCGCAACACCGAACTTGATGCCGCCGGAGAACTCCAGCATCTCGCCATAAGCGAGAACCTTGAACTGATGCGGGCCGAGCGAACGGTCGCCCGCGACGATCTCGGCGACACCTGCGAGCTGCGGCAAGCCTTGCATGAAGAACTGCAAAAGCGTGCTGGCAGCCCCCAGCACCACCATCACCTTGGCGACGAGACCCCATCGGCCCTTGCCGGCCGCGCGATAGCGCGTGGCCGACCGCCAGATGCCGACGAGCTGCCAAAGCGTGAGCAACGCCACGCAAAGCCAGATCGCGCTCATCCATAGCAAGGCCGGGACGGGCTCCGCATCGAACTGTTCATGCACGATCAGGCCCGCGATGACCGCGATCGTCGCACCGGCGATCACGCCGACCAGTCCACCGTTGACCCAATAGGACAACGGCAACGACAGCTCGCCACGCCAGTGGCGCGCGATGTAGCTGCGCTTCCCCTGATCCGCCGCGGGTGGAAGCGGAGGCGGACTCGCGGCGGAAATTGGTGTCCCCTCTGAAGCTGTCCGGCCGGCGTCGCCGAACGGCACAGCAGGACCAGCCTCGGCGAGACGATCCATAGCCGGCGCCGTTGATGAGGCCGATTCGAGTTGGATCGTCGTCCGCTCCGCGCGGATCACACTGGTCCCTGCGAAGCGATCGTACCAGGTATCGCTTCGGACATAGACCTGCCGCCACGCTGCCAAGCCTACGACCAGGACCGGACCATAGGAGGCGAGCGTTATCGCAATGAGAACGTTCTCCGGAAGCGCGGTCACAGGAAAGAACGACAGGATCACGGGCCAGATGATCAGCGGGCTCAGGATCACAAGCAGCAGCAGATAGCGCCGTCTCACCTCACTGGCGGACGGCACGCATCCGTCGTCGACCCGCGCCAGACGCATGCGGCAGATCCTGCGACCGGGCGTGCCCTGTCGATCGTCGCGCGCAAAGCGCCAAGCCAGCAGCAGCGGCAGCAGCAGAATGCCCAGCGACAGACCCATGATGGGGGCGCCATCCGCATTGAGCATGCTGTCGATGTGAATCTCCTTCGTGATCGCTCCATCCCTGGTCACGCGCTGCACACGCAACGTGCGGGCCGACTGCAGACCCAACACGCTGTTCTGGCAATCGACGATCACGTTGGCATTGAAATCAGCCGGGATCGCCACGCCGGCTGGCAGCGAATCGAGCTTGCTGCACTTGATTGTGTAGATGCCGCCGGAAAATTGAATGCGGCCATGGGTCAGCGGAAACAGGACCAGCGCGCAGAGCTGCAGAATGACTGCAATGATCATGACGTCGATCAGCAGCGCGGTTAGCCGGCGCCAGACGCCGGCGCGTTTGAAGTTGCTGCTGAGACTTTGGTCCGTCACAAAACCGCTCGGCAAACATCGCTGGCAATGCCCGCCGCAGGCCGGCAGACCACCTGTATGCTGCCCGGAATTGATTGCCGTTACAAGGCGTCACAACCGGATCGCGCGCGGAAGGTTAAAGGCTCTTCCCGCGCGCGTCGTTCTCTTGCCGGCTTTGCGACGGCCGCGGATTAGCGCGCACCAAATGTCGTCTTGCCGAACAACTCCTTCTGCGTCGACGGCTGCGAACGCCAATATTGTGGCGGTGCGCTGACCTGACCGCCGAGTTCGGCGCCCGCGTGCCAGCCCCAGCGCGGGTCGTAGAGCATGCGGCGTGCGAGCGCGACCATGTCCGCCTTGCCCGAGGCCACGATCTCCTCCGCCTGCCTGGCTTCCGTGATCAGGCCGACCGTGATGGTGGGAAGGCCGGCTGCCTGTTTCACGGCTTGCGCAAACGGCACCTGGTAGCCAGGGCCAAGCGCGATCTTCTGCAGCGGTGAGACGCCGCCGGACGACACGTCGATCCAGTCGGCGCCGCGGCGCTTGAGCTCTTGAGCGAAGGCGATGGTCTGCTCGAGGTCCCAGCCGCCGTCGACCCAATCCGTCGCGGAGACCCGCACGCCGACCGGCTTGTCGGCCGGGAACGCCGCACGGACTGCCTCGAACACCTCGAGCGGATAGCGCATGCGGTTCTCGATGCTTCCGCCATATTGATCGGTGCGGTGGTTCGAGAGCGGCGACAGGAATTGATGCAGCAGATAGCCGTGCGCGCCGTGCAGCTCGAGCGCATCGATGCCGAGCCTGTCGGCGCGCCGGGCCGCATCGACGAAGGCATCGCGAATGCGCGTGAGCCCCGCTGCATCGAGCGCCGCCGGCGGGGCTTCACCCTCCTTGTGTGAGATCGCCGATGGAGCAACCGTCTGCCAGCCGCCTTGCGCGAGCGGGATCTGCTGGCCGCCCTCCCAGGGGCGATGGCTCGACCCCTTGCGGCCGGCATGCGCAAGCTGCATCGCCACGGCCGCCTTTGAATGTTTGCGGACCGAGGCGAGGATCGGCTTCAGCGCGGACTCGGTCGCATCGTCCCACAGGCCGAGGCAGCCGGGCGTGATGCGTCCGATCGGCTCGACATGCGTCGCCTCGATGCAGAACATCGCCGCGCCCGACAGCGCCAGCATGTTGATGTGAGTGAAATGCCAGTCGTTGGCCGCGCCGTTGTCGGCAGAATATTGGCACATCGGGGAGACCATGATGCGGTTGGCAAGTTCGAGACCGCGCAGCTTGATCGGAGAAAACAGGGCGCTCATGCGGGAGGGTTTCCGGGCTGGACGAGGGATAGTGCTAAGTAGCGTGCGGTTCGATCTTCCTCAACTGCACGACCATCTCTGGATGCGAGTAGCTGCGATCACTTCGGGGTTAGAAGGGCGCACCCTGTCACCAAGGACACCGCTGTCGTCCCCGCGAACGCGGGGAGCCATAGCCACAGGATTGAGTTGTCCCGCTCGGGACGTGCCAGGTGCCCGTTTCCAACATCACGCGGTATGGATCCCGGGTCGCGCTCACTTCGTTCGCTTGCCCGGGACGACATGGAAGTTATTCCACCAGCGTGAATTGCAGCAGCAGCGTGCGCTGGATGATCGAGAAATTGTCATCGGAAATCATGGTCAGCACCGTGTCGCCCTCCGGCGTGACGTGCGCATCGATGCCTTCCATATTGTCGATCTCCTGGCCGAGATCCACCGCGAAGATGGTGGGGCCGTCGACCAGCGCGCCCGGCGCGATGTCGGCGAGCCGCAGGCGGCGGATACGGATGCCGACTCCTGAGAGCAGCGAGAACTTGCGCTCCAACACCAGGAGATCGCCTGCTGGCAGCAACACGGCGTCACTGACGTCGAAGTCCTCGGTGCGCCGGACGCTGAACTGCCCCGGCGTCGGACCACCAACCAGGAACGAGATCAGATTGCCGTTCGCGTCCAGCCCGCGCTCCGAGATCGCGATCAGGGTGCCGGCAAGTGGCAGATCTTTCGGCACGAAGACGAGCGCCTCGAGACCCTTGTTGTTCGGCAGCCGTTTCGCCGCCGGAGGCAGCGGCACGATCTCGCTGCGCGCGCGGGTAAAGCCCTTCGAAAAGTCGTAGCGCAGCACCTGGTTGACGCGTTCGAGCCCGATATAGACCTGATCGCCGTCCATCGCGATGGATTCGGAATCGTACCAGCCGCGATCGAGGATCGGCCGCCCGTCAGGGCCAAGTAGCGGCGCGGCCTCGACCTCGGCGAGACCCACCATCTGTCGGCCCGAATACACGATGCGGCCGGTGAACCAGCTGCCCTGGTCGCTGATAGCGACGAAGCGCTCGCCTTTGGCATCAAGCCGGATGCCTGACAATCCGCCGAAGCCGGGGAATGACGACGTCAGCACCAGCCCACTGCGGTACTCCAGCGAACCGAAGCGCAGCCGCGAGCGGTCGCGCAGGTCGAAGGTCGGCAGCGGCCGTGCTCTCACCTCGATCGCGACCGGGCTGCTGACCGAATGCGCGTCGTGGACGGTTCGATTGGCCGCTGGGGTAACCGCCGTCTGAGCCTGTGCCAGACGGGGGCGTGCAAACGTAGCAAGTCCCGCGAGCGCCAGCTCCAGGAATCGTCTCCGATCGGAGACCGCGTATCGCGACATCGCTGCCAAGGCCCCCCTCCCCGACCCTCGCCGTCACGGCGAGGGAGCGCTGCCCAGCTTGATCACGCTCACGAATGCAGCCGGCGCTTCGGCACGTGTGCGGGCTGCGGCGCCGCGTGCGTCTCGGTGAAGAGTTCGGCCAACTTCTCGGTGATCGCCCCGCCCAGCTCCTCGGCATCCACGATGGTGACCGCGCGACGGTAATAGCGCGTGACGTCATGGCCGATGCCGATCGCGATCAGTTCGACCGGCGAGCGCGTCTCGATCTCCTCGATGATGTGCCGCAGATGACGCTCCAGATAGTTGCCGGGATTGACCGACAGCGTGGAGTCGTCGACCGGCGCGCCGTCGGAGATCATCATCAGGATCTTGCGCTGCTCGGCACGACCGAGCAGGCGCTTATGCGCCCAGTCGAGCGCCTCGCCGTCGATATTCTCCTTCAACAGGCCCTCGCGCATCATCAGGCCGAGGTTCTTGCGCGCGCGGCGCCACGGTGCATCAGCGGCCTTGTAGATGATATGGCGGAGGTCGTTGAGCCGGCCGGGATTGGCGGGCTTGCCGGCCGCAAGCCAGGCCTCGCGCGACTGCCCGCCCTTCCAGGCCCGCGTTGTGAAGCCGAGAATCTCGACCTTGACGCCGCAGCGCTCCAACGTGCGCGCCAGGATGTCGGCGCAGGTCGCGGCCACCGTGATCGGACGTCCGCGCATCGAGCCGGAATTGTCGAGCAGCAGGGTCACGACGGTATCGCGGAAGGTCGCCTCCTTCTCGCGCATGAAGGACAGCGGCTGATAGGGATCGATGACCACGCGCGACAGCCGCGCCGGATCAAGGATTCCCTCCTCGAGGTCGAACTCCCAGGCGCGGTTCTGCTGCGCCATCAACCGGCGCTGCAGCCGGTTGGCGAGCCGTGCCACGATGCCCTGCAGATGCGCGAGCTGCTTGTCGAGATAGGAGCGCAGCCGCTCCAGCTCATCGTGGTCGCAGAGATCTTCTGCTGCGATCACCTCGTCGAACTTCGGCGCGAAAGCATGATATTCCGGACCGCGCGGCTCATTGGCGCCGCCGCGGTTCGGCCGCGTCGCTTCGCCCGGCGTCTCGTCATCGCCAAGCTCGCCCTCGTCAAGGGTGTCGCTGGCCGAGGCCTGCGCCGCCTCCATCGCACTTTCCGACATCTCGTCCGACGTCGTCTGCGCCTGGTCGGCGCTCATCTCCTGCGCGGCATCGGAATCGGGCGAGCCTTCCGCGCCGGATTGCTCGTTGTCGCCGTCGCGATTGTCGTCGTCGTTCTCGTCCTCTTCGGAATCGGCACTGCGCTCGTCACCGAGTTCGAGTGCCGACAAGAGGTCATGAACCATGTCGCCGAATTTAGCCTGGTCCTCGGTGAAGCGGCCCAACTGGTCGAGGCGGTTCCCGATCTTGTCCTCGAGAATTGGACGCCAGAGATCGACCAGCTTGCGCGCGGCGGTCGGCGGGGCCATTCCGGTCAGCCGCTCGCGGACCAGCATGGCCAGCGCATCCGACAACGGCGCGTCGGCGCGATCGGTGATCTCATCGTATTTGCCGCGATGGAAGTGATCGTCGAGCATCGCGGTGAGGTTCTTCGCGACGCCGGACATGCGCCGCGCGCCGATCGCCTCGACGCGCGCCTGTTCGACCGCCTCGAACACGCCGCGCGCCTGCGGATTGGCGGGGATCAGCTTGCGGTGGATCTTTGGATCATGACAGGCGAGCTTCAATGCGATGGAATCGGCGTGGCCACGCACGATCGCCGCATCGCGCTTGGTCATCTTGCGCGCGGGCTCCGGCAGCCGCGCCTTGCCGGGCGCCAGGCCCGGCCGCTCGGCCGCGAAGGAGACTTCAAGCTCCGGCGCCTTGGCGATCGCGCGCAGGCAGGCCGTGACCGAGCGCTTGAACGGCTCAGTCGGCGCTTCCTTGGCTCCGTTGCGGAATTTGCTGTTGGATGTGGTCATCGCTGCTCAGTTTGTCGTCCCCGCCTTGTGCGCGATTGCGCACTGGAGCGGGTACCCATAACCACCGGCGGCTAATATGGTTGGAGCAACTAGCCGCCTCGCTTGATCGAAACATTCCGCGGTATGGGTCCCGGATCGCGCTTCGCCTGCCCGGGACGACACCGACGTTAGCTCAACGCCACATTGACTGCGGACTCCGGCAGCTCCGCGTTGAAGCAGCGCTGGTAGAACTCCGCGACCAGCGGGCGCTCCAGCTCGTCGCATTTGTTCAGGAAGGTGACGCGGAAGGCAAAGCCGATATCGCCGAAGATCTCGGAATTCTCCGCCCAGGTGATCACGGTCCGCGGGCTCATCACCGTCGACAGATCGCCATTGGCAAAAGCGTTGCGTGTGAGATCGGCGAGCCGGACCATCTTGTTGACGATGTCGCGGCCCTGCTGGTTCTGATAGTGGCGCGCCTTGGCCAGCACGATTTCCACTTCCTCGTCATGGGCCAGGTAGTTGAGCGTGGTGACGATCGACCAACGGTCCATCTGGCCCTGGTTGATCTGCTGGGTGCCGTGATAGAGGCCCGAGGTATCGCCCAGACCGATGGTGTTGGCGGTCGCGAACAGGCGAAACGCCGGATGCGGCTTGATGACCTTGTTCTGATCGAGCAGCGTCAGCCGGCCCGAGACCTCGAGCACGCGCTGGATCACGAACATCACGTCCGGACGGCCGGCGTCATATTCATCGAACACCAGCGCCACGTTGTGCTGCAGCGCCCATGGCAGAATGCCGTCGCGGAATTCGGTGACCTGCTTGCCGTCCTTGACGACAATCGCGTCTTTGCCAACCAGATCGATGCGGCTGATATGGCTGTCCAGGTTGACGCGCACGCAGGGCCAGTTCAAGCGGGCCGCGACCTGCTCGATATGGGTCGACTTGCCGGTGCCGTGATAGCCGGTGACCATGACGCGGCGGTTCTTGGCGAAACCGGCGAGGATCGCCAGCGTGGTGGCGCGATCGAAACGGTAGTCGGTGTCGACCTCCGGAACATGCGGGTCGGTTTGGGAAAAGGCCGGCACCTCAAGGTCGCTGTCGATCCCGAACACCTGACGAACCGACACTTTCATGTCCGGCAAACCGGTGATCTCCTGCGCATTGGTCGTAGCGGCGGTCGTCATTCGTCCTCCGAGGTCCCGGGCGTTTTCCGAAACCAGATTTTGTCTGTGGCTGCGGTTTGTGGCTTCGCAACAGCCTAGCAGAGAGCGCTGGCGGGCAGAAGCCTAAGGGTTAATCAAAGTTCCGTTGGGATATCATCGAGATAGGCGCGAGACGCGATTTTTGAAAGGCTGCTCTGCGAATCATTGCCACCTTTTTGCCCTGCCCATCCCTGCTGCGATGCGGCATGGCACTTTCCAAGGAGGTTCCTAGTTATGAGGCATCGTTATCAGCCCAGCCAGGATTTGCGTGGCCCACCTGCTTGATCCCCTCATCGCCTTCGTCTCCGAACATTCGGGACTGGCCTATCTCACCATCTTCCTGGCTGCCCTGCTGGAAGCCATCCCGATCGCGGGCTCGGTCGTCCCGGGCACGACCATCATCCTCGCGTTGAGTGCGCTGATCGCCGGCGGCGAACTCAAGCTGGAATGGGTGCTGGCCGCAGCGATCGTGGGCGCCGTGCTTGGCGACGGCTCAGCCTTCTGGGTCGGCCACCGCAGCCAGCGGGAAATCCTGACCGCCTGGCCGTTCTCGAATTACCCCCGCCTGGTGGCCCAGAGCGAAGCCTTCTTCCATCGTTTCGGGACGCTGGCGATCTTCTTTGCCCGGTTCGTGGCCCCGATCCGCGCCGTGGTGCCGATCACGGCCGGAGCGCTCGACATCCCGCCGGTCCGCTTCTATGCCGTGAACATCCCGGCCATCGTGCTCTGGGCCTGTGCGCATGTGCTGCCGGGCGTGTTCGCCGTGCAGCTCCTGCATCGCTATGCCGGCATCCCGCATCACAGCCACATCGCCAAGCCGATCTGGATCCTGGCCGTGGTGATCGGCACGATCCTGGTCTGGCTTGTGCTTCGGTTGCTGCGGAAGCGCCGCGAAGGACAATTCGTAGCGCAGGCGAGCGAGTAGTGGCGCCTCAGAGCGAATCGAGGATGGCACCGCGCCCCGGCGACGGACCGACATAGCGGGCGCGGGGACGGATCAGCCGGCCGTGTTGCAGCTGCTCGCAGGCGTGGGCAATCCAGCCGACCGAGCGAGCCATCGCGAACAGGGCCAATTCGCTGCCCGCAGGCAGCCGCAGGCTGTGCACCAGCACGGCCAGCGCGTAGTCGATGTTCACAAATTCGCCGGTCGCCTCCGCGATCCGCTCTGGCACTTCGCGGGTGAATTTGCGCGGCGCTCCGGCACGATTGAGGGCATCCAGCAAGGAGATCGCGCGGGGATCGCCGCGCTTGTAAATGCCGTGGCCGAAGCCGGCAAACCGCTCCCCAAGCGCCACCCTCTCCCGGATCAGTGGCGCGACGTCCCGATCGATCAGCGCCTTGACCAGCTGCGACGCAAGAACGCCGGCGCCACCATGCTTGGGGCCTTTCAAGGCCGCCAGGCCGGCAATGGTCGCGTCATAGAGGTTCAACCCGGTCGATGCCGCGCAGCGCACGGTGAAGGTGGAAGCGTTAAGCTCGTGATCGGCGAGCAGCACCAGCGCGCGGCGGATCAGGTCGGGCGCATGCTTGTGCTCGACCGCCCAGGCGTTCGCGATCTGCAGGTGCAAGGGTTGAGCTGAAGCTGCCGTGTTCAGCATGGTGGCGACGAGAAGCCGAACAATACGTGCGCCCACCAGCGCCCGTCCCTCGGCTGCGCGATTGAATGCGCCGGGATCGGCGCTGGCGGCCAGCGCCAAAACCGCGATAGCCCGATCCAGCGGCGCGGCACGCCGTGCAGCGTCGGCGATGACGGTCATCGCTTCAGAGACGACCGGACAATTGTCCGGAGCGAACGGATCGATCGCGGTCACGTCCCACAACAGCGTCGCTGCGTGCTCGAGCGTGTCCTTCTCGGCCAGTTCGACGCAATTGACCCCGCGATAAATCGGGCCGGCTTCGGTGATGGTCGCGATGGCCGAGTCCAGCACGGGTAGATCGGCATCAAAGCTGCGGAAACCTCTCGGCTCCGGCGCAGGTCCGCGGCGCTCCTTCAGCGCGCGGACGTCCTCGGCCCGATAGCGATGGCTGCGCGAATCCGGCGACGGCTCGGAGCGAATGAAGCCGCGGCTGACATAGGCGTAGAGGGTCGCGGGCGAGATCGCCAGTTCGGCAGCAGCTTCTCGCGCCGAGAGATAAAGGCCCGACGAATTTTTCATATTGATTTGTATAATCAAGATTGATCAATGCGTCGAGCCGATCAACCTTCCGAAAGCGACATCCCATCGGAAGGAGATCCCGTCATGAATATCCCGCTCGGCAGAACCCCAATTGGCCTGGACGGCATTCCAGCGGCCGAGACCGTGCTGAGCCACGTCGACGGCGAGCACGGCGAGCTCATCATCGCCGGTGAACGCGTGGCCGACCTGGCGGCCGCGGCGAGCTTCGAGGCGGTGGCGGCGCGGCTGTGGAGCGCGGCACGCGACCAGCTGGTGGACGAGGTCGAGGTCCGTCAACAGCTCGGCATCGCCCGTGAACGCGCCTTTGCGCGGATCCCCGAATTGCTGGCGGCTTCACCTGGCATGAGCATCGTCGACGGCTTTCGCGCCGCGGTCGCAGCACTGCGGGCCGAGGACGGGCTGGCGCATGAGGCCGCAATTGTCGGCGCTTGTGCAGTCATCGCCGGGGCCTTGGTTCAGCGCGCGACCGGGGCTCTACCGATCGCACCGGATCCCACGGCAAGCCATGCTGCCGATACGCTGCGCATGTTACGGGGCGGTGCGCCCGAGCGGCGCGAGGTCGCTGCGCTCGACACTTATCTGGTGACGGTTTGCGACCACGGCATGAACGCCTCGACCTTTGCCGCGCGTGTGGTGGCCTCGACCCAGGCCGATCTGTTCGCCGCCGTGACCGCCGGTTATTGCGCGCTGACCGGCCCGCTGCATGGCGGCGCGCCGGAGCCGGTGCTCGAAATGCTGACCGCGATCGGCACGCGCGAGCGCATCAAGCCCTGGGTGGACGAGGCACTTGCGCGTGGCGCGCGGCTGATGGGATTTGGCCATCGCATCTATCGCGTGCGCGATCCGCGCGCCGACGTGTTGAAGGCGGCGATCGAACGGCTCGCCGACGCAGGCACGGCTCTTCCCTTCGCGAGCGCGGTCGAGGCCTATTGCCGCGAGGCGCTGCGACGGAAAAATCCCGACCGCGTGCTGGACACCAATGTCGAGTTCTTCACCGCGATCCTGCTGGATGCGCTGAAGATTCCGCGTCAAGCCTTCACACCGATTTTCGCTGTCGCCCGCAGCGCCGGCTGGACCGCGCATGCGCGCGAGCAGCAACGCACCGGCCGACTGATCCGGCCAAGCTCGGCCTATATCGGACCAACACCTGACGCGCCGAAGGCGTGAATTAACGTCGCATCCTGCACCGCGTGCGGCCGCGTTGCGGCCCACGCCAAGCGTATCAAGCGCGGATCAGGTCCGCACTACCGTCTTCAAATAATTGTAAGCCTTGATGATCTCGATCAGGCGATCCTCGGTCGAACGGTCGCCGCCATTGGCATCAGGATGGTGCTGCTTCACCAGCGCCTTGTACTTGCCCTTGACCTCTTCGAGCGTGGCATCGGGGCCCAGCCCCATCACCTGCAGCGCCTTGCGCTCGGCGTTGAAGACCTTGCGGGTCTCAGGCTTCGGTGCGGCCTGCGGGCCCGGGCGCCAGCTGGCGCGGCCATTGATCTCGGAGAACACGCTGAACGGATCGGCGGCGCCATCGAGATCGCCTTCGACATTGCCGCGCTTGCCCGCGGTGTTGGCGCCCATCTTCCAGGTGGGACGGTGACCCGTCAGCGCATCCTTCTGATAGCGCGCCACCGCCTCCGCATTCATGCCTGAGAAGAAATTATAGGACTGGTTGTATTCGCGCACGTGATCGAGGCAGAAGTGCCAATATTCGCGCGCATTCTCCCGCCCCTTGGGCGCGCGATGCGTACCCTTGTTATGGCAGTCCGGCCACTGGCAAGGCGTGGCCTCCTCACGCACCTGAGGCTGCCGCGAAGCCGCCTTCTTGGGCTTGATGCGGATGGAGTCGAAGAATTTAGATGAATCGATCGGCATGACGGACTTTGACTACGCAACGCGAAAAGCTTCAAGTCTTGACATTGCGAATACCTCAGAGGGGGCCGGCGGATTGACGAAAAATAATTTGATGCGTATTGCCGGACACCATGAGCATGAGAGACGCTATCACAAAGAAGTTGCGCGAAGCTTTCTCGCCGGAAAGCCTCGAGGTGCAGGACGAGTCTTATCTGCATGAAGGCCACGCCGGCCACGCGCCGGGCGGGGAGACGCATTTCCGAGTCTATATCGTGTCGCAGGCCTTTGCCGGCAAGAGCAGGATCGAGCGTCACCGCCTGATCAATGCGGCATTGGCTTCGGAACTCGCAGGCTCAGTGCACGCGCTCGCGCTGCACGCCAAGGCCCCCGGCGAAGCCTGATTATCGCACAGAATTTCGTTCGCGTACATATGCATCAGATCCAGCGCATCTGGCTCAACTGACGCACAGATCAAAACGCCGTGCCGGCGCGCCTGGGCCTTGCGTCTTCCACCTCGCCACGCGGCACCGGCACGATCCTGAGCGCGGTGATACGGTTGCGCTCCCGCCGCAGCACACGGAAGCGAAAGCCGTGAAAGGTAAAACTCTGGCCACGCTCCGGGATTGAACGGGCCTCGTGAATGACAAGACCCGCGACCGTGGTGGCCTCTTCGTCAGGCAGAGCCCAATCCATCGCGCGGTTGAGATCGCGGATCGGAACCGAGCCGTCGACCACGACCGAGCCGTCGGGCTGAACCCGAACGCCGGCAACCTGGACATCCTGCTCGTCGGAAATGTCACCGACGATTTCCTCCAGAATGTCTTCCAACGTGACGATACCTTCAACTTCGCCATATTCGTCCACGACAAGTGCGAAGTGAGTTTTGCGGCGGCGGAACGCCTTGAGCTGCTCGGAAACCGAGCGCATTTCCGGAACGAACCAGGGCGGCAGCGCCAGCGATGCGACGTCGATGCGCGACATGTCGCCTTCGGAAGCGCGGATCGCGCGCAACAGATCCTTCGCATGCAGCACGCCGATGATGTTCTCCGGCGAGCCACGCCAGAGCGGGATGCGGGTATATTCCGAGGCCAGCACCTCGCGCACCAGTTCCTCCGGCGGCAGGTCGGCATTGACCATCACCATTTCGGTGCGGTGAACCATGACCTCGGAGACTTGAAGTTCACGAAGATCCAGGAGCCCGCCGAACATGTCGCGGTCCTGCTTCTCGACCTTGCCCTCGTGATGCAACAGGTCGACGGCACCGCGCAAACGCTCGGTCGGCGATAGGATCGGCTGGTTGGCGCCGACCTTGAACCCGATCAACCGCATCAGCACGCGCACGACCGCTTCGATCACCGCGAGCAGCGGCCCGAGCACGAACACGGTGGTCCGCATCGGCCGCGCCACCGCGAGCGACACCCGATCCGGCGCGTTGATCGCGATCGTCTTCGGCAGCACCTCGGCAAAGATCACCACCAGCGCGGTCATGACGCCGGTGGCGTAGAGCACGCCGACTTCGCCGAACCAGGACGTGAACAGACCGGTGGCCAGCGCCGAGGCGCCGATATTGGCGATGTTGTTGCCGAGCAGCAGCGCGCCGATCAGGCGCTCGCGCATCTCGAACAGGCTCGAGACCACGTCGGCGTCGCGATTGCCCTGCTTGGAAAGCCGCAGCATGCTGGCGCGGGAGGCGCCGGTGAGCGCCGTCTCACTCAGCGCAAAGAATGCTGATGTCGCGAGCAGGATGATGACGATGGAAAGCGTGATCCAGTCCATGATGCCGATGTCGCTTTGCATATGGGCCGCCCCTGCCGTTTCGCTGCCGATGCTCAACACGGCAGCATCCGGTCAGGCGCGGCGCTGAAGCTTGGCCTGCAAGAAGTCACGAACCCTCGACGGGTCGACATCCCTGGCGATCACGGCCCGGCCGATCGCCTCGAGCAGAACGAAGGTGAGCTTGCCGCGCTTGACCTTCTTGTCCTGGGCCATCAGGGCCATCAGGCTGTCGGCATCGCCAATCCCTTCCTGGGCGAAGCCGGCGATATCCTGCAGATGGGTCGGCAGGCCCGCCGCAGCAAGATGATGCACGACCCGTTCGACGTCGCTTGCCGGCAGCATGCCGAGCTCAGCGGAGAATTGCGCCGCCAGCACCATGCCGACCGCAACGCCTTCGCCGTGGAACAGCCGGTCTGAAAAGCCGGTCGCAGCTTCCAGCGCGTGGCCGAAAGTGTGACCGAGATTGAGCAGCGCGCGGTCGCCGGTCTCGCGCTCATCACGCGCGACGATCGCGGCCTTGGCACGGCAGGAGGTGGCAACGGCGTGCTCGCGCGCTGGCCCGCCCTTGACGATGTCGGCGTGGTTGGCCTCGAGCCAGGTGAAGAAGCCGGCGTCGCCGAGCAGGCCGTACTTGGCGACTTCGGCGTAACCGGCGCGGAACTGGCGCGGCGACAGCGTGTCGAGCACGGCAGTATCTGCGATCACCAGGACCGGCTGGTGGAAAGCGCCGAGCAGGTTCTTGCCTTGCGGCGAGTTGATGCCGGTCTTGCCGCCGACCGACGAGTCGACCTGAGCCAGGAGCGAGGTCGGCACCTGCACGAAATCGACGCCGCGCCGCAGGATCGCCGCGGCGAAGCCGGCGAGATCCCCCACCACGCCGCCGCCGAGCGCGATCACGAGATCGTTGCGCTCGATCCTGGCCGCGATCAGCGCCTCGCTGACCTTCGCAAGCCCGGCATAGGTCTTCGACCCCTCGCCCTCCTCGACCACAATTCTCGTCGTCGGAATGCCGGCTTGCGCCAGCGCCGCCTCGGCCGGTTCGAGCCAGTGGGTCGCGACGGTGCGATCAGTGACGATGGCGGTGCGGACGCCGGGCCGCAACGCTGCGATCCGCTCGCCGAGCGAGGCCAGCACGCCTCGACCGATGACGATGTCATAGGCGCGCTCGCCGAGCGCGACATCGACGGTGATGGGATCGACGGCCTTCAATGGAGCAGTCATCGCAGCCCACCCATGGCTTGGGTAACATCCGTCGGAGCGTCATCGGCCTCCGTCGCGTCGCCCTCTGCTGCTTCGGGCGCACCACAAAGGCGCGCATAAAGCGCGTCGATGCACTCATCCACGATCTTGTCGTGCGGCACGTCGCGTGACCAGATCGTCACATCCGCATGCTGGTAGACCGGCTCGCGCTCGGTCAGAAGCCGGGTGACAGTGCCGGCGGGATCGGCAGTCTGCAGCAGCGGCCGATCGGCCCGGCGCCTGACACGGCGCATGATCACGTCGGCATCGGCCTTGAGCCAGACCGAGACCGCCTTGTCCTGAATGCGTCTCCGAGTCTCCTCGCGCATGAAGGCCCCACCGCCGGTCGCCAGCACGCCGGGCCCGTTTTCCAGCAGCCGCGCGATCACCCGCGCCTCGCCGTTGCGGAAATAGTCCTCACCACTGGATTCGAAGATCTCCGGTATGGTCATGCCGGCAGCGGCCTCGATCTCATTGTCGGCATCGACGAAAGGCAGTTTCAGCCGGGCCGCGAGCCGCCGCCCGACTGTCGACTTGCCGGCGCCCATCATGCCGACCAGCACGACAAGCCGCCTGCCCAGGGCCGCTGTGATCGCGGCCTCCGGGGCGGGAGGGCTGGCTGCTGGTTCAGGCGTGTCGGTCATCAATTCCGCTATTATCCCACCGGCTTGCTGCATTCAAAGGCGCCCGTTCCAGGCAGCTATACTCCGTGAGCGCCCCGCCTTGCCAGATACACTTGCAAGCCGCCGGCGAACATGGTGGATGTCCCGCGTCCTTCGCTGCCTTGCTGGCCGAGATGCCCAGTCTTTTCCGATTTCTGACCGTGGTCGCCATCATCGTGGGCGTCGTCTACGGCGCGATCTACGCGCTGGCGAACTTCGTCAACCCGAAGCCGCGCGAAATGACGGTGACCATCCCGCCGGACAAGTTCCAGAAAAAATAGCCCGCGTCGCACCGCTGGCCGAAAAGCCACACCGTTTTGATTAAGTTTTTTACTGTTCTCTTTTGAACTAGCGGCGCCGCGATCTCGGCCAACTTCGCTTCCAGGCCTCCAGGGCCGGGATGATCGTCCTGCGGCGCACCGATTCGGACTTCGACGAGACGCGGACACCAGATGCGGGCCAAGGCCTCGAATGCCACGCTGACCACCCTGTTCCTGGACATGCTGGCTGCGGAACAGGGCGCGGGCGAGAACACGCTCGACGCCTACCGCCGCGATCTCACCGACCTTGCCGTCTTCCTCAGCCGCAAGAGCTCCAGCTTTGCAGCGGCGGATACCCAGGTGCTGCGGGACTATCTGGCCGACCTCGACACCAGGGGCTTCAAATCCTCCAGCGTGGCCCGCAGGCTGTCGGCGATGCGGCATCTGTTCCGGTTCCTGCTCAACGAACGCATCCGAACCGACGACCCTGCCGCGATCCTCGCGGGGCCCAAGCGCGGCCGGCCATTGCCGAAGGTGCTGTCGATCGCCGATGTCGACCGCATGCTGACCCGGGCCAAGGAGCTCACCTTGGTGGCGGACGCCTCGCCGACCGCACGATTGCGGGCGATGCGGCTCTATTGCCTGCTCGAGGTGCTCTACGCCACCGGCTTGCGCGTCTCCGAGCTGGTCACGCTGCCGCGCACCGCTGCCCGCCACGACGCCCGCATGATCGTGGTGCGCGGCAAGGGCAACAAGGAGCGGCTGGTGCCGCTGAACCAGGCCTCGCGGCAGGCGATGGCGGATTATCTCGCGGCGATGGATGCGCTCAAGCCCGAGAAGAAGGCCAGCGTCGCCGCCTCGAAATGGCTGTTTCCCTCGTTCGGCGAGAGCGGGCACCTGACCCGCCAGCACTTTGCCCGCGACCTCAAGGAGCTCGCAGTGGCCGCCGGCCTGCCGGCCCGGCTGGTCTCGCCGCACGTGCTGCGCCACGCCTTCGCCAGCCACCTGCTGCACAACGGCGCCGACCTGCGCATCGTGCAGACCCTGCTCGGCCACACCGACATCTCCACCACCCAGATCTACACCCATGTGGTGGAGGAGCGGCTGAAGAGCCTGGTGCGCGACCTCCACCCGCTGGCGGAGAAATAGCAGGCCGAGAAATAGCAGGCCCGGACGGAACCAAATCCGTCCCTCCCAGCCTTGACTTCGCGGCCATTCGACCCGAAAGAGCCCCATCCTGTCCGCGGGCGCGGCACAAGCTGCGCGCGCGGATCCCGAGCGATTCACTAAGCCGTTGAAGATATTTGCCTTCCAAGGCCGAGCCAAACCCGCCACGTTGCCTCACCCAGCGTCCCCATAAGCGATTCCATGCCGGACCCCATGCGCAGCTATCTTGATTTCGAAAAGCCCGTTGCCGAGCTCGATTCCAAGGTCGACGAATTGCGCTTGCTTGCGGCCTCCGGCACCGACATCGCCGAGGAGGTGACCCGGATCGAGGAGAAGGCCGGCCAGGCCCTGGCCGAGCTCTACGCCAATCTGACGCCCTGGCAGAAGACGCTGGTGGCGCGGCACCCGCAGCGGCCGCATTTCAGCGATTTCGTCAACGGCCTGATCACCGATTTCACTCCGCTCGCGGGCGATCGCAAATTCGGCGAGGACGCCGCCCTGCTCGGCGGCTTCGGCCGCTTCCGTGGCGAGCCGATCTGCGTGATGGGCCAGGAGAAGGGCGCCTCGACCGAATCCCGGCTCAAGCACAATTTCGGCATGGCGCGCCCCGAAGGCTACCGCAAGGCCGTGCGGCTGATGGAGATGGCCGAGCGATTCGGCCTTCCCGTGCTGTCGCTGGTCGATTCCGCGGGGGCCTATCCCGGCATCGGCGCCGAGGAGCGGGGCCAGGCCGAAGCGATCGCCCGCTCGACCGATTTCTGCCTCGCGCTCGGCGTGCCCAATGTCTCGATCATCACCGGCGAAGGCATGTCGGGCGGCGCCATCGCGCTGACCACCGCCAACCGCGTGTTGATGCTGGAGCACGCAATCTACAGCGTGATCTCCCCGGAAGCTGCCTCCTCGATCCTGTGGCGCGACGGCACCAAGGCCCAGGAAGCCGCCAACAGCATGAAGATCACCGCCCAGGACATGCTCCGCTTCGGCGTGGTCGACTCCATCCTCAAGGAGCCGGTCGGCGGCGCCCATCGCGATCCCACCGCGATGATCGCGGCAACGGGCGAAGCGATCGTCCAGGCGTTCGACGAGCTGAAGGGGCTGGACGCCGACGCCATCCGCAAGCAGCGCCGGCAGAAATTCCTCGAGATCGGCCGCAAGCTCGGTTGAGACGCGCTTCTTCTCCCTTCTCCTGCCCCGCCGGCTCGCGAATTTGTGAGCGAAAGCAGCCCTTTGGCCGCATTTCAGCCTGGACGCGGGTGTTCCCTGTTTAGATGTTGTTGACCACGCTGGCCGCGTGGCCAAGCGTCGGGAGGGGAGCGGGTTGCGGCCCACAGGGCCAAAGGCTACAGTTTTAATCAAGGTTGAGGCATGCGCAGGGCTTGATCGGCGACAATTCCTTGTCTGCCGCTCCAGCCTTAAGATGAGACGATTGGGGTTTTGCGACATGCCGTCGTGGCGGGGAGCTTTGCATTGATCAACCGCGCGTTTGTCCGGGTCCTGATGACCTCGGCGGCGTTGGCCGCTGGTGCGCTCTTGGCTGGCTGCAACAGCGATCAGGTGTCGCTTGCAAACAATGCCAAGGCCAACCAGCCGGTGCCGCCCAAACTGGTGGCCTCGATCGGCGAGAAGGACATGGATCTGCAGTCGCCGATCCTGATTCGCCTGTTCAAGCAGGAGGCCGAACTCGAAGTCTGGAAGCAGGACCGCTCCGGCAAGTTCGCGCTGCTCAAGACCTATCCGATATGCCGCTGGTCGGGCGATCTCGGACCCAAGGTGCGCGAGGGCGATCGCCAGGCGCCGGAGGGCTTCTACTCGATCTCGCCGGGCCAGATGAACCCGCAATCGGCCTATTACCTCTCCTTCAACACCGGCTATCCCAACGCCTATGACAAGTCGCTCGGCCATACCGGCTCGGAGCTGATGGTGCATGGCGACTGCTCCTCGCGCGGCTGCTACGCGATGACCGACGAGCAGATCGCGGAGATCTATTCGCTCGGCCGCGAGTCCTTCTTCGGTGGCCAGCGCGCCTTCCAATTCCAGGCCTATCCGTTCCGGATGACGGCGGTGAACATGGCCAAGCACCGCAACAATCCGAACATGCCGTTCTGGCGCATGATCAAGGAAGGCTACGACCATTTCGAGGTGACGCGTCAGGAGCCGAAGGTCGATTTCTGCGAGCACAAATACGTGTTCGACGCCTCGAAGCCGCCGGGCGCGACGCGTGATCCCGTGTTCGACGCCTCGGCGAAATGCCCGGCCTATGTGGTGGCCGACGATGTCGCGAACGCCGTGCGCGAGAAGCAGCAGGCGGACGAGGCGGAGTATGCCAAGCTCGTCGCCAAGGGCACGCCGGTCGCCAAGCTCAACACCGGCATCGACGGCGGCATGAACAGCGTGTTTGCCTCGCGCGTGCCGGGCGCCTCGACCGGCCTGTCCGAGCCCGGCGAAGCGCCAGGCCTGTCGTTCTCGCAGTTCTCGGCGATGCCCGGCACCATTCCCGGTCACGTCAATCCTCCGCGTGCGCCGAACGCCGATGAGACCGCAGTTGCGGCGGCTCCTGAGCCGGCCTCGGTTGCTTCGACGACGCCGCGCGTCGCCGCCGTCAGCGCGCCGGAGAAGTCGAGCCTGCTGTCCAACTTGCGCAAGATCGGCTCGAGCGGCGCCGTGGCGGCCAACGCCACTGCTGCGACCTCGAAGCCTGTCGAGAACAAGCCGGCAGCGCCGAAGGCCGTTGCTGCCAAGCCGGCCGAGACCCGGCCGAGCAACACCAGGCAGGCCGCAGCACATCCGCCGTTCAAGCCTGATGCTCCAGCAACAACCGCGGCGACGACGTCGGCACCGAGCCAGTCGCAGCCGACGCTGGTGGCAGGCGCCTCGCCGGTGCTGCAGTCGAACTCGTTCGACAGCCGCTTCTCGGCGTTCAAGTAAATCGCGACCCGCGCGCCGCGCGGGACGTTGTGCGATTTAGTTGTCAAACAAGCGCACCCCTGTCGTCCCCCGGCTTGACCGGGGGGACCCAGTATCCCAGAGATGGCTCTAACTGACCGAGAGGCCTCGGTGTACTGGATGCCCCGCCTGCGCGGGGCATCCAGTGAGTATGCGGACACGGCATGCCCATCTCATCGTCATTGCGAGGCACCCACCGGGTCTCGCCTCCAGCGAGCCCGATGACAGGCTCCGGCGACGAACCAATCCAGTGCCTCACGTCGATTGGATTGCTTCGGCGCGTCGCGCCTCACAATGACGCGCGTGATGTCGTCCGATTTACAATTCAAACAGCGATCAGGACGTGAGCCTGCGTTCTCGCGGCGCGTTTTGCGTCCGAGCTATCCATTCAGCTCACCCTCTTCTGGAAGAGGGCACAGGGAAGGCCGGA
>NZ_CAFK01000266.1 GCF_000239815.1 Bradyrhizobium sp. STM 3843 | reverse complement strand
GGCCCATGCCGCCGAAGATGGTGACACCGATATTGTAGCCGAGGCCCAGACCGGTCGCACGGCTCTCCGCGGGCAACAACTCGGCCATGAGGGCCGCAAGCGGTCCGTAGTAAAGCGCCTTGAAGGTCGCGACCGTGCAGACCGCGGCGATGATCACGGCCGGCGTCGGATAGTTGGTCAGAATGTAGAACGCCGGGTAGATCGTGATCAGCAGCAGCAGATTGATCGTGATCATGTGCGTAGTGCGGCCGATCCGGTCGGACACCGCACCCGCGATCGGCGTCAGCACCATGACCGCGATGCTGCCGACCAGCGAGGCGATGAAGCCGACGGACGCCGGCAGGTTCAGCGTCTTCACGACGTAGGTCGGCATATAGACGATCAGGTAGTTGATCGCGGTCGAGACCGCGAGCGCGCCGATGCCCAGCAGCACTGCAAGCTTCTGACGCAGGAAAACGTCCTTGACCGGCGAGCCATCCTTACCCGCGGGTGGCGCACCGGCATCCTCCATGTTGTTGCGGATATAAAGGCCGACCGGCCCGATCAGCACGCCGAAAAAGAATGGGATCCGCCAGCCCCAGCCCTGCAGGTCTGCCGGACTCATCGCCGAGGTCAAAAGCGCGCCGAAGCCGGCGCCAAGCACGGCGCTCAGGCCCTGGCTGGCAAACTGCCAGCTGGCGATGAAGCCGCGTCGCTCCGGCATGTGCTCGACCAAAAAGGCGGTCGAGCTGCCGAACTCGCCGCCGGCCGAAAAGCCCTGCACCAGGCGCGCGACGATGACGAGCAACGGCGCCAGCACGCCGATCGTCTGATAGGTCGGCATGAGGGCGACCGTCAGCGTGCCGAACGTCATCATTACGATCGAGATCAGGAGCGACGCCTTGCGGCCGTGTCGGTCGGCATAGGCCCCGAGCACGATGCCGCCGATCGGGCGGATCAGATAGGACAGACCGAAGGTGCCGAAGGTCAGCAGCAGCGACGTGGTGGCGTCGTTGCTCGGGAAGAACGCCTTCGAAATATAGACCGCGAAGAAGCCGTAGACGGCGATGTCGAACCATTCCAGTGCATTGCCGACGGAGGTCGCGATCACCTGCTTCGCGAAGCTCTTCTCGCGTGGGAGCTCTGATGTGACGGGCGCTGCAAGTGTCATCTGATATCCCTTATCGACGGCGTTCCGATCACAATGGCCTCTCGAGTTCGCCGAGGTCCCAGAACAGGCCGGCCATGATACCGAGCGCCTCTTCGGTCACATCGAGCAGAATGTGCTCGTCGGGCGCATGCTGGGAGCAGCCGGGGTAGGAATGCGGCAACCACATGGTCGGCATCTTCAGGACATCCGCGAACACGTCGTTCGGCAGCGAGCCGCCGAAATTGGGCAGCACTGCGGGCGCTTTGCCGCTCGTCATCTTGACCGAATCCGCCGCCCATTTGATCCAGGGGCTGTCGAGATCCGCGCGCGAGGCCATGAAGCTCTGCGTCGTTGAAACCTCGACCATCGGAAAGCCGTGCGCCGCCAGATGCGCGCGGATCACCTCCGCAATGTTGTCGACCTTGGTGCCGACCACGAAGCGCAGCTGCAGCACGGCACGGGCGCGGCCGGGGATCGCATTCGCAGGCTTCTCAATATTGCCGGATGAGATCGCGAGTACCTCCAGCGTATTCCAGGCATAGAGCCGCTCGGCCGGCGACAGGCCCTCCTCGCCCCAATTGTCCGACAGCTGTGGCTCATCCGCGGTCGGCTCGACCTTGACGTCGGCGAGCGCTGCGCGGATCGAATTGGTGAGCGGCGGCGGCTTCAAGGCGTCCAACTGGATGCGGCCCTGGCCGTCGACAACCGTGCTGATCGCATTGGCAAGGATGGTCGCGGGATTGGCCAGCACGCCACCCCAATTACCGGAGTGATTGCCGCCCTCGCGCAAATTGACGTCGAGATGGATGCGGATGCCGCCACGGCAGCCGAGGAAGATGGTCGGCCGTTCCGCCGACAGCCGCGGCCCATCGGAGCCGACGAACAGGTCGGCCTTCAATTCGTCGCGCAGGAGATCACAGACTTTGGCAAGATCAGGCGAGCCGGTCTCTTCGCCCATCTCGATGATGAACTTGGCATTGAAGCCGAGCTTGCCGCCACGGGTCTCCTTGACAGCGCGCAGCGCCGCGATGTTGATGCTGTGCTGGCCCTTGTTGTCGGCGGTGCCGCGGCCATAGGCGCGGTTGCCCACGGTCGTGATGGTCCAGGGATCAAGCCCGTCGCGCCATTCGCCGACCATGCCGTCGACGGTGTCGCCGTGGCCATAGCTCAAGACCGTCGGCGCGCTGTCGCTCTCGTGGTAGTCCGCGATCAGGAACGGCGACCGGCCGCTCGGCGAATCTACGATGCGCGAGGTGAAGCCGAGAGCGGCCAGCGACGGCGTCAGCTCATCCTTGAGATAGGCGTAGAGCTCGCCCTTGCGCTCGGCGTTGAGGCTCTCGGTCCGATACGCCACCCGGCGATCGAGCTCGGCGATGAACTCGCCGGTTTTCAGATACTGGCGGGCAAGGGTGATTGCATCATTCCTAGTCATGGCGCTTTTCCGGTCACGATTGACGGCGCGTCTTATCGGGATCGCAGCAAGAGCGAAAGAGACTCGCAGTGGATTCTGTGGGGCTGAAGGCAGAATCCCGAATTTTGGAACTACCCGACTGGCGCCGGCGCAACTGCCGCCTCCGGCGTCCTCTGGCGGCTCCGTCTTTCCTGCACAGTCCCTGCACCCAGGAATCATCGTTGTGCCGTCTTCTCCGCTGTCATCACCCGCGAAAGCGGGTGATCCAGTATTCCAGAGACAGAAGTGCTTGAATCGAGAAGTCTCGGCGTACTGGATGCCCCGCATTCGCGGGGCATGACAGCGAATACGCATCATCCTCCTCGCGGCCCATGCCGCCTCCGAGCTTGGCACGACGAGCAATTCGGAGAGGCCTCCCACGCACGAACTGGCCGACGGGCGCTCGAACAGGACATCCCACCCCGGCCTTGCCAGCCTCAGGAGAATGCGCAACGCTTGCTGCCAGGGCTCGCGGCAGATCGGGCTCAACGGGGAGGACAACTATGAGACCGATGAAGACGCTGCTTCACGCCTGCGCCTTCGGCGTCGTGTTCGCCGGCGCGGCGCTGGCGCTGACCGGCGAGCGGATGACCGAGATTCCGCTGGACAAGATGACGCCGGCGCAACGGACCGTTGCCGAGGCCATCATGTCCGGCCCGCGCAAGAGCCTGAGCGGGCCGTTCAACGCCTGGCTGCGCAGCCCGGAGCTCGCCGACCGGCTGCAGAAGGTCGGCGAATATCTTCGCTTCAACACCTCGCTCGACAAGCGGCTCAACGAGATGGCGATCATCATGACCGCGCAGCATTGGGGCGCGCAATATGAGTGGTTCGCGCATGCGCCACTGGCGCTGAAGGCCGGCCTTGATCCCTCGATCGTGGCGGCGATCGGCGCCGGGCGAAAGCCCGACAAGATGAAAGACGACGAGGCGATCATCTGGGAGTTCACCACCCAGCTTCGGCGCGAGCACGGCGTCGACGATGCGATCTACAGCCGCGCGGTCAACGCCTTCGGCGAGCAGGGTGTCATGGACCTGATCGCGGTCAACGGCTACTACGACCTGGTGTCGATGACGCTCAACGTCGCGCATGTCATGCCGCCCACAGGCGAGGAGATGCCGTTCAAGCAGGCGGGGCGATAGCGTCGCCGCCTCTCGTCCCCTCATGGCGAGGAGCACCGCGACGAAGCGATCCGGGACCGTGCGCGCTCTGGATCGCTTCAGAAGGGATCAGAACATCCCCTCCCGCTCCCGCGGCTTCTTCCGTTGCGCGCGCTGCCAGACCACGCCGGGATAGCCCTTCAACGGTACGAGCGGCGCGCCGGTATAGGCCCAGTCCGGCGCTTCCTCGATGGCGACGTGATAGAGCGGCTCGCGGCCGGTGCGCGCGACGAACAGCGCACGCGGGATGTTGACCATATGCGGCGAGCGCGCGCTCTCATAGAACAGCGGCGAGCCGCAATGGCTGCAGAAGCTGCGCACCGTCTTCGTGGCGTCGTCCTCGTAGCGTGAGATCGCGTCGTCGCCCGCGGTAATGCGGAAGCGCTTGCGCCAGCTGCCGACGTAGGTCGCGTAGGCCGCGCCATGCGCGCGGCGGCTGGCGGTCGAGTGATCATGCCAGGCCCATCGCGCCGGCACGTCGATCTCGAATACGACACGGCCGCACAGACAGTGGCCGGAGGCTGTTCCGGCGGGAGGGGATTTGGGCATGGGCACGCTCCATCGGATGTCATTCCGGGATGGTCCGAAGGA
>NZ_CAFK01000267.1 GCF_000239815.1 Bradyrhizobium sp. STM 3843 | reverse complement strand
CGGCAAGCTCGGTGGCCAGGCCGAAGTGCCGGGCGTCGCCGGCACCTGGAAGGACCTGACCGACAGCGTCAACTCGATGGCGGGCAATTTGACGGCCCAGGTCCGCAACATCGCCGAGGTGGCGACCGCGATCGCCTCCGGCGACCTCTCGCGCAAGATCACCGTCGACGTCCGCGGCGAGATCCTGAGCCTCAAGGAGACGCTGAACACGATGGTCGACCAGCTCAACCGCTTCGCGGGCGAGGTCACCCGCGTCGCGCGCGAGGTCGGCACCGAAGGCCGCCTCGGCGGTCAGGCCAACGTGCCCGGCGTCGCCGGCACCTGGAAGGACCTGACCGACAGCGTCAACTCGATGGCCGGCAATCTGACCGCCCAGGTCCGCAACATCGCCGAGGTGACCACCGCGGTGGCTCGCGGCGACCTGTCGCGCAAGATCACCGTGGACGTCAAAGGCGAGATCCTGGAGCTGAAGAACACCATCAACACGATGGTCGACCAGCTCAACGCTTTCGCCTCCGAAGTGACGCGCGTGGCACGCGAGGTCGGTACCGAAGGCAAGCTCGGCGGCCAGGCCGAGGTGCCC
>NZ_CAFK01000268.1 GCF_000239815.1 Bradyrhizobium sp. STM 3843 | reverse complement strand
CCGAGATCTGCATGATGAAGAATCAGGCGACGCAGACCATGGCGTATTGCGCCTCGGAGGCGGTACAGATCTTCGGTGGCGCCGGCTATATGCGCGGCGTCAAGGTCGAGCGCATCTACCGCGAGGTCAAGGTCAACGCGATCGGCGGCGGCACCGAGGAGATCATGAAGGACCTAGCCAGCCGCCAGATGGGATTGTGATTGTAACCCGTCATTCCGGGGCGCGTCGTAGACGCGAACCCGGAATCCAGAGATGAGTCCACCACGTCGAGATTCCGGGTTCGCTCGCTGTCGCGAGCGCCCCGGAATGACAAGGAAGAAACATGCTCTTCACCGCCGACCACGACGAAGCCCGCCGCGCCTTGCAGAAATTCATCGCCGCCGAGATCAATCCTCACGTCGATGAATGGGAGGACGCCGGCATCTTTCCCGCGCATGAGCTGTTCAAGAAGCTTGGGAGTCTCGGCTTTCTCGGGCTCAACAAGCCGGTCGACTATGGTGGGCAGGGGCTGGATTATTCCTACGCGCTGATGATGGCCGAGGAGCTCGGTGCTATCCGATGCGGCGCAATCCCGATGGCGATCGGGGTGCAGACCGACATGGCCACGCCGGCCTTGGCGCGGTTCGGCTCCGACGAGGTGCGGAAGGAGTTCCTGGCGCCGGCGATCGCGGGGGACTATGTGGCCTGCATCGGCGTCTCCGAGCCCGGCGCGGGCTCGGACGTCGCCTCGATCAAGACGGCCGCGCGCTCCGACGGCGACGATTACGTCATCAACGGCGGCAAGATGTGGATCACCAACGGCGCGCAGGCGGATTTCATCTGCCTGCTCGCCAACACCAGTGACGGCCCGGTCCATCGCAACAAGTCGCTGATCTGCGTGCCGATGAAGACCAAGGGCGTGCAGGTCGCGCGCAAGCTCGACAAGATGGGCATGCGCTCCTCCGACACCGCGCAGATCTTCTTCGACGATGTCCGCGTGCCGAAGCGCAACCGCATCGGCGCGGAGGGCGAAGGCTTCACCTATCAGATGATGCAGTTCCAGGAGGAGCGGCTGTGGGCGGCGGCAGCCTGCCTGAAGGCGCATGAAGTCATCATCGACGAGACGATTGAGTATACCCGCAACCGCAAGGCCTTCGGCCGCAGCATCCTCGATAACCAGGTTGTCCATTTCAAGCTCGCGGAGATGCAGACCGAGGTGGAGCTGTTGCGCGCGCTGACCTATCGGGCCGCCGAGGCGCTGATCGCGGGCGAGGATGTCACGCGTCTCGCGACCATGGCAAAATTGAAGGCCGGCCGGCTCGGCCGCGAGCTCACCGACGCGTGCTTGCAATATTGGGGCGGCATGGGCTTCATGAACGAGACGCCGGTCAGCCGCGCCTATCGCGACACCCGCCTCGCCTCGATCGGCGGCGGCGCGGACGAGGTGATGCTGACCATCCTATGCAAGATGATGGGCACATTGCCGGGCCTCGCGAAAAGGGGGGACGCCTGATGATCACGCTGTACCATTGCGACGGCGCCCGCTCGTTTCGCCCGCTGTGGATGCTGGAGGAGCTCGGCCTCGCTTATGAGTTGAAGATGCTGCCGTTCCCGCCGCGGGTGCTGGCGAAGGAGTATCTGGCCCTGAATCCGCTGGGTACGATTCCGCTGATGATCGACGGCGAGACCAGGATGACCGAGTCATCCGGCATCTGCCACTATCTCGGCGTCAAATACGGCCCGACGCCGCTGATGGTCGATCCCGGCGAGCCGGCCTACGGCGCATTCCTGAATTGGATGTATTTCTCCGACGCGACCCTGACCTTCCCCCAGACATTGGTGCTCAGGTACAGCCAGTTGGAGCCGGAGGAGCGGCGATCGCCGCAGGTCGTGACCGACTATGCCAAATGGTTCCTGGGCCGCCTGCGCGCGGTCGAGGCCGCTTCCGGCAATGCTGAAACCTTGTGCGCGGGGCGCTTCACCGCGGCCGATATCGTGATCGGCTACGCCTTGCGGCTGGCCGACAGCATCGGTCTCTCCGGAGAGTTCGGCCCAAACGTCGCGGCGTACTGGGCGCGGCTGCAGGCGCGCGACGGCTACCAGCGCGCCCGCGAGGCCGAGCGGCGGGCCGGGATCGCGCAGGGCGTGAAGCCGCGGATCAGGGAGTGAATGCGGGCTTTTTGGGCACCGTGATTCCGGCGATTAACCGCCTCGAAAATTGACATTTCCCGCCGATGACAGCGGCGGGATTTGCGCTATGGTCTTCCCCAATCGAAGCGGCCGAGAGAGCCGTGCCCTCAGGAGGAATGCCATGGATTTGACCCGCCGGGACTCCGGCCATCTGATGCTGATCACGCCTGATCGCGTCTTCTATGCCGGGCTGCTTGGCCGCCCGCGGCAGCGCTGCTCCGGGGCTTTCCACGTCTATGTTGCGCTGAACGGTGGCCTGCGGCTGATGCCCGAGCAGGCCGCGGAGCAGCGCGGCGAGCTGCTCGTCGTCGCGCCGAACCTGCAGCACACCATCGAAAGCGACTACCGCACCGTCATCGTGGTCACGATCGAGCCGGAGAGCGTGCCGGTCGGTACGCTCGATCGATTGGCCATGCGGATCACCAGGGATGCTGTGGCCTATGCCTGTCGCATCCGCGCCGCCTATGAAGAGCTGGTGCAGCGGCCGCTGAGCGGCGATGTCACCAGCGCCATCTTCGACCGCCTCTGCCTTGGCGAAGCCCTGCCGCAGCGCAAGCTCGATCCGCGCGTCGTCAAGGCGATCGCGCTGATCAGCCGCTTCTCGGGCGAGCCGGCCACCGCCGAGAGCTGTGCCGCGGCCGTTGGCCTCTCCACCTCGCGCTTCCTGCATCTGTTCAAGGAGGAGACCGACATCTCCTTCCGCGCGTTCCGCGCCTGGAAACGCGCGCGCCACCTGCTCAACTTCGCCAATCAGGACCTGAACCTTGCGCATCTCGCGCAGGACATCGGCTATCCCGATTCGACTCATTTCAGCCATTCGATCCGCCGCTTCTACGGTCTGAAACCGCGCGCGATCTTTTCCGGCTCGCGTGATCTGGCGATCTATCGCAGCGGCGAGACCGCTGACTTGGTGGCAGCGCGTTGACGCAAGCAGCGACGTAGTTGCCTTCGCATGATGCCGGCGGTCGTAGCTCGCGACCTCCGACAATCATTCAAGGCATGGCATGAGCGACAAAGCCGTCATCACCTGCGCGCTGAACGGCGTGCTCACCGATCCCAGGCAGCACCACGTTCCGGTCACGCCGGAGGAAATGGCCGCGGAAGCCCGGCGCGCCTTCGAGGCCGGCGCCAGCATCATGCATATCCATCTGCGCCAGCAAGCGCCCGGCAAGGGGCATCTGCCGTCCTGGGACGTTACAGTGTCGCGCGAGATCCAGCAGGCGATCCGGGAGGCCTGCCCCGGCGTCATCATCAATCACACCTCGGGCGTCTCCGGGCCGCACTACGAAGGGGCACTCGCCTGCATCCGTGAGACCCGACCCGAGATCGCGGCCTGCAACGCCGGCTCGCTGAACTATCTGAAGGTGAAGGCTGACAACAGCTGGGCCTGGCCGCCGATGATGTTCGACAATTCGGTCGAGAAGATTCAGGATTATCTCGATGCGATGAAGGACGTGAACACGATTCCTGAGTTCGAGTGCTTCGATGTCGGCATCGTGCGCTGCGTCGGGATGTACTACCAGACGGGCATGTATTCCGGGCCGCTCGAATATAACTTCGTGATGGGCGTTGCCTCCGGCATGCCCGCAGATCCCGAGTTGCTGCCGATCCTCATCAGGCTCAAGCGGCCGGAGGCGCATTGGCAGGTGACCGCGATCGGCCGTGCCGAGATCTGGCCCTTGCATCAGCGCTGCGCCGAACTCGGTGGCCACCTTCGTACCGGACTCGAGGACGCGTTCTATCTCGCCGACGGCAGCAAGGTGACATCGAACGGCCAGCTGATCGAGGCGATCGCAGCGCTGGCCCGTCGCGCAGGCCGCGAGATCGCGACACCGGCCGAGGCGCGGCAGATTTTTGGGACAGTGAATTGACGGCGAAGCCGTCATTCCGGGGCAGCCCGCGCGTAAGACGCGGGCTGAACCCGGAATCTCGAGCCGCATAGTTTCTGGATTCCGTGTTCGCGTCTTCGACGCGCCCCGGAATGACGGAGCAAAGCAAAGTCATCCATGGCCACCATCGACAACACAGTCTCCCCTCACAGCGCCGCGTTCCAGTCCAATCGCGATGGCATGCTGGCCCTGATCGCGCGGCTCCGCGAGCTCGAGACGCGCACGCGCCAGGCGTCCGCCGGCGCGAAGGAGCGCTTCCATGCGCGTGGCCAGCTGTTGCCGCGCGAGCGCGTTGCGCTGGTGCTCGATCCCGGCACGCCGTTCCTGGAGCTCTCGACGCTTGCCGGCTACATGTTCGACGTGCCGGATGCGGCCAAGAGCGTGCCGGGCGGCGGGCTCATCGCCGGCATCGGCTTCGTCTCGGGCGTGCGATGCATGGTCTCGGCCAATGATGCCGGCATCGATGCCGGCGCGCTGCAGCCATATGGCCTGGACAAGACCTTGCGGGTGCAGGAGCTCGCGCTCGAAAACAAGCTGCCTTACGTGCAGCTGGTCGAAAGCGCCGGCGCCAACCTCCTGCGCTACCGGGTCGAGGATTTCATTCGCGGCGGCAACATCTTCCGCAATCTGGCGCGGCTGTCGGCGGCCGGGCTTCCCGTCGTCACGGTGACGCACGGCTCATCGACCGCGGGCGGCGCCTATCAGACCGGCCTCTCCGACTACATCGTGATGGTCCGCGGCCGCACCCGCGCCTTCCTGGCGGGGCCGCCACTCTTGAAGGCTGCAACCGGCGAGATCGCGACCGAAGAGGAGCTCGGCGGCGCCGAGATGCACACCTCGATCTCGGGGCTTGGTGACTACCTGGCCGAAGACGATCGCGATGCGCTGCGGATCGCGCGCGAGATCATGGCGGCGCTGCGATGGGAACGGCCAGCGCAGCAGACACCCGACATCAAGCCGCCGCGCTATGATCAGGAGGAGCTGCTCGGCATCATGCCGATGGATCACAAGCGCCCGGTCGACATGCGCCAGGTGATCGCGCGGATCGTCGATGATTCCGATTTCGTCGAGATGGGACCGAATTACGGTCCCGCCACGGTCTGCGGCCACGCTCGCATCGAGGGACAGGCGATCGGCATCGTTACCAACAACGGCCCACTCGATCCGGCCGGCGCCAACAAGGCCACCCATTTCATCCAGGCCTGCTGCCAGAGCCGCACGCCGATTCTCTATCTCAACAACACCACCGGCTACATCGTCGGCCGCGCCTATGAGGAAGCCGGCATGATCAAGCACGGCTCCAAGATGATCCAGGCGGTGACGTCGGCGACCGTGCCGCAGATCACGATCTATTGCGGCGCCTCGTTTGGCGCCGGCAATTACGGCATGTGCGGCTGGGGCTTTCATCCGCGCTTCTGCTTCTCCTGGCCGAACGCCAAGACTGCGGTGATGGGCGGCGAGCAGGCGGCGGAGACGATGGCGATCGTGACCGAAGCGGCCGCGGCGCGTCGCGGCAAGCCGGTCGAGAGGGACAAGCTCGAAGCTTTGAAGGCGCAGATCGTGGGCGTGTTCGACAGCCAGATGGATGTGTTCGCGACCTCGGCGCGCGTGCTCGACGATGGTGTCATCGATCCGCGCGACACCCGCGCGGTGCTGGCCGAAGTGCTCGCGATCTGCCGAGAGGCAGAGGCACGAACCCCGCAGGCCATGCAGTTCTCGGTGGCGCGGCCATGAGCGAAGGCAAGACGATGCAGCGCACGCCGTTCCACAAGATCCTGATCGCCAATCGCGGCGAGATCGCGCTGCGCATTATCAGGACGGCGCGGCGGCTTGGGTTTGGCGTGGTTGCGGTCTATTCGGACGCCGATCGTGACGCGCTGCACGTGCGGCAGGCCGATCAGGCCGTGCGCATCGGCGAAGCGCCACCGGCGCAATCCTACCTGAACATCGCGGCCATCATCGGGGCTGCGCAGGCGACCGGCGCCGATGCGGTTCATCCCGGCTACGGCTTCCTGGCGGAGAATGCGGAGTTCGCGCAGGCCTGCAACGACGCAGGTCTCGTGTTCATCGGCCCGTCGGCGGACGCGATCAGATCGATGGGCAACAAGGCCGGTGCGAAGGCGCTGATGCAGGCGGCCGGCGTGCCCTGCGTGCCCGGCTATCAGGGCGAGGATCAGCGCGACGACATCATGCTGGCCGAGGCCAAGCGGATCGGCTTTCCCGTGATGATCAAGGCGGTCGCCGGTGGTGGCGGCCGCGGCATGCGGCTGGTGCGCGACATCAAGACATTCCCCGACATGCTGCGCAGCGCCCGCTCCGAGGCCGCCGCGGCGTTCGGCGATGGCACCGTCATCCTGGAAAAGGCGATCGACAATCCACGCCACATCGAGATCCAGGTGTTCGGCGACCACCATGGCAACGCGATCCATCTCGGCGAGCGCGACTGCTCGGTGCAGCGTCGGCATCAGAAGTTGGTCGAGGAGGCGCCCTCGCCGGCGGTGACGCCGGAGCTGCGGGCACGGATGGGCGCGGTTGCGGTTCAGGCCGTCAAAGCGCTCGGTTATGAGGGTGCCGGCACACTGGAATTCCTGCTCGATTCCGATGGCCAGTTCTATTTCATGGAGATGAACACCCGCCTGCAGGTCGAGCATCCCGTGACCGAGGCGATCACCGGTCTCGACCTGGTCGAGCTCCAGCTCCGTGTCGCGGCGGGCGCGCCGCTGCCGCTCCGGCAGGAGGATGTGCACTGGTCCGGTCACGCCATCGAGGTGCGGCTTTGCGCTGAAGATGCCGGCCGCGATTTCATGCCGCAGTCCGGCCGGATGGCGCTATGGCAGATGCCGGACAGCGTCCGCGTCGAGCACGCGCTGCAATCGGGCACGGAGATTTCGCCCTATTACGATTCGATGATCGCCAAGCTGATCGGCTATGGGGCAACACGAGAAGAGGCGCGCGCGAAGCTGATCTGCGGCCTGGAGCAGGCGGTCGCGCTGGGTGTCACCACCAACCGCGCGTTCCTGATGGCCTGCCTGCGTCACCGGGCGTTCGCAGGAGGGGCGGCGACCACCGCCTTCATCGGCACGCATCGGAACGAGTTGGTCGCGCCGGCCGCGAGCCTTGCGGATATCACCCTTTGCGCACTGCTGCTCCATGTGAGCCATGCTTGCGCGCGGGCGTGGCGCGCCGGCCGTTCGCTGGCCGCATCGTTCCCGACGCCGCTGCGCTTCGACATCGACGGCCAGTTGCAGGAGTGTGAGCTCCTGCGCGAACGTGACGGCGCCTATCTGGTCAATCGTGACGGCGAGACGCATCGCATCGAGATCGACGAGCTTGACGGCGCGCTCATCCGCTTCCGCGCCGATGGCGTGACCGACAGTGCCGTCTTTCTCCGCGCGGATGACAGGCTCTATGTGCAGCGTCGCGCCACCACGATGACGGTCCGCGATGCGAGCCTTGCCGCGCCGCAATCAGCCGCAAATGCCGGCGGCGATGGCAAGGTGCGCGCCGCACTGAATGGCCGCGTGGTCGCCGTGCTGGTCAGGGCCGGCGAGCGCGTCGCCGCTGGCCAACCAGTGCTGACCCTTGAAGCCATGAAGATGGAGCACGTCCATGCATCCGGGATCGCCGGCACGGTTGCCGCGATCGAGGTTACCGAGGGTGAGCAGGTGACGACAGGGCGGATCGTGATCGAGATCGCTGCGCTGTCATAGGCCGATGTCGAACAAACGGCGGACGATGCCTGAACCGCGCCGCTAAAGCCTTAGCTCTGCGTGGACAGCTGTCGTCTCAATTCGGCCACCAGCCGCGTCGTCTGGAACGGCTTCGAGAGCAGGGGTACGGCGGAAAATTCCGGCGGACATTGATCGACCAGATATCCGGTCACGCCGATGAAGGGGACGTGGGCGGCCGCCAGCATGCTGGCGATGGGAGCCGACGTCTCGCGCCCGAGATTGACATCGAGAATCGCCAGGTCGCAGCCGTGCTGTTCGAACAGCGTCAACGCCTTGGCCACGCTCGGTGCGACGCCGACCACCGCAAAGCCGGCATGCTCCAATTCGACGGCAAGATCGAAGCCGATCAGCGGATCGTCCTCGACGATCAGGATACGGGCTCTGTCATTGGCGCGCATCGGGCCTGCCACGGCTGACACGCTCCAATTGACAGGCGATCTGCCAACGCAGTCCCTCCGGCGGGAACAGGACATCCACCGTGGCGTCCAGGCTCAGCCTGACCATGTCGGAGATGACCCTGCTGCCGAAGCCGGAGCGGGCAGGCGGCGACACGGTGGGGCCTCCCGTCTCGATCCAGCTCATGCGGAACGTACCGCCCTCGCTCGCCCAGCTCACGTCGATGCGGCCATGATCATCCGAGAGCGCGCCATATTTGGCGGCGTTGGTCGCAAGCTCATGAACGGCCATGCCGATCGATTGCGCGGCTTCCGGGGGCAGCTCGATATAGGGGCCCGTGATCGAAATTCGGCTTCCGATGAAATCGCTGAAGCTGCGCAGCTGCGAGCGGATCAGGTCGGTCAGGGGAATAAAGCGCCAATCGTTCTGGATCAGAAGATCCTGGTTGCTTGCGATCGCCTGCAGACGTTCGAGGAAGCGCTCTAGGTCGAGCTGCTGACCATGGCGCGTCATCTGCCTTGCGATCGCCTGCACCAGCGACAGCAGGTTCTTGCTGCGATGATTGACCTCGGCAAGCAGCACGTGAAGCTGCTGCTTGGTCTGCCGCGTTTCGGTGATGTCGCGGACGATCTTGGATGCGCCGACGATGCGCCCGGCCGAATCCCGCACCGGTGACACGGTGACGGAGACATCGATCGGCGTGCCGTCTTTCTTGACACGAACGGTCTCGAAACTGTCGATCACCTCTCCGGCCACGACGGTGGCAAGGATGCGGTCCTCTTCGATCTGACGCTCCGGCGGAATGATGCGGCGGATCGACTCGTTCAGCATCTCGGCTTCCGAATAGCCGAAGATGCGCTCGGCGCTCCTGTTCCAGCTGGTCACGACGCCTTCCAGCGTTTTGCTGACGACCCCGTCCGAGGAGGAGGCAACGATGGCCGCCAGCATCGCCGCGCTTCGTTCGGCCTGCTTGGCCCGACTGATGTCGCGAATGATGCTGGAGATCCCGATGATCTCGCCGGCGGGCGCGTAAATCGGCGAGAGCGTGATTGCGACCTCGATCGGCCGGCCGTCCTTGGTCAGCCGGACCGTCTCCAAAATCTCGATGGAGTCCCCGGCCGCGATGCGTTCACGAAGCGCTTTCTCTTCCGCCAGCAATTCACGCGGAACCATGTCGAAAACGGATCGTCCGACCATGTCGGTTGCAGAGCCGCCGAACAGGCGTTCGCAGGCTGCGTTCCAGCTCTTGATCTCGCCATCCAAAGAGGTGCCGAGGATGGCATCGGCGGACGCGTTCACGATGGCAGCCAGATAGGCCGCGGATTGGTCGGGGAGGGATAGTGCGGACGGGGCGCCGGTCTTACCGTGCACGTCGCAGGCTCCTTGGTGGATCAGAGAACGAAGCGGATCCCGCTACCACGAGTAACGACTCATTTGTACTCAAATGCAAGGCGCTGCGTCCCGTCTGCTGTTGTTCATCGTTAATTTTCGGCAGCGAGCGTCGGCTGGTTACTCCGATTCCGTCGGTCGTTTGCTGGCGCGAAATCACGGGCAGGCGCCGGCCGCCTCCCGTGAACTGACACCAAACGCATTGGGAGCCGCAAGGTTCCGTGGAACAGGAGATTTGGTGCACAACCACCCGGTGACGATTGGGCCCCGGTTGCTCGGCTTAGTTCTTCAACGACATGATATAGGCGGCAAGGTCGGCGGCGTCTTGTCGGCTGAGCGGTACATTCGACATGGTCGCGTGCGGTAGCAACAGAAACGCGGTCAGCGTCTCGAGATTCACAGTGTCCTTGGTCGCGATCGCGACAAAGGGCGGAGCGCGGCGGAACTTGGTCGGTTTGTCGGCGACGGCGTGACACGCGGCGCACCAGCGCTCGGCGAGCCGCAACCCGTGATCAAGGTCCTGAGCCGTCGCTACTCCGTTCAGGGCAAGCGAGGCGATCACCGCGAGAGCCGCCACTGGCTTGGACGTCGCGCTCACAGCGGCTGATCGTCGTCGGTTGACGGCTCCTCCTGCAGCGAGACGAGGTCGCCGCCGCCGAAATCCTCCTCCGGCGGCGGGTAGACCCACATGTAGTCGCGGACGTCCTTGATGCCGGCCACGCTCTTGGCCGCGACCACCGCCGCCTGCCGTTCCTTGGCGTCGCGGACCGCACCATTCAGCGAGGCGATGCTGTCGCGCACCACGACATTGACGCGCCGGATCGAGCAGGCCGCCCGGTCCAGTGCATCGAGAATCCGGCCGCGCAGGATGTCGTCGCTCGGTGTCGGGCCGGGAAGCTCGGTGGCAAGATCCGTGATGGCCTGGACGAAGTCGCGATAGCTCACGATGCCGACCAGCCGATCGCCGCTGACCACAGGCAGGCGCTTGACGTGCTTTCTTTCCATCAATCCGACGATTTCGGGCAGCGTCGCATTCTCGCTCACGGTCACCGGATCCGGTGTCATGATTTCGCAGACGGCCCGGCCGTGGGAGCGGATGAAATCGGCATTGATGCGTCCACGCCCGACCAGCAGGCCGAGCCAGCGGCCGCGCTTGCGCGCGGTGCCGATTTCGGCGCGTCGGATGAAATCGCCGTCGGTGACGATGCCGACCAGCTTTCCCCCTGTATCCACCACCGGCAGCGCGCCGATGTGATTGCGCAGCATGACCTTGGCCGCTTCCACGATCGGAGTCCCGGGCGTGACCGTGATGACCGATCGGCTCATGATCTGATGGGCACGCATTTGGCCACTCTCATCTCGGCTGATTGATGGGACGTCATCGATAGCGAATGCCGCCTCGCCTGGCTTGACGGGGATCAAGCCAGGCAGGTTTAACCTGCGTATGCTGCAATGCAGTTGTGATCGATGTGCTTATACGATCCGCGAGGTCTTGTTGCCCCAGTAACGGTCGCGCAGCAGGCGCTTGTAAAGCTTGCCGGTGGGCAGCCGCGGCAGCTCCTTCTCGAAATCGATCGAGCGCGGCACCTTCTGTCGCGCCAGCGACTGGCGGCAGAAGGCGATCAACTCCTCCTCCAGCGCGGGGCCGGGCATGATGCCCTCCATCGGCTGGATCACCGCCTTCACCTCCTCGCCGAGATCGGCATTGGGCACGCCGAACACCGCGGCATCGGCGACCTTGGGATGGGTGATCAGCAGGTTCTCGCATTCCTGCGGATAGATGTTCACCCCGCCGGAAATGATCATGAAGGTGGCGCGGTCGGTGAGATAGAGATAGCCGTCGGCATCGACATAACCGACATCGCCGACCGTGCTCATGTTGCCGTCGGGCGAGCGCGCCTCCTGGGTGCGTTCGCGGTCGTTGAAATATTCGAACGCCGAGCCGGACTTGAACCACACGGTGCCCGCCGTGCCGGTCGCGCATTCCTGCATGTTGGCGTCGAGAATATGCAGTTCGCCGAACAGAACCTTGCCGACCGTGCCGCGATGCGCCAGCCACTGCTCGCTGTCGCAGGCAGTGAAGCCTAGGCCTTCGGTCGCGCCGTAATATTCGTGGATGATCGGCCCCCACCATTTGATCATCTCGTCCTTGACCTGCACCGGGCAGGGCGCGGCGGCGTGGATCGCGACCTCGAGCGAGGAAATATCGTATCGTGTGCGCACCTCCTCCGGCAGCTTCAGCATGCGCGAGAACATCGTCGGCACCAGCTGGCTGTGCGTGATGCCCCATTGCTCGATCAGCTGCAGATAGCGCTCGGGATCGAAGCTCTCCATGATGATGGCGGTGCCGCCCATGCGAATCGTGAGATTGACCGCTGCCTGGGGCGCCGAGTGATAGAGCGGTGCCGGCGACAGATAGATCATGCCCTCGCGATAGCGCCACAGCTTCTCGAGAAAATCGAACAGCGGCAGCTGCTGCGCCGGCGGCTGCTCCGGGAGCGGACGCAGGATGCCCTTGGGCCGGCCCGTCGTGCCGGAGGAGTACAGCATCGCGGTGCCGATGCACTCGTCGGGAAGCGGCGTCTTCGGCAGTCCGGCGACGGCCTCGTCCAACCCAACGATGCGCTCGCTCTCGCCCGGGCCATCGGCAACCACGCAGAGCTCGACGTTGGGGGCTTCCTTCAATGCCTCGCGCGCGACGTCGAGCTTTGCGACTGACGTGACCAGCAGCCGCGACTGGCTGTTGTTGAGGATATAAGCGAGCTCGCCCGGGGTGAGAAACGAGTTCACGCAGGTGAAATAGAGCCCGGAGCGCTCACCGGCGCCACAAGCCTCGAGATAGCGGCTGTTGTTCTCCATGAAGATTGCATAGTGATCGAGCCGCTTGAGCCCGCGATTGCGAAACAGATGCGCCAGTCGGTTGCTACGGGCTTCCAGCTCGCGATAGGTCACGGCTTCGCCTGACGATGCCATGATGAAAGCGGGCTGCAGCGGGCGCAGGCGGGCATGTTTGCCGGTATACATCGTTCCTCCCGAGGGTGCCGGCCGTGAGCTGGGAGGAGCGGCGACGAGGATGCGACCAAATGGCGCAAACGCAAGCCACGCGTTCTCGCCGATGCCTCGGTCCGGACCAATTGTCAGACGCGAAGCCTTTCCTCCTTGCACGCGCTGTCCTCCCGGGACGGCTCGTTCTTGGTTTGCCGACAAGTCTAGCCAACTGGAACCCGACGCTCAACTGAAGGCTCAACTATTGGCCGACAGGGAAGGGATGGGCGGCGCCGGGGTTATGCCGTAACATCGGAAGCGCGTTCACAACAGAACGGCGTTCAGAACAAGAATGGCTGGGAGAAAACTGATGAAATCGAGCTTGTTGGCCTTTGTCGCGGTCGGAGCCCTTTTTATGGCCGCGCCTGCATCGGCTCAGGTCAAGATCGGCATCCTCAACGACCAATCCGGCGTCTATGCCGACTATGGCGGCAAATATTCGGTCGAGGCCGCGAAGATGGCGATCGAGGATTTCGGCGGCGAAGTTTTGGGCCAGAAGGTCGAGATGGTCACCGCCGACCACCAGAACAAGCCCGATCTCGCCACCTCGATCGCGCGGCGCTGGTATGACACCGAAGGTGTCGACATGATCACGGAGCTGACGACCTCCTCGGTCGCGCTCGCCGTGCAGGAATTGTCCGCGGAGAAGAAAAAGATCGACATTGTCGTGGGCGCCGCGACCTCGCGCATCACCGGGGATGCCTGCACGCCCTACGGCTTCCATTGGTCCTTCGACACCCACGCGCTCGCGGTGGGCACGGGCGGTGCGCTGGTCGAGGCGGGCGGCGACAGCTGGTTCTTCCTGACCGCCGATTATGCCTTCGGCTACGCGCTGGAGAAGGACACCAGCGACATCGTCAAGGCCAAGGGCGGCAAGGTGCTGGGCTCGGTGCGCATCCCGCTCAATTCCTCCGATTTCTCGTCCTTCCTGCTGCAGGCGCAGAGCTCGAAGGCCAAGATCATCGGGCTCGCCAATGCCGGCCTCGACACCACCAATTCGATCAAGCAGGCGGCCGAGTTCGGCATCGTCAAGGGCGGCCAGAAGCTCGCAGGTCTCCTGATGACGCTCGCCGAAGTGAATGGTCTTGGGCTCGATGCGGCCCAGGGCCTGATCCTCACCGAAGGCTTCTATTGGGACCATGACGACAAGGCCCGCGCCTTTTCGGAGCGCTTCTTCAAGCGCACCGGCCGGATGCCGAGCATGATCCATGCCGGCACCTATTCGGCGACGTTGTCCTATCTGAAGGCGGTCAAGGCCGCCGGGACCAAGGACTCGGATGCGGTCGTTGCCAAGCTCAAGGAGCTGCCGGTCGACGATGCGTTCGCGCAAGGCAAGGTGCTGGCCAACGGCCGCATGGTGCACGACATGTATCTGTTCGAGGTCAAGGCGCCGTCCGAGTCGAAGAAGCCGTGGGATTACTACAAGCTGATCTCGACCGTGCCGGGCGACAAGGCGTTCTTCTCCGCCAAGGAGAGCGGCTGCCCGCTCACGAAGTGATCTCGCAAACCAACCGGTGTCGCCCCGGCGAAAGCCGGGGCCCATACCGCGTGATCTGCCTTGAGGCAGGCTGGGCGTTGAACGTTCGCGCAACCAACACAGGCCGATTGTGATGCGTCCCGGCCCGAGGCCGGGATGACTGCGGAGGGCGGGCCGATCAGCCGTGCAGAATGCGCCAGATGATCGCGACCAGCGCGCCGAGCAGCAGCGCGAAACTCGCGGTCGCCTGGATCGCGAATCCGGGCCCCCGCTTGTTGGCGGCTTCCGCATAGGCGAACATGTAGAGCACGCGGCCCACGATCCAGACCAGCCCGATCAAGGCAGCGATCGCGTCGCTGACATAGATCGCAAACAGCCACAATCCCGGCAGGAAGATCGGCATCCATTCCAGCGTGTTCATCTGCACGCGGAAGACGCGCTCGAAATCGGCATTCCCGATGATCGCCGGCGCCTTGACGCCGAAGCGGCTGCGCGCCTGTGACACGCGGACGCTGGTGTAGAAATAGAGCAGGATGGCGAGAATGGTGACCAGTGCGGTGAAGTGATGCATGGCGTGCCTCCCCGTGAACGCGCGCTCTCAATATCCCGTCAGCTCGAGATAGCCTACCCCCTGATGACTTCCGGTGAAGCTGATCGGGCCCTCCCAATAAGGCACGCTGGTGGCCATCCAGGATCTTGGATTGAGCGGGGTGGTCGCGAGTCCGATCGACAGCGCCGGGATGTCCACGCGCCAGCTCACCGGAAGCTTGTGGCTGCCGATCTCCACGGTCTGTGTCGGCGTCATCACGATCCCATCCGGCCCCAGCGGGCGAGCCCGGCCGTCGGCGCCGATCCATGTGCCTGATGTGTAGTTGCCGCTCCTCTGACGCATCCGGTACAGCATCAGCTTCTCGCCGGAGGCGAAATGCAGCGCGAACCAGTCCCAGCCGCTCTGGTCGGAGGCGAGCGGCTGGCTGCTCCATTCGCGGTCGAGCCAGGCTGATCCTGAAACCTCGACCGAGTGGTCGTCGAAGCTGAGATGACCGCGCGCGCGATAGAACGGCTGGCTGTAATAGTATGACGCCTGGCCGTGCTCGGATTTCCTGCTGTAGCCATGATCGCCCTGCAGCACCACGGGACGATCCGCCTCGAGAGACAGCGCGTAGGCGAAGTTGGACGCGGACGCTGCGATCTCGATCGGCGCGAGCGACGCATCATCGGTACGATCCGAGCCCGCCATCTGCCAATCGTCGATCCAGGCCTGGAACGGCTTGTCCACCACGCCGGCCTGCCCGACGCCGCCGCGCGCGAATTTCTCCGCCGTGCGATGGCTGTCGGCGCGCGTCGCCGCCGCATGCGCCATCCAGAGCTGCTGATTGGCGAAGCCTTCGCCCTGCGGTCCCGGTCGCGCCGCCTGGCGGAACAACGTCCACTGCAGGCCATAGGCGTTGCCGGCGACGTCGGTCAGGTTCGCGGTCACGTACCACCATTCGATGCGGAAGTCGGGATGCGGCCCGTGATCGGCCGGGAAGACGAAGTCCTTGCCGGGCAGCACCTGCGCAAAGCCGTCGGCGTCCTCGCTCAAGCCCGCAAAGCCCTGTGCGCGGGCGGATCGCATCAGCCCAAGCAGCGCAGCCCCGCCGGCAAAGGCACGCCGTGTGATGATGGTGCGGCTAGCGCTCAATGGTGAACACCCTGACCAGATCGGCCGGCTGCATGCGCGCCAGCCGCAGCACCGGTAGCAAGGATGCGGCTACCGCCGCCAGCAGCGCCACGATCAGCAGCCGGATCAAGTGCAGCGGAAACACATCGAATGGCAGCCGCCAGCCGAACGCTTTCACATTGACGATCGCGATCAGGCACCAGGCCACCACGAGCCCGAGCGGCAACGCCAGGAGCGCCGTGATGGCAGCGACCGACAAGGTCTTCAACAGCTCGATCAGCGCAAGCCGCCGCCGCGTCAACCCGATCGCCCACAACGGTGCGAGCTGCGGCAGCCGCGCATTGGCGAGCGTCAGCAGGCTGGTCAACAGCGCCACGCCGGCGACGCCGAGCGTGAAGGCGTTCAGCGCGCCCGTCACCGCAAAGGTGCGATTGAAGATCTGCTTCGATTCCCGCTTGATGCTGGCTTGGTCGACGACATTGCGGCCATCGAGGCCGAACTGATTGGACAACGCAGCGATCAAGGTCGGCACATTGGCCGGATCGGTGCGCACCGCCATCCGCGTCAGCGGCGTCGCCGGGAAGCGGCGGGTCAATGCCGCCACGTTCACCGCGATCTGCCCCTTGGGATTGCCATAGTCGGCATAGATGCCGACGATCTCGACGTCCCAGTCGCCGCCGGGGGCAGGGATATCGATGTAGTCGCCGACCGACAGATTGAGCCGGCGCGACAATTGCTCGCTGATGAAGCCGGCATCGCCGGGCACCAGCCGCTTCCATGCATCGGGAGCCGATTGCAGCAGCGGCCAATGGTCGCGATAGGTCGCGTGATCCGGCAGGCCGAGAACATCGACCGGCGCGCCGGCCAATTGCGTCTCGGCACGGCCGCCCGGCAGCACCGCCTCCACCTCGGGACGTGCCCGCAGCCAGCTCTGGATCGCACGCGCCTGGGCCTCATCGGCGGCGCTGACATAGATGTCGGCGGCGAGCCGGCCATCGAGCCAGACCAGGAATGTCCGGTTGAAGGTCTCGACCATGGTCGAGACACCGACATTGACTGCGAGCGCAAGCAGCAGCGCCATCAGCGCCAGCGACAATCCCGAGATTTGCTGCCGGCCGTCGGCCCAGAACCATTGCACCAGCGCCTGCCGCGCGCCGCGCTCGCCCAGCCGCAACGCGAATTCCAGGATGGAGGGCAACAGCAGCGCCGCGCCGAGCATCAGGGCCGCGAGCACACCGAAGCCGGCGAGCAACGACTGACCGAGCCATAACAGCAGGGCCGCGACCGCGAAGAAAGCGAGCGCCAGCGCGCTCTGCAGCTTCAGCCAGCGCCGCTGGGCGTCCTGCCAGGCATAGGCCTGGGCTGAGCTGAGGATCGGCAGCCGCAGCGCCTTGATCAGGCTGGTCGCGGCGGCTGCGAGCGCGCCGATGATGCTGATCACAAGCCCCGCGAGCCACCATTCCGGCTGCAGGCTCAATTCGCCCGGCACCTGCGCGCCATAGAGTCCGCGCAATGATGCGGCGACGTTCGGCAGCAGCGCCGCGGCAATGACATAGCCGCAGACCAGGCCGGCGAGACCGGCGGCCAGCGCGAGCACGACGAGCTCGGCAACCAGCACCGTGTTCAGCTGCCGCGCGGAGACGCCGCAGGCACGCAGGGTTCGCAGCATCGGCAGCCGCTGCTCGAAGGCAAGGCCGACGGCGGAGTTGACGATGAAGAGCCCGACCACGAACGACAACAAGCCGAAGGCCGTGAGGTTGAGGTGGAAGCTGTCGGTGAGCCGCTCCAGATCCGTCTCGGCATCGGGTTCGACCTGCATCAGCCGGTCGCCGGCGACCTGCTGCAGCGGCTTGCGCGGTCCATGGCTGTTGCCGACCAGGAGCCGCGAGATTTGATCTGATTTGCCGAGCAGCTGTTGCGCGGCGCCGATGTCGACCACCAGCACGCCAGGGGCGAGCTGCGGCTGCAGCTTGAGCGGCGGCAGCGTGGCATCATTGCTGAGCCGCGGCGTGTCTCCCTGCTTCAATTCGAGATCGGCCAATGTTTCGGGCGCGACCAGGGTCTGTCCCGGTGCAGTCAGGAAGGCTTCCAGATCAGTGCGGCCGAGAGTCGGCGCGTTGCCGACCTCGACCGGCAGCGAGATCGGCTCGATGCCGAGCAGCCGGGCCGAATGACCGTCGATCTGCACGCGCCCTTCGACGACCGGCGACACCGGCCAGCCGGCGCGGCGCAATTCGGCGAACAGCGCCTGCGGAAACGCCTTGCCGTCGCGCGCGACCAGCATCGGCGTGCGCGCGCCGCCAAAGATTGCTGCCGCGCGATCATAGGACTGGCGTGCCTGCTGGTTCAGGGCCTGCACGCCGCTCCACAGCGCTGTCGCCGAGATCAGCCCGATCAGCAGCGTGGCAAGCTGCATCGGATGGCGCCGCCAATGGCTGAGCAGGACAGCGAGGATCCAGAGCACGCGCCTCATGCCACGCGTCCGGCGTGGAGCGTGACTTGCCGGTCGAGCATCGCCGACAGCCGCATGCTGTGCGTCACCATCAGAAAGCCGCAGCCAGTGCGCCTGACCAGGTCGCCGGTCAGCGTCATCACCTCGTCGGCCGTCGTTTCGTCCAGATTGCCGGTCGGCTCGTCGGCGAGCAGCAACAGCGGCTTCACCGCCAAGGCGCGGCCAATGGCGACGCGCTGCTGCTGGCCGCCGGACAGCTGTTCGGGATAGCGCTGCAGGACGGCGGCAAGGCCGAGACGCTCCACCAATTCGGCGTGCCAGGCCGGATCATGCCGGCCGGCCAGCCGGGCTTGAAAGCTGAGATTGTCGGAGACCGACAGACTCGGCACCAGGTTGAATTGCTGAAACACCAGCCCAAGACGCTCGCGCCGCAGCGCCGCTCGCTCGGCATCATCCAGCGCGCCGATCGAGGCTCCTTCGAGCTTGATGTCGCCGCTATCGGCCGCATCGAGGCCCGCAATGAGGTGCAACAGCGTGCTCTTGCCGGAGCCGGACTCACCGGTGAGCGCCACGCGCTCGCCGCTGGCGACGTCGAGGTCGACGCCGCGCAGCACGCTGATCGGCTCACCGGCCGACCGATAGGTCTTGAACAGGTTTCGAACGCTTAACACGACCAACTGCCATTTTGCGTCACGGCATATAGCAAGGCTCACGTGCAAGATCACGGTCTCGTTTGCACAGCAGCGCGCGGATCTCCGGTATCGTGTGGGGGGCCGGCAACCCGCGGGGTTGCGCCGGCTTGAGTCGCGCGGCTAGCATGTCGTCATGCCCGGCCAACAGGGCGAATGAAGTACGACGGGAAGGAACATATGGCCGCAGCCACACGGATGCAGACGCCCAGGGAAACTCCGAAGGGCGCCTGGACCATTACATGTCTCTTGTTTCTGTTCATGGTGGTTAACTTCGCCGACAAGATCGTGGTGGGGCTCGCCGGCGTGCCGATCATGACCGATCTCGAGCTCACCCCCGAGAAGTTCGGCCTGCTCGGGTCTTCGTTCTTTTTCCTGTTCTCGATCTCCGCAATTGCGGTCGGCTTTCTGGTCAATCGCATCGCAACGCGATGGGTCCTGCTGGTGCTGGCGCTGATCTGGGCGCTGGCGCAGCTACCAATGGTCGGCGCGGCCGGCTTCACGACCTTGCTGATCTGCCGTGTCATTCTCGGCGCCGGAGAAGGTCCGGCTGCCTCGGTCGCAATCCACGCCATCTACAAATGGTTCCCGGACGAGAAGCGCGCGCTGCCGACTGCCATCCTGACGCAAGGGTCGGCCTTCGGCGTGATCATCGCGGTGCCCGCCTTGAACTTCATCATTGTCCGTTATGGCTGGCATTATGCCTTTGGCGCGCTCGGGGTGGTCGGGCTGGCGTGGGTTGCCGCCTGGTTCGTGCTCGGCAAGGAAGGCCCCCTGGCCGGGATCGAAGCGGTTGCGACGCGCGAGGTCCGTGTGCCTTACGCACGGCTCCTGCTGTCGCGCACCTTCATCGGCTGCATCGCCGCGGCCTTCAGCGCCTATTGGGCGCTGTCGCTCGGACTGACCTGGTTCACGTCCTTTCTCATCAAGGGCCTCGGCTTCAGCCAGGAGCAGGCCGGCATCATCTCAGTGCTGCCGTGGATCTTCGGTGCGACCGTCGTCATTACCGCCGGCTTGCTGTCACAGATGCTGATGGCGCGCGGCTATTCGACGCGCATCGCCCGCGGCGTGCTCGGAGCTGCGCCGCTTGTTGTGGGCGGACTGCTGATGGCGCTGGTGCCTTATGGCGGCACGGCCGCTGTTCAGATTGCCCTGATCGTGGTCGGCTCCGGTCTGTCCGGAGCGATCTACGTGGTCTGTCCGCTCATGATCGGCGAGTTCACGCCGGTCGCACAGCGCGGAGCTGCGATCTCGATCTACGGCGCGGTCTACACTCTGGCCGGCATCATCGCGCCGAACGTGATGGGCAGAGTGGTGCAGGGCGCCGCCAATGCGCTCGACGGCTTTCTGCTTGGCTTCCAGGTCAATGCGGTGGTCCTGGTGATCTCGGGCCTGCTCGGCCTCGCGCTGCTCTGGCCCGACACCGAGCGCGCGCGCCTGCAGGCGGCTCGGGAGGCAACAGCGCCGGAGTTTGCGTGAGATCTGGAACTCCGCGTGACGTCGGCCATGCCATAACTTCGCGTCGTCACCCGCGAAGGCGGGTGACCCAGTAGTCCACCGCCATTAGATGCTAATCACTACCCTCTCGGCGTACTGGATGCCCCGCCTGCGCGGGGCATGACGACGTTGTCTATGCAAGCCAAGCGCGCTAGCAGTTCACTGCACGCTCGCCTGCGCGCCCCTGATCAGCCGTCCCGGCCGTGCGCCGGTGACCTCGCCATTCCGCCGTGTCACCACGCCGGAGACAATCGTCGCCTCGTAACCATCGACGTGCTGCATCAGGCGGCGGCCGCCGACCGGCAGGTCGTAGTGTACCTTGGGCGGATGCAGGTGCAGCCGGTCATAGTCGATCACATTGACGTCGGCCTTGTAGCCGGCGGCGATCAGGCCGCGCTCGTTGAGCCCGACCGAGAGTGCGGTCTTGCGGGATTGCGCGGCGACCACGAACGGGACCGACAGCCTGTCGCCGCGCTTGCGGTCGCGGGTCCAATGCGTCAGCAGATAGGTTGGAAAGCTCGCATCGCAGATGATGCCGCAATGCGCGCCGCCGTCGCTCAGGCCCGGCACCGCGCTCGGATCGCGCAGCATCTCATAGGTCGCATCGAGATTGCCGTCCGCGTAGTTGAGGAACGGCACGTAGAGCATGCCGCGGCCGTCGTCCGACAGCATCGCGTCGTAGGCGAGCTCTTCGGGCCGGCAGCCTCTCGCGCGCGCCTGCGCGCCGAGCGCGTTCTCCGGCGGCTGCTCATAGTCCGGCGGATCGCCGAGCAGATACATCTTGTCGTAGTTCGGCCGGAAGAACAGCGGGTCGTCGGTCGCCGTCGCCTGCTCGCTCAGGATCGCCGCGCGCAGCTCGGGCCGGCGCATTTGCGCGACCCGCTCGGCCAGCGGCAGATGGGCGATTGCCCTGTAGCTCGGATGGGTCTGCAGCGGGTTGCGTGACAGCTCCAGCCCGAGCAGCAATCCGACTGGTCGCGCTGCGATCTGGGTCGTGACGGAGAGGCCACCCGCGGCGGCCGCGTTGATCTCGGCGAGGGTCTGCCGCCAGCGCTCAGGCGCGCGGTCGTTCTGCGTCACCGAGAAAGAAATCGGACAACGCGTTCTCTCCGCGACCCGCAGCATCATCGGCAGATCTTCGTGGATGGTGGAAATGTCGAGCACGAATTGCAGCACGCTGCGGCCTGCGCTCTGCATCGCGCCGGCGATCGCCGTCAGTTCGTCCTCGCCGGCCTTGAGCGTCGGGGTGTAGTCGCCGGTCGAGGTGCGATGATTGAGCGTGCGCGAGGTGGAAAATCCCAGCGCGCCGGCGCGCACGGCCTCGCTCGCCAGCGCCGCCATCGTGCGGTTGTCATCCGCCGTTGCGGGATCGCGCCGCGCGCCGCGTTCGCCCATCACATAGACCCGCAGCGCCGCATGCGGCAGCTGCGCGCCGATATCCATGTCGAAGTCACGCTCGGACAGCCAGTTCAGGTACTCAGGAAAGCTTTCCCAGGCCCAGGGTATCCCTGCCGACAGCACCGGCTCGGGGATGTCCTCGACGCCCTCCATCAGCTGGATCAGCCGCTGATGATCGACCGGGCGGCAGGGCGCGAAGCCGACGCCGCAATTGCCCATGATCGCCGTGGTCACGCCGTTCTGTGACGACGGCGAGATCTCATGGCTCCAGGTCACCTGGCCGTCGTAATGCGTGTGCACGTCGACGAAGCCGGGCGTGACCAGCTTGCCCTTGGCATCTATTTCTTCGCGGCCCTTCGCCTGAACTTTGCCGACCTCAGTGATGCGCCCGCCGCTCATGGCGACGTCTGCTTCGTAGAGCGCGCGACCTGTTCCATCCGCAATCGTGCCGCCGCGGATCACGAGATCTGGTTGAGCGGTCATGGCGTTCTTCCCCGGATGTTGTTGTTATCGGGATATCATCGGCTGATGCGGAATGATGTCAACCTGCCGCAAGAGACAGCAGCGTTGCGCGGCGAAGCAGCTCGCGCCGAGATCAACTCCGAGCGTCGCGCGAAGATCAGAGAGATGCCTGTGGCTGCGCCCTCTCCCCTGTGGGAGAAGGCATGTCAGATGGAGCAGCGGCCTCGGTCGGGCGAAGGGTATGCCTCCACGCGCGTCGTTTGCGGAGAGAGACCCCTCACGCAACCAAGTGCGTCGACGGGCCGGTCCTACAGGAGACTACGCCTTCGCCTTCTTCGGCTCGGTGAAGAACGCCAGCACGATTGTCAGCACCATGAACACGACGGAGGCGCCGAACACCCAGCGCGGCGCGTTCATGTCCATGATCCAGCCGAACAGCAGCGGGCTCACGACGCCTGCGAAATTGAAGCCGGTGGAGACGATGCCGAAGGCGCGCCCTGCGGCGCCCGCAGGCGCGGCGTTGCGAACCAGCATGTCGCGGGAGGGCGCGATCACGCCGCTGAGGAAGCCGGCCAGCAGCATCACGGCAGTGAGAAGGACGGTCGGCAAAGTAAGGAACGTGATCGCCAGCACCAGCACCGTGTTGATGGCGTAGGCCACGGCTGCCACCAGGTTATGATGGCGAATCCGATCCGCGAGATATCCGCCGGCGAGAACGCCGACGGCGCTGGCGCCGAGGAAGGCGGTCAGCGCGACGTTGGCGCTCGAGAAGGAGATGCCATAGCCGCTCATCAGCGCGACCACGCCGAAGCTCGAGATGCCGGAATTGGAGAGGCTGAGCAGCATGAAGAAGAAGGTGAGCAGGATCAGCAGCGGGGTCAGCAGGTTCGGCTGCTTGGCCTTGATACCATCGGCGTGATGCGGATGCGGCGGGACCTCCGGCACATTGCCCAGCAGCAACAACAGCGCGGTCACGGGACCGACCAGGCCCGCGACGATCAGAGCGGCGAAGCCGCCGACGGTGGCGACGAGTGCCGCCATGATCGCCGGCGCCACCGCACTGCCGAGATAGCCCGAGAAGGTGTGCACGCCGAAGGCGCGCCCCATCCGCTGTTCTTCCATGTGCGCCGAGAGCAGCGCGTAGTCGGACGGATGATAGACGGCGTTGGCGAGGCCAAGCAGCACGGCTGCGACGATGAGGCTCGCGTAGCTCAGATAGAGACCGAGGGCTACGAGCGACAGGCCACCCAGCGTCAGGCCAAGCAACAGGATCCGGCGGGCGCCGGCGTGGTCGACCAGATAGCCGACGGGGGCCTGGGTCAACGCCGACACCACCGCGAACAGGGTCAACGGCAAGCCCAGCTCGACATAGCCGACACCGAGCTGTTCCTTGAGGAACGGGAACAGCATCGGCAACACCAGCATGTGGAAATGGCTGACCCAATGCGCGAGCGAGACCAGCACCAGCGTGCGCACTGACGACGCTGCCTTGGTCGGGAGCTCGGTCTGTTGCGATGCGGCGAGGACGTCAGCCATGAACTCTTCCGTTTCCTTCCTGGCGCATGGAACTCTGGTCTGTGCTCCCGCAATATGGGCGCGCGGCGCTGGGCGGCGCTGGAATGGTCCTGCGCGACAACAAGCCACAGTATCGACCATAGCCGTTCATTGTCCATGAATCCGGGCGCATGGCACGTGCGCGTGGCAGGGGCTGTTGCCTGCGGCGTCTGCACATTGGGTATTTTCGCTGCTGCCGGTCCCCAGGGCAGGACTCGGCTTGAGGTGCATGCTGCCTCAGCAAAAATGGTGTCGTCCCCGCGAACGCGGGGACCCATGACCACAAGCATTTGTGTGGAGACGCGCTGTGGCTCCAGCGCGCCCGCGCAGGACCGGCGGTGTTTATGGATCCCGGGTCGCGCTCGCTGTGCTGGCTTGCCCGGGACGACAGCGGAAGAGGTCGCGCGTACCCATCATCCCCCGCAGCATTCCCGCAGCGCTGGATCAGGCGAGTCCGGCCACCACCGGCCCGCCGGCTTTCTTCCAGGCATCCAGTCCGCCTTCGATATGGGCGGCATTGGCGAGCCCGGCCTCTTGCGCAGCGTTCACCGCCATCGCGGAGCGTTCGCCATAGGCGCAGAAGAACACGATGCGCCGGCCGGTGGCGGCGGCCACCTCGCGCAGCATGCCGCCGGGTCTGAGACTGTCCTCGATGGCCGGATAGGGCGCGTGCAGCGCGCCCGACAGGGTGCCGTGCTTGGCGCGTTCGCTGGCCTCGCGCAGATCCACCAGCAGCACGTCCGGCCTGCCCAGGCATTCGATCGCCTGGCGCGCCGACAGCGATAGCCCCTGCTTGGCCAACTCTTCCTGATGCAGCCCGACCCGCATATTCGCAGGCACCGCCACGTCCATCATCTTCGGATTGGGCAGCTTCAGATTCGCCATCAAGCTCACGTAGTCGTCGACTGAGCGGACCTGCAGGCGCGGATTGTAGCGGCGCTCCTCGCCGATGGTGGAGACGGTGTCCCCCTTGTAGTCGTGGGCGGGATAGACCAGCGTTTCGTCGGGCAGCCGCAACAGCCGATTGAAGATCGAGTCATATTGCGCCCGCGCGTCGCCGTTCTGGAAATCGGTGCGCCCGGTGCCGCGGATCAGCAGCGTGTCTCCGGTGAAGACGCGGTCGCCTGTCAGGAAGCTGTAGGAATCATCGGTGTGGCCCGGGGTGTACATCACGTCGAGGCTGAGGCCTTCGATTCCGATTCTGTCGCCATCCGCGACCCGCATCGCCACCACGTCGGCCTTGGTCTGCTCGCCCATGATGGTGACGCAATGGGTGCGGTCGCGCAAAGCACCGAGGCCGGTGACATGATCGGCGTGCAGATGGGTGTCGACGGCCTTGACCAGCTTCAGGTCGAGCTCGCGCAACAGCTGGCAGTAGCGATCGACCTTCTCCAGCACGGGATCGATGATCAGCGCCTCGCCGCCCGTGCGGCTCGCCAGGACGTAGCTATACGTGCCGGAGACGCTGTCGAACAATTGGCGGAAGATCATCGGCGTATCCTCGCAATTTGGACCGAGGGCCTCGTGATGCAAGGCATCGTCCGGAGACGGAGCGGTCGCGCCTGATCTCCACGAGGGGCCAGGACGTTCGCTGGGAGGACCTTCGTCCCTGTGGAGCCAGACAGGCGAAAAGGACTGCGGCGAGCTGGCAGAACAGCTCGTTTATACTCCTATTCTAGCTGAAGATGGAATAATATTCTGCTGAAGACCCGTGGTCCTACACAGCGGCATTGTTGCAGCGGTCATGTTTAAAGCTGATCGGCGCTGACCCCGTCAGGACGGATCGGCTAGTCCCGGATTGCCGTCGACACCGCTCAGGACGACGCTGTGCGCGCTGATCGAGGGCGCGGCCGACCGGAGATGGCTTGCGACCACCTCCCACACCGGTTTGCCGGTCTGCGCGTTCATCGAGGCCCAGCCCGCGACTTTGTAGCGCCGGTTGGCTTCGAGCGCTTGGCCACCGGTCCGCTTGAGATCCGAGATGCGGCGGCCGATCGCCTCTGACGGAGCGCAGCGATAGGTCAGCCCGCCGACCCGCACCATGTCGCCGCCCTGCTGCAGATAAGGGTCGGCGTTGAAGAGGTTATCGCAGACATCCTCCAGCACATCCTTGATCTCGCTCCCCGTCATCTCCTGGACGTAGGTTTCGGGATAGGTGATGGCGGTCTGCGCCAGGAGGTCCTCTATGGTCACGGACTGGCCGGCGAGCATGGTGGGGCCCCAGCGGAAGCCGGGCGAGAATGCGATTTCCGCATCGAGCTCGTTGCGCAAGGCGTCGCAGATCAATTCGTCCGTCGAGCCTTCGAAATTGCCGCGACGGTAGAGCAGACGCTCGGCGGTGGCGACCTTGTCGCTCCAGACGGCCACCTGCGGCTGCTGCAATTGATCGATCAGCGCCTGCATCGCCGGATCCGGCTTCAGGAGCTCGGAATAGACCGGCAGCAGTCTATAGCGTACGTCGGCAATATGGCCCTTGGCGATCTCGAGATCGAGCACGGCCAGAAACTTGCCGTTCGAACCCGCATTGGTGACCAGCGTGGTGCCGTTGGCATTCTTGACGACGACCGGCTGCGGCACCGCATCATGCGTGTGGCCACCGAGGATGACATCGATGCCGGTCACGCGGCTGGCAAGCTTGAGGTCGACATCCATGCCGTTGTGCGACAGCAGCACCACCGCATCGGCCTTCTCCTTGCGCAGCTCACCGACCAGCGCCTGCAGCTCCTCCTCGTGGATGCCGAAGGTCCAGTCCGGCGTGAAGCGTTTGGGATGCGCGATCGGAACGTAGGGAAACGCCTGGCCGATCACGGCGATGCGAAACCCGCCGATTTCCTTGATCGTCGCAGGCTTGAACACGCGGCGCGAGACCGGGTCGAACGCCTTGGCGTCGTTGAAGGCGGCTTCCTCGGTCAGGAACACATTCTGCGCCAGGAACTCGCCCTTGAAGCGGGCGAGGTTGTCGCGCAGGGCCGCCTCGCCATAGGTGAACTCCCAATGCCCGGTCATCGCCTCGATGCCGAGCAGATTGGCGGCCTCGACCATGTCGGTGCCCTGCATGGTGTTGGCGAGCCCGCTGCCCTGCCAGAGATCGCCGCCATCGACGAGCAGCGAGCGATGCTCGCCGACATCGCCGCGCAATTTGTCGACCAGGGTCTTCAGATGCGCGAAGCCGCCGAGCCGGCCGAAGCGCGGCGCCGATTTCTCGAACTCGAACGAGGTGAAGGCGTAGGCCTCGGCGCTATCAGGGCGGATGCCGTAGCGATCGAGGAAGGCGCGTTCGACCAGATGCGGCGGCTGGCCCCACATCGCACCGATGCCGATATTGACGCTGGGCTCGCGGAAATAGACCGGCCTCAGCTGCGCATGCGTGTCGGTGAGATGCAGGATGCGGACATTGCCGAAGCGTTCGAGATCGTAGAGGCTGACCGTCTCGGCCGCGCGCGAGCTGCGCAGCAACGCCGGCGTTGCAAGCGCGGCGCCCGCAAGTTTCAAAAAATCCCGGCGCCGAACACTCATCGCCTTGCATCCGTAGCTCTGGCCAACCTAACGGATCTCCATCGCCTTCCAGCGCTGTTTCTCGGAGGTCGCCTGGAAGATCGAGGCCTTGGCCAACGCTTCCGCGTCCTGGGCCGACTTGACGGCCTCATCGAAATTGCCGGCCTCGGCCGCCTTCTTTGCGGTGGCAAGCGCGGCTTCCGTCGTCGTCCATTGGTTGCGCAGGCGTCCGGCTTCCTTCTCGGCAGCGTCGGCCGCGGCAAACGCCGTCTTGAAATCGGCTTCCGAGCTGGCGCACGCGGCGCTACCCGCGGCAAGCAGGATGGCGGTGACGATGATCGCCTTCATGGCCGCACTCATGGTCTTGCTCCCGGTCCCGAGATCGGCAGGCCGTTCGAGACGTAGGAGAGATAATATTCGAGGTCGCGATATTCCTCGGATTGCGGCTCCAGCGGCACGCCGCGGATCTGGCTGTTGCAGGTCGTGAAGCGGCGGCTGATCGTGCCCATGCCGCTCCATTCGGAGCGGTAGATCGGCATCGCATTCAGGATGCCGAGCGCCGGCGCCAGGATCTCGGCGCGGATGCGCTCGCCGGGATTCTGGACGTGACAGCTCGCGCAGGAGAAATTGAGCTGGCCGCGGCGGGTGTAGAAGTACTCCTTGCCCCTCTCATAGGCCTCGAGCGCGCGCGGATCGTCAGGGATCTTGATGTCGAACGGCTTGCCGCGCGAGGTGTAGGCCATGTAGGCCGTGAGCGCGGCCATCTCGTCCTTGACGTAGGAATAGGGCGCCTCGCCATTGGCTTCGCGGCAGCGGTTGAGCGCGAGCTCGAGCGTGACGACCTTGCCTTCCTTGTCGTCGAAATAAGGATAGGTCTGGCGGATGCCGATGCCGCCATTGGCAAAGCAATCCGCATAGGTCTTGCCGTTCTTGAACGGCTTCTCGAACATCTCCTTGCCGGCCTCGAGCGCGAACTCATAGGGCGGAAACTGCTCCTTCTCCTCCCACTGCTTCCGCATGTCCTCGTTCATCGAATACGGCCCGTTGACGAAGTCCTCGAACTTCACCTGCGGAAATTTCTTGCGGAAGAAATCCTGGAACGCCTTTGCATCAGCCGCCGGATCCGGCTTCTCGGCGGCCGGCGCGGCGACGGCCGGCGCAACAAGCGCGAGCACAGCGGCGAGGAAGGAAAGGGCGGGGTGGATACGCATGTCTACTGGATCTTCGCGGTCAGGCTGTCGGTTGCGCCCTTGTTGTCGACCCAGCTCACCTTCAGATCGTCGCCCTTGGCGCCGCCCTTGAAGGCGAATTTCACGTAAGGGTCCTTGGAAACCGCGGTGCCCCAGTCGGCGAGGAACACGGTCTTGCCATTGTGCTCGAAGGTGAGCTGCTGGATGAAATGCGCCGGGATCAGCTCGCCCTTGGCGTCCTTGATCAGGCCGGTGTCCATCGGATGCTGGATCAGGGTCTGCACGTCCGTGACGTCGCCGTTCTGGATCGCGCGCACGCGGATGCTCGATGCCATTGTCTTGTCCCTAAGTCTTGTCCCTAAGCTCTTTGTTGGCGCATGCCCTGGTCGGAAAACCGGTTCCCACCTTTCCGTGGCATGCGCGTCCTAACCGCCGCAGCCGCCGACCGTGACCTTGACCTCTTTGGTCGCGCTGTAGAGCTTGCCGCCGGATTCGACCAGCGCAATCACATTCGAGGTCTTGGCCATCTTCAGCCGGTTCGCCACCGCCGGCACGGTGCCTTCGGGGATCTTGTACGATGCCGCCAGCGCGTTCGGATTCTCGCTGACGACGAAGGAGATCGAGGTGACGTCCGGCAGCGTCGTGGTAAGGGCGATCGGCACCACGCCGCCATTCTCGGCGATTTCGGGCGCATCGAGCTTGATCTTGTCGGATGGCTCGTGCTCCCGACCGTACAGCGCCTTGATCGCCTCGGCCGCGCCCTTCAGCCTGAAGGCGTCCTCCGGATAGGGGTCGTTGGCGGCGAATGCGGGCGCAGCGCCGAATGCGGCGTGACCGAGGCCGATCAGCGTCACGGCGGCGACGCCTTTGAGGATCAGGCGGCGCGTCGCCAACTGTTCGGCGGAGCAGCCCAAACTGGCGGTCATCTCACATTTCTCCAAGGTGCGGATCTAGAGGGTCTGCAGGAAATCGACGATCGCGTTGATTTCCTGCTCGGTCAGAATGCGGTTGCGGCCGAACGGCGGCATCGCGGTCTGGGGGTTGCGTGTGGTCTCGTCGTTGAGGATCGCAACCAGCTCATTACGGTCGTAACGGAGCTTCAGATTCTCGAGCTTCGGCCCGATCGAGCCGGGCAGATCGCCGCCCTTGATCTGATGGCAGGTCAGGCAGTTGCCTTTGCTGCGATCGAAGGCGAGCCTCTGGCCCTCGCTGACCGCCGATTGCGCCTGCGCGACCGGCGCGGCAACCAGACAGAGCCCCAGCGCCAGGGCGGTTTTCGTGAACAAGCGTGAGGGCAAGGTGTGTTCCGGGCGTTCGCTGTACCGCAGTACTATAGGATTTCAGAAGCATAAACACTATCGGCTGACAATGCAGCAACGGGCTGGCGTCGGGCCGAGTTTCTCGATTTCGGCTCACGAGAGCTGAGTTTGAAGGAGATCATGATGGCGGAGTATGTGGTCGAGTTCGGCAAGGACGGCCGGCGGGTGGAACCCGACGGACGCCTGGATGCTGCGGCCTTTCACCGCAACCATCAGCCGATCTGGGCAGTGCTGGCGCGCCTTCTCGGCCAGGCGACCGGCGACGTGCTGGAGGCGGGTAGCGGCACCGGCCAGCACGTGGTCCATTTTGCCCGCTGCGGTCCCGGTATCATCTGGTGGCCCACCGACTACAACGAGCAGCACCTCAAGAGCATCGCGGCCTGGCGCGCGCATGCCGGCCTGCCGAACATCCGGCCGCCGCGGCAGATCGATCTCTCCGATTCCGCTTGGTGGACAAAACTGCAGGCCGATGGCGGTCCGGCGGCGCTGCGTGCCGTGTTCTGTGCCAATGTGATCCACATCGCGCCATGGGCCGTGGCCGAGGGGCTGTTTGCCGGTAGCGCCCAGGCGTTGCAGCCGGACGGGCTGCTCCTGCTCTACGGCCCGTTCAAGCGCGACGGCAAGCACACGGCGCTCAGCAACGCGGTGTTCGACACCTCGTTGCGCGAGAGTCATCCGGACTGGGGCGTGCGCGATATCGCCGATCTCGTCGCCCTCGCCGCACGCGTCGGGCTCGAATTGCGTGAGACCGTCGACATGCCCGCCAACAACATGATCCTGGTGTTCGGGCGGAGCGAGGGGAGGGCAGCCGCGGATTGACGTGGCTCAAGTCCCTCGGCGCGTTCGAGTGAAATACATAACCCAGATGAGCTCAGCCCACCACGCTCCCCCAAACGAGCCATGCTGCATGGCCCGCATCCGTTCGGGCCGGTTGCCGGGACCGTGCCTTCTCCTCATAAGAGGGACTTAAAGAGCGAGCGGCCTCGCGTGGACCGAGAGATGACCGAGTTGACGGCAGATGGCGAGATCACCGACGACGCGCGGGCGCGGCGCAATGTGGCGCGGCTCGCCGCGGCGCAGGCGCTGACCGGTGCCAATTCGGCGGTGATTTTTGCAACCGGGGCCATCGTCGGCGCCACCATCGCGCCCGATCGCGCCTTCGCCACGGTGCCGATCTCGATGTATGTGGTCGGCCTCGCGGTCGGCACCTTGCCGACTGGCGCGATTGCACGGCGCTTCGGCCGCCGCACCGCGTTCATCATCGGCACCGGCTTCGGCGCCGTCACCGGCCTGCTCGGCTCGCTCGCCATCCTGCGTGGCTCGTTCGCGCTGTTCTGCGCTGCAACCTTCCTCGGTGGCCTCTATGGTGCGGTGGCGCAGTCCTATCGGTTTGCCGCCGCCGACGGCGCCAGCGAGACGTTCCGGCCCAAGGCGGTGTCATGGGTAATGGCGGGCGGCATCTTCGCAGGGCTGCTGGGCCCGCAGCTGGTGCAATGGACCATGGGCGTCTGGCAGCCTTACACGTTCGCCTTCAGCTATTTGGCGCAGGCGGTGATCGCGCTGGTCGCGATGGCGATCGTGGCAGGTGTGGATCTGCCGAAGCCTGCACCGGCCGATCTGCATGGCGGCCGGCCGCTGCTCGACATCATCAGGCAGCCGCGCTTCATCGCGGCCGCCTTGTGCGGCACTATCGCCTATCCCGTCATGAACCTGGTGATGACCTCGGCGCCGCTTGCGATGCAGATGTGCGGGCTCACCGTGGCCGATTCCAATTTCGGCCTGCAATGGCACATTGTCG